>NZ_JBPSEH010000008.1:0-235749 GCF_051488685.1 Melioribacter sulfuriphilus
AAACATCAACCTACCAAGGGAATCCATATTCTGAACAACGATTAGCTAAAATTTCCCCGAACGATGGAGATGTTTGGATGCAAACGGTTGGATTTCTAAATCCAGATTCGTCAATGGATTATTTGACTGCAAAATATTTAGTCGATTTGAACACACCAGCTAGCAAATTTAAGGACGTATTTTCTCTTGTATCTTCAAGAGGTACATCTGGCACCGAGGTTTCAGAAATTTATTATGCAAAATATTATGGTCATATTGGTTATTCTGTGATAGGTGATAGTAGTTCCTTTTTACTCGTTAATTACATGCGTATCAATGGAAAAGAAGTTGGAAAGTATGTCGAAATGGAAAATTCCAAATCAATTATTAAAAATAATGGTTATAAAATGCAGGATCCATTTTTGTTGTTTCTAAATAACAAAAGGTGATAGTCCATGAAAACATTAATCTTTTTTTTAGTAGTTTTTTCTATGAATATTTATTTAGCACAAGGAAATAATTCCTCCTCTTTATTCTCAAATGTGGCCGTAGGTATTTATGGTGGAATTAATATTAGCAATGATTCTAAAACTGGAGGCACCTTTATTTTAGATCTTAAGCCAGAATTAACACACAATTTTAATATGAATTTAGCGCTAGGATATTCAAAATCATTTGCCGGTGACTCCTATTCTGTAAAATCTTATTCAATAAATACGATTAACGGTATTCAATTCTATTATGCACATCAATATAATGTTAATGAAAAGAGCTATGATATAATTCCTCTTTATTTGGGAGTACAATATATTTTTAAGCAAAACACATTGTCACCATATTTTTTGTTTAATCTTGGTTACAATTTTATCATTGATACTAAATATTTTAAATCTCCTACAGTGTCAATATCCTATCCATCATTGGAGGATATACCAAATGAATATAAAATAAAAAATATTGAAGATAATCCCTCTAATTCGTTTGGAATACTTGTTGGATTAGGTACTGAATTAAATATTTCTTCAAAATTAGGATTGGATATTAGATATTTCTATAAATATGATACTAAGATAATTAACACGCATAATTTAATCATAGGGATAATCTTTTAATTATTATTAAAGTAGAAATGATCTTATAATGCCATATAACCAGTTTTCCAAGCCGACCGCTTTAAAGTTAGCGGCATTAGTATAATTATAAAGTTGCGTTGTAAAAGTAAGTTGCTTTTTGAATGTAGTTAAGTAAACGAAGTAATTAATAAATTATTGGCATTGGTTTTCAAAGTTGCATTGCTGTTATAGGCGGCGGCTTAAAAACCACGCCGTTATACTTACTTAAAAATTTCATTGGTGTTGCTGAATTTATGCCTTGTTCTTTTTTTATTTAAGTTATCATGTAAATGGGATTTGAAACAATTTCAAATTTATTCATAAACTATACTTATGAATATTAATTGCATTGTGCATACAAATTATTCCTAAACAAATTGAATAATGAGATGAATGCTTTGTTGAAAAAGCCTCGTTCAACATAGTATGCCGTGTAAAATAAACTGATTAATAAACTATAAAAAAGGAGAATCCCCTATGACTGTCTAAACGGCTGATAAGCCAATTTTCAAAACTTAGAGGGTATTTCCACTTGAAAATAAAGTGAGCGAACTTTTTCCAACGAAATGAAGACATTTTATTTATTGAAAACAAATGGAGTAAAAAATGAAATCTATTATTAAGACGTCATTAATCATACTATTTGCCAGTTGTCTAAGTTTTGCTCAATTAACTCAGGTTACTTCCCCCAATATGTATTCGGAGGTGCCAATCTACAAAAACGCACGAGGTGAGCAGTATGCTAGTGTGATTGTATTTAAATACAAGAATAAGCTTATAGAACTACCAAAGGGTATATTTTCATTCAAAAAAGAAAATATAACAAATACTCCTTTCAAAGAATTGTTAAATAATCTTGAAAGCAAATATGGTGAATTTACTATAACTAAAGTTGTGCCTAATGCTGAATGGGGTGATAGTATAAAAACTAACAAAAGAACAAAACAAAGAATAAAAGTAATTGATTTATCACAAATTTATAAAATCCAATTTGATAAGCCTGTACCAACAGATTCGGTTTGCGTACTAATAAAATCTTTTTCCAATATTGAGTATGCTGAGGGACCTATAATTGCATATTTAACATTAACACCAAATGACCCAGAATATACTGGTGATTATTTATGGTCATTCAATGCAATAAAAGCAGAACAAGCTTGGAATTTGACAACCGGTTCTTCAAACATAAGAATTGGTATGAATGATCAATTTGGAGGTGTAAGTACGGTACATGAAGACTTGGTTGGTAAAGTAGCTTGGAACAATTTAAATAGTAATTATGGAGGTCATGGAATAGTAACTTCCGGTGTTGCCGGAGCTGCAACAAATAATAATCTTGGTATTGCAAGTCTTGGTTGGAATGTCTCTTTACTTCTCGACTATCGTTGGGGTTCATCAAGCGCTGTAGCGTCGGTACAAGAGTTAGTAGATGATAGAGGAGCTGATGTAATTAATTTTAGCTGGGTATCGAGTTATTCTTCTCAACTTGCAAACGTCATTCAATATGCTTTACAAAATGGAGTCGTTTGCGTCGCGGCAGCTGGAAATGATGAATGGACAATCCCTGGAACAAGATACCCTGCAGCTTATAATTTTGGAACAGATGGACAAGTAATAGCCGTTAGTGGGACACAGTTGACAAGTGGAGTTGAGCAATTTATTACTGGATTTAATTATAGCCCAGGCACTAACCCCATAAGTGATCCAACAAATGCTTTTATTGATTTTGCTGCACCCGGTTCAAATTATAGAGCACTTAGTGATGTTAGTTCAACTGGCTATATCCATATTTGGGCTGGAACATCTATCTCAGCTCCTTTTGTCAGTGCTTTAGTAGGTTTAATGTTATCAGTCAATAGTTCATTAACTCCTAATCAGATATATGATATATTACAAAGAACTTCAGAAAAAATTGGACAGTATTCATATGATACAAATGGTTGGAATCGTTATCTCGGCTATGGTAGGATTGATGCTGAAGATGCTGTTAATGCTGCGTCAGGTGCCCCAGCGAAACCTAAAAATCTTCATTTTACTTATTCTAATTCTGAGCATCCTTCACTCGGTTGGGACGCAAACACAGAATCAAATATAAGCGGTTATAGAATTTACCGCGAGTATGATAAAAGCGGAACTTGGAGTTCTGCAGGTTACGTAAGTCATCCAACAACAACGTTTATCGATTATGTGGTTGATTATACAAAACCTATTTGGGCAAAAACTGTTAGGTATAGAGTAAAAGCAGTGAATAGTTCCTTACAATATTCTGTATATAGTAATATGATTGAGACCACGGGGATTATGGCAGACCCAAATATTGTCGCTTCGGATAAAAATGAAAAAGAAAAAATGGCAATAGAAAATTTTGTATTTGCCCTTGATCAGAATTATCCAAATCCGTTTAATCCAAACACAAGCATTTCTTTTTCACTTCCCCAAAAGAGTTTTACATCCTTAAAGGTATTTGATATCTTGGGAAAAGAAGTAAAAGTACTAGTAAATGACTTACTTTCAGAAGGAAATTATAGCTTTAATTTTGACGGAAATAATTTATCAAGTGGTTTGTATATTTATCAGTTAAGTACAAATATGGGTATTGTCTCCCGTAAGATGTTGTTGATGAAGTTACATTGCTTTGTCGGGGAAGACAGTCATAACGCGCTGTCTTCCCATTCTTTAACGCTAAGCTAAAAAACGGGAGATTAAAAATGAGAATTAATTATTTATTACTATTATTTAATCTTTTTTCATGTATAACATTAGCCCAGAATTTTATACAAATCAATTCGTTAAAGGAAGCAAGAATAGGTCATGCAATGGTTGTTTTGTCTAACGGAAATATACTTGTTAGTGGCGGCGAAGGGGGCTATGAAAATAGCATAAAGTCAAGTGCCGAAGTATATGAGGTTAGTACAGGTAAATGGAGATTCACACATTCTATGAATGTGCCTCGTGTAAGTCACAATTTAATCTTGTTAGAAAGCGGCAAAGTTTTAGCTGTTGGCGGTTATAAGGAAAGAAGTTGTGAATTATTCGATCCAAATACAGAAACATGGGTAATGACTGATTCTGTCCCAAATTACCGGTTACTCGGGCAAACTGTAACTGAATTGAAAGACGGGAGAATACTTGTAAGCGGTGGAAATAGTGGAGCAATTGGAGATTCGATATTAGTGACGAAGATACTTCCTGAATGTGACATTTATGATCCAGTTACTGAAAAATGGAGCTCCGTTGCAAATTTAAATATTCCACGATGGATGCATTCGTCGGCATTATTAAACGATGGCAGAGTTTTAGTTATGGGTGGAGTAAGTGAAGAAATGCGTTCCTGTGAAATATATGATCCTATTGAGAATACCTGGATAATTACTGCTTCGATGAATGAACCGAGATCTTCATTGTCATCAATTTTATTACCAAATGGTAATGTTTTTATTAGCGGCGGTGATTCAATAGGAGTTAATATCATTCCTTGGAAAAAAAGTTGCGAAGTTTATGATGTTACAACTGAAAAATGGACATACGTTGACGATATGCTTGATTTCCGTGGAGGACACCAGATTTATTTACTACCAGATTCCAACAGACTTTTAATCTTTGGCGGCGCCATAATGCAAAGCTCATACGAAGATACGTGGGAATACTACGACTTGACTAGTATGAAACCGATCTCAAAAGGTATTTTCCCAATAAAACTAATCTACACTAAGAATTCTTTACAACGTGGAGATGGAAGTATTGTCTTAATTGGTGGGGAAGAATTTGAAATTTCTTCTGATGGAATGCCATATTCTTGGCCGACAAACAAATGTTATATTTTCAATATTACTACCGGAATAAATGATTATGGAACATTACCCGATAAATACACACTTTATCAAAACTACCCTAATCCATTCAACCCAATAACAACAATAAAATACTCCGTTCCTCTTACCGAGCACATTTCTCTGAAAGTATATGATTTGCTTGGTTGTGAAATATTTACACTTGTTGATGGAATGAAATCACCTGGGAATTATTCTGTTAGTTTTGACGGTTCTAAACTTTCAAGTGGAGTTTATTTTTATACTTTTACTGCTGGTAAATTTCGACAAACATGTAAAATGTTAATGATCAAATAAGGACATAATTATTTTATTTCCGTCTTTTGTTTTTAAGGGCGTAAGTATAACAAGCGGGTCAACATTGACCGCTTTTTCATTACAACATTATTTTATTATAAAGTTTGTTCTATTTAGAATGCATTGCTTTTAATAGTAGTTCCATAAGTGTAGTTGTTTTGTAATTATAATTATTTTCAAATAAATAAACATTGTAGTGCGAGGCGGCAAGTTACCCGCCACGCCGTTATACTTACTTAATACAAATCACAGCTATAAATTTCTGTACTGTTTCTTAGGATTTTTCTATTATCATAATAAATGTAATTTGAAAAAAATTCTTTATACTATTCTTCAATTACTTTTAAAGAGAGATTGCTATGAAACGAATAATAATATTACTTGTACTTCCTTTAATGCTTTTAGCCCAGACACGAGAAAAGTATCCCCATGCAGCGGAAATATGGAGTAAGCCCGAAGAAATAAAAGCCATAAGCAATTGGGCGGGAAGTGTTGACGGTATTTCGGTAAGCGCCGATGGAAAAACATTATATATTTCAGTTGCGGGAATAGCGGTAACAGAACTGAGTGATACCGGATGGACAACACCATATAAGTTGGGCTCTCATATAAATATAGATTACTTTGTACAAACGCCCGCAATAACACCAAGCAGTAAAAGATTGTTTTACACGTGGTTGATGGGCTCGTTATGGCACATGTATTACAGCGATTGGGATAGTGTTAAAAACGATTGGGGAGAACCGATAAACTGCGGGCCTGAAGTAAATATTCCCTATTATGGAATATCAGGCGCTACTGCACCCGATGATACAACAATAATATTTAACAGACCTGACCCTGTTTATATTGCTTATTACAATAAAGAGACAAAACAATATAATAATGTAAAAGGGTTTCCTGGTGAGGAAGGATTAAATTTTGTATCAGCTTATGGTATTACCACCACTCAGGATTTATCGAAAGTATATTATTTAACTACACAGCCCGATACGACACTTGACGGCAGATACTATGTGAAGGAGGATTTAGTAGTTTGCTATAAAAAGACAAATTCAACAGATTATACTCGCCCATATGTACTCAATATCAGTTACCAGGCAGACACACTTTATTTTAATAGAGAATATTCTAAACGAGGACAAGCATACCCAACAATAACTGCTGATGGCAAAACACTTTTTTTTGTTGCAACATATCATGGTCAGCAGACAGTTTACGTTTCTCACATGCTCATTGATGAAAACGGTATCCCGGTTTCTGTGAACAATGAATCGTCTACGCTTCCGTCAAATTTCCAACTGTATCCCCCGTATCCAAATCCGTTTAATCCAACAACGACAATAGAATATGAATTAAATAGAGAAAGTAAAATAAGTATAACTATATATGATACTCTGGGAAGAAAGGTAAAGGAATTATTTAACGGCATAAAACAAGCCGGCAAACACAAAACAACTTTCAATGCATCCGGACTTTCAAGCGGAATATATCTTGTAGTATTAAATACATCCTCCGGTTTCTCCGTTAAAAAACTAACTTATCTAAAGTAAAAATTAAACTATGAGGTGCTTTATGAGATTCTCAAGATGTATTTTGCTGTTATCACTGCTCCCGCTTTTCGCCCTTTACGGGCAGTCCGGTTATGAGGAATTCCACTGCTATGTAAGCAGCGAGGGAATTCAGCTTCAAAAAACGAACTCAGTTCTTACTCTAACAACCGGTACAACAAATCTTGCTATTCTTCTTTGTGTTGAGCAAGGGCAGAATAGAGAAATATCACTAACTAATTTTGTTAATCAACTTAAGGACAGAATACCAGATTTTTTTGACAAAACAACAAACGGCAATTACGACGTGAATGTAATTGATGTATTGGTTGACAGTGTTGATACGGGAAACAACAAAGCATTCGCGTATGAACTACCTGGTATGCTTGTACCCAAGCCGCCGACCGATACAAACTTTGTTACCCCGCCGTGGATGGTTAGAAATGTGCTGGCAAAAGCCGATGCCGATTATAACTTTGCCAACTTCGATTCTAACAACGACGGCATTGTTGACTTCCTTGCATTTTTTGTAATTAAGTTTGCATCAGGATATGCAAACGGAACGGTAGGATTAAGCATCAATTCATATTACACAACCAACGACCCATATTCCGGCGGGGGAAATATCAGAATTGACGGCAGAGGATATTTGTATTCAAGCAGCAAAGCGATAATCCAGAGAAATACAAATGCTGATGCAAATAGGGTAATAGCCGTAAGTGTCCACGAACTCGGTCATGCTCTTTTTTCTCTGCCCGATATGGATCATTCGGGAGGAACATATTATGCCCATTACAGTTTGGGGCATTTCTGCGCTATGTCGCAAGCAATAGGATTTAACGGACGACCTTCACCTTATAATCCACAGTTCAGGATACAAAATCAGTGGCTGACTACGACAACATTAACTTCGGGTACAAAAACGTTTACTGATCTCCAAAACACCGGTTTGATTTATAAATATGATTTGCCGGTGTATAGCGCTGCAGCATCGAATCAGAAATTCTATTTAACATATCATACTCCATCAGTGGATAACTATTGGGAAGGCGCATGGCCTATACCAAGAGACGCTCAGGATAATAAAAGAGGAGTAATGATTTGGCATAATTCACCAAACGGCAGCTACAGTAATAAATATCATATGCCGATAGATATAGTTTCAGCACACGGTAAATGGGAATGGGATTTATCTAATGCGACATTAGATAGTGTAAACATTTCTTTAACAGAAGCAGTAAATACTGGTATACCCGATCCAATTAAAGGGTTAGATAGTTTAGAAGTGCGTTATTCATATATAAAATTCAGATGGACACCATCGATTCATTGGTGGACAGCCGAACCTGTATATGCAGACTACCGCATTGGAAGCGCTTCATGTTTTTACAATCCAGCTAATCCTAAAATCTTAGCTTTTTATACAAACCCCAACAGCAACGGTGTCTTGAACAACAGTAGTGAAAATTATAGTCGCACCGTTGGTTCAGATCTTAAGATGACAAACCTACGAATTGAAAGTGGAGTGGTAAAAGCTGATTTCAGCATAGGGGCTAATGCAAATATTGTTACTGAAAATGCTACACTCAAGAAAGGTAATTACTATTTTGATCAGAATGTTACAGTAAATTCTGGGGCAACATTAACAATAGAAGCGGGTTCAAAGTTATATTTTGCTTCAGGCACAAAACTTATTATAAACGGGACGTTAAGTGCCGTGGGTAATTCAGCAAACAGAATAACGTTTGACCGAATAGGAGCGTCTGGAACCTGGGATGGTATACAATTCAATTCCGGTTCAAGTGGTAACGTTCAGTATTGTAATATTAATAACGCTACGATAGGTATCCAATGCAACAGCAGTTCTCCCACTATTCAATACAATAACTTGAACAATATTACAAATATTGGTATCTATCTTTATAATACTTCCCCAAGTCTGCTGCGCAATACAATCCAAGGAAGTTCAGGCAGTTACGGTTACAACGGCATTAGATGCGAAGAATATTCCTCACCATATATTGCGAAAAATACCATAAGATATTTTACTACCGGTATAAATAATTACCGTTATAGTTCACCGAATTTTTCGGAGAACGCTTTTAGCGAAGGTCATAATAAAATAGTAAGAACAAGTACGGCAATTTATGGGTGGTATTACTCATCTCCCCTTGTAGGGCAAAACGGTTACCCTTGGGGCTACAACTACATCGATAGTGCTTCAACATACAATGTAGAAGCGGCTTGGTATACAAATATTATGGCAGAAAATAACTGGTGGGGAACAGCAAGTCCTCCTTCTAATAAATTTAATGCTGTTTCAAATAGCAGTATTGATTATACACCGTATTTAACAAGTCCTCCAAGTTTATCAATAAGAGAGCCGAATCCTTATACTTCAACAGCAATGCCGATAGCATTGAAGATAGCAAGCGGGGCTACTTCTAGTACTTCAAGCGATTTGTCTTCCAATTCGTTATTTGATGATGAAGACATAAAGACGGCATTGCAATATGAAAGCAAACATGAATATCAATCTGCATTTGATATTTATGAGAAAGTATTCAAGAAAGAATTAAATACTGCAAAAGGCAGATATGCTTTTGTAAGATTAGGTGATTGTTTCTTTAAGCTGAACAGAAATGGAATTGATAAATACTTAGCTGGTATATCTGATTCTTACAAAAGCTTAAAGAAAGATGAAATTTCAGTGATGGCACTCGATTTAATAAACCGCGAATTACTTACATACAGAGAATACGAAAAAGTAGCAGATAATATGAAGAAAATTAAAAATGAATTCAGAATAAATTCAGAGATTGAAAAGAGTGCGTTATATGGACTTATTTCATTGTATGTTAACTGTCTTGGTGACACAAAATCAGCTTCAAATTATTACGAAGAACTAAAACAAAAATATCCTAAAGATGAGTTGCTAACCGATAGTGAAATACTTCTAGGTAATCAGTATGATGCTTCTCTAAATGAAAAAATGGTAAATGATAATGAATCGACAAAACATGAAGAATTCGTTTTGACAACAAGTAATTACCCGAATCCATTTAATCCGACAACGACAATTAGCTATACGTTGCCAGTGGACGGCAAAGTAAGCATAAAGATAATTGATATATTGGGGAGAGAGGTAACAACATTATATGATGGCTATAATACATCTGGCAAACACAGTGTAATATGGAATGCAAGAGATGTATCAAGCGGAATTTATTTCTACAGCATTAACTTCAATAATCAGAAGCTCTATAAGAAGATATTGTTGATGAAATGATCTATAGTTTTATGAAGGCAGAATAATTAAGGTTCTGCCTTCTGTTTTGAATAACGTAAGTATAACAAGTTTTACAAGCCGACCGCTTTAAACTATTCGGCATTTGTAAGATTATAAAATAGCGTTGTAAAAATTAATTGTTTTTTGAATGTAATTAAGTAAACAAAGTAATTAATAAATTATTGGTTCTGGTTTTCAAAGCTGCCTTGCTCTGTTGGACAGCGACTTAAAAAACACCGTTATGTCACTAATATTATTGATGAAGAATACTTTGAGTTACAAAAGATATTTTAGAAATTTTGCTCGCAAATAAAGATGTTCCTGTCAAAGAAGTTATCAGATTGATTGGTGCTTAAAGCTTATCAGTTATATTTTTTTACATTCCGCAGCAATAGTTTATAAAATAATCTTTTACCAGATATTTGATTAAAGATTTTCGATTAATCATCTAATATTATTTCCCGGACGATGATTGAAAACTCACTTGTTTTCTATTATGTATTTTCTGAACCTCTGGAGGTAAAGCTTTACTTTGTTCTACTCTCTTTTTAGGTAAAGTGAATTCTGGATTTTAAGAATACTGAAGATTAAAAATTTTGTACGCCCGGAAGGATTCGAACCCTCAACCGCGTGATCCGAAGTCACGTGCTCTATCCATTGAGCTACGGGCGCATTTTTTAAGAAGTATGTTAAAATTTTGCTAATAAATATAAAATTATTGCCTGGCTTTTTCAAAGAAATTGAATTTAGATGTCTGTTTTAATTATTTTTGTAACCATATTATCCATCAATTTATCAGGAGAAAAAGATGACAAACATAGTTGATGTTTGGGGACGTGAAATTCTTGATTCAAGAGGAAATCCCACAGTAGAAGTAGAAGTAGCGCTCGAATGTGGTGTGGTAGGGCGCGCTGCAGTTCCAAGTGGTGCATCGACAGGCGAAAATGAAGCTGTTGAACTGCGTGATGGCGACAAGTCGCGTTATTCAGGAAAGGGCGTTAAAAAAGCTGTCGAAAATATTAACAACAGAATTGCCGACGAATTGATTGACTGGGATGCAGTTGAACAGGTTGCAATTGACAATTTTTTGTGTGAACTCGACGGCACTCCAACAAAATCTGAACTCGGTGCAAATGCAATTTTAGGCGTTTCGCTGGCTTGCGCCAAAGCAGCCGCCGAAGCTCTTGGACTGCCTCTCTATCGTTACATCGGTGGAACTAACGCTCGCACTCTTCCCGTTCCAATGATGAACATTCTTAACGGCGGAAAACATGCCGACAATAACGTCGATTTTCAGGAATTTATGGTAATGCCCGTTGGAGCTCCCACATTTGCCGAAGCTCTTCGAATGGGCGCCGAAACATTCCATAGCCTCAAATCAGTTCTTAAAGCAAAAGGTTATAACACTGCCGTTGGTGACGAAGGTGGTTTCGCTCCCAATTTAAAATCGAACGAAGAAGCTATCGAAGTAATTCTCGAAGCAATTGAAAAAGCAGGATACAAAGCTGGCAAGGATATCTTTATTGCTCTTGACCCTGCAGCAAGTGAAATGTGGGACAACGACAAAAAAGCTTATTATTTCTTTAAGTCAGATAAATCTTACATCTCTCCAGAAAAAATGGTTGACTATTGGGCTGACTGGGTAAGCAAATATCCAATTATTTCAATCGAAGACGGCATGGGCGAATTCGACTGGGATGGCTGGAAATTGATGACGGATAAATTGGGCGATAAAATCCAGCTCGTTGGAGACGACGTTTTCGTTACTAATACTGAATTCCTCGCAAAAGGAATTGAAAAGGGAGTTGCAAATTCAATCCTAATTAAAGTAAATCAAATTGGTACATTAACAGAAACTCTCGAAGCTATCGAAATGGCAAAGAAAGCTGGATATACAGCAGTAATTAGCCATCGCTCGGGCGAAACCGAAGATACTACGATTGCTGATATTGCAGTGGCTACAAACGCTGGACAAATTAAAACCGGCTCGGCAAGCAGAACCGATAGAATTGCAAAATATAATCAACTTCTCAGAATTGAAGAAGAACTCGATACCACAGCAATTTTCCCCGGTATCGCAGCAATTAATTATACTGCAGAGTAATTTATTTTTACGGACTGCTCTCTTTTGCAGGGAGCAGTCCCACCTTTTACACCGATGAATCGCCGTTTGAAAATAATTGTCGTCAATACAAAATTTCTCGGCGATTTAATCGTATCCACTCCAGCCATCAGATTCCTAAAAGAAGAATATCCAGACTCGGAGTTAATTCTCGTTGCAAGAAAAGAATACAAAGAGGCATTTGAAAATTTTCCTTATATCGATAAAATAATTCCATTCGACGCCAGTTTGAAGCATAAAAAAAGTTTGCGCGATTTGAAAAAAGGAATTGACTTCATCAAGAAACTTAGAAAAGAAAAGCCTGATGTTTTCATAATGCTCCATCCTGGCGATCGAATTGCATTGTGGGCTTATTTTTCTGGTGCCCCCTTAAGAATTGGACCAAAGAAACAAAACTTTGCGTTTCTAATTAACAAAAAAATCGACGTCGACGAGGATTCGGTAAAATATATCGAATACTATAATCGAATTGTTGAGCACGGCAATAAAAAAGTCAAGTCGAATAGAACGGAATTTTTCATACGTGATGAAGACGTTATATGGGCTAAAAAATTCATCGATGAAAATAATCTTATGGATGGCGAGTTTATCACAATTCATCCCGGTGCAAGCGAAAAAAGTAAGGTATGGCACATTGAAAATTATATTAAACTGATTGAAATGCTATTGACAAAGTTAAATCGGAAAATACTAATTCTCGCCGGTCCACAGGACGAGGAATATTGTAATAAAATTTCGGAAAAGTTTGATAATGAAAAGCTGGTGGTCTACAGATCCGAGAGCATATCAAAAAGCGGAGCGCTTATTAAAAAATCTGCACTATTACTTGATAACGATACAGGAACACGGCATCTCGGATTTGCCCTCGGTACAAAAGTGCTGGCACTCCTTCCAGAAGATAATCTCGATTACTGGAATTTTTATGACGATGTTAATCACAATTTTATTGCCGGTAAAAGAATTAATGACGGTGAAAAATCTTATCTTGGCGGCATTAATTTTAAAACAGTTTTCGATAGGATAGTTGAATTGATCGGAGAAAAATTGTGAACATATTGATAATCAAATGGGGCGCACTCGGCGATCTAATTGCTTCTACTCCTGCAATTCGTTCGGTTAGAGAGAGTTACCCCGACGCAAGGATTACGCTTTTGACAAATAAGTTGATGACACAAATTTTACCGGCGGGTTTTATTATCGACGACCATATAATCGTAAATACTCACAAAAACAAAGTAAAAGATTCGCTGCTAAGACAAATTGCTACCATATTGAAATTGAGAAGAAGGAAGTATGATCTCGCATTGAATCTACGCTGGACATCCGAGCGAGCGGCATTGATTACATATTTGAGCGGTGCAATTAAAAGAGCGGGAAGCGGTCCCGAAAGGATGAAAAATGTCTACACCAATTTTATTCCTCATCCCAAAGGGCGCTATCACGAAATTCATCGCAATCTGGATATTGTCAAAGCTGCGGGATGCAAAACAATTATCGACAAACCAGTTGTGGCAATAACGAAAGAAGAAGAGGAATTTGCCAGCAGAATTTTCGAAGATTTTTTTGAAAAGGGAAAACCAGTACTTTGTATTCATCCCGGAGCGAGCCGTCCCGTAAGAGCCTGGTTGCCAGAACGATTTGCAGAAATCGGGAAGCGGTTTATAAAAAATTACAATGGCAAAGTGCTTTTAACCTGGGGAAAAGGGGAAGAAGAGCTTGTTCAATTTGTGGCGGAAAAAATTGGAAACGGAGCTGTCATTTCTAAAGCAACGGATACGATTGGTAAACTTGCAGCTGTAATTAAAAAATCGACACTCTTTTTTTCGAACTGCACTGGACCAATGAATGTAGCTGTGGCTGCAGGTACGCCGGTAGTTGCATTGCTGGCATCGTCCGACCCACTTGATTGGGGAGCTTATGGCGAGCTCCATCTTAATATTAAATCGCCGTTGGTGCTCGATAGTTATTCCGACGAAGACGAAAGGCGTGCAATGGAAGCCTTAGAGACGGATTATGTTTGGGAGCTTTTGAGCAAACGATTTGAAAAAATAACTGAGGAGAGGCAGAATGCTGGGTGAATTAGCAGCAATTATTACTGCATTGTTATGGTCGGGAACTTCAATTGCATTTACTGAAGCTTCTGTGCGAGTTGGGTCATTTCATGTGAATATTTCACGACTCGTCATCGCCTTTTTATTGCTCGTCATTACGATTGTCGTCCTTGGTTTTGATATAAAAATGAGCACAAATCAAATTTTTAATCTTGGCATGAGCGGATTTATTGGTCTGGTAATAGGGGATACGTTTTTATTCAAGGCTTTTCAGTATATCGGAGCGCGGGTCAGCATGCTTATAATGGCGCTTGTACCGGCACTCTCTGCTATTATGGCTTATATTTTTCTGGGAGAAATAATTCTTCCTGTGCAAGTTTTAGGTATGATTGTTACTATAACAGGAATTGCAATTGTTGTACTGCAGCGGAAAGATAATAAATTTAAACCCGACTACAGAGGAATCTTTTATGCTTTTATGGGGGCTGTGGGACAGGCTGGTGGGTTGATTTTTGCCAAGCTTGCATTTAATGAAGCCGATTTAAATGGCTTTGTGGCAACATCGGTACGCATTGCCGCATCAATTATTTTTATCTATCCCGTTTTTGTTATAGTTAATCGTAATCCTAATCCTTTTTATAAATTTGTTGACAACAAAAAGGCTTTCCTCTATATGCTGGCGGGTTCGGTTGTCGGCCCATATTTTGGAATTACATTTAGTTTAATTGCTATCTCAAATACAAAGGTGGGTATAGCTTCCACTTTAATGGCAATGCCTCCTATTATAATGCTACCGATGGTTAGATACTTTTATAAAGAGAAAATTCCTCTCTACTCTGTAATTGGTGCAATTATAGCAGTTGCGGGCGTTGCTCTTTTATTTCTCGCATAATTCGTTAAATATTTTTAGATATTTATCGTACGCCTCCTTGCCGAAACAGCAGAATATCACTTTTTCTGGCAATAGGTTCCGATTCAAAAAATCGAGAGTAGTTTTAAGAGCAATTCTGGTAGCCCGTTCAAATGGGAATCGATAAGCTCCCGTACTGATCGATGGAAATGCAATTGATTTGATTTTATTTTCTGCAGCCAGTTGCAGTGAATTCAGATAGCATTCGCTCAAAAGTTTATCTTCATTATGATTGCCCCCTGACCAGACAGGTCCAACTGTATGAATAACAAACTTTGACGGTAAATTATAGCCTTTTGTAATTTTGGCCTGGCCGGTCTCACATCCACCGAGTTTTCTGCATTCTTCCAGTAGTTCTGGACCTGCTGCGCGATGAATTGCTCCGTCGACTCCGCCTCCGCCAAGCAATGTTTTGTTTGCTGCGTTTACGATAGCATCCACTTTAAGTTTTGTGATGTCACCTTCAACTATCTCGATTCTCGTTTTCATATTTTCCTCATCTTATTTTTTCCCATCGGTTAAAATAATAGTGAACTCTATAATAATAAAATCTGTTTTTGTTTCTGAATCTTGACAATTTTATCAAGATTGAATATGTTTTGCATAACAATTTAATAATAAAGGTAAAATTATGAGTAATGAAGAAAAAAAGAACTTAGGTGCTGCTGAAGAATTATCTGAGGATATGAAAGTAATTGAAAACCTTACAAATGAAGAATATAAATGGGGATTCGTTTCCGAAATCGAATCGGAGGTGGTGCCCAAAGGCCTGAACGAAGATATTATCAGGCTGATTTCTGAAAAAAAAGGCGAACCCGAATGGATGACCGAATGGCGCTTGAAAGCATATCGTTATTGGCTTAAAATGGAAGAGCCCAAATGGCCAAACGTTAAGTACGACCCCGTCGATTTTCAGGATATAAGTTACTATGCCGCTCCAAAGAAAAAACCGCAATATAATAGTCTCGACGAAGTCGATCCTGAATTGCTCAAGACATTCGAAAAGCTCGGTATTCCTCTGGAAGAGCAGAAAGCCCTTGCTGGCGTGGCAGTCGATGCTGTTTTTGATTCGGTATCTGTGGCAACTACATTTAAGGAAACTTTGAAAGAAAAAGGAATTATTTTTTGTTCGATTTCAGAGGCAATAAAAGAGCATCCCGATTTAGTGAAAAAATATCTCGGCTCTGTAGTGCCATACACGGACAATTTTTATGCGGCTTTAAACTCGGCTGTTTTCAGCGACGGCTCTTTTGTCTACATTCCTAAAGGAGTCCGTTGCCCGATGGAGTTATCAACTTATTTTAGAATAAATGCTCAGGAAACCGGCCAGTTCGAGCGCACTTTAATAATTGCCGACGAAGGTTCGTACGTTAGCTATCTTGAAGGTTGTACTGCACCAATAAGGGATAACAATCAATTGCATGCAGCCGTTGTCGAATTGATTGCACTCGACAATGCAGAAATTAAATATTCGACTGTTCAGAACTGGTATCCTGGTGATAAAGAAGGTAAAGGCGGCATCTACAATTTTGTTACAAAGCGTGGGGCCTGTCGTGGAGTGAATTCGAAAATTTCCTGGACGCAGGTAGAAACCGGTTCTGCAATAACCTGGAAATACCCCAGCTGTATTTTACAGGGCGACAATTCGGTCGGCGAATTTTATTCAGTCGCTGTAACTAATAATTTTCAGCAGGCTGACACCGGCACCAAAATGATTCACTTGGGAAAGAATACTCGCAGTACAATTATTTCAAAGGGTATATCTGCCGGTCGAAGCAACAATTCTTACAGGGGTCTGGTGAAAGTCGGTAAAAAAGCTTTGAATGCCCGCAATTTTACGCAGTGCGATTCGATGTTGATGGGCGATAAATGCGGCGCTCATACATTCCCTTACATTGAAGTTGAAAACGATACGGCACGTGTTGAACATGAAGCCACCACTTCAAAAGTGGGCGAAGATCAGATTTTTTATTTGAATCAAAGAGGAATTGCTACCGAAGACGCAATTAATATGATCGTTAACGGATTCTGTAAAGAGGTTTTTAACGAGCTGCCGATGGAATTTGCCGTCGAAGCTCAAAAATTGCTTGCCATCTCGTTGGAAGGTAGCGTAGGATAAAATCAGTTATTAACGTAAACAGGAAATAAAGGATATAAAATGCTAACAATTAAAAACTTACATGCTACAGTCGAAGGAAAAGAAATTCTAAAAGGAATTGACCTCGAAATCAAAGCCGGCGAGGTTCATGCGATAATGGGACCGAATGGCTCAGGTAAAAGTACACTTGCCAATATCTTAGCCGGTAATTCTAATTATGAAGTAACCGAGGGTGAAATAATTTTCGAAGGCAAGAACCTTCTAGAAATGGAACCTGATGAAAGAGCAAAGGAGGGCGTCTTCCTGGCTTTTCAATATCCAATTGAAATACCTGGTGTTTCGAACGCAACATTTTTGAAAACTGCCCTCAATGAAAAGAGGAAGCATCTCGGATTACCGGAACTAACTCCAAAGGAATTCCTCGATTTAATGAAAGAAAAATCGAAAATTCTTGGCATGGACGATAATTTGATCGGCCGTTCAGTTAACGTTGGATTTTCGGGCGGCGAAAAAAAGCGAAACGAAATATTTCAACTTTTGATGCTCGATCCTAAACTTGCAATTCTCGACGAAACCGATTCGGGACTCGATATCGATGCGCTTAAAATTGTTTCAAACGGTGTAAACGTTTTTCATAACGAGCGTAATGCAGTTATTGTGGTTACTCACTATCAAAGACTTCTTAACTATATCGTTCCCGACTATGTTCATGTACTTTATAACGGTAAAATAATAAAATCGGGTGGTAAAGAACTTGCTCTGCTACTCGAAGAAAAAGGCTACGACTGGATTAAACCAGAAGAAGTCGAACTCGAATCCAATTAATCGAAGGAGTTGAATTTTGATGAATGAATTAACCAAAAACGAAAGTATAAAAGATTGGTATCTGAAGAACTTCGAAGTGTTTGAAAGGCAAATGAATGGCCGTAATCATGATTTATTGAAGAATATACGAAAGAATTCGCTGTCAAAATTTTTAGAACTCGATTTTCCAACGACGAAGAATGAGGAATGGAAATACACAGACGTATCGTTTGCCAGAAAAAATAAATTTAATCCTGTGCCGACAGATTATAAAACTTCTTTTACAAAAGAAGATGTAAGAAAAATCGTCTTCGGCAATTTCGATTACAATCTTATCACATTCATAAATGGGAAATACTCAGCTGAATTATCCGACATATCTGCGGATGACGATAAAATCATCATTAAAAATCTCAATTCGTTTATCAAGTCGCATAAAGAAATTGTCGAAAATTATTTTGCAAAAATATCGAGTGACGATAATCTCTTCAATGTTTTGAACGGCATTTACATGCAGGATGGAGTTGTAATATTTTTAAGGGATCAGAGTGAATTTAGCAAACCCTTGCAGGTGCTTTATCTTAACGGGGATTCCGAAGAAAATCTCTTGATTGCTCCGAGAAATTTAATTATTGCAGGCAGGAACACTCGAGCTGCGATTGTATTCAATTACTATGGCAACACGAAAACGTCTTACTTTACAGACGCTGTTACCGAATTATTTCTCGAAGAAGATAGTCTGGTTGACATTTATAAAATCCAGAGAGAGAGCCTGTCGTCTTACCATATTGAAAAGTTTCAGGCAATTCAAAAAGATCGAAGCGTACTAAATCATTATAATATTAATTTCGGTGGTAAGCTTACACGTAACGACGTCAATTCGAAACTCGATGGCGAAAATATCGAAACTCATTATTACGGTTTATATCTTGGTAAAGTAGATCAGCATATCGACAATCATACTTTTGTAGATCACGCAAAACCAAATTCAATCAGCAATGAATTGTACAAAGGAATTCTGGACGATAATTCTCGTGGTGTATTCAACGGAAAGATTATAGTACGACGGGATGCACAAAAAACAAATGCATATCAGCAAAACAAAACTGTCTTACTTTCTTCCGAGGCACGTATCGATAGCAAACCTCAACTGGAAATATTTGCAGACGATGTTAAGTGTACACATGGAGCAACTGTAGGACATCTCGACGAGGAAGCTGAATTTTATATCCGTTCGAGAGGAGTTCCTGAGGAACTGGCAAAATCTATTCTTATCCGTGCCTTTGCTGCTGATGTGTGTGACGAAATTAAAATTGATGGACTCAAAGAACAAATTAATCATTTGATTTTTGAAGAATTACATAGGCAGGAAGTCAGTTATTAACATAATATAACGGGTATACAGTGCAAAGAGTAGAAAAACTCGTAAAGAAAGAATTTAACGTCGAAGAAGTCAGAAACGACTTCCCGATATTAAAACGCTTAGTTAACGACAAGCCGCTAGTCTATCTGGATAACGCTGCAACAACACAAAAACCTCAAAAAGTTATCGACGCTCTGACAAATTATTATACGTACGACAACGCCAATATACACAGAGGTCTTTATTTCCTGAGTGAACTTGCAACGGAACAGTACGAAAATGCACGCTTGAAAGTAAAAGAGTTTATTAACGCAATCAGCGCATCGGAAATTATTTTCGTAAGAGGTACAACTGAGGCAATAAATTTAGTCGCTTCGAGTCTGTGTAGGTCAAAGTATTTTTCTGAAGGAGATGAAGTTATTATCTCCAACATGGAGCATCACTCGAATATTGTACCCTGGCAGTTAATTAGAGACCGTAAGAAAATAAACTTGAAGGTAATACCGATTAACGACGCAGGCGAACTTGACCTCGAAGCTTTTGAAAATATGATAACGGATAAAACCCGCCTGGTTTCGGTAGTTCACATTTCGAATGCACTCGGCACAATCAATCCAATTAAAAAGATTACAGAAATTGCTCATTCGAGAAATATCCCTGTGCTGGTAGACGGTGCGCAGGCTATGTCGCATTTAAAAGTGGATGTACAGGAACTCGATGCAGACTTTTATGCGTTTTCAGGTCACAAAGTTTTTGGACCTACCGGTATCGGTGTACTTTATGGTAAAACTGAATTTCTCGAAATGATGCCGCCTTATCAGGGAGGCGGTGATATGATCAGAACCGTCACTTTTGAAAAAACCACATTTGAGGATATTCCCAAAAAGTTCGAAGCCGGAACTCCGAATATTGCCGGCGGAATTGGACTTGGTGCTGCAATCGACTATGTAAACCAATTTGATAGAGCAGAATTATCTAATTACGAAGACATGCTCTTAAAATATGCGACCGAACGTCTTTCGGAGATAGAAGGCTTGAGAATTATTGGCACTGCCCGCGAAAAAGCATCGGTTATTTCATTTGTCATCGAAGGTATTCATCCCTACGATATCGGTACAATTATCGACACGGACGGTATTGCAATTAGAACCGGACATCACTGCACTCAACCAATAATGAAACGTTTTGGAGTGCCAGCAACTGCACGAGCTTCGTTTTCATTTTACAATACTAAAGAAGAAGTCGACAAACTTTATGAAGGCTTACTGAAAGTTAAAAAAATATTCGAGTAAATTATGATCGAAAAAGGAAAACTGGAACAGGAAGTTATTGCAGTTCTTAAAACATGTTACGATCCCGAAATACCTGTTGATATCTGGGAATTGGGATTGATATACGAATTACGAATTGACGACGAAGGAAATACATACATTAAAATGACTCTTACTTCGCCTCATTGCCCGGTGGCTGAAAGTCTACCCATTGAAGTCAAAGAAAAAGTAAAAAAAATTAAAGGTGTTAAAGACGTTTATATCGATTTAGTCTGGGAGCCACCGTGGAGTATGGATAAAATGAGCGAAGAAGCAAAACTCGAACTTGGATTTTTATAATCAAAAAGAAAGGAATACCATGTTTAATATAAATCAAAAGCCACCACTTTACGACCCTGAAGCTGTACAGCCAATGAGGGACGAACTTACTTATGTTGGCTTTGAAGAAATACCAACTCCAGAAAAAGCACGCGAAATTTTTTCTGCAAATATAGACAAAACTATTTTTCTTGTGATTAATTCCGTTTGCGGTTGCGCTGCGGGAAGCGCCCGGCCTGCTGCTACCTTAGCCCTTCAGCATACTGTAATACCCGATAAATATGTTACTGCATTTGCAGGTCAGGACAGAGATGCAGTCGATTTTATACGGGAAAATATTTTAGGGGACTATCCTCCTTCATCCCCTTGTATGGCTTTGGTTAAGAATGGCAAAGTGATTTATTTTTTGCCACGCCATCGCATTGAAGGTCGATATGCTGAAGAAATTGCTGAAGAATTGACAAAAGTTTTTGAACAGCACTGTTCCAGCAAAGGTCCTTCGATTCCGAAGGAAAAATACGATAAACTCGTAACTGCAAAAATGTGCGGTTCTAAAATACCACTGGCTTAAGGAGTAGTAAATTGAAATTCAGCGCACAGGAAGAATACGGTCTTAGATTATTGCTCAGGATTGCTAAATTTTACCACGTCGGTAAATCTTTGACCATACCTGAAATTGCAAACGCCGAAAAGATTTCACACCACAACGTGGGAAAAATACTGCGGTTATTGAGGCTTGGAGGTTTTCTTGTGGCTGAACGAGGACAGACCGGCGGATATACACTGGCACGTCCGCCGGAAGAAATTAAAGTAAGTGAAGTACTCGTATCATTGGGCGGTAGATTATACGACGATTCGTTTTGCCGATCTCATGCGGGCGCTGCCGACTTTTGTACCAACTCGATCGATTGCTCCCTCCGTTCACTCTGGAAAGTTATCCAGGATTCCATCGATACGGTGACCGAAAGACTGACAATAAAAGATTTGATGGCATCAGAAAACTATATTTTCGAAATCATAACGGAACCAGAAAAATATTGAACAACACACCTAGGTTTGTTTACTTTTTGTTTCAATTGTATTAAGTTTGTTCCTAAAATAATCCTTTAATTTTATCCAGCGAGATAAAAAGGAATGAGTCAAATAAATACTTTAATAATCAAAAAAGAGGACCTCGGCGACGAAAGTCAACGAGGATTTTTTTTATATGGACATAAAAGCAAAAATAGTTGACGAAGAAGGGTTGCGCAGAACAATTACTCGACTTGCGCATGAAATAATTGAAAAAAACAAAGGTTCGAAGAATATCGTATTAATAGGGATGCGAACCCGTGGCGAATATATTGCCGAAAGAATCAAAAATAAAATAAAAGAGATTGATAATTATGAACCTCCATTCGGCGTTCTCGACATTACACTTTACAGGGACGACTTTCGCACACGTCTGAAACAGCCTGAAGTGTCAGTTACAAATATCACTTTCGACATAAACGAAAAGGATATTATTCTCATCGACGATGTTCTTTATACTGGCAGAACAGTCCGCGCTGCGCTCGACGCAATTATGGACCTCGGCAGACCAAACACAATCCAGCTTTGTGTTCTTGTCGATCGAGGACACCGCGAAATGCCAATCAAAGCCGATTTTGTCGGGAAAAATATACCAACATCAATAAATGAAGAAATTAAAGTTAAACTAAAAGAAATCGATGGCGAAGATTCCATCTATTTAGTTAATGCTCCTAACAACAAAGAGTGAGTAATTTATGTCATTATCTAGCAGACACCTGCTTGGATTATATGGCGTTCCAAAAGAAGATATACAGCTAATACTCGATACAGCAACTACATTTAGGGAAGTACTGGAACGCCCTATAAAAAAAGTGCCCACACTCCAGGGCAAAACAATAGTTAATCTTTTTTATGAGAATTCAACCAGAACACGTATTTCCTTTGAACTTGCCCAGAAACGCCTTTCTGCCGATACTGTGAATTTTTCGACTTCAACAAGCAGTACCAAAAAAGGAGAAAGCTTCAAGGATACTGTACGAAATATCGAAGCTATGAAAGTCGATATGATTGTTGTAAGGCATCAATCGGCTGGTATTCCTTATTTCCTGACAAGAATATCGAAGGCAAATATTATCAATGCTGGCGATGGACTTCACGAGCACCCAACGCAAGCTTTGCTCGATATGTATTCGATAAGAGAAAAGTTCGGTACATTAAAAGGCTTGAACGTTTGCATAGTTGGAGATGTTGCTCACAGTCGCGTGGCAATGTCGAATATCTTTGGATTGAAAACTATGGGTGCAAATGTATCGGTATGTGGTCCTTCGACAATGATTCCTGTCGGAATTGAAGAACTCGGTGTGAAAGTATGCAAAAATATTGACGAGGCGATTAAAAACAACGATGTTCTCAATGTATTGAGAATACAACTCGAACGCGACGCTGGCAGCCGCATACCCTCCGTCAGAGAATACCATAATTTCTTCGGCATTACTTCTGAAAGACTTGAAAAAAACAATAAGAATATATTGATACTCCATCCTGGACCGATTAATCGTGGAGTGGAACTTACTTCCGAAGTTGCCGACGGTCCTTATCAAATCATTTTGGACCAGGTAACTAACGGAGTTGCTATACGAATGGCAGTACTCTATTTACTCGGGACAATGAATTAATTCAGGTGAATAATGAAAATTATACTAAAAGATGCTACACTTTTGAATCCAGCTCAAAAATTAAATGAAAAGAAGGATCTCCTTATTGAAGACGGCATAATACGAAAGATTGGTGAATTAACGGATGAAGATTATGAAAAGTCGACTGTGTATGACTTTGCAAAAAAATACTGTGTGCCTGGATTATTTGATATGCACGTCCATTTGAGAGAGCCGGGTAGAGAAGACGAAGAAACAATTGAAACCGGTTCGAATGCAGCCGCTGCAGGTGGATTTACAGAAATTGCCTGTATGCCGAACACAACGCCGGATATCGACAGTGCAGAGATCGTCCGTTATATAAAAGAAAAATCGAAAGAGCATCTTGTCGAAGTCTATCCGATAGCTGCAGCCACAAAGAAAAGACAGGGCGAAGCAATTTCACCGATGTTTGAACTCTATGAAGCCGGAGCCGTGGGATTCTCGGATGATGGAGTTGCAATTAAAACT
Source organism: Melioribacter sulfuriphilus (assembly GCF_051488685.1). Classification (NCBI taxonomy): domain Bacteria; kingdom Pseudomonadati; phylum Ignavibacteriota; class Ignavibacteria; order Ignavibacteriales; family Melioribacteraceae; genus Melioribacter; species Melioribacter sulfuriphilus. The sequence goes on from NZ_JBPSEH010000008.1 coordinate 24,171, forward strand.
GCAGCTGTACTGAAAAACGCATTAGAATATTCAAAAATGTTCGACGCTCCGATTATTGAACATTGCGAAGATGAATCTCTTTCCAGCGGAGCAATGAACGAAGGAATTAATTCTACTATTCTCGGACTACCACCACTGCCTTCAGTTTCAGAAGATATTATCGTTATAAGAGATATCCTGATGGCTGAATATACAGGCGGCAGAGTTCATATAGCTCATATAAGTACAAAAAAAGCGGTTGAGCTCGTACGCTGGGCAAAAGAAAGAAATATTAAAGTAACTGCAGAAGTAACTCCACACCATTTTACTCTCACAGACGAATCGCTTAAGACTTATGACACTAATTTCAAAATGAGTCCTCCACTTCGAACTGCCGAAGATGTAGAAGCAATAATAGAAGGATTAAAAGATGGAACTATTGATTGTATAGCCAGCGACCACGCACCTCATTCGATTGAAGAAAAAGAGATGGAATTCATCTATGCCCCCAATGGGATTATCGGACTCGAAACTGAATTAGGACTTGCGCTGAGCGAATTGGTACACAAAAAAAGAATGACAATGGAACAGCTTGTGGAGAAATTATCGATTAATCCCAGAAAAATTCTCAATCTGCCAGTGCCACAATTCAAAGTAGGTGAAAAAGCAAATCTTACGATCATCGATCCAGATTTAATCTGGACGGTTGATGTAGCAAGGTTCAAATCAAAATCAAAAAATTCACCGTTCGACAAAAAACTACTGACCGGTAAAGCTGTGGCGGTAATTAATAAACGTAAAATGTATTACGAAGACAAGTTTATTGATATCTGAGTTCCTCTAATTTATTCACCTCTGTCCATTTTTGAACACAATTTTGTAAAAAGGATTTCGTGAATTAAGCGAAATCCTTTTTTTATTCTGGCACTCTTATTGCACCTAAAATCCCAAAATCAGAGGTTAAAATGAAAAAGTTGATATTTGTAGTGGCGATGATCTTGATTGCAGGATGTAATAACATAAACGATTGGGAATATGATTATATTCCCCCGATGCCGCCCCGAAATATTAATACAATTACGGGTGATAACCGCGTGGATATCTACTGGGAGAGAAATACAGAACCAGACCTTGCAGGATATAATGTTTATTATAGTTATTCATATGACGGCACTTATGAGTTAATTGGTACAACTTACGACAATTATTTTGTGGACTATGGCGCGCGCAATGGTATTACTTATTATTATGCTGTTACTGCGTTCGATTACAACAATAACGAAAGTGAATTAAGCTACGATGTTGTTTACGACACTCCGCGTCCGGAGGGATTCGGCAGGGCATTATTCGATTTACATGTATCGCCTTCAAATTCAGGATACGATTTTAGTAATTTCTCGGTAGTTCCATACAACGACGAGGGAACCGATTTTTTCTTTGAAAAATATGAAGGCGTCTATTATTTGAACGTGTGGGAAGACACAGATATTCAGGATATGGGTCCAACAAATGATATCTATGATGTTAGCTTTGCTCCAATTGATGGTTGGGTGCCCATTAACGAAGGCGAAAATATTAAATATGTGGAAGCCATTGCCGGTCATACATATGTTATCTGGACATGGGACAACAGATACGCAAAAGTCAGAATTAGTTCAATTACAGGTGATAGAATGATTTTCGATTGGGCTTATCAAATTGTGGAAGGAAACAGACAATTAAAAATCCACAGGAAATCAATCGACCGGAAAAATCTTACTCTACATCGAAAAGGACAGTAGTTTTTGTGCGGACTTTAATTTCCCGTACTTTTTTGAGAGGGCATAAAAAGTTGAAGGGAAATTATCGTCCGTGTTTTTTATTTTCTTTTGGTATATTTTGTATTGTGATTTGCTTGTTCACAAAATTTGGAAGGCCCTTGAAACTACTGTTCCATACCGCAATTTTATTTTTTGTGACTATCGCAATATTTCCTCAAAACAGAGATGCCGATATAAGCAGAATCTTCGCAAATATCGAGGAAGGATTGCCCACAGGCTCAATTGATCGCTTTTCAAATTATTTCGCTGACAAAACTTTTATCAGTCTCTTCAACGGTAAGAGTGGATATTTCAGTGCCAACCAGGCTTATTACGTACTGAAAGACTTTTTTGGTATATATCGCCCTGTTTCATTTAAGATTGATAATCTGGTAACCGACACGATCAATCCGTTTTCATCTGGCACACTGAGAATGAGTTACAGGGGTATTAGGAAAAGTGCAATGGTGTTTATATCGCTTCAGAAATACGGCGACCAGTGGCGCATTTCACAAATAACTATTAATTGACCTTTATGAAGGGCATTTTCGAAAAATCAAATCTTAAGTGGATTTCTCTGATTACTATTTTGTTTCTATTGCTTATTTCTGCTTTTGCCGCTCCATATTTTATTGATAAGAAAATGTGGAAAGTCCGCTTAGAAGAAAAATTAAAAGAGGCGGAAACACTGGTTGAGGGAGCTCTCGATAAAAAAGTCGATAACTTGATTTCATTTAATAATAACGTTAAAAAAAGAATACCGCTGCTTCTGCGCGAAAATTCACTTTCAACAAATTATTTTGTCTTTGTTTACGAAGAAGACAGTTTAATATACTGGAATAAAGAAGCCGATATTGAAACAACATTAAGACATAAGACCGGTCTGCCCTTTTTTTACGACGATGGCTTGCGAATTTATTTAACTTACATCGATACACTGGTTGATAAAAAAAGCAAGTTTTACATTCTTACGTATGAAATACTCGAACAAAAATATAATCTCTATGGTGAAGAGAGTAGAATCTCTTTTACCGATTCGTTGTCGATCGAAGCGGGCACAAATATTACGATTGATTATAATAACAGCGGCACAAAGATTCAGGATGGCAGGTATCGAACATTTGCATATAAATCGCGGACTGGCAATTTACTCTGCAAAGTAATCATTGAAAATCCTACGCTCGATAGTGAAATTAACAACCTGAAAAAAAATATCTACACAATTCAGTCTGTCCTGATTTTGATTTGTTTTTTTATTGCTGTCCATATTTTGCTTGGATATGTAAAGCGTTCAAACAGGATTATAAGATTTGTATTCTGGACATTGACAATTGGAGGAGGTAGGGTCATAATTTATCTCCTCGGAATTCCTTCGACTTATTATCACAATGCACTGACTGATCCGTCAAATTTTTCTTCGCCTTTTGCATTTGGACTCGTTAGATCGCCGGCAGAGTTTCTTATAACCGCAATTGCAGGTACGATATTGATAGTAATCGGTAATAACTACTTTGAAGAATATTCTCGTGAAAAGCCGGGCACAAACAAAAATTGGATATTATTTTTTGTAGCCCTCTTTGCTTTCACTATATTTTTCCTTCTTACGTTAAGAGGAATTGGAGCGTCGATTAGAAGTGTTGTTTTTGATTCGTCGATTAGATATTTCAGGGAGTTCAATTTAATTCCGGAATCCCACATTCTGGTAATGAATCTTAATATCTTGATGCTTGGATTTTCAGCAATCCTTTTTTCGTATCTGTTGCTCTCTTCGCTCTATGGCTTTTTTCCATATAAGGGAGAAAAGAATTACTACAAACTATTGGGTGGCATCTTTTTGTTTTTGCAGATTGCTGGATTTCTGTTCGATTATTTTCAAAAAAATCCTCAAGGCACGCCTCAAATCAGAATTACATACATTTCCCTTTTTGTGCTTGTGGCTTATGTTGTTTTAAAAAACAATCCACGTCAGCTTAAGCGTTTTGTCTTATACTCATTGCTTGCCTCGGTGTTGGTCGTGAGTTTATTGATACATTATAATTCAGAGCTCGAAAAAGAATCGCTCAAAACAACTTCACTTGAACTTACACGTAACGACGAGAATATTTATTCCTTTATGGTAATGCAAACACTGAATCAATTGAATACAGAGTTAGATGATGAGTTTGGCAACAGGATGAATGCCCGAGCCTTTCTTGCGTGGAACAAAAGTCTTCTTTATAACGAAAATGTACAATCGTTCATCCGTTTTTTTTACGTCGACGGAAAACCTGCTGGTAGTTATTTGACTAATGATAATATTGAACGGTTAATTACCACAAAGCCGCAGCAAACCGATTCCGTAGTCTTGATTCAAACACCGAGCATTTTTGGAGATTCTAAAATAATTCGCGGAGTAGCACCACTGTTCATAAATAACTACAAAGCAGGCTATGCCGAGGTGGGAGTTGTCTACAACCGGGTGAATCTAAGCTTTGCTGCAATGCCCGAATTTATAGTTAAAAAACGCTCACTTATTTCGGACGTTATTGATCCGAATAGATTGGTGGTTGCCTATTTAGATGGAGGGATATTAAAATCCTCAACCGACAAAATAAAATCAGATAACAATTTTTTAAATCGACTCATGCAAATCTCTGAATTAAAAAATTCAGAAGAGTGGATTTCCGCAAATATAGATGGGGAAGAATACCTTTTTTATGTTACTAAAATGTCCGGCATGATTGTGGGAGTAGGTAAAGAAGAAAAAAATGTATCGTGGAAAATATCCGACTTTTTCAAAGTCTTTTTCATACACGTGTTTATTATCTTTATGATGGTATTAGTACTCTCAATACTGAATTACAAAAAAACTCTGCGCCTTTTCGAAAGCTATAAAGCGAGATTGATTGCGGGATTTCTGCTTGTCTCCGTTGTCCCGTTGTTGATTACGAGTGTTTATATTAAAAATCTTATCGAGACGAAGAACAATGAATTGATTAAGAAAAGACTTGAAGAGTATGCAATTCAGATAAAAAATTATCTGGATAATTATTCGGGACGGATTAAAAGTGAATCGCTACTTGAAAAAGCTGCTCACGATTTGTCAATTGAGTTTACCGTATTTGAAAAAGAAAAATATTTTTATTCGACACAGCCTTATTATTATAAGTCAGGTCTAATACCTCCTTTGATTAAGTATAAAGCACATTCTGAAATCGAAAAGAGAAATAAACACATAACATTTTTGAGGAGTATCTTTGAAGGAATTCAGTATAATTCACTCTATACAAAAATTACAAATGAAAACGAAGAATATATTCTTGAAATAAATGATTTCTTTAACGACATCTCATTACCATTGTCGGATATAGAACTTGACGTATTCATGTTTGGTATTTTATCTTTAAGTTCCATTTTGCTTATTTTATTGAGTACACTGCTGGCAAATCAAATATCTCAACCGATAATTAAATTGACAAATGCAACCAAGTCGTTGTCGGGCGGCGACCTCAGCATAAAAATAGAAGGAAAGTATACAGGGGAAATTGGCGATTTAACCAGAGGATTCAATATGATGGTCCAGCGTCTGAAAGAAAATCAGGAAGAACTGGCAATGATGGAAAGAGAATCTGCATGGAAAGAAATGGCACGACAGGTGGCGCACGAAATTAAAAATCCTTTGACGCCTATTAAATTATCTGTTCAACAATTAATTGCTGCTTATAAAGACAAATCGCCTAAATTCGATACTATCTTCGATAAAGTTACCAATACCGTCATAAACCAGATTGAGCTTCTTACAAATATCGCTTCGGAGTTTTCTAACTTTGCAAGAATGCCAAGACTAAATATTTCAAAAATAGACCTGGTCAAAATTATTGAATCGGTAATCGATCTGTTTCAATCGGAAAGGATTAACATAAATTTTATTAAATCATCTGAACAAATTATTGTTGAAGGTGATGAACAACACTTTACGAGAACATTTGTTAATCTGTTCAGAAATTCCGTTCAGGCTAAGGCAAAAAATATTATAGTCGACGTCAAAGAATTTGATAATATTTATGAAATAACGGTTGAAGACGACGGTGAAGGGATTGAAGAAGAATTTATCGATAAAATTTTCGAGGAAAAGTTTACTACAAAAAAGCAAGGAATGGGCTTGGGGCTAAAGCTCTCTCGCCGATTCATTGAAAGCATTGGCGGCACAATTGAATTGACTAAAACCTCGAAGGAAGGTACCATATTTAAAATAAAATTGATTAAACCAAAGCCATGAAGAAATTAACTCCCTTTCAGGATAAAGCACTTCGATACGATAAAAATATTTTATTGACTGCAAATGCTGGAGCTGGAAAAACCTTTGTCTTTGCCAGAAGATATGTTGATATCCTTCTTAACGAGAATCTTTCCGGCAATGTCGATATCGAAAATATTGTTGCAATTACTTTTACCGACAAGGCAGCTGGGGAATTGCAGAAACGAATAGCTATCGAAATAGAAGAAAGGATTAAAAACGAAACTAATTTTACCAAGAGAAAAGTAATTGAATCTCTGCGGAGCCAGCTGGTTAATGCAAACATTTCAACGATTCACTCCTTTTGTCTAAACATACTACGTGAATTTGCGCCCGAAGCAAATCTCGACGCCAATTTTATTCCTATCGAACAATCCGAAGCCGACGATTTACTCGAAATTTGTATAGATGATGCACTGAAAAATATGATTGAAGTTCCTGAAGAATCGGAACGCTTAAAATTTCTTATCAGATTCTTCGGCGGAAAGTACCAGCTTATAACTAATATTAAACAGTCGATATCAAAAAGAAAAATTATCGAAAACATCAATGAATTTTATGCAAAATCTACTGATGAAATTCTCATGATACTCAAGCAAATATATGAGCATGTATTAAAATTAATTTTTGCCGATGATTTGCATCTCTTCTTAAATGCGGTTGAAACGGTAAATAGAAAAGTTAAAGAAGTAAATCCTTCTTCAAGTTTAATATCGTCTGTGGATATAATTTTAAGCAGACAGTTAACACAAGAAAATTTGCCTGCTCTTCTATCCAATTTGAGAGAACTGAAGAGTATTATTTTAACAAGTTCAACCAGGAAATTGTCCAACAGAGGTTATCTCAATAAAGAACGAGAAACAGTACAAAGAGAAATTCAGACCATTGAAAACTTCCTTTCAGATTTTAATAATATCATCGATTGTGACTGGGAAGATAACGTGATTATTAAATTAATAGAGTTTGGGAAAGCCTTTATACATGTTGTTGAAAAAGTAATTGAATTATATAACAATAAGAAAAAAGCAAGAGGTTACGTTGATTTCGAAGATATCCTTCTGCTTACAGAAAAAGTTGTGAAACTGGAATCTGCAAGGGAATATCTCAGGACGCGTTATAAATACATAATGATTGATGAGTATCAAGATACAAACGAATTGCAATATAATATTTTCATGCCGATACTCGATTTTTTGAAACACGGAAATTTGTTCGTTGTGGGCGACGAAAAGCAGAGTATTTACATGTTCAGGAATGCTGAACTCGAGGTTTTTAACAAGACAAGAAATGTCATCGAATCGAAGAGAGAAGGAGGGGCTGTTCTTACATTACCTCACAGCTTTAGACTGTCGCCGCCAATTGTTCTATTTGTAAATAAATTGTTTGAGAATCTATTCTCGGTTAAGAATGAAGAACTCAGAAACCTGTTCAACGAAGTTAAGTACGACAAATTAATTTGCGCCCGACCCGAGACCGAAAAGGGAAAAGTTGAATTGCTCATTGCCAATGGTGGAGAGATAAGTGAAGAAATGCTGGTAGCCGATAAAATATACGAATTACTGAACTATGAAAAATTAAATCCCGGCGATATTGGAATACTTTGCAGAAAAAGAAAACTTTTCGATCGTTTGGAAACTGAATTTATTAAAAGAGAGATTCCTTATTCAATTGTAGGTGGCAGAGGTTTCTATCAGCAGCAGGTTGTCGGTGATGTCTTTAATTATTTATCGTTTATTATCAACAGGGAAAACGATGCAGCTTTGGTCGGTATTTTGCGTTCGCCCTTTTATTCGATTTCAGATTCCGAATTGCTCGAAATTTCTATGACGAAAGGAAACTCGTTTTATGAAAAACTTATTAACATTTCCAAGACTGATGAAAAATATAAACAGGTAGCGAGTTTATTAGCCGAGCATATTCGACTGGCAACTTTTGAAAAACCGTATGCACTTATAAGAAGGATATTGCTCGATACTGGTTACTGGGCTGTAATATCGTCAAAAAGAGACGCCGAACAACAACTGGCTAATCTCAATAAACTTATCGCAATTGCAAGAAATTTCACGATAAAAAACTTTGTGAACCTCTATGATTTCAGAGAAGCACTGAGAAACTATATCGAAAATTTCGAAGACGAAAGTCAGGCAGCCGTATCTAAAAATCAAAATGCCGTTAATTTACTGACCATTCATCAGGCTAAAGGGCTTGAATACAAAGCCGTATTTGTCTTCGGTGCAAATGAAACGAGCGGAGGATATGATGGAATTGGTATTGATAAACAACTGGGTATTATTTCAAAGGTGTATACAGACTATGATTTTACGGGTGAGAAAAAATCGAATTCGATTGAAACACTTTATAACTATATTGTTCAAAAGAAAGAGATAGCTGAAATGAAAAGATTGTTTTATGTTGCATTGACAAGAGCAGAAAATTATCTTTTTATCACTTCTTCAAGAAATGATATCAAAAAAAATTCCTTTATGGATTTACTATCTAATGGTTTGAAAATTGAAAACATCGATGGCATTGAGGAAATAAATTTATATGATGAAGTTGAATTTATGAACCTCGACTCTAAAGAAATTGATGTATACAGTAAAAAAATGGAACTCAAAATTCCTGTGCATAGAAATTTATCGTATCAAGATTCGATTTATGAAAGTTCAAAAAATAATACTATCGAGAAAAAGCCATTAATTGGTGAGATTGAAGATGAACCGGAAAAAGAAATAATTTCCGCAACTAAAATTGCAATCTTTAATCAATGCCCGATTAAATATCAATTAATCTATGAGCTCGGCTATTCTCTCACTTTTGAAATTGTAAAGCAAAAAGAATTTAATTATGATTTCAAGGACAATGAAGATGATGAAGTTAAAAGCTACTCCGACGTCAAGGGCAGAATAATTCATGCAATTCTTGAAAAAGAAACTAAATATGAAGAGATCGAAAAACAGCTTTCAGATTTACTGCAAAGAGAAATGATACACCACTCAATTGAAGAAATGAAAAAAAATATACTCAACGACCTTAAAAAGTTTTATGAATCGAGTACTTATGACGAATTACAGAAATATAAGTCTTACATTAACGAGGCCGAGTTTTATGCGCAGGATGGGAAAAATTATCTTTACGGCATAATCGACAAGTTGATATTTGAAAATGATAAATTGATTATCGTCGATTACAAAACTGATAATGTTGATGAAAATGAGATTCATTCAAAAGCTGAAAATTATTTCCCGCAGTTAAAGTTTTATGCTTATCTTATAAGTAAAGTGTATCCAGAAGTAAATCGTTACGAAGTGAGACTCATTTTTATCAAGCATCCAGATATTAGTGTAAAAAAAGACTTAACGAGAAAGGAAGTGGAACAATTTGGTAATGTAATCAGAAGTACAATCGATAAAATTAATAAATCGGATTACTCACCTAATTTAAATCATTGCAGAAAATGCCACTATGCGCTCAAAGGTGGGAAATGTATAAAGTCCTTTTCATAGCAATAGCGGTGATCTATCTTTCGGGCTGTGCTGCCGTTGAATTCCCGCTTTACGAAATGCCCCCCGACTGGAAAGAAGAGGCGGTCAGGATAAAGACTATAAAAAAATATTCTGAATTCCTGAAGAACAGGAAAATATTTGTCGATCCGGGACACGGCGGCGAGGATAGAAAAAACAAAAGCCGTGATGGTAAAATTATTGAGGCGGATGTCAACCTTAGAGTGGCACTCTATCTCAAGCAATATCTTGAAATGGCAGGAGCGGAAGTATACATGTCGAGAACGTCGGATATTACTGTCCCGCTGCAGAAAAGAATTGATCTGGCGGATTCAACTCAGGCAGAATTATTCATAAGCATTCATCACAATGCATCTTCAAATTCAGACGATAATTATACAAATTATACTTCCACGTTTTATCATGCATCGCCAGGTCATTATGAATATGAGCCATGTAACAACGACCTTGCAAAATATATCCAGCGGGATTTATCGTATGTAATGGGAAATCCAGGAGGACTCGGTTCGTTTGACGGTACTTATTCTGACTATGTAATTTATCCGGGCGAGGGTTTTTATGTTCTGCGCAAATCAAAAATTCCAGCCATACTTGTAGAATGTGGTTTTCATACCAGCAGGCTTGAAATTCTTAGATTAAACGACGATACTTTCAATAAGATACAGGCATGGGGTATATTCCGCGGACTTGCGAAGTACTTTATGACGAGCATTCCTCAAATAACGTTTTTGCCGGAGAGTTTGAATTATGAAAACGATACAGTCGAAGCATCTTTTAAATTGTCCGATAAATATGGAATCGACTTTGAAAAGACCGAAGTCTATATTAATAAATTGAAAAAGAGTTTTGACTATGACACGTTGAAAAATGTCTTAAAAATAAAGGAACGAATAGAGCCTTGCGGAGAAATCCCCGTTAGAATAATTTGTGCTAATAAAAAAGGCAAACATTCGTTCCCTTATCATAAAAAATTTGTTGTCTATTGCAGCGACCAGAAATATCTTTTTTTCAGTGATTGATAGTGGCATTGCGATTATCGATTCTTTCTGTTACAATCTTGAAGATGAACAATGCAATTGCTGCTACAAGTCCGATGCCTACAAAATAATACCAGATGACGTGTGCATTCTGGTAATAAATTACTTTTTCTGCAGCACTTATGCCCGCTGGTAAAGTTTTTGGGTCGGGGCAGTAGGCGTCCAGTAAAAAGCCAGACATTGTAAATCCTGCCAGTGCCGATAAAAAAGAATGCAAATGACTGAATCCAAGATAAACTCCTTCTTCTCCTTTTGGCGCTTGAAGAGAAAAGTATTCTAAAAATCTGGGAGATATAAAACATTCAGCCAGTCCCTGAATTGCTATTCCAATTATCATCATGATAGTTAGAGGATGCATTGTCAAAAAACCCAGTATAGAAACTGAAGGTCCTGTAATTCCTTCCAGCCATTGACTGCCCGACATTGCCAATGCCGAAAAAGGCATTAAAAGCATCCCGACTAACATCGATGTAACTGCCTTTTGTTTTTTCATTAAATTTGTTATCAGAACAACAAATAAAACTACAACAGCTGGGTTTACATTTGCCAGCCATTCCGGACGAGCATCTTCACCTAAAAGACGAATTACATACTTCGGCATGGTTGCATAAAGCTGGTGCTGTATTGTCCAGAAACCGCTGACAATGAGTATCAATAATAATAACCTCGGTGAGGTCATTATTTTTTTTAACGAATTTATTACGTCTTTAATAGTTTTCGTAGTGTAGGATGCGTCGTTTTGATTATAAAAGAAAATAGCAAAGAGCATAGCAAGAAACGACATCCCTGCGGAAAAGAAATTGACATATTCCAGACCAATTCCCTGTCTTACATACGGAACAAAAGTTTTTCCGCTAAATGCGCCTATATTAACTATCCAATAAAAGAGGGCATAGCCACGTGCCCGGGTTTCTTCGGAAGTCGTCTTTGCTACAGTACCTGTGATCAGAGGTTTTATAAATGAACCACCAACGAGAACAATAAATAGAAAAAAAAGTACTGGAATTTTTTCATGATAAACTCCCAACAGGGAATAGCCAATTGTAAGAAGGGCAAAAGCGAGAATTAAACCTTTCTTAAAACCAATTTTATCAGATATTGCACCTGCGAAAGGAGGCAGGAAATAAAGCAATGCATAAAATACACCTGCCACAATTCCAGTTTCTGTATCTGAAAAACCGACAATATCTGTCAGGTAAAGTGTTAGAACAATAAAAAAACCGTAGTAAGCTGCGCGTTCACATAATTCCATAAAATTAGCAAGCCAGAATTCTTTTGGAAATTTCCAGCTTTGTCCAGCAGTAACTGTTTTGCTATTCTTTTCCATCAACATTCCTCACTTGGTTATAAGGGAAAAACTAATTTATAGAATTTGAACTAATTATGAAACTCAATTCTGTAAGGTATAAATTTTTTCGTGGGGTGTTAATCAAGTTTACTGTTTTTCAAACGGAGTGAATTGGTAACGACTGAGACAGAACTAAATGACATTGCAAGAGCTGCAATCATCGGATTAAGCATACCCAATGCTGCCAGCGGAATCAGTAGAGTGTTATAAATAAATGCCCAGAAGAGATTTTGTTTAATTGTTTTAATCGTAGCGCGCGACAGGTTAATTGCTTTGATGACACCCGTTAGTTTTCCTCCGGTGAGTGTAATTTGAGCCGTTTCGATTGCAATATCTGTACCTGTACCGATTGCAATACTTAAATTTGCCCGAGCCAGTGCTGGGGCGTCGTTAATGCCGTCGCCTATCATAGCCACGATTTTATTGTCGCCTTTGTTCTGATATTTCTTCACAATTTCTACTTTCTGATCGGGTAACACTTCAGCATGTATAGCATCAAATCCGATCATCCCGCCAATGTTTTCGGCTGTGGCTTTGTTATCTCCGGTTAACAAAACTGTTTTAATATTCATTTTTTTTAGAGCCGCAATCACTTCTGGAGCTTCGGGTTTTATTTTGTCTTCTATAATTATAAAACCCGCAAGTTTTCCATCAATTGCAGCACATATAATTGTATTCCCTTTTTGGGAAAGTTCATTATAAATATTTTCGTCATTGTTTGTAATTATGGAAAATTCTTTCAATAGTTTAAGATTACCAACAATTACTGGTTTGTCGTTAACTATGCCCGAAATTCCAAAACCTGTTAGACTTTTGAAAGTTTGTGGTTCATAGAGGTTTTTATTATTCGTGTATTCTGTAATTGCTTTTGCAATTGGGTGTTCTGACTTCCTTTCGAGAGATGCTGTATAAAGAAGAAGTTCTTCTTTGTCGTAATTATTCAGAGTAATAATTTCTTTGACCGAAGGTTTGCCCTCTGTAATTGTGCCGGTTTTGTCGAAAATAATTACGGATAATTTATGTGCCAGTTCAATGCTTTCGCTGTCTTTAATTAATATTCCATTCGAGGCACCTTTTCCCAAACTTACAATGATTGCCGTGGGAGTTGCCAGGCCAAGAGCACAGGGACAGGCGACAATCAGTACAGCGACGAAGTTAATCATAGCTCTACTGATCGAATGGCCGTTTGAGAAGATATACCATCCCAAGAAAGTCAATACAGCGGCGATTATTACTGCAGGCACAAAAACAGCCGCAATCTTATCGACGAGCTTTTGTATTGGCGGTTTGCTTGCCTGGGCACTTTCCACCATTTGTATAATTTTGCCCAGTATGCTGTTCTCTCCAGTTTGAGTGACTTTGAAATTGAACGTTCCGTATTTATTGATTGTGCCTCCAACAACTTTAGAACCTGCAGTTTTTTCAACTGGAAGGCTTTCGCCGGTAATCATTGATTCGTCAACCGATGAAGTGCCGGTGATAATTATTCCGTCGGCAGGAATTTTTTCGCCCGGGCGGATTACGACAATATCGCCCGACTTCAAATCCGTTATATTAACTTCTTTTTCTTCTCCGTCAATCAGAATTCTTGCGGTCTTGGGTTGTAACTCGAGTAATTTACGAATAGCCGTATTAGTTTTTCGTTTAGAGTTGTGCTCGAGTAATTTTCCCATTAAAATCAACGTAATGATTACAACCGACGTATCGAAATAGACGTGTGGTTGCCTATGGAAAAATTCGGGAAATAATATTGCGATTGTACTGTAACTGTAAGCAGCGCCGGTTCCAATAGCAACTAAAGAATTCATATCGAACGCAAAATGCTTGAGATTATTCCAGAAAGAGTAATAAAAGCGTTTCCCTGATATGAAAATAACTGGAGTGGTCAAAAGAAAAAGAATCTTCTCGGTTTGAGTTTTGTTCAACGGGAATGACTTATAAAAAAAGTCGTACTCCATTATCATACTAATTATGAAAATCGGGATTGTAAAAGCAAGGGCAAAATAAAATTCCTTCTTTAGTTCCAAATAGTATCTATCCGTTTCCTGTTCTGCAGAATTGTTTTCATTTTTCAGAGCATCAATTCGTAATTGATAGCCATATTCTTTTACTGCTTCAGCAATTTTAATTAGGTCGACTTCTTTTTCCGTTTCAAACGAAACGGATTCGGTTGCAAGATTAACGTTGACATTTTTTACGCCATCGAATTTTCCGATTATTTTCTCTACACGCGTAACGCAACTTGCGCATGTCATCCCCTCGACGGGGAGTTTATAGTTTTTCATCTCAGTTTTCAATTACTTTATATCCAGCTTCTTCGATCGCATTAATAATTTGTTCTTCAGTTACTTTTGTCTCGTCAAAAATTACTTTTGCTTTGCCGATTTCTACCTCCGCCGATTCCAGATTAAGCGAAGATAGTTCTTTCTTTACTGCCATTACACAATGCTGGCAGCTCATCCCTTCAATCTTGAATTCTTTGCTCTGCATTATTTTCTCCATTTTTATGCATTAACAGTTTTTTAATTAATTTTGTTCTTTTTCTTGGAACGAGATAGTAAATGAAAGTGGGAAAATTAAATTATTTTTTCCCTTTTGATTTAAGGTCCTTAATAATCTCAATGCGGGGATTTTCCATATTCTTATCTTTTATACCCGAATTGGTTACAAGCGGCTTATAAAACTTTTCTTCTTTTTTGATTGGGTCGCTCTTTGGCGCTGGATTCGGAGGTGGGTGAGGGAGAATCTTTTTTACTGTATAGGTTTTTGTTTCTTTAGGCTCTTCGGTTTTTGTACGTCTGTTTTTTAGGTATGATATCCCGATACTTAAAAGGGAGAGAAATAAAACTACCAGAAGTAATTTGTATATAATAGGTATTAATTCCATAACCCAAAATATACAAATTACTTCTTAAATTAAAGCGGATTATTTTTAGTCAGCGTAGTTGTTAAAGAAAACATTGTTATAGGAAGCGCTCTTATCGATAAATTTTTCATTAATAATTTCAATACGCTTTTTTGTTGAAGTAGCACGAGGACGTGGGGGGAAAGTGCTCCTTTTCTTTTCTGGCTTTTTTATCTCATCCAGACGGACTGCGGTACGTGGCCTTTCATAGTATTGTTGATAGTACGGCTTTTCTATAGATGGGTTCTGGAAATTGTATTGTTTTTGAATTAATCTATCCCTTTCCTCAACGATAGCAGGATTTTCTTGTTTTCTCAATTTAAATGTGATATAAGAGACCAGTAGCACCAGTAACATCAGACTGAAAAAGAAGATCAAGCTTGTATAAATAATCGGTAAGAGGGTCATTTCGAATTCCTTTCATTCTCTGTTTGTTTTGCAATTCAATGAACAATTCCCGTGCCATATAAAAAAGCGTAAAAAAAACTGATTTCCAGTAGAAATTGAGACTTAGTTTAAGACTTGTGTGTCACAATGAAACAAATGGGGTTAAGTAATATCTGTAAATCATTTTAGAATTGGAATTTATCGGATTATTTAATATTTTTCTGTGCTAAAAAATAGCATTAAAGGTGTTGAGATGACTAAAGCAGACATTGTAGAACGGGTTGCAAACGGTACTGGATTGACGAAACTCGAGACTGAAGCAATAATTGAAGGTTTTCTTAATACTGTAATACAGGCGCTTCAGGAAGGAAACGGCATTGAAATCAGAGGATTCGGAAGTTACAAGGTTAAAAAGAAAAAATCCCGTTACGCCCGTAATCCCCGAACAGGCGAACAGGTATTTGTAGACGAACATTATGTTCCGGTATTCAAGTTCTCGAAGGATTTTAAAGAAGCAGTTGACAGAGGCATGAAAGAAAAACAAAAAGCTAATTCGAATGAATGACGATTTGAAATGTATATCGTGCGGCAAAAAGCTGGAAAAGGATTTTGTTTATTGCCCTTATTGTGGGACTAAAACGGGAAAGTCTAAAAACGTAATAAGTAATGATATTAATTCGTCTAATGAAAAAGTACTCAGTTTTAAAAAAATAATCTATCTTGTTCTTTTGCTGATTGTTGTTGGAGGAGTAATACTTTATTCTTCCGGAGTATTCGACGAACCTGAGATTAAAGAGAGTGCATCTCAAGATTTTGAAGATGTTCATAATGGTGTTGACTTATCGAATTTACAACAAATTAATGCTCTTGAAAATGAACTTAAAGCAAATCCCGGCGACAAGGAAAAAATTCTAACCTTAGCACACATGCTCAATGATTCGGGATTTAAACAAAAAGCAATCGACTGGTATCAAGAATATTTGAAATACGATTCGTCGGATGCCGATGTGCTGGTTGATATGGGAGTTTGTTATTACGAGATGCAGAATTATACAGAAGCTGAAAAATGGATGAAAGAAGCTCTTAAATACCAACCCGATCACCAGATAGCACATCTCAATCTTGGTATCGTCAGTTTGTCAACTGGAAAGCACGACGAAGCAATTGAATGGTGGAAAAAAGCTGTCGAAATAGATCCAAATAATAATATCGGTAAAAGAGCCCAGGAATTGATTAATTCACATTAAAAAGGAGAATATATAAATGCCTTGCGGTAGAAAAAGAAAACGTCATAAAATGGCGACGCATAAACGTAAAAAAAGACTACGTAAAAATCGTCACAAAAAGAAATTAAGATAGTATTTTTTATAAGCCATCTTAGCTCAGCTGGTAGAGCAGCGCATTCGTAATGCGCGGGTCGGGGGTTCAAGTCCCCCAGATGGCTCCAATCTTTATTCCCTCATTTATCTTTCTATTTAACTACACCCCTGCTTTTCCAATAGTTAATCTGGATTATCCGCAATCACACAAAAGTGGATAATCTATTTTTTTTCGAAAAATGTCTTGACAATCCCATATAAAAACAGTTATTTTGCACCCAAGTGGTAAAAAGTGTATAAAAGTGGAGAAATATGTTTATAGGTAGCTTCACATATTCGATGGATGCAAAGGGAAGGGTAAGTATACCATCCAAGTATCGGAAGTATATAAACGAAGCTGCCAATGATACATTTGTGATGACAAGAGGAATTGTGCAATGTATCGATTTATATCCACTCGACTATTGGCGCGAAGAAGTATTGCCGCGTATAAATCAACTCGACGATTTCGATCCAGAAGAATCTGTCTTCAAAAGACTATTGTTTGAGTATGCATCGGAAGACAAGCTCGATTCGCAGGCTCGTCTGCTGATTCCAAAAAAACTAATTGAGTTCGCCGAAATCGAAAAGGACGTGCTCATACTCGGACAGAATAAAAAAATCGAAATCTGGAATCCTTCTATCTACGAAGCGCATAAGAAAGAAAATAGATTATCGTTTGCTGAAATTGCAAAACAGGTAATGTCGAATAAGAAAAAATGAATCGACACGAACCGGTTCTCCTGAAGGAGAGCGTGGAGTTATTAGTATGGAACAGAGACGGCGCTTATTTCGAAGGGACGGCTGGCTACAGTGGACATGCAGAAAAAATTTTGAGCTCATTGAGCGAAAAAGGTAGACTCGTTGCCACCGACAAAGATTTTGATGCGTTTAACCATTGCAAAAAATTGTTCGAAAACGAGTCAAGATACATCGTATACAATACATCGTTTACAAATATTGATATTATAGCAAAGATCGAGTTCATTGAAATGTTTGACGGCATCTTTTTAGATCTGGGGGTATCTTCTCTACAACTCGACGATCCCGACAAAGGTTTTACGTTCAGAGAGGATTCACCCCTTGATCTGAGGATGAATAAATCGGAAGGCATTACAGCCGCTGAATTCCTGAATACCGCTTCAGAAGAAGAATTAGCCAGTATTATTTTTAAGTACGGCGAGGAAAGAAAATCGCGACAAATTGCCAGAAAAATTGTCGAGTACAGAAATAAAAATAAGTTTGAATCTTCGAGCCAGTTGAGAAACATAATTGCTGATATCATCCCACAAAGATTTTTGAACAAAACTCTTGCGCGTGTATTTCAGGCTCTACGTATTTATGTCAATAACGAGCTGGAAGAACTCGAAATATTCCTCAACAAATCGATTGATCTTATGAAGAAGGGAGGCAGAATTGTCGTAATTAGCTTTCATTCACTCGAGGATAGAATTGTAAAAGAAAAGTTTAAATATGAAACTCTCGAGTGTGTCTGTCCGCCTCAAAGTCCAATTTGTGTTTGTGATAAAGAAGCACGGTTAAAATTGATTAATACCAAACCGATCGTACCCTCCGAAGAGGAGATTAAAAAAAATCGCAGGGCAAGAAGTGCAAAATTAAGAGCAGCCGAGAGAATTTAGTATGAGCAAATCGTCGACAGTACGCTTCCTTTTTATTGTATTTGCTTTAGCATTTTTGATTTTTCTCCACGTCGCCACGGTAAACGAAATCAAAAATATGAAACGTGAAAAAATTAACAAGACTGAATTGCTCAACGAAAAATTAAATAGCATCGAGATGAGCACAGTGGAAATTCAAAAGTTAACTTCCGAAGAAAAAATTATAAAAATCGCAAAAGATTCACTTGGAATGCAAGGCCCAATTGAAAATCTTAAAACAATACATGTGGATAAATACCAGATAGAACAGCTTGAAAAAATATTGCAAGAAAAATATGATTAATTCAAGAGCTTTGATTGTTACTGGATTTGTTTTTCTCTTTTTTCTGCTTTTACTGGCAAAACTTTTTTCGATCCAGATACTCAAAAACGAATACTACACCCTCGTTGCCGAACGCCAGCAGAACAAACCCAGAATTATTCGGGCCGAGAGAGGTACTATTAAGGACTGTAATGGCGAAGTTCTATCCTTTACGCGCGACAACGTTTCTTTCTTTGTCGATACGAGAATGATTAACGAATCTCAGATAGATACTATATCTAAGGCTTTTTCGAAAACGTTCGGCAAGCCTGTCTCTTACTACAAAAAAATTATTCGTAACGGGAAGCGCAACGTTTGTATCGAAAGAAAAGTACCAATGTCAAAAGCACTCAATCTGAAAAAGCTTGTTATAGATGGTTTCTTTTATGAAGAAGATTTCACGCGAGTTTATCCTTATGGAAATTTAGCGGCTCACATTATTGGATACGTTAATAGAGAATTGAAGGGCGTTGAAGGCATCGAAAAAGTTTACGACGAGTTTCTTGCAGGTAAAGACGGCAGGTATTTATTTGAACGAGATGTGCTGGGTAAAATAATTTCAGTTGATGAGAATCATTCCATTCCCCCAGTCCCAGGTAATAATGTGGTGTTGACAATTAATAAAACTTATCAAAAAATACTGCAGGAAGAACTTATTGCAGGAATAAAAAAATATAACGGCCATTCAGGCGTCGGTATAATAATGAATCCGAATAACGGTGCAATCCTTGCATTGGCAAACGTTCCTGACTTCGACCCAGCCAATTATAATCTTTTCTCAGCTGAAGAAAGAAGAAACCGAGCCCTTACCGACACGTATGAGCCTGGTTCGACAATAAAACCTTTTGTTCTCTCAATTTTATTTAATGAAAAACTTGCAAAAGAAAATGAATTAATTGACGTCGAAGGAGGAAAAATCACTTTTTATAAAACCAGTATAACGGACACTCATCCTCATGATATTCTTACTGTAAGAGAAGTTCTTGAACAATCGAGTAATGTTGGAGTAGCAAAATTGTCGACTCGCATATCGGACGAACTTTTTTATCGCTATCTGCGAAATTTCGGTTTTGGTAATCCTACGTATATCGAAATTTCGGGCGAAGCTGAAGGCTATTTGAAAAAGCCAAAAAGCTTTTCAAAGCTCTCCAAAGCATTTATGTCGTTCGGTTATGAATTCTCGGTAACTCCTTTGCAAATGATTACAGCATTCAGTGCTCTAATAAACGGTGGAGTCCTCTATAAACCTTATGTGGTTGAAAAAATTACGAATTCAAATGGAGAAGTCGTCAGCATTAGTGAACCGAAAAAAATAAGAAGGGTAATTGATGAAGAAGTGTCCCATAAAATTAGGGATATGATGATTGGTGTTGTAGAAAACGGCACTGCTACGGCCGCTCAACTTGATTATGTTTATGTAGGCGGCAAGACTGGCACTTCGCAGAAGCTGGTCGACGGCAAATATGTAAAAGGCAAGTATAATTCGTCTTTCATAGGTTATTTGCCGGCCGAAAATCCTCAAATTGTCTGCCTGATTTTGATCGATTCGCCTGAAATCGCAAAGTACGGCGGTCTGGTAGCTGCTCCGGTTTTTAAAAACGTTGCCAATCGTCTTCTTGAATACGATTTATCACTTGCACCAATAAGAAAAAAAATTGTAAGGAAAAAGAAATTAATTGAACAGTTGATTGCCGAAGATGTAAATACAAATGAAAGTTATTATGATAAATTTTTTAATCCAACTAACGAAAAAAAGATGCTACCTGATAAATCGATCAAAAAAAATATTCAAAAAGGTGTGATGCCCGATTTAAGAAAAATGAATTTGCGCGATGCCATAGTGATACTGAATAGACTCGGAATAAAATATAAAATTAATGGTAGTGGATATGTAGTTTCGCAAAGTATTGAGCCAGGTGAAAAACTTTCCTCCAGCTCAATATGCAATATTAAATGTCAACTAAATATCAACAGTAAAGTTCTGAATCTAAATTGAAATGAAACTAAGCGAGCTCTTAAATAACGTCCACGTTAAACAGGTAACGGGTAATGCCGAAGAGAAGGAAATTAATAATCTCTCTATCGATTCCCGGAATGTGGACAAATATACGCTCTTCTTTGCAATCAAAGGTTTTAAAACCGACGGACATAAATTTATTCAAGATGCATTGAATAAAGGTGTACAGGCGGTTGTATTGCAGGATCCCGAAGTTGTGCCCGACATGATTTTCGAACACTGCAATGCAGTTAGAATATTGGTTGAAGACAGCAGAAAAGCACTGGCCGAATTCTCCGACAGATTTTACAATAGCCCTTCAAAAAAAATAAAATTAATCGGAGTAACAGGCACTAAGGGTAAGACCACGACTGCATTTTATCTTAAATCACTTTTTAAGTTTGCTGGTTATAATGCCGGCTTAATAGGAACAATTGCGAATTATATAGGCGATGAAGAATTCAAAACAATGCTAACAACTCCACAATCTCACGAAATTAATTATTTACTCGATAGAATGGTGAAAGCAGATTGTAAATATTGTTCGATGGAAGTTTCTTCACATGCACTGGACTTACACCGTGTAGATTTTCTCGATTTCGATTACGCCATTTTTACAAATATTACTTCCGACCATATGGATTATCATTTGACTTTTGATAACTATCTCAAAGCAAAAAAAATTTTGTTTGATATGCTTCCACAGAAAGCATCGGCTGTTATAAATGCGGACGATCCGAGTGCAAATGAAATTGTGCGAAATACAAAAGCTAAAGTAGTTAGTTATGGCACATCCGAAAAAGCTGATTTCAGAATTAAGGATATAAGATATTCACTGGATGGGACTGATTTTGTAATTGTATATAAAAATAAAGAACATAGATTACACACAAAATTGATTGGCCATTTTAACGCTTACAACGCTGCAGCAGCCTTTGCAGTTGGAGTTCTGGAATCGATCGAAATCGAAAAAGTTGTCAGTGCAATCGAAAATTCTCCTCAAGTTCCGGGAAGATTTGAAGTGGTTTCTGAAGGAGAAAAGAAGGTGATCATCGATTACGCTCATACAGCTGATTCTTTGATGCAGGCATTAAAAGCTATAAGAAATATCGTGGGTTACAGTCGACCGGTCTATACAGTATTCGGATGCGGCGGCGACCGCGACCGTTCCAAACGACCGATAATGGGCAGAATTGCTTCCGAAATGAGCACTAAGGTTTTTGTTACTTCGGATAATCCACGTACCGAAAACCCTTCTGCTATTATTAATGAAATTATACACGGCATAACGAAGAGTAATTATTCAGTTATAGAAAACCGAGAAGAGGCAATTAAAGAAGCAATACAACAATCCGAAAAAAATGCCGTTATTCTGATCGCTGGCAAAGGACACGAGAATTATCAGGAAATAAACGGAGTAAGAAAACATTTTTCAGATAAAGAAACTGCAATTAAATACTTGAATTTATGAGTGGTAAAATAAAAATATCGCTGGAAGACCTGTTCGAACTTAAAGGCGCTGAAATTTTTAATCCGGACTATTATAAACCAGTAAGCACAGTTTCGATTGACACCCGAAAAATAGAAAACAAATGCGTTTATGTTGCAATTAAAGGCGAGCGATTTGACGGACACGATTTTGTAGGCGAAGCAGTAAAAAAAGGTGCCAGTGCGCTCATTGTTAATAAAAGAAAACTTAAAAAGATTTTCGAATCGAACACTTTTGATACATATCGTACCACAATTGTTTCAGTACCCGATACAGTAATAGCACTGGGTGAAATAGCCAATAAGTGGCGAAAAAAAATTGGTGCACGAGTAATTTCAATTACCGGGAGCAATGGAAAAACTACTACTAAAGATATTCTGGCATCGATTCTTTCTGAGAAATTTATTACGGTAAAAACCGAAGCAAATAACAACAACCATATCGGTGTGCCGCTTACTCTTTTGTCGGCCAATGAAAAAACCGATTTTATCGTCTTAGAGCACGGCACGAATCATTTCGGTGAAATTGAATATACCGCCAAAATTGCCGAACCCAATTTTGCATTAATTACAAATATTGGCGATTCTCATATCGAATTTTTACAAAACAGAGACATGGTTTACCTAGAAAAAGCTGCTCTACTGTATATCGCTGACAAAAATGGTGGTCTGGTTTTTATTAATAATGACGACCCCTTACTTAATAAGAATAAAAAAAATTTCAAGAATGTGATTACTTACGGTTTTCGGAATAGACCGATTGTTAAAGGTAAAATTAATGGTTATGAAAAAGACGGCAGGACTAATCTAAAAATTAATTACAAAGAGATGGAAAAAGAGTTTAAACTTTCTTTGTACGGTGAAGCAAACGCTATCAATTTTCTTTCTGCTGCGACAGTTGCATTGAATGTTGGCGTTGGTGAAAGAGAACTTGAAATAGCTTCACAAAAACTCGTACCAGCAAAAGGCAGATTAAACGTCGTAAAAATGCGTGACTTATTTTTAATAGACGACACTTATAACTCAAGTCCTGCTTCTGTTGAAGCTGCTTATAAACTTGTAAAGAAAATTAAGGGATACAATAATAAGATTTTTGTTCTTGGCGACATTTATGAACTCGGGGAAAAGTCGGCAAAAATTCATAAAGAACTTGCTGCGTTATTTAAACCAGAAAAAAATCTTTATGTCCTTACACTCGGTCATTATATGAAATACATGAGCGACGAGTTAAAGAAAAGAGGAATAAAAACCATCCACTTCAAAAATCGAGAAGAATTGTCGATTTACTTGAAGTACGAAGAACTCAAAAATTCCGTGATTCTCGTAAAAGGTTCACGGGGTATGGAGATGGAAGAATTTGTTAAAATAATAAAAGAGAGATTTGAATAATGTTTTATTACTTATTCGATTATATAAACGAAATATTCAGTCCACCGGGATTCGACGTATTCCGGTTCTTATCGTTCAGGTCGGCTTTGTCGGCAATAACGGCGCTTTTGATGTCGTTTTTGATTGCCCCGAAAATAATCAGGAAACTGAAAGAAAGTCAGATTGACCAGCCGATACGAGACGATGGACCGAAGACGCACAAAAAGAAAGCAGGAACACCTACAATGGGCGGAATTATTATTCTGCTTTCTGTTGTTGTACCTGTCTTATTATGGAGCGATATCAAAAGCCACTTTATATTGCTCGCGCTATTTGCCACTATTATTCTCGGCTTAATCGGATTTCTTGATGACTATCTTAAAGTGGTGAGAAAACTGCCGACTGGATTGATAGCACGATACAAACTAATGGGACAAATTTTTGTTGGTTTGATTGTAGGCGTGACGGTTTACTATCTGCCAGAATTTGCACAGTATAATACTCAAACTACTTTGCCGTTCTTTAAAAATCTAAATTGGGATTTTTCTTATCTGT
The DNA here is from genome assembly GCF_051488685.1 of Melioribacter sulfuriphilus. Lineage (NCBI taxonomy): Bacteria > Pseudomonadati > Ignavibacteriota > Ignavibacteria > Ignavibacteriales > Melioribacteraceae > Melioribacter > Melioribacter sulfuriphilus. Next base: position 48,171 of record NZ_JBPSEH010000008.1, read on the forward strand.
ATATACCATGGGTTATCTTTATTATTACAGCTACTTCGAACGCAGTTAATTTAACCGACGGACTCGACGGGCTGGCTATCGGCACTATGACTATTGTTATGCTTGCACTGGCAATAATTACATATGTAACAGGTAATGTAATTTATGCCGATTATCTCAATATTATCTATCTACCCGGTAGTGGAGAGTTGACCGTATTTATTGCAGCATTAATTGGAGCCGGGCTGGGATTCTTATGGTACAATTTTTACCCCGCGGACATTTTTATGGGCGATACAGGTTCACTGGCACTTGGAGGTGCGTTCGGCGTACTTATGATAATAATTAAGAAAGACCTTTTGATTCCAATACTCGGTGGTGTCTATTTCATAGAGACTATATCGGTTATTATTCAAAGACTCTATTTCAAATACACTAAAAGAAAGTACGGCGAAGGGAGACGGGTTTTCAAAATGGCTCCGATACATCATCATTTTGAGCAACTTAACTGGGCTGAACCAAAAATTGTAGTACGCTTTTATATAGCAACAATAATACTGGCAATAATAAGTTTAACATCATTCAAGATCAGGTAATGGAAATTAAGGGAAAAAAAATATCGATAATCGGTGCAGTACGGAGCGGAACAGCCGCGGCAAAGCTTGCAAAAAAAATGGGCGCTTTTCCCTTTGTTAGCGACTCAGCAAGCAAGCAATCCATTCTTAAGTCGATTTCAGTTTTGGAATCTGAAAATATTCCTTACGAAACTGAAAAACATTCGGAACGAATTTTCGATTGCGATTTTATCGTAACGAGTCCAGGCGTCCCTTCGTACTCGGGCATCTTAGCCGAGGCAAAAAGCAGAGGCATCGAAATATTTAGCGAACTCGAATTCGCAAGTTGGTTCAATAAAGGCAAAACAATTGCGATTACCGGTACAAACGGAAAAACTACTACGACGTCGCTAATGGAATACACTTTACGTCAAAATGGCTTCAAGACATATTGCGTTGGCAATATTGGCGTTCCTTTTTCGGATGTCGTTACGGAGATTGGAGAAGATGATTTCGTAGTTGTAGAAGTATCCAGCTTTCAACTTGATTACATAAAATATTTTAGACCAAAATTTTCTGTGATATTAAATATTACGCCCGATCATCTTGACAGATATAATAATGATTTTAATCTCTACGCACGCTCGAAAATGAATATTACCAGAAATCAAACTTCAGACGATTTTTTGATTTACAATGCCGATGATCCAAATACTATCAATTTTATGCCAGCTACGGATGTGAATAAATACGGCTTCTCGCTCCAGAAAGAATTATTCAAGGGTTCATATGTAAAAGAAGGAAATATGATTTATTCTGATGAAATCAGAGAAACGGTATGCGCGGTGTCTGACTTGTTTATTAAAGGTCCACACAATGTATCAAACGCGCTGGCGGTCATGACTGTAGCAAAAAAAGTTGGTATTGAAAACAAAAAGATCAAAAGTGCATTTTCATCGTTTCAGGGGGTAGAACATCGTATCGAGTTCGTGCGTGAATTTGAAGGCGTGGAATACTACAACGATTCAAAAGCAACAAACGTTGATTCGGTCTGGTATGCGCTCAACAGCTTCGATAAACCAATCTATTTAATATTGGGAGGGAAAGACAAAGGTAACGACTACAATAAAATAAAAGAGCTTGTTGCAAGGAAAGTTAAAAAAATATATGCAATCGGTTCATCAGCGAACAAAGTTTATGAATTTTTTAAAGAAACTGTTCCCGTTGATTATAAACAATCGCTGGAAAGTTGTGTTCTTTCTGCTCGAAAAGAAGCCAGTCCAGGCTCAGTCGTCCTTTTATCGCCGGCGTGTGCAAGCTTCGATATGTTCGACAATTATGAACACAGAGGCAAAGTTTTTAAAGAAGCAGTAAACAATTTAAAATAAATGAAAACACTCATAAGAATATTGATAATTCTTGTCGTAGCTCTGGTATTGCTTGGTGCAATTATGGTTTTTACTTCAAGCGACACCTACAGCATGACTAAGTATAACAATTATTACTCGATGTTCAAGTCCCATATTATAAAGGTAATACTGGCTCTCTTTGCAATTGTTTTATTTTCATTTATACCCTATGATCTATATCGTAAGTACAGCAAACAAATGATGTTGTCCGGGCTTATTTTATTGATTGCCACATTAATATTTGCTCCTAAAGTCAAAGGTGCAGCAAGATGGCTCGACCTCGGCTTTTTTAGTTTCCAGCCTTCGGAAGCAGTAAAAATTTTGTTGATAATTCACTTATCGGTCTTGATAGAAAGAAAAGGAGAATTGATTGCTAATTTCAGAAGAGGTTTTGTTTATGCTCTAATCTGGATTGGGCTTGTATGCGGATTGATTATTCTTCAGCCAAACGTAAGTACTAGTTTGATAATTGCCTTTACTTCTTTCGTGTTGCTATATGTAGGTGGTGCGAGTTTCAGACATATTGCGGGAATCTTGTCGATAGGGATCTTCTTTGTGGGTTCGGCGGTGATATTGTACAAACATTCTCGCGAGCGCCTTTTTGATTATGTGAATAGTCTTATGACAGGCAGCGATATAAATATTCAGGTTATGCAAGCTAAGATTGCACTTGGCAGCGGTGGATTGAAGGGTTTGGGATTCGGACGCAGTCGCCAGAGCGACCTCTTTTTACCTGAATCTTATGGCGATTTTATCTTTTCAATCATAGGTGAGGAAACAGGATTCATCGGGACAGCTTTAATATTGTTCACATACTTCACACTTTTTATCATCTGTCTGGTCATAGCCAAGAAAGCGCAGGATAAATTTGGGCAGTTGCTCGTGTTCGGATTGGGATTCAATATTCTAATTAGCGCTTTTATTAATGCTGCGGTTGTTACCGGATTGTTTCCGACTACTGGCATTACGCTTCCTTTCGTTAGCTTTGGAGGCACCTCTGTGGTTTTTATGGGTATATCGATAGGAATCATAATTAACATTGCATATCAAACGATGCAAACGGAAAAATTAAAACTGGCTCAAGTAGGATGAAGAAATCGAATCCATATCGTTTTGCATTTGCAGCTGGCGGCACAGGCGGGCATCTTTATCCAGCCATCGCCGTTGCTCAGCATATAAAAAAAATCCTGCCAGAGTCTGAAATCCTTTTCTTTGGTAACAAAAATAAAATAGAATCGAAAGTCGTTCCCCAATACGGTTTCGAATTCAGGGATATCTGGATAAGCGGATTTTATCGAAAATTTGATTTAAGAAATTTAATGTTCCCTGTAAAACTTGCAATTTCGTCTTTACAATCTCTTCTGATTATGATGCAATTTAAACCACGCGTTACAATTGGATGTGGTGCTTATGTATCTGGACCTGTTATCTGGGCAGCTTCTGTAATTGGTTCGAAAATTATTTTGCTCGAACAAAATAGCTATCCGGGCATTACGAATCGATTGCTCGAAAGAATGGCAGATGAAATTCATGTGGCGTTCGAGGAAAGTAGAAAATATTTCCGTCGTAATGAGAAAATTTATGTAACGGGAAATCCCATACGAATTGATTTGAAAGAAATTGATAAATACGAAGCGGCAAAAAAATTTGGTTTGAATCCTGCTAAAAAAACAGTGTTGATAATCGGAGGTAGTCTGGGCGCAAAATCGATCAATGATTCAATTGCACAGATTGCTGATTTAATTGAAAAAAATGACCTGCAGGTAATATGGCAGACAGGAAAACTTTACTATGACGAGTACAAAAAATATAACACAAAACAAATAATAGTTTTACCATTTATTGATGATATGCAGGCAGCTTATTCGGCTTCCGATTTGGTAATTACAAGGGCGGGTGCAACCACGATTGCTGAGCTTTCTGCATTAGGAAAAGCTGCTATTCTTGTGCCCTCTCCCAATGTGGCTGCCAATCACCAGTATTTTAACGCTCTTACGTTGGCTGAATCAAATGCCGCAGTTCTTATTGAGGACAAAAATTTATTAGCAGAATTGAAAAATAAAATTATTGAATTAATCAACGACGAAAAAAAATTGGAAAAATTATCCGACACCATAAAAACATTTTCAAAACCCGAAGCTGCCTTAGTGATAGCTCAAAAGGCAATCAGTATGGCAGAACAGATTAATTAAGGAGCAGACTTTATGATGATGAAAACAGTAAAAAACATACACTTTGTAGGCATCGGCGGAATTGGAATGAGTGGCATAGCAGAAATATTGTTGAATCAGGGATTTAATATAACTGGCTCGGATTTGAATAAGACTGAAATTACCGATAGGCTGGAAGCACTGGGAATAAAAATTTATGAAGGCCATCACCCCTCAAATATTGAAGGAGCTGATGTAGTAGTCTATTCCTCGGCGGTCAATAAAGATAATCCAGAAGTAAGTGCGGCTATTGAAAAGAAGATTCCAGTTATAAAACGCTCTGAAATGCTTGCCGAATGCATGAGAATGAAGTATGGAATTGGTATTGCCGGTACACACGGCAAGACTACAACAACATCGATGGTCGGACTTACATTGACGGAAGCCGGAATCGACCCGACAATTATTGTCGGCGGGAAATTAAGCAGTCTCGGAGGCACAAATGCACGACTGGGTAATGGTGAATTCATTGTAGTTGAAGCCGACGAATTTGATAGAACTTTTTTGATGTTGACACCTGTTATAGCTGCAATCACCACGCTCGAAAAAGAACATCTCGATACATACAAAGATCTGGACGACATTAAATCGGCATTTGTCGAGTTCGCCAATAAAGTTCCGTTCTTCGGCTTTGTTGTGCTCTGCCTTGACGAACCAGCCCTGCAAGATATAATACCATTAATAAAGAAAAAAATATTTACCTACGGGCTTTCGCCTCAAGCCGATGTACAGGCGATAGATATTACACATAAAGAGAGTTCCTCTGAATACACCGTTGTTTACAAAGGGGAAACCTTAGGCAGGGTTAAATTAAATGTCCCCGGCGTTCACAATATCAAGAATTCTCTTGTGGCAATTACAATTGCAAAAGAACTTGGAGTGCCTTTCGATACAATTAAAAAAGCCTTAAGTGATTTCACGGGAGTTTATCGCCGCTTCGAGAAAAAGTACGACAATGATGTTATGGTTATTGACGATTATGGGCATCATCCGACTGAAATAAATGTTACTCTCGACGGTATTCGTAAAGGCTGGAAAAGAAGAGTGGTTGCTGTATTTCAGCCTCATCTTTATTCGAGAACGCGAGATTTTTATCTGGAATTCGGCAGGTCCTTTTTGAATTCCGATGTTTTTATTTGTACCGATGTTTATCCTGCCAGGGAAGAACCGATCGAAGGAGTTTCCGGTCTTCTGATTGCCGAAGCTGCTAAAAAGTTCGGTCATAAAAATGTGATTTACGAAGCCGATAAAAACAAGATACCAGAAATTCTAAAATCGATTTATAAAAAAGGCGACATAATTATTACACTCGGTGCCGGCGACATCTGGAAATACGGTGAAAAATTTGTGGAATACTTAAAATCAAAAAGTAAATGAAAACAAAAGAATACATAGCGGGATTAGTATTCTTATTGCTGCTAATTTCAATTATCGGATATTTCGCAGTGACTATCCGGAAAGAAAATTACAAAATTGATTTGATTACTATTGAAGGAAACAATCACCTTTCTAAAGAAATGTACTTGAAATTTGCGAATCTACTGATCAGAAGGAATTTTAGAGAACTTACATTGCAAATAATTAAAGATCGGATTGAAAAACATCCTTATGTAAAATATGCGGACGTCAGTTTTATAAGCAACGGAAAAGTTAATATAGTTTTGCATGAAAAGAATTTCGATGCGATATTGATTGAAAATCAAAAGCAATATTTGATTACGGATAACCTTGAAGCGGTACCTTTGCTGGAAGGTACAGAACGCGTCGATTATCCTGTTATTACAAATCCTTATCTCGAAAGTAAAATAAAGCCGTTTCTTAATTTGAAAAGAAATTATGATGTACTGACCGCTTCAAAAATATTGAGCGGGATAAAGCTCATCAACCCCGAATTATATAGCAATCTATCGGTTGTCGACATGAGAAAAGGGGGAGATGTGGTAATGACTTTTTCGTTGTTCGATTATCCCGTTATATTCGGCAGGGATGACGAAGCGAGAAAGATAGTTTATTTCAACGCACTCTGGAATTATCTGAAAGGGAATGAAGCAAATAATTTAATTGAATACATCGATTTGAGATATCATAATCATATTTATTTCGGCTTTGCCGCAGATAGTATAATATCGGGAGAAGATCAAACATGAAAAGAAATATTATAGCTGGACTCGATCTGGGTACTACGAAAGTATGTGCAGTTATTGCCGAGCATGCAGAAGATAACATTAACATACTCGGATTCGGTGTTGCTCCATCAGAAGGATTGAATCGCGGGCTGGTTGCAAACATCTCTAAGACCGCCGAAGCAATTAGCGAGGCGATGAACATTGCCATTAACAGGGCTGGCTTGAGCGTTGAAGAGATTAACGTTGGAGTTGCAGGCGAACACGTAACAAGTTTAAGGCATCGTAACTATGTGACAATTAACAATCCTGAGAGGGAAATTACCGAAGAAGATTTGAATCGTCTTAAATCCGATGTACACACAATAAGAATTCCTTCGGACAGACAAATACTGCACATTATTCCTGAAGAATTCTTTGTCGATTATCAGGGTGGAATCGAAGACCCAATTGGAATGTGTGGCTCGAGGCTCGAGGCAGTTAATCATGTAGTGTTGGCTTCAGTGCCGGCTATTCAAAATATTAAAAAGTCAGTAGAACGTGCCGGTTATAAAATTAAAGAGTTAATTCTACAGCCGATTGCTTCAAGCTTATCGGTGCTGGAAGAAAACGAGAAAGATCTCGGTGTCTTGTTAATCGATATTGGTGGCGGTACAACCGACCTGGCTGTTTTTCATCGCAAAGCTATTAAACATACTAAAGTTATTGGCGTGGCGGGAAATCAGGTCACAAATGATATAAGAGAAACACTCGGTATTGTAACGGCAGACGCCGAAAAATTGAAAAAAGAATACGGCTACGCTCTGGAAAGTGCAATAATTAAAGATGAGGATATTTATATAAAAGGTGTCGGAGCGCGTGGCAATATCAAAATTCCATTAACTCTTCTGACACAAATTATCAGCGTTAGAATGCGTGAACTATTCATGCTGATCGATAATGAATTACGCCAGACTGGATTGAAAAATAAAATTAAAGCTGGAGTGGTATTAACAGGCGGTGGTTCACTTCTCAGAGGAACAACAGAGCTGGCTGAAGAGGTTTTTGGATTGCCTGCGAGAATTGGTGTGCCGCTTGATTTGGGCACAGGCCTATCCGGCGAAATTGAAAGTCCGGAATTTGCCACTGCCGCTGGATTGATTAAAGGTATGCCTGGTAAGTCGGTTACCGAATTCTCCGATTCCAGAGATCTACGAAAAGAAAAGAATCCTATTAAAATAAATCTGTTCAAAAAGATACAGGAATTTTTTGAAAATTTATAAATATACCACAACAAGGAGGAATTATGACCGATTATACTGACGGAAAAAAAGAACGACTCAAATTTGTAACTCTCGACAGGGAAGATTCACAAAATTTGTCTGCCGTTCTGAAAGTGGTTGGTATTGGCGGTGGTGGGTGCAATGCAATCGACAGCATGATTCACCGCGGATTAACCGGCGTCGAATTCGTGGCTATCAATACAGACGCCCAGGTACTTAAGAACAGCCTGGCTCATCATAAAATCCAGATTGGTACAAACGTTACGCGTGGACTCGGTGCTGGAGCCGACCCTAACGTAGGTAAAAAAGCAGCCGAAGAAGACCGAGAAAAAATTACACGCATTCTCGATGGCAGCGATATGGTGTTCGTAACGGCAGGAATGGGCGGTGGAACCGGTACAGGAGGAGCTCCAATTGTTGCTTCGATTGCTAAGAGTCTTGGCGCACTGGTAGTAGGTATCGTTACAAAGCCTTTCAACTGGGAAGGCAAAAAGAGAATGAAAAATGCAGAAGATGGAATTAAGGAACTTAAGCAATATGTAGACAGCCTTATTGTAATTCCAAACAGCCGAATCCTCAGTATAATTGACACTGCCACGGCAGCAAGAGCTGCATTCGATAAGCCTAATGAAATACTCTACGAAGCTACACGTGGAATTGCAGACATTATCACAATGACCGGTATTATCAATGTCGACTTTGCAGACGTGAGAACAGTCATGCGCGATAGCGGTCATGCATTAATGGGATGCGGAATTGCAAGCGGTGAAAACAGAGCAATCGAAGCTGCACAAAAAGCTATTTCGTCGCCTCTGCTCGAAGGAGTTTCGATTAAAGGAGCTAAAAACATTCTCCTGAACGTTTCAGGCTCGTCAAATATGACCATGCAGGAGGTAGAAGCGGGAAATAACATTATCTTTGAAGCAGCGGGTGAAGAAGCAAATGTTATTTTCGGCATCGTCAATAAAGAAGATATGAACGATTATATTTCTTATACTGTAATCGCTACTGGATTTGGCGACGACCTCGAAACGAACGGAATAGGAAGTTTTAGAAGGGATGGTAAAAACTCCGGAAAAGACAAAAAGTCCGTTCCATCTTTCGGAGGATTTTCAAAAGAAAAAATCATTTTAAACGAAGCTAACATCAATGAACAGGATCTTAATATTCCAACAATTTCTCGTGTTCGTGGCGATATGAAACTCTTTCCAGAAAATGATATCGATGAAATTCAATCCGGATTCAAAACAAAAAATAAGGATTACTACGACGAAAGAAAAAATAATGACGACGAAGATTCCTCTTCGTTCTTAAGAAAAATAATGGATTAAAAAAGAATAATATGGCCGGATTTGATTATCCTTGTTGTGGTGACGAGAGTGATCCAATTAATCAGTCCGGCCTTATTAATCCTATTCAGGAAAATCTTTCCAATTACTGAAGTAATTCTTTACTACAACTGTTTGATTAAAAAAGTACGATTTATCGGGTGTTTAGATATAAAGCTATAATTTTTATTATCTACTTCCTTATTCAGTAATTTTAGCAAATGAAGATATTGGTACATCATTAATAAAGAAAGCAAGCTTCGGATATTTAAGCAGCCATTTTTCATTTACGACGAGGGAAGTTTGCAATTTTCGATTACCTATCAACACAGAATATTCTTGATAAAAAATCTCATGAGGGAATTGTGAGTAATCTCCAGGTTATCAATTCCTCGTTTTTAAGTTTGATTAATAATTTCTTATTTTGACATAAACAATTCGGAAAGTATTAATATGAAGAGAATTTTATTTTTATTGATAGTATCGTATACACTTCTGTCGGCTCAGGAAAATGCTGAAATCGGATGGGTAGCACGTTTCGGATTAGCCGGCGGAATTAACCCTGTATATTTGTTCCCCAATGTCGAGCCCTTGAACTCTCAGATACAAAGTATCGGGTTGAGTGGATTGTCTGAAAACGGTATGATTGCATGGGGCGGTAGTGGTTATGCTTATATAATGTTTGTGGAAAATCTCCGAATAGGTGGTGTTGGTTTAAGCGGCTCGATGAATACATCAGGCAAAGTAGGCGAGTTCGATAAAGAAGTAAGATACGGCTACGGACTGGGTGGTCTAACCATTGAATACACTTTCCCGTCTGTCCATCGCATCGCAATTTCTGTTGGAGGCATTATTGGTATGACTTCAACCGAAATTGAAATCTATCAATCGAGTATGAACTATAACTGGGAAAATTTATGGCAGAAGGGAAATAATAAAACTCAGGAAGTAAGCGATAAATTGTCTAAAACTTCTTATCTCATTGCACCAACTATAAATTTTGACATTCCAATTAATCGATTTATTGCCTTCAGAGTAGGAGCGGGCTATAGTTTCAATTTTGGAGGCGAGTGGGAAATTAATAATGGTAAAAATATAGAGGGTGTTCCTTCGGATTTGAATTCAAATACATTCTTTATTCAAACAGGAATTTATTTCGGTTTCTTTTCTTACTGAGAGGGTAAAAGATGAGCTTAAAGTCTATTCTTGTAACTGGCGGTGCGGGCTTCATTGGAAGTAATTTTATTAACAATCTATTGCCAGAACATGACGATTGGTTTGTCGTTAACCTCGATAAACTAACTTATGCCGGGAATCTGGAAAATCTGAAACCAGTTGAGAACAACAAGAATTATACTTTCGTAAAAGGAGACATTACAAACAGAGAGCTGGTCGATTATCTTTTTAAAAAGTATCGTATCAAATTTGTAATCAATTTTGCCGCCGAATCTCATGTCGACAGAAGTATCCTTGGTTCGGAAATTTTTTACAGAACAAATGTAATCGGAACAAATATACTGCTGGAAGCTGCAAGAAGGTATGGTGTAGAAAAATTTTTGCAAATCTCGACCGACGAAGTATACGGAAGTTTGGGCTCAGAAGGATTATTCACAGAATCGACACCTCTATCGCCAAATAGTCCTTATTCGTCAAGCAAAGCTGCGGCCGATATGATGGCACTGGCATTTCATCACACGTATGGACTTCCGGTTGTAATAACGAGATGTTCTAACAATTACGGTCCATATCAATTCCCTGAAAAATTAATACCGTTGATGATAATCAATGCTCTTAATAATAAAAAACTTCCGGTTTATGGCGATGGTTTGAATGTGAGGGACTGGATTCATGTGTATGATCACAACAGAGCTGTCGAAACCGTTTTTGAAAAAGGGAAAGCTGGTGAAGTTTATAATATCGGTGCAAGTAGAGAAATGAAAAACATCGAAATTGTCAAACTGATACTAAAAAAATTGAATAAATCAGAAGACCTCATTGAATACGTAAAAGACAGACCGGGGCATGACCGCCGTTATGCTATCGATTCTTCAAAAATCCAGAATGAACTTGGCTGGAAACCAAAACTTAAGTTTGAAACTGCACTGGATGAAACTATCGAATGGTATATCAATAATAAAAGCTGGTGGGAAAGGGTTATTTCGGGCGAATATAAAAAATATTATAAGACACAGTACGGCAGGGACTAATTATATTCTTAGGAGATGAAGATATTACTCTGCAATAAAAATTATTACCATTGCGGAGGCGTCGAAACTCTCTTCTTATCAACAGAAAAATTACTCAATGACAAAGGGCATACCGCAATTCCATTTAGTTTAAAATCGACTGTTAATTACAATTCTGAATATTTGCAATACTTTCCATCACGTCCTGAAAACAGATTACTGAGGGCTTTAGATTCTTTTTATTCATTTAATTCGATATATGCGCTTAAAAAAGTAATTGATAAGTTTAAGCCAGAGATTGCTCACGTTCATAATATAAACGGTGGACTAACATTTTCAATTCTGCCTGTTTTGAAGGGACACAAAATTCCAGTTGTCACTACAATACACGGCTTCAAATATTTATGTCCTGTCTGGGAATTTTATAACAGAAAAAAGGGCGTCTGCGAAAAATGCGCAGGAGGAAAATATTATCATTGCATATTGAACAGTTGCTCGAATGAAGGCCTGACAAGAAGTATTTTACTGGCAGTAGATAGTTATTTTCGTGACCTGTTTCTTAATTTCAGAAGGTATTTTAATTACTTCATTTTTGTGAGCAATTTTACGAGAAACAAATTTCTTAGTCTATTTCCCGACTTAGAAAAAAAATCGGAAGTACTGTACAATTTTACTGATGAAATTGAAAACAGAATTACGAAGACAGTGAGGCGGGATTTTTTGTTTATCGGAAGAATTGAATATAACAAAGGAGTCGACTTACTGGTCGAGGCATTCAGGCGCTTGAATTCTTTTAAATTGATTATAGCGGGTGAGGGTAGGCTTCTTGATACATTAAGACTTACATCCAGTAAGAATGTAACGTTTTTAGGCAACCTTTCGAGAAAGGAAATTAAAGATGCAATAAAACAATCATATTTTGTAGTTATATCATCGAGAACATACGAAAATAATCCATATGCTGTTATTGAAGCTTTTGCGGCTGGTAGACCTGTAATTGCACCAGCTCTGGGTGGAATCCCTGAAATAGTTGAAAATGGGGAAAATGGTTTTCTTTACCTACCAAATAATATCGATTCGTTGGTTGGTTCACTTAAAAGTGCTTATAGCCTTGACGAGGAAAAATATCTCGATATGTGTAGCCGTGCTCTTCATACAGCAAGAAATAAATTTAATCGAACTCTGCATTATGAAAAGTTGATAAACATATACGAAAAAGTATTAAAAGAATATTAGACTAAGAAATATTTGTTTGGGTGGTCTAAAAGTTCTATTTTTTGGTTCAACATCCAGAAAATATTATTAAATTAATTGGCATTAGAAAATGAGAATAAACATAAGATATCTCGTCCTTCAATTATTTTTATTGTCATCAATAATATCTGCGCAGCAAAACGATAATAATACGACAAATAGTGACAAGTCGACCTTATTCACACAGCCAATAACTGTTACTATCGGTGGTAATTTTATTGTAAACGGTTCTTTTACTGCTTTGTCGGTACAAAGGCTCGATCATTTTATTACGAATCTATTTATTGAGTCGCAGCGAGAGGCATTAGCTTCGCTTACGCAGCTAGAAACAATTAATATAGTAAAGAAGCAATTGGAGAGCTATCCTTTGCGGGGAATTAAATTAATGAGGGCAGACCGAAGTGAAATGATTATTGATTTATTGAAATTCAGATTGACCGGAGACTTTAAATACAACCCTTATCTTAAAGATGACGATGTAATTATTTTCCCCGATTACGACGAAGAAAAAGATTTTGTCGACATTTCTGGGGCAGTAAACAAGCCGATCAAGTTTCAATATGTGGAAGGTGACCGTTTATCCGATGCGATTTTGTTTGCTGGTGGAATTAGTAAATCATACGAAAATGTTAGTAGAGCTGAAATTTATCGACTTTCGGCGGACGGTTTGAATGAAGAAATTATTCAAACAAATATTTCGGATGATATTGAACTCAGAAGAGGTGATCGTATTAAAATAATTGCCGAAGAGAATAAGCGACATGATTATAAAGCCCTTGTTCTTGGAGAAGTGAAGAATCCCGGATATGTTTATCTAACTGCCGAAGGATTGCCTGTCTATGAAGTAATTAAGCGAGCCGGAGGCTTTACTGTTAACGCAGATTTATATAGAGCAGAAGTACTTAGGAATGACGCACCGGAAAGTATCTTGAGGAAAAATCAGCTGTCAAGAGATTTTGTTGAAAGTAACGATAATTTACTCCTGCCCGAAACACAATTTCAACTTGAACAGAAGAAAAAACTACTGGAAATGATGCGTCTTGCCAATCTAACAGAGGAAGATACACTATTCTTTAATATCGATAACCAACTTCGGGTTTTGGAAAGTGAATCGCTGGTAGACTTTACAAAGATTGAGAATCCAGAATCCGAAGAAAGTAAATTTTTGGTTAAAGACGGTGATGTGATTTTGGTTCCCTCGAAATTCGAATACGTTTATGTATTCGGGCAAGTTGCTAAAGCAGGGTACTTTAAGTATGTCCCTGATATGAACTATAAATATTACATCGAAAAAGCTGGGGGTCTAGCCGAAACAGCAAAAGGCGATGACCACGTTGTTGTTATTAAAGGGAAAGGAAAAAATTGGGTTACAAAAGAAATAGAAAAGTTGAAGATTGAACCTGGTGATTATATCTATGTGCCGAAAGACATACCAAGGACCACATGGTTTTATGTAGCAAGAACAGGAGCCGTGTTGAGCATAATAGGGAGTATAACGACTATTATAATATTGATTTTACAAATTACTAAATAAATTTTGGAACAGTAATGAATCGGATTAATCAATCAACAGAACATCAAGTAGAAATAGTAGGAAGTTCGTTTATAGAGTTTTTATCAGTGCTTGTTAAATATAGAAAGTTTTTATTCTGGTTCATTTTTACGATAACTGCTGGAACCACAATATATGCGTTGCTTGCACCCAAATGGTACAAGTCGACAGCTTCTGTATTGGCTGCAGAAAGAAACGATATATTATCTACTCTATCTGGTTTGTCGAGTCTGGCGAAAGGATTTTCTGCTAGTAAAGGCTTGGCTGCATTAACGGGTGGAAATACTGAAACGGATCGATATATAGCAATACTAAAGAGTGCAACGTTGACCGATGAAATAATTAAAAAATTTAGACTCCGAGAAGAATACGATATGGAAGATGATTATTATGAAAAAGTAGTTAAAAAATGGCAATCTAATCTTGAATTAGAAATCCAGGATGAAGGTAATTTAACTATTACAGTCTATGATAAAGATCCTCAAAAAGCTGCGGATATAGCAAATTATATGGTTAACAGACTTAATGAAATCAATACACAATTGAGTATTACGAATGCCAAAGCTAACAGAGAATTTATTGAAAAAAGGTATTTGCAGAATCTTACGGATATTAAAAACCTTGAAACTGAAATGCAGAAATTTCAGGAAAAATATGGAGTAATAGCTGTCCCAGAGCAAATTGAAGCAACTGTTAAATCGATGTCGGGCATTTATTTGGATATGTACCGTAAAGAAGTTGAATTTAATGTTGTTAAACAGATTTATGGTATAGATCATCCTCTTGTACACACAACGGAAATAGAACTAAATGAACTTAAAAAGAAAATTGACCTGCTTAATTCTGGCAAGGACGTATCCCAGAAAAATATAAAATTGTTAATTCCATTTAAGGAAGCGCCAGAATTGGGAAATGAATATCTGAAAATCTACAGGAATCTGGAAATTCAGTACAAAATATTAGAATTTATTCAGCCATTATACGAGCAGGCTAAAGTAGAAGAAGTACGCAATACTCCCAGTGTGCTTGTGCTTGATAAAGCTGGTCCTGCAGACAGAAAAGCAAAACCCAAGGGAAGTATATATGCGGCAGTAAGTTTTGTTGGATCAGTAATCCTCGGCATATTTATCATATTTATTCTCGAGTTATTTTATAAGATTAAATCTATTAATCCAGGTAAATATGAAGAATTGACAGGTTGGTTAAAGATTAAAAGGAAACAAAATTAATATTACCAGTAAATCATCTTAAATGTCGCATAAACTGAAAATACTTATCGACGAGGGAATGTCGAGTTACAGGTATCCTACTGGTATAGGTTATCATGCATTACTATTATATAAGCATCTTTCTCGTATTGCTGACTGTTCAATAACAGATTATTCGACAATGAAATATTTTCCGAAAGGATTGAGAAAATTTGCAATTGATGCCTTAATTAACATTTTACATCCGTTTCGTAGATTTGATATAATACACTATCAAAATTACTATGTCCCCCTTATTAATTCCAAGAGTAAAAAAGTTGTAACAATTCATGATCTCGGTGTATTTTTCTATCCTGAAACTGTCCCTTTTATATATGTCAGTTATAATAGACATGCAATTAAGAAGGCGTTGAAGAGAGCTGATGGAATTATTACACCTTCACATTCAGTTAAAAACGAAATATTGAATATGTTTGGAAGTAAATTGGAAGAAAAATTATATGTTGCTTATGATGGTATTAGGGACCTATTTTTAATTTCCAATCCATCAATTCAACAGCTGAATAAATATAATTTAGAACCTTATAGTTACTATTTCTTTTTAGGAAGCTTGTCTAAAAGAAAAAATATGGAATTTTTGCTCAGATCTTTTATCAAGGCCAAAAAAGAAAAGATAATCGATAAAAATACTTTGCTTGTGCTGGGAGGCTTAAAATGGTGGAGATCTAGTGAATTCGTAGGACTAGTCACTAAAGAAAATGGAATACTGAGCCTTGGTTATGTTAATGATGAAGACATACCGGCATTGTACAAATTTAGTAGGGGATTTATTTTCCCTTCAATTTACGAAGGATTTGGTATGCCTATAATTGAAGCAATGAGTCAAAATGTTCCAATAATAATTTCAAACATACCAACCTCTATTGAGTTAAACATGAGACACAATAACCAGATGCTAGTTTTTGAATTAAAAAATGAGAGCTCGTTTTTAGAGGCCCTTCATAGAATTGATGTTAAAAACGAGGAGATACGCCGTAATTTGAATTATGGGGATCTATCTTTGTACAATTATCAAAATATTGCAAAGATACATCTGAATATTTATCAACAATTACACTGAAATTATAAAAATGTGATTAGAGCAGAGTTGGATAAAAGCGAAGAAAGAAGTATTAAGAAAAATTCTTTTTTTTCTTTTTTAACTACATCTCTTCGTGTTATAGCTAATTTTTTTCTCTTCTTGACCATAGCACGATTTTATGGACCGGAAGTGTTTGGACAATTCACTTATGCTTTTACTACAATCACAATTTTCCTTTACATCTCTGATTTTGGCATAGATATTTTGCTGGCAACAGAACTACCCAAAAATCGTTCTATCATTGATTCTATTTTCAATGAATTGTTTTCTATTAAAATTATTTTTATAGTCTTTTCATTTTCTTTACTCTTGGTGTATATAATCATTGTTGATATTGGTAAAGTAACTTCTGGATTACTTATTATTCTGAGTTTTTATTTAATTACATCATCTTTACTAAATTATTTTTTTGCTTTTTTCAAAGGTATAGAAAGATTAGAAATAGAGACAAAGGTTACATTTATTTATAATCTGTGTGTTATTGTTCTTATTGCTTTGCTCTACTTTTTCAATTTCAAAATTATTTATATAGCTCTTTCATTGGTAGTATTTAGGATTTTTTCTTTAGCTATAGCTTATTACGATTTATTACGTTTTATAAGCAGTATAAAAATTAAATTTGATTTTAGCTTAATCAATAAATATAGAAATAAGGTCAGTATATTCGGCTTGCATTATATTTTTAATTATTTATACTATAATATAGATACATTGTTATTGGCATATATACTTAATGAAAGGGCAGTAGGTATCTTTCAAGCTGCATTTAAGTTATTGGTTATTTTACTAATAATTCCTGAGATCATAAACAATGCTTTATTGCCAGCACTCTCAAGATTAAATAACGAAAACAAATTAGCCTGGGAAAAATATTCTTATTTATTTAATAAGTTCCTGATGATAATAATTTTTCCAGCAGCAATTATCATTTATCTGAATTCTAAAGATATAATAAATTTTGTTTATGATAATGATTTTAACAAATCCGCAGAGATTCTTAAGTATTATGTTTTAATTATTGCTATCCGGTTTCTTATAGAACCACTAGGCTTACTGCTTACGACAGCTAATAAGCAAAATTTACGAGCGTATACCGTCTTCATTGTAACCATAGTTAGTATTGTTATGAATATAATTTTTATTCACAAATATGGTGTACTCGGTTTAGTATGGACAGGATTCATAACAAATTTATTGATATTAATAACCTATATCTTTTTCAACTATAACATTTGTAAAAATTGGTATGTAAATAAAACAACGCTATCATTTTTTGTCTCTATAATAATACTTGCTCTTTTATTAGCCTATATTAAATCATTATTGATTCAATTTATTATTGCTATTATATATATATTTGTTTACGGTTACTTTATATTTTTAAATCGTGAAGAAAGAATTCTTATAAATCCTTTGAAATATAAGATTAAAACTAAATGAATGAAATCAGTTTATCTTTGTTTATATTACTTCTTTTTACATTAATATTTTCATTAACAAGAAAATTAGATCTTTTGTCACCGGGAAGGCTGTTTTCAGTTGTATGGATGCTATCAATAGGAGTTACACATCTCAAATTAAGTAGATTACAATTTGAATGGCCTGTAATTAGCTGGATCTACTTATTAATACCTGTGTTTTCTGTACTGGCTGGTATCTTTACTATGTATGTAATTTATTTTGATAAAGAAATTATACCGCTGACTTCAATTAGAAATAGATTGGGTAGTATTCAACTGAATGATAAAAAATTATCTCAATCCATTTTAATTTTGTTCTTAGTGTATGCAATTTCGTATTTAGCAATTTATTTATATTTAGGTTATGTCCCTCTTTTTACCAAATATCCTAATGAGGCTAGAACTAAATGGAGTCTATTCGGTGTTGGATTGCTTATTCATTTAGCTCCTCTAATTTTATATTTCATTGTTATTTATTTTGTAGTGACTAAAAAGAGATTCTTAAAGAAATCATTATTAGCTATTATCTTTTTAACTACGTTAGCTAGCTTCCTTTTTCTTTTACAAAGGTTTGGTTTGTTTATAACTATAATACTTTCTACTGTATTTATTTATTATGGAACAAATAAGTTTAACTATAAAACCTTTGTTATATTAATTATATTTTTGACTGGAATCTCTTATTTAATCCTTTCCTTAAGAGCTGGAAGTCTGATTCTTCAGTATTTTCATTATGTTTCTCAGATGAAATACAGTGCCGATTATTCGGTATTTACTGAACCATATATGTATATATCAATGAATTTAGAAAACTATGCATATGCAACTCCAAAATTAGAAGAATTTACTTATGGATTATCGTCGTTCGATTTTTTATTTGCTATAAGTGGCATAAAACACTGGCTGCATGAGTATATTAATTATATCGACAACCCTTATTTGATAAATTATAATTATAATACCTATGGTATGTTTTTTGTCAATTTTAGAGATTTCTATGTGTTCGGTATTATGATTTTACCTTATATATTTGGTTTAGTGTCTTCCTTCCTTTACTATAGGATGAGAATTCAACCTAATGTTAACACAATAACAATGTATGGTGTTTTTGTAATGGTTATTATGTTTTCTTTTTTTAATCCTATGCTCAGTTGGTTATTTTATATTTTTGATATTATAGTCTTATATATAACAACAATGTTTATTATTAGATAGTGTTGTATATGAACGTTGCTATCGATTCCAGGGTACTTAACAAAGGACTAACCGGTACTGGTCGCTATCTACAAAATATATTGGAGATGCTTCCTCAAGTTGATAGGTATAACGAATATTATTTGTTTACAACAGAAGAATTATATGTTGATACTAACTTCTATAAAATTATTAAGTATAACTCCGGTCTTCCTTATAAGTTATTTTCTCCATTTTGGATGAATATTGTTATACCAAAGTTCCTTAAAGAGTATAATATCGATGTTTTTGTTTCACCAAACATTATTTTACCATTTAAAAAAATTGGTAAAGTTAAATATATCACGGTAATTCATGACGTTATCCCATTCATATACAAAGAGTATTATTCTTTTAGTTATAGGTCTTATTTGAATATTGTTATCCCTCGTAGCCTGAAAGTGGCAGATAAGGTACTAACAGTATCAGAACATTCGAAACAAGATATTATTCGACTCTTTAATATTCCCAGTAATAAAATAGATGTTACTTACAATACAGCCAGCCAATGCTTTTATCCACTAAATGATGAATTGCATGAACAAAAATTTAGTTTTGAACTCCCAAATAAGTACTTATTGTATGTTGGTGCAATCGAGAAAAGAAAAAATGTCATTGGATTGATTAACATTATCGATGCTTTATGGAATAAGGGGTATAAATTACCATTAATCGTTGTTGGTAAAGCTAATTACGGTTATAACGAACTCAAAGGTGAACTTGAGAAGAGATATGATAAAATAATTATTGTTAATCATGTCAATGATGAAGAATTAAATATTCTCTACAACAAAGCATTTTTATTCCTTTTCCCTTCTTTTTACGAAGGCTTTGGCATACCACCCCTCGAAGCAATGAAATGTGGATTACCAGTAATAACTTCAAACACTTCGTCTTTGCCTGAAGTTGTTGGAGAAGGTGGCTTTACAATTGATCCCTTTGATGTTGACGCTTTTGTTCGCACTATTATACTATTAATCAATGATAACGACAAATATGTTTTAATGAAAAAGAGAGCCTTAGAACAGGCTGAAAAATTTGATATCCGTACTATAACACATAAATTTTATACCATAATAAATGATATGAAATCATGAAAGTTCTTCTTGTAATTACAAAATCCGAAATTGGCGGTGCGCAGGTATTTGTATTAAATCTCGCGAAAGAATTAAAAAAAAAAGGCGTAGATGTTACAGTTGCTGCTGGCGAAGGGGGATATCTTTTCGATGAATTAGAAAAGCATAATATCCAATATTATTATCTAAAATCTCTGAAACGCGATGTAAACCTTTTCAACGCCCTCTACTTTGTTTGTGATATTTATCGACTCTTGAAAAAGTACAAATTTCAGATAATACACCTAAATAGTACCAATACTTTGCTCTCTACAATATCGACTTTTTTTTTGAAGTACAAACCTAAGATAGTCTTTACTTTCCATGGTCTTTCTTTGCTGGATAAAAATTACCAGTCTCATAGAATTTTTAAGTTTATTACAAAATACTATTTCAAAGCATTGTCAGGATTATTGGACGCATCTGTTTTCGTAAGCGAAATAAATTTTAAAGAGGCAATTCGTTATAAAATCGTTAGTTCAGGCGAAGTAATTTATAATGGTCTTGCAGAAGAGGAAATGGAATATTTATCTAAAAAACAAGCTATTGAATTCTTCAGTAAACTCTGCAAGTATAATTTTGACGGCTGTTTTATTATCGGTTCTACAGGAAGGTTGTCGTACCAAAAAAATTATGATTTTTTAATAGATAACTTTGCTATTGTTAAAAAATATATACCAACGTTAAAAATAATTATAATTGGTGATGGACCTTTCGGTGCTCAGTACAAAAAGAAAATAGAAAATATGGGATTTGAAAAAGATTTCTTTTTAGTGGGAGCAATAAAAGAATCATACAAATATATTAAAGCTTTTGATCTTTTCGTCCTTCCTTCAAGGTACGAAGGCCTTTCGATAAGTTTACTGGAAGCGCTTTTTGCTGGCCTTCCAATACTTACTACTGACGTTGGAGGTAATCCAGAAATTATTAATAACGACTTTAGACAGCTCTATAAGTTGAATAATTTGAATGAATTTATGGAGAAATTATTATTTATAAAGGAAAATAAAGAAGAGATTATCAGATATAATTTATCTTTAAAATCAAAATTCGGATTGAATGTCATGACAGAAAAATATATGAATATTTATAAACGGCTATTAAATCAATAAATTTATGCACGACATTATAATTATAGGCGCGGGCATTGTAGGACTGGCTACAGGATTGAAAATTCTGGAATCAAATCCAGATTTAAAAATCCTGCTGATAGAAAAAGAATCACAGATTGCATCCCATCAAACTGGGAATAATAGCGGAGTAATTCATTCTGGTATCTATTATAAACCTGGAAGCCTAAAGGCACTGAATTGCAGACGGGGATACGATTTATTGCTTGAATTTTGCAACAAGCATAATATCGAGTATAAACTGACGGGCAAACTTATTATAGCCGTTAGCAGTGAACAAATTCCCTTGCTCGATAATATATACAAGCGAGGGATTGAAAATCGATTAACTGGATTGAAAATTATCAGCGAAGAAGAAATAAAAAAGATAGAGCCTAATGCCTCAGGAATCAAAGCTATTTACGTTCCTCAAACCGGTATTATCGATTTCAAAAAAGTTGCCCGGACTTATCTCGACAAAATACTCGAACTCAACGGAAAAATCGAACTGAACAGTTGCGTTAAGAATATTAGAATTAATACGGATAAATGCGAAGTAGTTACCGACAGAGGAACTTACATTTCAAAATTAGTGGTCTCCTGTGCAGGTTTACATTCAGACAGGATTGCTAAATTAACTCATCCGCAATTGGATTTACGTATAATTCCGTTCCGTGGTGAGTATTACAAAGTAAAAAATCATTCTATCGTTAATGGGCTTATTTATCCCGTGCCAAATCCTGCATTTCCGTTTCTTGGTGTTCATTTTACACGCATGATCAATGGCGAACTGGAAGCTGGTCCAAATGCTGTTCTGAGTTTTAAGCGAGAAGGTTATTCTAAATTCGATTTTAATCTTAAAGATAGTTTTGATATTTTTTCATGGCTTGGATTTTATAAAATTGCATTTAAATACTGGAAAGTGGGATTGGGCGAATTTTACCGCTCTTTTAGCAAAAGAGCATTTGTGGAAGAATTGAAAAAATTAGTGCCGTCAATAACTGCCGACGATTTGATTCCCGGCGGTGCTGGCGTTAGAGCTCAAGCTTGTAGCCGAAATGGAAATCTGCTCGACGACTTTTATATACTGGAAAGCAAAAGGGTCGTACACGTGTGCAATGCGCCTTCGCCTGCAGCAACAGCGTCGTTATCCATCGGCGAACAAATATCAAAATCAGTATTGAACAAACTATAGTTTCTCTCGGAGCAAAGTTTGAATAAAAAGACAGAAAAAATTCTTCTGCTCGTTACAGACTTTATAACAATTAATGTTGCCTGGTTTCTTTTCTTTTATTTACGAGTCAACACAGGCTGGTTCGAGCTGATATCTCAACCGGACTTTTTCCTTCCCATGCTTGCCGTTTATTTTTACTGGCTGTTAATTTTCATATTCGTCGGTATGTACCGTACGTGGTTTGCACTTTCGCGCTTCGACGAAATCTCGACTCTCTTCAAGGCTTCTTTCGTTGGAATCTTTATCCTTTTTTTCTTAATTGTAATGGACGACTATTCCACGAATGGCAGAATGTCATTTCGTCTTTTCATTCTTCTTTACTGGGGTATATTCCTATTTTTTGTCGGTTCGGGCAGACTCTTTGTACGAAGTTTACAGCGCCATCTTTTGATAAACGGTATTGGTCGTAGAAAAGCTCTAATTATCGGATTTAACGATAAGGCTAAGGAATTACTTCGTTCGATTAAACGCCACCCCGAATTTGGACTCGATGTCGTAGCTTTTGTTGCTCCTCAAAAAAAAGATACTGGCAATTCACACGACAATATTTACGTAAAAGGCACAATCGATGAACTCGAAAAAATTATAGGGCAGGATGAAATTCGTAATGTAATTATTGCGCTGGATAAACACGACGAAGATTTGATAATCAAGGTGATCGACAAATGTGATAGTACAAAAGTGGAAATTAAAATGGTTGCAGACCTCTACGATATAATAAGCGGGCAAGCCAGGATACTTCAACTTTATGGCTCCCCGTTAATCGACGTAATGCCGGAGTTAATGCCCGAATGGGAAAAGAAAATAAAACGGATAATGGATATCTTCTTCTCATTGCTTTTGCTCATCATAACTTCACCCGTAACAATTTTGGCTGCCATTGCAATTAAACTCGAAAGTGAAGGTCCTGTTTTCTATAAACAAGAACGTGTGGGCATGAACGGAAAAATTTTTAAGATAATTAAATTCCGTACAATGATTAAAGACGCCGAAAAACATACAGGGCCAGTCTGGTCTTCCAAAGGAGACCCACGAATTACTAAAGTAGGCAAATTTTTGCGTAAAGTACGATTGGACGAAATTCCTCAGGCAATCAATATTCTCAAAGGCGATATGAGTTTTGTAGGTCCTCGACCTGAAAGACCATTTTTTGTTGAGAAACTTTCCAGAGAGATTCCCTTGTATAAGAGAAGACTTAAAGTACGTCCTGGTCTAACAGGCTGGGCACAGGTAAAACATAAATACGACGAATCGATTGAAGACGTTAAAATTAAATTGCGTTACGATCTGTTTTATATAGAAAACATGAGTTTACGATTAGACTTCAAGATTATATTACGAACTGTTTTTGTCGTTTTATTCGGTAAAGGTCATTACGAATAATTATAGAAATTTAATTATGAAAACTCTTGTAATAATACCAACTTATAATGAACTCGATAATATCCGAAAGCTTGTTCCTTATATTCTGAATAAATACACCGATTTGAATATTTTAGTTGTCGACGATAATTCGCCCGACGGTACTTCGGATTATATAAAAGAACTTTCCGAAAAGGATAACAGAGTTTTCCTTATAAAAAGAGAAAAAAAATTGGGACTCGGGACGGCATACGTTGAAGGCTTTAAATTCATGCTTAAAAACGGATACGACGCCGTTATACAGATGGATGCCGATTTTTCGCACGATCCCGACGAAATTGAAAACTTTCTCGAGAAAATTAAAGAGTATGATCTGGTCATAGGCAGCCGCTATATAAATGGTGTAAGAGTAATCAATTGGCCTATTAGTCGTCTATTACTGAGTTACTTTGCAAATGTATACACACGAGTTATCACTCGTATGCCAGTCAAAGATGCCACTGGTGGATTCAAGTGTTTCAGACGGCAGGTGCTCGAATCAATTGATCTGGATAAGATTAAATCGAACGGATATTCGTTCCAGATAGAAATGAATTTCCATGCCTGGAAAAAGAATTTTAAGATTACGGAAATTCCAATAACTTTTGCCGACAGAGTGCAGGGCACTTCCAAAATGTCCCGTAAGATTGTACGCGAGGCAGTCTTTATGGTATGGAAACTTCGCTTTAAAAGTTTATTTGGATTGAATAACTAAAATGATCGACCTTTCGATTATCATAGTAAACTATAACGTTAAGGAATTCCTTCTTAATCTGCTCGAGTCGATACGAAAAGCCACAAATAACCTTTCCATTGAAGTAATTGTAGTTGACAATGCTTCTGAAGATGGAAGTGTGGAAGCAATTAAAGCGAAATTTCCTGAAGTTGTATTAATAGTCAATGAAAAAAACGTTGGATTTGGCGCAGCCAATAATATTGCGTTGAAAAAAGCACGGGGCAAATATCTTCTATTGCTTAATCCCGATACAATTGTAAAAGAAGATACTTTCAGTAAAATGATTGAATTCTTCGAAAAAAATCCCGATGCTGGAATTGCAGGTTGTAAAGTATTAAATCCAGATGGCACTCTTCAACTTGCTTGCAGACGCAGCTTTCCGGGTCCCTGGACATCTTTTACAAAAGTAATGGGTCTAAGTAGCCTCTTCCCAAAAAGCAAATTCTTTGCGAGATATAACCTGACTTATTTAGATGAAAATCAAACTTATGAAGTGGACGCTGTCAGTGGAGCCTTCTTGATGATGCGACGCGAAGTTTACGAAAAGATTGGAGGATTCGACCCACAATTTTTTATGTATGGCGAAGACCTAGATTTATGTTATCGTGCACAAAAGGCAGGCTACAAAGTTTACTATGTACATTCAACAGAAATATTTCATTACAAGGGCGAAAGCACAAAAAGGAGTAGCATTGACGAAACAAAATATTTTTACGACGCAATGCATCTCTTTGTTAAAAAGCATTTGTCTTCCTCCTTCATTATTCAGGGAATTTTAAGATTTGCTATATTTTTCAGAAAACTGATTACTTTTACAAATGTTTATAAACTTGTACTACTCAGTATCTTCTTTGATTTTGCTCTTATGTGCGGAGCAGTTTATCTCTCCGAGCAGATTTATGCAAATGAACACTGGCGCGGATTTCCGGACTACGCAAAACCATGGGTCTATTTTATCCCTTCATTGCTTCAAGTATTTATATCTAACATAGCAGGTGCTTACAAAAAAAATGCGATTTCAGTCCTGAGAAGTTTAATAGCACTTGTTTATGGATTGATTATCCTCTCAGCCCTGACTTATTTCTTCAAACAATTTGCTTTTAGCAGGGCAGTAGTTCTAATAACATACGGATTTTCTTTTGTTACTTTCTCTTTGTGGCGGGTAATTTTTAAGGTGTCTACCCGATTGGGACTTGTAAGTGAATCTCGCAAAGCGAGAACTCTTATCGTTGCTTCGCCTGCCCGAGCCGCCGAACTGGCTTCCAAATTAAAATCGAATATCATTTCTTTATATCAAGTTAAGGGATTAATTTCTACAGATAGAAAAAAAATTGGCGAAATTATCGGCGGATACAAAGTAATTGGTTCGCTTGATAATTTAAGAAAAATAATAGCCGAACATAAAATCGAAAAAGTGATCTTTTCTTCAGATGAAATTAACTATGACCAGATTTTTTTTGCCGTTTCCGAGTCGCAGGGATTAAATGTCGATTTTATGGTTTCTGGTAAAGAACTCGATTATCTTGTGGGGAAATCGTCTGTAACGATGCTCGAAGATATACCTCTTTTAAAAATTAATTATAACATTTCTTCATTTGGGCATCGCGTTACCAAACTTGTTTTCGATAAAATTTTGAGTTTAATCTTCATTTTGCTATTAATATATCCTTTTATATATTTAACCGAAAAATTCCGGAATAGAAAAAGCTCAAGAGGAGATTTTCGTAATTTTGTTCTACAGGTTCCTCTGGTGATCAGAGGAAAGAAAAGTTTTGTCGGTCCCAAAAATAAATCATATTACGGCGACCTCTACGTTGGCAAACCTGGATTGACGGGGTTCTGGTACGTAGAAAATATTAATCTGAATGACGAAGTTGAAGTAAAAAGTATGGACTTATTTTACGCAAAAAATCAAAATATTTGGCTCGATTTAGAAATAATCGGTAGGACATTTTCCAAAATGATTTTAAGGACGGAGTAATAATGGCAAGAAATATGCTCGATTTCGAAAAGCCAATTGTAGAATTGGAAAATAAAATCGAAGAAATGAAAAAATATGAAGGGCAACTCGACATATCGGGTGAAATAAAAAAATTAGAAGAAAAGGTTGAAGAGCTGAAAAAAAATATTTATCAGAATCTAACACGCTGGCAGAAAGTCCAGCTTGCACGCCACCCTGAACGACCTTCTACACTCGATTACATTTATATGATGACGAAAGATTTTGTGGAATTACACGGCGACAGACTTTTTAAAGACGATAAAGCAATTGTTGGCGGTTTTGCAAAACTCGACGAGTTGAAGGTCATGATAATCGGTCATCAAAAAGGGCGAGATACAAAATCGAATCTCTATCGTAATTTTGGTATGCCAAATCCAGAAGGATATCGCAAAGCACTTCGACTTATGAAACTTGCCGAAAAATTTAACAAGCCGGTTATTACAATGCTCGATACACCTGGTGCATATCCCGGATTAGAAGCTGAACAGAGAGGACAAGCAGAAGCCATTGCAAGAAATCTTCTTGAAATGAGCCGTCTTAGAGTGCCAATTATTGTGGTTATAATTGGTGAAGGCGCAAGTGGCGGTGCCCTCGGAATCGGAGTGGGCGACAGGATCCTTATGCTACAAAATACATGGTATTCCGTGATAAGTCCCGAATCCTGTTCCAGTATTCTATGGCGCAGCTGGGATTTCAAAGAACAGGCTGCCGAAGCTCTGAAACTAACAGCCGACGATCTTCTCGAACAAGGAATAATTGACAAAATTATTCCGGAACCTCTTGGAGGCGCTCATAAAGACCCACAGAAAATGGCCGATATTCTTAAATCAATTCTTATTGAAGAATTGAATGACCTGTTGAAAATTAAACCCGATAAATTAATTCAGTACAGACTGGAAAAATTCGGCAAGATGGGTGTTTACAAAGAATAATCCTTGATTAATTACAGCTACCGCAGATGATCTCTTTTACGACAGAAATTAGAGTACGATATGCCGACACAGATAAAATGCAATTTGTCTATAATGGCAAGTATCTCGAATATTTTGAAGTAGGTAGAACTGAACTTCTCCGTTCAACAGGACTGTCGTATTCTGAAGTTGAAGAAAACGGTTATCAACTTCCACTTATTGAAGCAAAAGTTCAGTACATTTCGCCTGCCAGGTATGACGATATACTTCAAATAACAGCATCGTTAAATGAACTTAATTCACCTCGCGTACATATTGAATATGAAATCAAACGTAAGGAAGACGGAACGCTTATTGCTAAAGGTTACACAACTCACGTTTTCATTAAAACCGATACTAAAAAGGCTGTGCGCCCACCGAAAATTTATGTAGATGCCCTGAAAAAATATTTTGAATAATTATCCCTGATGAAGTTTTTCGTTTTACATACTGAAACCTTTGTGCTAACATTTTAATGACTACCACACATAGATTAAACGCCCGAATGAATAAAAACATCTCGAAAATTAAGTACTCATTAACCAATAACTCCAAAAACCAAGCACTTCGAAACAAAGAACTAAGCACCCCAAAACCAAGAACCCCAAAACAAAGAACAAAGCACCCAGAACCAAGCATAAAACAACTTTGAATTAAGTAGAAAGAGTTTACACAACACTTCGAAGTTATCTCAATAATTTTTTGTAACTTTTAATTATAATTTTCAGTCTGCTATGTTCGATAAAATAAAAGAATTAACTAAAGACACTGCTATTTATGGTATAAGCACAATTGTAGGCAGATTTCTAAATTTTCTGCTTGTACCTTTTTACACTAATGTTTTCGAACCGCAAGGTGTAGGAATTTATTCGAACATTTACGCTTATATTGCATTTTTAAATGTGGTGTTCATTTATGGGATGGATGCGGCATTTATGAAGTATAATTCCGCCGCAAACGAAAAGGATAAAAAGCTGACATATTCAACCGCTTACCTATTTCTTGCATTCACATCGCTTATATTATCGGCTCTTCTTTTTGTGTGTAGAAACGGTATGATTCAACTGATGGAAATTCCGCATTCTTACGAGGTTCTCTATAATTATCTGATATTTATAATTCTTTTCGATACACTCGCGATAGTTCCATTTGCAAATTTGAGACTTCAGAGAAAATCGATCAAATTCACTTTAATAAAACTTGGAAATATCTCATTAAACATATTGCTCAATCTTATTCTCATTCTCAAATTTAAGATGGGTATTGAAGCAATATTTATAGCCAATCTGGCAGCGTCGGCTTTTTCGTTTATTGTATTGATACCCGATATTTATAGAAATTTTGAATTTCGAGTCGACTCAAAGTATCTGAAGTTAATGTTGAAATTTGCCGTACCGTATCTGCCGGCAAGTATGGCTGCCACGCTGGTTCAGGTGGTTGACCGCCCGATTGTACTGGCATTGACAGACGAGAAAACACTCGGTATTTATCAAGCCAGTTATAAACTTGGGATCTTTATGATGCTGATTGTGCAAATGTTCCAGTTTGCCTGGCAGCCTTTTTTATTGATCAACTCGAAAGAAGAAAATGCTAAGGAAATATTTGCCAAAGTTTTGACTCTATTTTTAATTGCTTCATCGTTGCTCTGGGTTATTTTGTCGTTATTTATTGATGAGATTGCCACAATTCGTTTCTGGAGCGGTGTAAGTCTCATCGGTTATAAATACTGGAGTGGACTGGTAATAGTGCCGATAATTTTACTGGCATATATTTTCCATGGAATGTATGTCAATTTTCAGGCAGGTCTCTACATTGAGGAAAAAACGAAATATTTTCCGATTGTGACTGGTAGCGGAGCGCTTGTCAATATTGCATCAAACTACATATTGATACCTTATATGGGAATAATGGGAGCAGCACTGGCCACCCTTTTAAGTTATATTACAATGGCATTAACGCTCTTTTACTTTTCTCAAAAAGTTTACCACATTAAATATGAATACGCTAAGATAGCAAGAGTATTGTTTTTGATTTTTATAACTTCAGTTGCATATTACATTCTATACTATCAGGGGATATTGAACGTTCAGATTAAAATTCTTTTTCTGCTGGTTTATGTTGTTATGCTGTTTATAACAAAAGTTGTCGATTTAAATGAACTACTTTTTTTGACAAAGCGTCTCGTAATCAGGAAATAAATTCCCCCTAAATTTTTCTGCTA
Organism: Melioribacter sulfuriphilus; assembly: GCF_051488685.1. Lineage (NCBI taxonomy): Bacteria > Pseudomonadati > Ignavibacteriota > Ignavibacteria > Ignavibacteriales > Melioribacteraceae > Melioribacter > Melioribacter sulfuriphilus. The sequence continues at coordinate 77,838 of NZ_JBPSEH010000008.1, forward strand.
ATTTTTGTACCTTTGTTCTTAATCTCTCTTGGGTTTTAACATAAACAAATCAATTAATTGTGGAACTATTGTGGAAAAAGTTCAAATAAAAATTCAAAGAATAGACAAAAAATTTAATGATATAGAATTACCCGCCTATGCAACTTCGGGAAGCAGCGGACTCGATCTAAGAGCCGCCGTAGAAGATAGAATTGTAGTCGAAAAGGGGAAAGTGGCGCTCGTGCCGACCAATTTACGAATTGAAATTCCTTCTGGCTACGAAGTTCAGATACGACCGCGCAGTGGACTGGCTGCTAAACACGGTATTGGAGTTCTAAATTCGCCCGGCACAATCGATTCGGATTACAGAGGTGAAATTAAAGTTATTCTTTTCAATTTTGGTGATTCGGATTTCGTTATTAGTAGAGGTGACCGGATAGCACAAATGGTTATATCAAAAGTATATTGCGCCGAAATTATTGAAACTGAGCACCTCAATGCCAGCACTCGCGGAGAAGGTGGTTTTGGTCACACGGGCAGCAAATAAGGAGAAGTGTATTAATGTCAGATTTTATTCATCTTCACAATCACTCGCATTACAGCTTGCAGGATGGAGCCTGCACAGTTGAGGATTTGATTGAGGCAGCAGTTAAAAATAATATGCATGCCGTTGCTTTAACGGATCACGGCGTGATGTTCGGTGCCCTTCAGTTTTATAAAAAAGCAATTAAAGCTGGAATCAAACCAATTATTGGAATGGAGGCTTACGTCGATTTTGAAAAAAGCCGTTTCGACAAAAAAGTCGATGCAGTCGACGGCAGAAAACGTTCTAAGCATTATAACCATCTTCTTCTGCTCGCAAAAAATGAGGTCGGTTATAAGAACCTTATGAAAATTTCAACAATCGGTCATACTGAAGGATTTTATTATAAACCACGAATCGATTGGGAAGTATTAAGCAAATATAAAGATGGTTTAATTTGCACTTCGGCATGTCCTGCCGGCCCAATTTCGACTCCGCTCATCAATAACGAATGGGATAAAGCCAGAGAGATTGCTATTAAACTTAAGGAATTGTTCGGCGAGGATTTTTATCTTGAAATTCAAAATCACGGAATGGAGATCGAAAAACCAATTCTGGAAGGCATGCCAAAATTAGCAAATGAACTTGGCATTAAGTTAGTTGCAACTAACGATACTCATTACATCGAAAAAGAACATGCAATATCTCATAACATTCTTATCATGCTCGGCGATAAATCGAGCAACTCGAATTATGAAGAATTGAGATATGGCACCGATCAAATCTATTTCAAATCTGCCGACGAGATGAAAAAAGTTTTGGGCAAATATAAAGGTGCAATCGAAAACACACTCGAAATTGAAGAAAAGATAAATCTTAAACTCGAATTCAAAGGTCACCACTATCCGGTCTTCCCTATACCCAAAGATTCCAATGCAAAAACGCTCGAAGAGTATTTAACTCAACTGGCATACGAAGGATTACATAAACGTTTCAAAAAAGTAACGAGAGAAATCGAAGATAGAATGAAGTATGAGCTTGACGTAATTATTAAAATGGGTTATGCGGGTTACTTTCTTATTGTACAGGATTTTATTAATGCCTCCAGAAAAAGGGGAATACCGGTTGGTCCTGGCAGAGGTAGTGCAGCCGGCAGTCTCGTGGCCTACTTACTCGGAATAACTAATGTTAATCCGCTGGAATACGACCTGTTGTTTGAACGATTTCTAAATCCAGAAAGAAGATCGATGCCCGATATCGATGTCGACTTTGCCGACGATAAGCGAGGCGAGGTTATTAATTATGTCAAAGAAAAATACGGCGAAAATTCTGTTGCTCAGATTATTACATTCAACCGCTTATCTTCCAAGCAGGTCATCAGGGATGTTGCGCGTGTTCTTAAAATACCAATTCCTCAGGTGGATAATATCACAAAATACATTCCCTCAAAATTCGGTAAAGTGTATACTATAGAACAGGCTTTGAAAGAAGTGCCCGAATTACAATGGCTCAACACAACTACCGATCCGATGATGCAGGAGTTAATCAAGCATGCGAAAATACTCGAGGGAATGAATCGTAACGCCTCGAAACACGCTGCGGGTGTTGTAATTACTCCAGGTGAAGTTAGTGATTATGTCCCACTTGCAATTTACGGCGAGCAAGGAGAAACTGCCACAGTAACTCAATTCAACATGAAGGACCTCGAAGAGGCTGGCCTTCTAAAAATGGATTTTCTCGGTCTGGATACTCTTTCGATCATCAGAGATACGATCGAACTTGTAAAACAAAATCGAGGAATTGAAATCGACATCGAGAATATTCCGACAGACGACGAAAAAACATTCGAACTTTTTGGCAAAGGGCAAACTACTGCAGTATTTCAATTTGAATCCGCTCCGATGAGAGAATACTTACGTAAGCTTAAGCCTAACAGCATTAAAGACCTTGCTGCAATGAATGCTCTCTATCGTCCCGGTCCGATGCAGTACATCGATGATTTCATCGACAGAAAGCACGGCAGGAAAGAAATTACTTATCTTCATCCCATACTCGAACCAATTCTTAAAGAAACCTATGGAATAATTGTCTATCAGGAGCAGGTAATTCAGATTGCAAATAAAGTTGCAGGTATGAGTCTTGCCGAGGCAGATCTTCTGCGTAGGGCAATGGGTAAGAAAGACCTCGAGGCAATGAAGGAGCAGCGCGATAAATTTATTAAAGGTGCCGTCGAAAATAATATCGATAAAAAAATTGCCGAAGAAATTTTTGAAGCTATCGACAAATTTGCCAATTACGGATTTAATAAAAGTCATGCGGTTGCATATAGTGTTGTGGCCTATCAAACGGCTTATTTGAAAGCCCATTTCCTCGAAGAATTTTTAGCTGCCAACCTTTCGAATAAATTCGACAGCACTGATAAAATAACAATACTACTCGATGATTGCCGAAAGCTAGGTGTCGAAGTGATGTCACCTGATATTAATCATCCTACGGTTAACTTTCAGGTGAAGAATAAAAAAATAATTTTTGGTATGGCAGCAATTAAAAACGTAGGTATCCAGGCTGTTGAAGAAATTAAAAAAGCACATGAAAATCTCGGCAGGGATTTTACAAGTATCTATGATTTTTGCTCACACGTTGATACGCGGATAGTTAATAAACGAGCAATCGAAGGACTTGTATTGGCTGGAGCTTTTGATTCACTTGGAGGAACTCGCTCGCAGTATTATGCAGCGATCGAAGAAGCTATCGAAATCGGGGCAAAAATTAAAGCAGCCCGCGAGTTACATTCAAACAGTCTATTTGCAGATGCTTCTGAAGATTTTACTTATGAAGAGCCTCCTTTGCCAGACGTCGAACCGTGGGACAGTAAAGAAAGACTGGCCAAAGAACGACAGGTGCTCGGTTTTTATTTGAGCGATCATCCCCTTAATAAATATGATATAGAGTACAGATCGTTTGCAACTTTCCATCTCGATGCCGAGCACGATACGATTACGAATGACATTGTAAGAGCATGCGGTGTGGTTACTGATGTGAGCATAAGAACCGACAAGAAAGGTAAACAGATGGCCTTCTTTAGGCTCGATGACTATTACGGAAGTTGTGAATGTATTATGTTTGCCAAAGCATATTCTGAATTTGGTAAATTAATCGAGTCAGAATCAACGGTAATTGTTATAGGAAAAGCTGAAAGTAGTGGAGATGCGGTTAAACTCCAGGTCGACGAAGCCTACGACCTTGCCGATGCAAGAAACAAATTGACAAGAAGACTCGGATTAATTTTGAATTCAAGATTACACAATGAATCAACAGTAGATAAACTTCATGATCTATTTGATACTTTCAGTGGTAGCATTCCCGTAATGATTAGAATAAAAAAAAATGGTAATCACAAAGACTACACGAGCGATTATCAGGTCGAATTGAAAGACGAGTTGATCGAAGAATTGAAAAAACTTTTGGGGAACGACAACATTATTTATTTAACATCATAATAAAAATTTATTTATTACGAAAGATTTGAATTGTTTTTTCATTTTCTTAAGTTTGCACCACATCAATCAACAAGAGGAAGATAAATGAAAAATAAGTGGGCATTAATTTTGGGCGCTTCGAGCGGTTTCGGAGGTGCCTCTGCCGTTGAGCTGGCTAAAGTTGGCTATAACATTTTCGGAATCCATCTCGACCGTCAGGCAACAATGCCTAATGTTCATAAAATTATTAAGAAGATTGAGAAGGAAGGACGGCAAGCTGTATTTTTTAATATAAATGCTGCAGACCACATAAAAATTAACGATACTCTGGACGAGATTAAAGAACGTTTTGCCTCCGATAAGGAGAGCGATAAAGTTCATGTTCTGATTCACTCTTTAGCTTTCGGTACCTTAAAACCGTATATCGGACCCAATCCCGCCGATTGTATAACACCCGCACAGATGAGTATGACTCTCGATGTAATGGCGCACTCGCTGGTATACTGGACTCAGGGACTGGTATTTCGAAATTTGCTTGCCGAGCGGGGACGTATCTTTGCATTGACCAGCGCCGGGTCTCATACGGTCATTCCGAATTACGGTGCTGTATCGGCAGCAAAAGCTGCTCTTGAATCTCATATAAGACAATTGACGGTTGAACTCGGTAGCATGAAAGTGGCATGCAATGCAATAATGGCCGGGGTAACCGACACTCCAGCAGGGCGTAAAATCCCGAACTTCGATAAAATGCTCTATTTCGCTGAGCATAAAAATCCACAAAAACGCCTTACAACTCCCGAAGATGTAGCCAGAGCGATTGTAGCTCTTTGCGATGAAAAGTGCGATTGGATTTCAGGTAATGTTATTGGCGTCGACGGTGGCGAATACATTGTAAATTACATTGGCGATAAATAATGCCATCATAAATAGATACAGGACGTAAAAATGAATGAATTCGCCTTTACTGAAGAGCAGAATATGCTCCGCAGCATCGTAAGGGATTTTGTTGACAATGAAATCAAACCAATTGCTGCAAAAATCGATGCTGAAGAAAAAATTCCTGAAGACCTTATCAAGAAATTGGGAGAATTAGGTCTACTCGGCATATCGTTCCCCGAAGAATACGGAGGGGGCAGTTTCGGTGAAGTAGGATATTGTATTATGCAGGAGGAAATTGCACGCGGCTGTATGTCTACAGCTACTTTTATCGGTGCGCATCAATCTATAGGTGCAAATGTAATTTACCTCGGTGGTAACGAAGAGCAGAAACAAAAATATCTCGTCCCTCTTGCAAAAGGCGAGAAAATAGGCGCATTTTGTCTAACAGAAGCTCAAGCGGGTTCCGATTCCTTTAATCTGAAAACACGCGCATATCTCGACGGCGATGAATGGGTGATTAATGGTGAAAAACTATGGATTACCAATGGAGGAATTGCTGATATAGTTTCAGTTTTTGCAAGAACAGAAAAAGGAATTACAGCATTTATAGTCGAAACCGATCGACCGGGTTTCTCTGCCGGACCACCTGAAAAAAAGATGGGTATTAAAGGTAGCACAACCAATCCGATTACATTCGACAATGTTAGAATTCCAAAAGAAAATATGGTAGGCCAGGAAGGTAGAGGTTTCATACTTGCCATGAAAACGCTGGATGCAGGTAGACTCGGTTTAGGAGCTGCATGTTTGGGAGCTTCGAAGGAACTTCTCGAACTATCGACTCGCTATGCAAAACAACGCAAACAATTTGATACCACAATTGCAAATTTTCAGGCAATTCAATTCATGCTCTCGGAAATGGCTTCTTTGATATACGCAATGGAATCGATGGTCTATCGTACGGCGGTCGATTACGACCTAAAGAAAGATATTTCCCATCAATCTGCTATCGTAAAATTATTTTGTTCCGAAGCACTCGATAAAATTGCCGATTATGCTGTTCAGATTCATGGTGGTATGGGATATTCACGCGAAATGCCAATTGAAAGATTTTATCGTGATTCAAGAATTAATAGAATTTTCGAAGGTACAAACGAAATACAAAAGGGCATTATAGCTCGTCACGTTCTAAAGAAAAACGGTAAATTATAAAAGGAGTTGTCATGAAACCATTTACATTTACGGACGGAAATTTCGAAGCCGAAGCTTTGAAATCAAATATACCTGTAATAGTTGATTTTTGGGCTGCCTGGTGTGGTCCCTGCCGAATGATTGCACCGATAATTGAAGAACTTGCTGAAGAATACAATGGCAAAATAAAAGTCGGCAAGCTCGACGTCGACGAGAATCAGCAGACGGCAATTAAATATGGCGTCCGGAGTATTCCAACAGTACTTTTCCTAAAAAATGGAGAAGTGGTCGACGCTATCATCGGGGCAGTGCCTAAAAGTGTTTTTGTTGAAAAAGTAGGCAAACTTTTGGGATAATTTGACTAAATTATTAAGAGAATTTTTTTAAAATTTCTTATAAAGTAATAAAGAAAAATTATCTGCATCTTTTTTTGAAAAGGAATAATAAAAATAAGTTTGTTAGTGTTGGATTGATGAAATAAAAATTGGTAAAGTTGAATGATTATTTGTGAAAATACTTCATAATTAGCTTGACAAAAATAAAGTTATTCTTTTATATTAATAACGCTTAATATGAAGCAAAGCTAAAAGGAGCTATTAAGTGTTTAATTCTTTTCTAGGGCTTATTGAATAATACAAATAAATTCCTTTTACACACAAAATTAGGAGGTAGCTATTGCAAGTGATGTTTACCGTATTACCTTTCAGATATCCTTTCTTTTATAAACCAACAAATTAAGGAGTAAAGTATGCATCGAAGAATTTTATACTTTTTGCTATTTCTTACTCTTATTCCTGCGCTACTAATGGCGGGAACAAGGGGTAGGATTAAAGGAAAAGTAGTAGATATGCAAACCGGAGATCCGCTAATCGGTGCCAATGTGATCGTTATGGGAACAACGATTGGTGCAGCTACGGATGCTAGCGGTGAATATCTACTTATTAACCTTGAGCCCGGTGTTTATGAGGTAAGAGCTTCATATCTGGGTTATCAAACCATAACAATTTCAAATGTTCGTGTTAGTGCAGATCTTACTACTGAACTCAATTTCCAACTACCTAGTGAAGATATCCAGGTAGGCACTGTTGAAATTGTGGCTCAAAAACCGCTAATACAAAAAGATAACACCAATGCAATTCGTGTTACATCAAGTGAAGATATCGAAGCTTTACCTGTGCGCGGAGTAAATAACATTATTGCTCTAACAGCAGGTGTAACGCTCCAAAACGGAGATATTTATATCCGTGGTGGTCGTAATGACGAAGTAGGTTATTATCTGGAAGGTGTATCGATTAAAAACCCAATTACCGGACGGAGAGGGGTTACTATCTCTCAGGATGCTCTCGAGGAAATTCAAGTACAGGCTGGTGGTTACACTGCTGAATTTGGTGGAGCTAATGCCGGTATTATTCGCCAGCAGTTCAAAACCGGCGGACCAGAATTGAAAGTAAGCTATGAGTATATAACAGATAATGTAACATTTAAGAGCAAAAAAGACGCATTTGACGGCAAAAAACGTCTTGGTGCTTACTGGTGGGGCTACAACGAACAAAGCGCCACATTGAGCGGTCCTCTCTTTTCTGATAGAGTTAAATTCTTTACTAATGTAAACTATAGATATGATAGAGATGGCAACCCGCAGCCATGGCCGGGGATGAACCTTGGCGTAATTGGCGATCCCGTTTCCAATGATACAATTAATTTCTATTATCCCGCAGGACCTCTGAAAGGACAACAAAGTGAATTTATTACATATACTGGAACTCTTAATTTCGATTTAAAACCAGTAATCATAAGACTATCTGGAACCTATACTACACAAAATGGTGCTACATCTGCCTACTCTGCAATACAGGATCTACTTCAGACAAGACGCGGGAAATTTGAATCGAATAATGGCGCTCTTAACTTGAAAATTACGCATGTGCTAACTCCTACTATGTATTATGAAGTATCTGCAGGTTATTATTTCTCAAACTATGAAGAATATACACCAGGACTTGGCTCGAATATCTGGGTTTATGGCGATAGTGTTGCAAATGCAGAAGCTGGATGGACAATACCCAGAACGCCAAAAGATATTGAAAACGGTGTATATGGCAGATATGTAAGCCCAACTTATGCTAATATCTATGGTTTTGATTTTGTAAGAGACGGTACAGTTCCGATTGGCTATGGAAAGAATGACAGACGAGGAATTTCACTTAATGCATCACTTTCATTTTTAGTCGGTAAAAATCATTCTTTCAAAGTAGGTGGTGAATATCAAACTTATACTTTAAGAAACTGGACACTTGGAACAGTTTCGCAGGTAGGTCTGGCAGCATCTGTCGATCAGTTTATTAATTCTTCAAATTATGATGGAACCGAAGCTTCATTAAATGCATACAAGCGGCAGCTTTTAATTACACGCGGTGTCAATAACTATGGATACGACGTTTTTGGAAATAAAGTTGACGATGGATACTTCGATGCTCCTCACAAACCTGTTTTTGCAGCTGCATATATCCAGGATAGAATTGAATACGAAGATCTCGTAATTAACGCTGGCTTAAGATTCGATTATATCGATATTGATAATCTCAAACTTGTAGATCCCACTAAACCAGATCTCGGCATCAATCCAACTACGGGTGAACTATATGAAGAAGGATGGGAAAAAGTACCTACCTTCAGTGCAGTAAGTCCTCGTTTAGGTTTCTCTTTCCCTGTTACAGATAAAACTGTATTCCACGCTCAGTTTGGTAAATTTATACAACAACCCGCATTAAGTACTGCTTACCGTGGATTGTATAGAGTAGGATTCGAAATTAAAGGTGGTTTCTTTATACCTCAACCAGCAGGTTTCAATTTGAGACCCACCAGAACCACTCAGTACGAGTTAGGCTTTACTCAGCAGTTAACAGATTTTATGTCTATCGATATTACCGGTTATTATAAAGACATTAAAGATCAAGTACAATTCACTAATCAGCCAGTAGATCGTAATTCAGCTTTCCAGAACTATAACGTATTGACTAATGGGGATTATGCTACTACGAAGGGTGTTGAAATTACGCTTAACATGAGAAGATACGAAAGGCTGTCAATGAATGCATCCCTTTCGTTCCAGGATGCACGCGGTACAGGATCAAATCCCTATTCTAATAGTGGTATTGTAGGTGCTCCTCTTGATGGTGTTACAATCTTTGTTCCAAAATATATCAGTCCTCTTTCCTACAATCAGGCTTTGAGAGGAAATGTCAATCTTGATTATCGATTCGGTCCGAACGATGGTCCAGCTTTGCTGCATGATTTTGGAGTATCAGTACTTGCTATGTTTAATAGTGGTCATCCCTTCACACGTGGTATTGGTGCTTTGAATGCCGAAACCGACGCTCGATTCCGTCAACCGCTCGAAGCTTTGAATAGTTCAGTTACACCGGGAGAATTCCAGGTAGACTTACGTATTGATAAAACTTTCAGATTGATGGATAAACTTTCTATGAATGTTTATGTCTATGTAATTAATCTCTTTGATAATCTCAATATTCGCAACGTATTCTTAAGAACCGGTTCTCCCCAAGACGACGGTGTGATTTATAACCCCGAATTATCACAACAATTGATTGAGACATATGGTGAAAAATATATTGATTTATACAAAGCTATCAATGTTGATTATCAAGAAGGTTATGGCGGAGTGCCGGGTGCGCTTACTAATTTAATGTATGGACCGCCTCGTCAGATTAGATTAGGTGTAAGATTGGAATACTAATCATAAAGTTTGAAAAAAAGAGGAGTAAAACATGAATAAAAAATTAATCAGACTAATAAACTTAACGCTAATGCTGTTGGCGTTTACAGCGCTAACCTTTGCCAAGGGAGGAGGCGAAAAGAAAGCCAATTCTCTTTTCAAAGCGTTGGGTGAACCTGTTTATACAAAGTTCAATATCAATAATATCTCTACTTGGATTAAAAATGACGGCGAATCCGATATTAATCAAAACGGTAATTCAGGATTTGTTTTCCCAAAAGGAAGTAACAGAACCGCTGTATTCCAGTCGGGCTTCCTGTGGGGAGGTAAAGTAGATGATCAATTTCGTGTTGGTGGCTCGACTTATCGGCAGGGGACTGTACCAGGTAGAATATTACCAGATGGTACTCCTGCTAATCCAGCTGACCCGGATGTAAGAATTTATCGTGTTAGAAGAGATTATAAAGATGGCGATTTAAGCGCTGAATTGGCTGATGGTGATGGACCTACGATCGAAGCTATCAGAGCACAGTATGAAAAAGACTGGAATGAATGGCCAGCAAGCCAGGGCGCTCCGTTTGAAGATGTTAATGGTGACGGCCAGTATAACCCTGCTGTCGATATACCTGGGGTTCCCGGAGCTGATCAAACTATCTGGTTCGTTTGTAACGACTTAGACCCCGCTCAAACCGACTTTATGTACGGCTCTTTACCGATGGGAATTGAAGAACAAGTTACAATATGGGGTTATAATGCTACCGGAGCTCTGGGAAATATGTTGTTCCGTAAATATATAATTATCAACAAAAATCCCGAGCAAAAACCTTTCACGGAGATGTATGTCTCCATGTGGTCAGACCCCGATGTTGGTGATGCAGGCGACGACTTTGCGGGATGCGATACCACTCTCAGTTTAGGTTTTGCTTATAATGCAAACGCTACAGATGCTGTTTATAATCCTCTTCCACCACCAGCAGTTGGTTTCGACTTCTTCCAGGGACCTATTGTTGATGGCGAAGCTGAAGATGTTGCTATCTACAAAGGTAAATATATACAGGGCAAAAAGAATTTGCCGATGACGGCATTCTACTTCTTCATAAACGGCGACAATGTTTATAGTGACCCTGATCTGGGATTGTATGAAACCGGTACTTTGCAGTGGTACAATTTATTTAGAGGAAGAGTATCAACTACAGGAGATCCTTTTGTTGACCCCACAACCGGTCAACCAACGAAATTTACTTTAGCTGGTGATCCTATAACTGGAACTGGTTGGTTAGATGGTATGCTTCATCCACCAGGAGATCGTCGTATCGGTTCTGTATCCGGTCCATTTGAAATGGCTTATGGTGATACTCAGGAAGTTGTAGTTGCTGAAATTGCTGCTGGAGCAGTTGAAGGTGTCGATCGATTAGGCGCTGTACAATTATTGAAATTCTACGACCTGCAGGCTCAATTAGCTTACGACAACTTCTTTAACGTTCCAACACCACCTCCGGCTCCTGTAGTAAATGTAGCTGAGATGGATGAAGAAATTATTTTATCCTGGGGCAGCGACCCTGCAAAAGTAAACGCCACCGAAACTTATTCGAAAGGTGGGTTTGAATTCCAGGGTTACTGTGTATACCAGTTACCAACAAAAACAGCTCAGGCAAGCGAGGCCCGTTTGATTGCTACTTATGATGTTGTTGACGGCGTTCTTAAGATTACAGATAAAGAATTTGATGCTACTTCAGGCGTAGTTCTCGATCGCGTTGTTAAATTTGGTAGCGACTCTGGTATAAAGAGATATATCAGTATTAAGAATGATGTATTCAAAGGCGGATTACCTTTAAATAATGGCAGTAAATATTACTTTGCAGTAACTGCTTACGCTTATAATCCTGATCCTGCAGCAGTACCGAGAGTGCTGGAAAATCCAATGAATGTCATCGAAGTTGTACCTCAATCTCCAAAACCTGGTATACGTTACGAAGGTGAAGTGGGACAGGTTCTCGATGTAACACATTCTGCAGGTTTCAGTGATGGTATCGTAACACCGATAGTTGTAGATCCTACAAAGTTAACCGGTGCTGACTATACAGTTACATTTAATATTGACGCGGAAGGCAACAAAACATGGAATGTCCTGAGAAATGGACAAACTGTTCTTGCAAATCAAACCCATTACGGCGATGATAATGAATTTATTATCGTTGATGGTATACAAATTGGGGTTCAAGATGCTCCAGCAATGATTAAAGGTCCTGGCGAAGGTGATGGTATGGTTGAAGTTGCTTATGCAGGTGCTCCACTTGATCCCTCGAAATACGATGCTGCTGGTGCACCGTACAAAGGCAACAAAGTATGGCACAGTCTTAATTCTTCAGGCGGTGATAGATATTATGTTAGTGCTGGTGGTGGTAGCGGCACTATCGACCGTTTATATAGATATGTAAATTATGCTGCACCATACGATTACGAATTTAGATTTACTGAAAATGGTGGGTACGCTGTTTTTGCATTCACTGACGATAAAATTGCAAGAGTTCCATTTGAACTCTGGAACATTGGTATCGGTACACCAGATGATCCTTCAGACGATTTTAGAATGATTCCATTTTTAGTTGAAAATGTTGCAACATCCGATCAATGGGGTTGGGCAACAGGTGAGGACCCGTATTTTGGTTATCCCGCTTCTGACTGGGTCTACTGGATGGATCCGAAGGATAGAACACCAGGAGATGTTGGTTATAAACAATTTGAAAACACGTGTATCCAATCTGGTGGTGCAGGTGCAACATACAATTACGCATTCGATGTCGATCCAAATGCAGGTGATTATAATGCTGATTTCCATGGCGGCTTTGTTTATCCGATTGGTAGATTTGTCGTCTGTGATTTTGACGGCGACGGAAAAATGCCACCAGCAGGAACAGTTATCAGAATTAACTATAATAAACCGATAAGTGCTGAAGATAAATATACTTTCAAGGCTCCTTCAGTTGTAAACGATCCCGAACTGGCAAAAGAAGACGTTGAGGATGTCAACGTATTTCCGAATCCGTACTATGGAGTCAATCCGCAGGAAATAAACAAATACCAGCGTTTTGTAACTTTCAACCACTTACCACAGAAGGCTACAATTCGCATATTTAATCTTGCTGGTCAATTGGTTAGAACGCTCCATAAAGATACACCGGATCAATTCTTCAGATGGGATCTCAACAATGAAAGTGACCTTCCGGTAGCAAGCGGATTGTACATAGTACATATTGATATGCCGGATTTAGGAAAAACGAAGATACTCAAAGTCGCTATAATTCAAGAACAGCAAATTCTTGATCGATTCTAAAAAATTGAAGGAGATTGAAAATGAAAAAAATAAATTTAATAACCTTAGTACTATTAACACTATTCATCGCAGGCAGCCTATTTGCAGGCGGTGGTAGTCGTAATGGAACTGCCGGAGCAACTCAGCTGCTGGTTCCTGTTGGTGCGCGAGGTATATCGATGGCTGGTGCTACTCTTGTTGACGCTACTGGGGTAGAATCTCTCTACTGGAACCCGGCAAATTTAGCTCGCGGTGAGTACAATACCTATGCTCTCTTTTCTCATATGAATTACTTTGCCGACATTAATGTTGAATACGGCGCAGTTTCTACTAATATCGAAGGCATTGGCGCACTCGCTTTCTCGATTAAATCAATTGCAGTTGGCGATATCCCTGTTACTACTGTTCAAAATCCCGACGGTACAGGCCAAACTTTCAGCCCTTCTTTTATAACCGTTGGTATGACTTATGCTCGTATGCTGAGCGATCGTATTTCGGTTGGTCTTACGGCAAACATAGTATCTGAAAAAATAGACCTTGTTTCTGCGACTGGTATTGCCTTCAACCTCGGTATCTCCTATAAAAATCTCGGTAATATCGACGGTTTGAGCTTTGCTGTCGTTCTGAAAAACCTCGGTCCACAAATGGACTACGATGGCAGCGGTCTTAATGTTAAGGCTATTTCCACAGATCTTTCGAGACCTACTCAGTATTACAAAATCGACGCTGCATCCTTCGAGTTGCCTTCAACTCTGGAATTAGCACTGGGCTATAATTACCAGTTTAACGAGACCAATTCATTAATCGTTAACGGCGTTTTCCAGAACAGCAATTTCTACGGCGACGAATACAGGTTCGGTGCTGAATATGCTTATAACGATTTATTCTTCGTTCGCGGCGGTTATACTTTTATGCCTGAGCTCGACAGCGACAGCAACACCTTCGGTTTAACAGCGGGCTTTGGTATTAACTATAACCTCGGTGGTCTCGGATTTAAAATCGATTATGCTTTCAGGGAAATGAAGTTCTTCAACGATAATCATGTCTTTACAGTAACTTTAGGACTGTGATTCGGATACATTAATTCACAGCAGGAAGCCCTCGAATAGAGGGCTTCTGCTTTTTAAATCTATCGCTGAGATTTGATTCTCTTTTTTCATTTCGTTAAATATGCATCATCAAAATTATTGGTGGGGTTATTCTATAATGAAAAAATTATTTTTTATTCTATTTATCTTCTCTACTATAAATATTTTTGGTCAGGACGAACTTGCTTTCGAATTTGATTACGCACGATTCAAATATGATACATCCTCTGTTTATATCGAATTCTACTACGACTTAATGCCTTCCCAAATGACGGTTTCTAATGACCTTAAAATCGAAGCAATTGTTCACATCGAAATTAAGAATTTGACTACCGATACTTTGTTTTTTAGGAAAGACTGGAAAATTGCAAATTCTGTCGATACTACTAACACTTTGAAGTCGTATACCGGAGTAGTTGGTATGGTCATTCCCAAGGGGAAATATTCTCTGTATATCAAAGCTTACGATTCGAATAATCCTTCGTTATCGAAGGAAATAAATGAAATTATTGAAGCAATCCCAATTAAAGAAGATAAATATGCTTTGAGTGATATCCAGATAGCTACAAATATTAAAAAAGAAGGTGCCAATCCAAATTCAATTTTCTATAAAAATACTCTCGAAGTAATTCCAAATCCCTCGATGATTTTCAGCCATAAAATGCCTGTTCTTTTTTACTACGTGGAATTGTACAATCTCAAACTTAAAGATCCGAACGCAGACTTTACACTATACAAGGAGCTTTTTAATAGCAGTAGCAAGAAGGTGGATGGACAATCGAGAAAAATTCCTCAAAACGATAAGTCAACAGTCGATATCGGATTCTTTAATTTGTCAAAATTACCTACAGATTCTTACACTCTTAAGTTGAGTTTAGTAAATAATAGTACGAATGAAGGATATGTGTCTTCGAAAAGATTTTATTATTATAACCCTGAGTTCGTTGATACGGCTACAAATTTCAGAATTAATAGAGGATTTGCCGGTAGCGAGTTTGCCATAATGACTTCTGAAGATTGCGATAAAATGTTCGACCAGATAAAATATATTGCATCGGGAAATGAAATCAGTCAGTATAAAAAGCTCGATTCTCTCAACGGCAAACGAGAATTTCTTTATACATTCTGGCAAAGAAGAGACCCTGATCCATCGACATCTATAAATGAATTTAAAGAAGATTATATGCGTCGACTTGAGTATGTGAACCAAAATTTCAGTAATTATACACGTCCAGGATATCTTACGGACAGGGGACGCGTTTATCTCATATACGGCGAACCCGACCAGCGGGATCGATATCCTAATCAATCGAACATGAAACCTTACGAGGTCTGGTTCTATAATCAAATCGAAGGTGGTGTAACTTTTATTTTTGGGGACGTGACCGGATTTGGAAATTATGAGTTGCTCCATTCCGACAAACGCGGTGAAGTGCGGGACGACAACTGGCAATACAGATTAAAAACCACTCAATAAGAATGCCCGACAAAAATAAAATCGAGTACTTTCTTTTTAGAAGTCTGGTTGCAGTTTTTAATAAAATCGGTCTTAATCGTACCAGAAAATTAGCACGTATTATTGGCTTCTTATTCTATTATTTAATTCCTATTCGAAAATCTACCGTACTGAAGAATTTAAGAAAAGCATTCCCGGAAAAATCTAAAAAAGAAATTCATAAAATTGCCAGGCAAAATTATGTTCATATGTCAATTACATTTTCCGAACTGATGATTTTGCCTTCTCTTGAAGACACAGAAATCAAAAACGAAATTATTTTTGAAAATAAGGCGCATATTGAAGAGATAATTAACAATGAAAAAGGAACGATACTACTTACCGGTCACTTTGGCAATTGGGAAGTTATTATGTCGGCATTGGCTGTTAATATTCCAGCTGTCTATAATGTTCTGGTTAAACCACAAAGAAATATTTACATTACAAAGTGGTTAGAAAGCACACGCAAGCGCGGAAATATTAGGGTTATTCCCTCTGGTGTAACGGTTAAACAAATATTTAGTGCACTTAAAAATGGGGAAGTGGTTGGCATTGCCGGTGACCAGCGAGGACCAGCAGATGCGTTTCGATTCAGCTTCTTTGATGTACCAACGGCTCTAAATACCGGAGCTGCAGCGTTTGCGCTAAAAACAGGTAGCGATATTCTTTTGCTTGTTGCTGTACGTCAGCATGATTTCAAATATAAAATTTATACAAGTAAATTAGAGCTCGATTTAGTACAGGGGGAATACAATGAAAAATTAATTTATATAACTCAAAACTATATTTCCTTCCTCGAAAGCTATATCAGAAAATATCCCTCGCAGTATTTCTGGATGCACAAAATATGGAAGTACTGAATAAACATGAAAAAATACTCGTAATCCAAACTGCTTTTATGGGCGACGCAATCCTCACTCTACCGCTAATAAGGAAATTAAAAGATTCATTTCCTAACAGTATTATTGACGTACTTACTATACCGCAATCAAAAGAGATATTTGAAAATTCTCCCTTTGTGGATGAACTGATTTTATACGACAAAAGAAGGGATAAATCTTTCAATACTTTCTTCTCTATTATTAAAGGAATACGAAGTAAAAAATATACGCGACTTTATTCCCCACACCGTTCTTTCCGTTCTTCTCTCGTTGCATTAATGTCAGGGATAAAATTCAGAGCGGGATTTGATAAAGCTGCAATGAGTTGGGTTTATAATTATCGCGCTGAGTATCATAATTCTATTCACGAGGTGGAAAGAAATCTCAGACTTGCTGGGCAGAATGAAAAAGATGATTCCTGGAAAATATTTCCTGAATTTTTAATAGAAGAAAAAGTATTGATAAAAGTTAAATCTCTTTTGCCATCTTCGGAAAAGAAAATAATATGCATAGCTCCTGGCTCTGTATGGTCTACCAAAAGATACCCACGCTACGACGAAGTAATAAAAAAATTAATTGAAAAGAACTATTTCGTAATTTTGATCGGAGGACCAGACGACATCTCTCTATGCGAAAATTTGAGTAAAAACTTCGACATGACGGATTTAATTTCTTTAGCAGGAAAATTAACAGTAATTGAAAGCGTGGCTTTGCTGATGAATTGCGATGCGCTGATTTCAAACGACAGTGCACCAGTGCATATGGCTATGGCAACAGATACGCCAGTTATCGACGTTTATTGCTCAACGGTTCCCGAATTTGGCTTTTACCCATATAGCCGTTTCAGTTCGATTGTCTCTTACGCAGGTCTCGAATGCAAACCGTGCGGCATTCATGGACATAATTCATGTCCTATTAAATCATTCGATTGCGGGTATATGCTCGAGCCGGACATTATTGTTAATGAATTGGAACGCTTGCTAATTCGAAAGCAAAAATCTAACTAAATTGTTATTTTAAGGCTGTCTATCACGGAATTTATTGATGAACTGGCTTAACTTAAAAAAATTCAAAAAAATATTTTTCCTTCTTACCCCGAATATTCCCGACTCGGGTACAAAAACTTATAAGTTAAGTCTACTCCGTGCAAGTGCCTATGTTTTTATCTATACTGTAGTTGCATGGTTCATCCTGATTTTCATTCTTTCAGTTACACCAATCAAGAATTTTATGTTTGTACTGGACAATCAGGAACTGAAACTCCAGCGAGAAAAAATAAACGAACTGCAGGGGAAAGTAAACTTATTGACTTCACAGCTCGAAAAAATCGCTTCTACCAATGAAAAGTTAAAATATGCGGTAATGCTGGCAAATTCAGATTCATCCGATTCTACGCGTATTCTTTACGACTCACTTCAAAAGAATATTAAAAAACGAATCGAACTTGGCGGGAATATTTTGAAAGCGATTTCGTTATTATATTATAAATTATCCGAGCAAGATAAAGAAACCGGGAAACCAATCTTTTTTTTTACACCCGTCAGAGGTGTCATCACAAAAAAATTTAATCCCTCCGAAGGGCATATGGGACTTGATCTGGGAGTTAAAGAAGGGACTCCAATTTATGCCGCAGCCGGTGGACTGGTTATCTTTGCCAACTATACAATTGACTATGGATATACAATCATTCTTCAACATGATGACAATTATATTTCGATCTACAAACATTGCTCTGAGCTTTTGAAGAAGCCGCAGGATTATGTGGTGGCTGGCGAATTAATCGCTCTAAGTGGCAATTCGGGTACGAAAACCACAGGACCACATCTCCATTTCGAATTGTGGTTTAAAGGCAAACCTGTCGACCCCGAGCAATATATTCTAATTAAATAGGAGTTTAATATGGCATTGAAAAAAGAAATTAACGAAGAGGAAGTAAGTATAATTAGCAACGGCGTAAAAATCGAAGGTAATATTAATAGCGAAGGAAACGTAAGAATTGACGGAATAGTTAGGGGAAATCTTTCAGTTAATGGAAATTTGACTATGGGCGAGCAAGCTCAAGTTATTGGAGAAATTAAAGCACGTAATGTAATTACAAACGGCAAAGTAGAAGGTAAAATTATAGCTGCCGAAAAATTGCGCCTTGAATCGAAAGCGGTCGTCAAGGGTGATATTATATCAAGAATATTAATTGTAGAAGAAGGTGCGGTCTTCGACGGAAATAGCAGTATGAATGCACCCAAGCTATCTAATGAAGAAAATAAATAACACAACGTCTAAACTTACTGAAACTTACAAAACTGTCGGTCCGTATCTCGGTCTGGGTACACAACTGGCTGCTACAATCATACTAATGTTCTTTCTGGGAAGGTGGCTCGACAAAAAATTCAATTTGCATCCCTGGTTAACGATTATTTTTTCGTTTTTCGGCGGATTTGCAGGAATTTACAATTTTATAAAAGCTGTTATGAGTTTAAATAAGAAAAAAAATGATTAGAGCAGCTAAAAATATATTAGTTCTATATATGTTTTTGAATTTAACTGTTCTTATGACCTTTATGACAAATATTATAAATTCAGGTCTATTTATCTCTATAATGGTGCCCAGTGGTATTGTTTTCATAAATTTTATTGTCTTTTCATTATTGTATAAAAAGTCGACAGAAAAAGGGAATAAAATTTTTCTTCTTTATAACCTGGGAGGTATGGGTTTAAGGATGATTCTGGTTTTGCTTCTAATTTTTCTTTCTTTAAAATTCTTGAAAATTGATAAATATGGGTTTATATTTGCATTCTTTATATGGTATATTTTGTTTTTAATAGTCGAGATAAAAGCCGTAAAGGCAAAAGCGGATGCAATAAAAGGTAAATAATTAAAAATGTGGTATAATACCTCTGCAGTAACAGATACTTTGAAAGCAGCGGAATCGGGAGGAAATGATTCCGGTTGGATAATGCACCACATACTCGATTCGAGAGAACTCGATTTCGAGCCTTTTGGCATTATTCATCTACCAGAAATTCACCTTTTTGGAATTGACCTGTCGATTACCAAACATGTAGTCTTTATGTGGGTTGCTGCTTTAATGTTAATTTTTATCTTCTGGAAAGTTTCTAAGGAATACCGGAAATCGCACGTACCTCACGGCGTATCAAATTTAATGGAAGTTCTGATTGTTTTCGTACGCGACGAAATTGCACGGCCAACCATCGGTAGTGGATACGATAGGTTTCTCCCATACCTTTTGACAGTCTTTTTCTTCATACTTACTTGTAATTTTTTAGGACTTGTGCCGTATGCTGCAACTGCCACGAGTAATATAGCCGTTACAGCTACATTGGCCACTATGTCTTTTTTTGTTATTCAGATTGGTGGCATAATTAAAAATGGATTCTTCGGTTATTTCAAAGGTCTAATACCGCACGGTATACCGGTCTGGCTGATACCTATTATGTTTGTCGTTGAAATATTGGGACTCTTTACAAAGCCATTTGCACTGGCAATTCGTCTTTTCGCAAATATGACAGCTGGACATATTGTTATATTGGCTCTGCTTGGTTTGATATTTATTCTTAAAACATATATTGTTGTTCCTGTTTCAGTTGCATTTGCTCTTTTTATCTATTTGCTCGAAATTTTGGTTGCATTAATACAGGCATACATTTTTACAATGCTTTCATCCCTGTTCATCGGGATGGCATATCATCAAGAACATTAATTAATAACAGATATTAAAGGAGGAATTAAATGGATTTCGCATATTTAGCAGCCGGTTTTGGAGCAGCATTAACAGTTATTGGCGGTGCCTTTGGCATCGGTAAATTAGCCAGCTCAGCAATGGAAGCCAGCGGTCGTCAACCTGAAGCTGCAGGTGATATCAGAACTTCTATGATTATTGCTGCAGCATTAATCGAAGGTATTTCGCTCTTTGCGCTCGTTATTTGTATTCTTCTGGCATTAAAATAATATTTGACTCTTTTATTTAAGGAATCATTATAATGATACTTGGGAAAATGTTTGCTCTGCTTCTCTTTAACACAGGCGAGGCTCCAGGTAGTCCACTTGATGTTAACCCGGGACTTATAATCTGGACACTCGTTACTGTTGCTCTGTTGCTGGTTATTTTGAAGAAGATAGCCTGGAAACCGATTCTTAATTCCTTAAATGAAAGGGAAAATTTAATACGAGAATCTCTTGAAAAAGCTGAAAAGGCAAGAATTGAGGCTGAAAAGCTTTTCGAGCAAAATAAAGAAAACCTCAAAAAAGCCGAAGCTGAAGCTCAAAAAATTATTGAACAGGGTCGGCAATATGCCGATAAGTTACGTGAACAAATTCTCGAAGACAGCAAACAACAAGCCAAGAAAATGATTGAAGAAGCTACCCAAGAAATCGAACGTAAAAATGCCGAAGCATTTTCTAAATTAAAAGATCAGGTGGCAGACATTGCAGTATCAGCAGCAGAAAAAATATTGAGAGAAAATCTCGATAAAGAAAAACAAATTAAAATTATCACAAAGTACCTGGAAGATCTATCTAAGAATTGATATGAGTGTATACAGAGTTGCATATCGTTATGCCAATTCACTTTTCAGTTTATTGCTTGAAAAAGCAAAAGACAACGAGGCTTTGCTCGACGAAGCAGCTTCGGATGTCGATTTTGTTTTCAGTACGCTGGAAGCTTCCAGAGAGCTTAGAGCGATTCTGAAAAATCCAGTAGTCAAGCATTCTGATAAGAAAGCTATTCTCCATTCGATTTTTGAAAACAAAATTTCTAAAGTTATTGTTGATTTTATCGATTTCGTTCTCGAAAAAAACAGACAGGATATTCTCAAAGAAATTATGCACGAATTCCTTTCTCTCTATGATGAAAAAAAAGGAATACTCAGAACACAGGTAACTACCGCGGTGGATATTCCTGACGAATTAAAGGAGGAATTGAAAAAAAATCTTGAGAAAGTTACCAGAAAACAAATTATTCCTACTTACAATGTAGATGAAAAAATAATGGGTGGTTTCAAGGCTCAATACGGAGATACTATAATTGATGCCTCTGTAAAGAGTCAACTGGGACGCCTGAGAAAAAAATTATCTGAAGATATTAGTTTATCGAACAATTAGGAAAGAAAAATGGTAGAAATCAGACCTGACGAAATATCGGCAATTTTAAGAAAACAACTTGCCGGCTACGACAACGAAGTTGAAGTTTATGATGTCGGAACTGTATTACAGGTGGGTGACGGTATTGCGCGTATTTATGGATTGTCGAAAGTAATGGCAAGCGAACTGGTGGAATTTCCAAATAATGTTATTGGAATGGTGCTCAACCTCGAAGAGGACAGTGTCGGTTGCGTACTTTTTGGCGAATCGAGCTTAATTAAAGAAGGCGATACTGTAAAAAGAACCAAACGAGTTGCTTCGTTTCCCGTCGGCGAAAAACTATTGGGCAGAGTGGTTGACCCGCTCGGTCAGCCTCTTGATGGCAAAGGCGCTATTCAATTCGAAAAATACGCTCCAATTGAAAGAAAAGCCCTCGGAGTAATTTATCGTCAACCAGTTAAAGAACCGCTTCAAACTGGTATAACGGCCATCGACTCGATGATTCCAATTGGAAGAGGCCAGAGAGAGCTTATCATTGGTGATCGTCAGACTGGTAAAACTGCCATTGCTATCGATACAATTATTAATCAAAAGTATACTCATACCGAGGAAGCGAAAAAATACGGTATTAAACCCGTTTATTGTATTTACGTTGCAATCGGGCAGAAAAATTCTACAGTTGCGCAGGTAGTAGCTAAACTTGAAGAAAATGGAGCTATGGAATATACCACTGTAGTTTCCGCACCGGCTTCGGCTCCTGCTCCTTTGCAGTATATTGCGCCGTATGCAGGTACTGCGCTGGGAGAATATTTTAGAGATTCGGGTCGTCATGCACTTGTAATTTATGACGATTTATCGAAGCAAGCAGCTGCATATAGAGAACTATCGCTTCTTTTGAGAAGACCTCCAGGACGCGAAGCCTATCCTGGCGACGTTTTCTATCTTCACTCCCGCTTACTCGAACGTGCTTCCAAATTAAGTGAAGATCTTGGCGGAGGAAGCCTGACGGCATTACCAGTTATCGAAACACAACAGGGTGACGTTTCGGCATACATTCCTACAAACGTTATTTCGATTACAGACGGTCAGATTTATCTTGAACCAAATTTGTTTAACGCAGGTGTACGCCCGGCAATCAATGTGGGTATATCGGTTTCACGTGTGGGTGGTAACGCACAAATCAAAGCTATGAAAAAAGTAGCAGGTTCACTCAAACTCGATTTAGCACAGTATCGTGAACTCGAAGCGTTCGCAAAATTTGGCTCGGACCTCGATAAAGCTACACAGAAAACGCTTGCTAAAGGTGCTCGCCTCGTTGAGTTGCTCAAACAAGGTCAGTATACACCGATACCCGTTGAGAAACAAATTGTAAGCGTTTTTATCGGGACGAACGATTACCTTGAAACAATAGAAGTAAAAGACGTAAAAAGATTTGAAAAAGAATTTCATGAATATGTGGAGTTGAAGTATCCTCAAATTTATGAAAATATCCGTACTACAAAAGAATTGAAAGAAGACACTGTAGAACTGCTTAAAAAGGCAGCAGAAGAATTTTTACAAAAATTCAATAAATCCTGATTATAAGAATGGCAACGCTTAGGGACATAAAAAGAAGAATTATTGGCGTAAAGAGCACGCAGCAAATAACCAAAGCAATGAAAATGGTAGCAGCGGCGCGACTACGCCGGGCGCAGGAAAATATTATTAATGCTCGTCCTTATTCGCGTAAAATTTCCGAAGTGTTGTCTCACCTCTTAAAGATCGAAAAGAACTTCAGCCACCCGTTTTTAACTGATCGCAAAGTAGAAAGCGTTGCCTTTGTTATCGTTACTTCCGACAGAGGGCTTTGCGGCAGTTTTAACATGAACGTTATCCGTACAGCCGAAGAATTGATCAAAAACGACTACAATAGATATTATGAAGAAGGCAAATTAGAACTTTATTGTGTAGGCAAAAAAGGACTCGATTATTTTAGTACACGAAATTACAAAGTGGCTGGTGCACACCCCGGAATTTTTTCTCGCTTGAAATTTGAATTCGCTTCCGGCTTAATCAAAGAACTGACGCATAAATTTATTAACGTGCAAATTGATAGAGTCGTTGTTATTTATAACGAGTTCAGGTCAATTATTCAACAAAAAACAGTTGTAGAACAATTATTACCGATTGTACCATTTGTTGAAGAAAATCAAGAAGTGAACGTAGCTGAGTATATATACGAACCGGATAAAGTTGGCATAATCAATTCATTGCTTCCCAAGCATCTCAATTCACAAATGTGGAAAGTGTTGCTCGAATCGTATGCTGCAGAATTGGGCGCCAGAATGACGGCAATGGATATGGCTACTGAAAATGCCAAAGAATTAATCAGAAACTTGCAGATAACATATAATAAGGAAAGACAGGCAACTATTACTCGAGAGATAATTGAAATTGTATCCGGGGCAAATGCACTTAAAGAAGGATAAACCCGTTAGAATAGAAGCCGGAACTGAAATAGTTTGATATTCATCACCTTTTTATTATCTTAACGAGAGTTGATTAACTATGCTCGAAGAACTGACTGAAAAATTCGAACGGGTACTTAAGAAAGTAACTGGACAGGGAAAATTAACCGAAGAAAATATTTCTGAAACTCTTCGGGAAATTCGTCGTGTTCTTTTGGATGCTGATGTAAATTATAAAGTTGCAAAGCAATTTATTGAAGATGTCAAGGTAAAAGCACTTGGGAAGGAAGTTCTTACTTCCATTACTCCCGGTCAGCTTATTACAAAAATTATTTATGACGAATTAACCAGGCTACTTGGCAGTAACGGGGCGGAAATTAAATTAAATCCCTCCGGAATTACAACCATTATGCTCATTGGACTTCAGGGTTGTGGTAAAACTACATTCAGCGCCAAGTTAGCAGGTTTATTAAAAAGCAAAAAACGAGATGTTCTTTTAGTTGCTGCCGACGTTTATCGGCCTGCAGCTGTCAACCAATTGAAAATACTTGGCAAACAGATCGACGTTCCAGTCTTTTCGATTGACGGCTGTATGGATCCGGTGAAAATTGCCGAAGAAGCTATCGAGTATGCCAGAGGAAATAAGCTCAATACCGTAATTATCGACACTGCGGGCAGATTGCATATTGACGAAGAAATGATGCAAGAAGCCGCTGCAATTAAAGCAAAGGTCAAGCCGACTGAAACCTTGTTCGTTGTCGATTCGATGACCGGTCAGGATGCTGTTAATTCTGCAAAGGCTTTTCATGAAAAAGTTGACTTTGACGGTATTGTAATTACAAAGCTGGACGGCGATTCGCGAGGCGGTTGTGTCCTTTCAATACGCGCCGTTGTCGATCGCCCGGTTAAATTTGTAAGTACTGGCGAAAAACTCGATTCGATCGAAGTCTTTTATCCCGACAGGCTGGCTTCCAGAATTCTCGGGAAAGGCGATATCATTTCCCTCGTCGAAAAGGCTCAAAAGCAGGTCGACGAAAAGGAAGCCGAAGAGCTACAAAAAAAATTATTAGCAAATAAGTTTGACTTCGACGATTTTTTGAAACAAATTAAGATGCTAAAAAAAATGGGTTCTTTAAAATCGATCATTTCAATGCTCCCGGGAGTCGGTTCGGCAATTAAAAATGCGGACATTGACGATAAACAATTGGTAAAAGTGGAAGCAATTATTCAATCGATGACAAAAGAAGAACGTCGAAATCCAAAAATTCTTAATGGTAGTCGACGCAAAAGAATTGCACGGGGTAGTGGTAATTCGATTCAGGATGTCAATCGACTTATTAAGCAGTTTAATGAAATGCAGAAAATGATCAAGATGATCAATAAACAAGGTGGTGGAAGGGGGATGTTGAATTTGAAAAAATTTGGATTAAATTAAACATAAAGGAGGAATAAATAAATTGGCGGTTAAATTAAGACTGAAACGAATGGGAAAAAAGAAGCAGCCTATCTATAAAGTTGTTGCTGCCGATTCGAGATCACCAAGAGACGGTAAATTTATCGAAGCAATTGGAACGTATAATCCCAAATCTGAACCGGCTGCAGTAGAAATTAAAGAGGAACGTGCTCTCTACTGGTTAAATGTTGGAGCTCAACCGACTACAACGGTTCGAAATCTGCTTTCTGCTCAGGGAATTTTCCTTAAAAGACAACTACAAAAAAAGGGTTTGTCTGAGCAGGAAATAGAGACAAAACTCGAAGAATGGAAAAAAATGAAGCAAGCTAATTTAGAAGCTAAACTGAATAAGAAAGCAGCCAAAACCAAAAAAGAAGAAAAACAGTCGGATGAAGTAAAGTCTAAAGATTCACAGGAAGCACAGGGTACTGCTTCCGAAGAAGCCTGAATCCGATAATTATGGAAACAGGTACTCTAAATTAGGTACCCGTTATTTACAATATTATAGGTACTCTCATGAAGGAATTTATTGAATTTATCGCAAAACACCTTGTGGATAATCCCGATACTGTACAGCTGGAAGAATCCACTCCCGACGAAAAAACCATTGAACTTACTCTTAAAGTCGGTGCTGACGACGTCGGTAAGGTAATCGGAAAACAGGGAAAAACTGCTCAAGCAATGCGTACATTGCTGACAGCTATCGCTGCTAAAGAAGGTAAACGTGCCATATTAAAAATCTTAGATTAATCGTTTGCTGCGGGATGCAAAATCCTTCGGTAAATGATCTAATCTTAATTGCTGTTGTTAAATCCGTTGCAGGCGAGCAAGGATTTTTTGCGGTAGATTCCTATTCCGATTTTATTGAGAGATTCTTCAACCTCGATTATGTTTATGCTGAGTTTTTTGGCAATGTAAAACGTTTCGAAGTCGAGGAGAGTGTGGTTGAAGATGACCGTGTCTTACTGAAAATAAAAGGTTTCGACACGGCTGAAGATGCAGCTTTGTTTATTGGAAAGAGATTATTCGTGGATGAAGAAAACAAAGTTGAACTTGACGATTTTACTTTCTTTATCCATGATTTGATAGGTAGTAAGGTCTACCGTGCAGGTTTTTTTATTGGCACAATTGAAGACGTTTGGGTTCTTAAATCTAATGACGTCTATGTTATTAAAGACAATGACGGAAAAGAAATCCTTTTTCCGGCAATAAAAAATTATATTAAAAATTTCGATGCTGTTAAAAAAAGACTCGACTTAACAGACGATAGCGATTTGCTCTATGACAATGAGGATTGACGTTATATCAGCAGTGCCCGATTTTTTTACGAGTCCGTTAAATACCAGTATACTCAAGCGAGCGCAAGAAAGAAAAAAAGTTGAAGTATACGTTCATAATTTACGGGATTATGCATACGACAAGCATAAGCAGATAGACGATAAACCCTTTGGCGGTGGACCCGGAATGCTTCTTAAACCGGAACCGTTCTTTGAATGTATTGAAAAATTAATGGACCAGCGGAAATACGACCATATAATATTCCCGACTCCCGGTGGTAAGTTTTACAACCAGAAACTTGCCAATCAATTTTCGCTGGCAAAAAATATTATGATTATTGCTGGACACTACAAAGGTATCGATGACCGCGTAAGACAAAAATTTGCTACCGACGAAATTTCGGTAGGTAATTATATTTTGACCGGTGGTGAAATTGCAGCTCTAATAATAATTGATTCTGTTGTTCGATTGATTCCGGGAGTACTCAACGACAGCGAATCGGCATTGAACGATTCACTTATGGACGGTGATATTATTGAAGCACCTTATTATACTCGGCCAGCGGTTTATAAAGGAATGGAGGTTCCTGAAGTGTTACGATCGGGCAACGAAAAAAGAATTAAAATGTGGAAAGAAGAGCAATCGAAAATTTTAACAGAAAAATGGAAAAAAATAAATAAAACGGAGTAACAATGGATAAGATAAAAGAACTGACAGCTGAACAGATACGCACAGATATTCCAGAATTCAGAAGTGGCGATCGTATTAAAGTTCACGTAAGAGTTATTGAAGGCGATAAAGAAAGAATTCAGCCTTTCGAAGGAGACGTAATTAACATACGCGGCTCAGGTCTAACAAAAACTTTTACGGTTCGCAAAATTTCAAGTGGTGTGGGAGTCGAAAGAATTTTCGCCTTTAATTCACCCAAAATTGCCAAAATTGAAGTTATCCGTCAGGGTAGAGTAAGGCGTGCTAAGCTCTACTACCTGCGCAATCTTTCGGGTAAAGCCGCAAAAATTAAAAATAAGAATGATAAATAATATGAAAAGCCGCTCTAAGATGCGGCTTTTTTTATCTATGCCATGAATTTGTATGTGCCAAATAATATCTTTATTCAGATTTTCACCAATGAACCTACAATAAAACAGAATTATTGTATCATCCCTTCTCCTTCGTCTTTAGTAGTAAAAAATTTGTTGAACGATAAAGAAAGTATCGGTCTTATTCCCTCACTGGAATTAATCAACAATAAGGAAATTTTCGTTTCTTCGAAAATTGGTATCTCATTTGATGGTTTATTGTCAGCCGCTTATCTCTATTTTGTAAAGGGTGAAAGAACCATCGATAAAATATATCTTCGCGGCGACATTTCCGTCAACGAAGCCTTAATTTCGAAGATTCTCTTTGAAGAACGTTACTCAGTTGACCCTGAAATAATTCTGGATACTTCTTTAAAATTAGCTCCTCAATTTGACTATCTGATTGCTGGAGACGAAAATTTTATTGACAGTAAATACAAAAAAGGACTTAGTCTGGCAGATGAAATTTCCGATCTTTTAAATCTGCCATATGTTAATTATTTGCTGGTGTCCGAAAACAAACAAAATCTTGAATCATTCAATAATACATTTAAGAAAATCGACACATTGATTGAAGACAATATCGACAATATTTTGAATGAATTAGGTTTGAGCGATGATACAAAAAACTTTATAGCCGACAATTTTAACTCAATTTATTATGAACTAACGCCCAACGAAACAGAAGCTATTCAGGAACTAATTAAACTGGTATATTATCACGGAATAATCGATGATATTATTGACGTGAAATTTATTTAATCTGGTTCTGAACAATAAAAAAGCTGCCTCCAGGAAGGCAGCTTTTTTTGTATTAATCGAGCATTACGTGAGAGTAAGTAATTACATCTGGATTTTGTCTAATTTTTTCGAGCATTTCATTACTGAGAGGAGCTTTAAGTTTCATAGTGCAGCATGCAACCAGTCCACCGTCGAAAATAATGTTTTCAATTTCCTCTATGTTGATATCGCCGTCTTTAATTATACCGAGTACTGAAGCAAGCACGCCGGGCTTATCATAATGTTTAACGACGAGTTGATAGTGTGTATCGGGTGCTTTTGCTTTGTTGACCCAGTGAGCAATAACTCCGCTTTTAATATAATCAAGGATGATATTAACAGTTTCTTCAGCAACTGCGTTTTGTGCCTGTTCTGTTGATGCTCCGATATGATGAGTAACATAAACATTTTCGAGTTCTTGAAGTTTTGAAGAGACGCTTCCTTTTTTGTCTTCCGGCTCGTCATTGAAAACATCCAGTCCCACGCGCAAATTTTTTTCTTTTACTGCCTTGATCAATGCTTCTTCGTCTACGACGTCGGCACGCGAAGTATTGATAAATATTGCTCCATCTTTCATCATATTAAACATCTTTTCGTTAAATAATCCTTTGGTTTCTGGGGTTGATGGGAGGTGAACTGATACTACATCTGCAATCGGTAAAACTTTGTCGAATTCGGAAAAGTCTTTAACGCCGTAACCCTCAATCCTCGAAATATCTTTTGCATAGATATTCATGCCAAGAGCTTGAGCACGTTTTGCTACTTCTTTTCCGATATGACCGTATCCTACGATAGCAAGAGTTCTGCCGTAAAGTCCTTTTGCTTTAGAGTATTCGGCCTTGTTCCATTTGCCATTCCTGAAATCAATTACATTATTTGGTATACGCCTGTCACAGGCAATCATTAGTCCGATAGCCAGCTCGGCTACTGCAATTGCATTTTTACCCGGGCAATTAGCAACATAAATTCCTTTTTTGTTTGCAGCAGGTATATTAATATTATTTACACCGGCACCTGCACGTACAATTAAATTCAAATTCTTCGATTTCTCAATTGTCTCGGCGCTGACGACTGTTGAACGCACAACTAAACAATCAACCTCTTGTGCAGCTTCCGGCAAATCTTTTTCTCCTAAATTAGGATTATAGATGACTTCAATACCGGCTTCTTCCAGTTTTTTAATATACTGTTCAGGAAATTTGTCGGCTATTAATACTTTCATTTTAATTTATCCTGTGTTTGTTAATGATTTCTATTTGTTGAGCATTGGTATATTGATATTGAATTTCAAGGCGTTGTCGATGGCTCTTTCATATCCAGCATCTGCATGACGGACTATTCCCATACCAGGGTCGTAAGTTAAAACGCGTTCAAGTCTTTCTTCAGCAGCAGATGTGCCATCTGCAACGATAACCATGCCGGCATGAATCGATTTACCAATCCCTACACCTCCGCCGTGATGAACGGATACCCAGCTAGCTCCTCCAATGGCATTTAATAGAGCATTAAGAATTGGCCAATCTGCGATTGCATCGCTTCCGTCTTTCATTCCTTCGGTTTCACGGTTGGGAGATGCTACCGATCCACAATCCAGATGGTCTCTTCCAATTACAATGGGGGCTTTTACTTTTTTACTTGCTACAAGCTGATTGAAAATTTTCCCAATTTTAGCTCTTTCACCATAACCCAACCAGCAAATACGCGCAGGCAATCCTTGAAAGTGAACTTTTTTACCCGCCATTTCAATCCATCGTACAAGTTTTTTATTGTCTGGTAATGCTTCAATAACTGCATTATCGGTAACATAAATATCTTCTGGATCGCCACTTAATGCCACCCACCTGAAGGGTCCTTTACCATCGCAAAATAGAGGTCTTATGTATTCTGGTACGAATCCCGGAATATCGAATGCATTTTCCACACCGTTATCTTTTGCTTCTCCACGAATATTGTTACCGTAATCAAACGCAACTGCGCCTCTCTTTTGAAATTCGAGCAGTGCTTTTACATGCTCTACAATTGTTTTCTTTGCCAATGAAATATATTTTTCTGGATTTTGTTTTCTAAGACTCAATGCTTCTTCGAGACTCATACCCATCGGGACGTAGCCATTAAGAGTGTCGTGTGCAGACGTTTGGTCTGTGACGATATCTGGAATGATATTTCTTTTTAGAATTTCCGGCAGCACTTCGCCTGCATTACCTACCAGTCCAACCGAAAGTGCTTCTTTTTTTTCTCTGGCATCGAGTACAAGTTTAAGAGCTTCGTTGAGGTCGTAGGTCATTACATCGATATAGCCTGTATCGAGTCGTTTTTGAATTCTGGAAGGATCGACTTCGATTCCCAGGAATGCAGCACCGTTCATAGTAGCGGCGAGAGGCTGAGCTCCGCCCATTCCACCTAATCCTGCAGTCAACAAAAATTTACCGGATAACGAACCGTTAAAGTACTTATCGGCGCATGCTGCAAAAGTTTCATATGTACCCTGAAGTATTCCCTGAGTGCCAATATAAATCCAGCTACCTGCTGTCATTTGACCGTACATTGTAAGTCCCAGACTTTCGAGTCGCCGGAATTCATCCCAGGTTGCCCAATCAGGAACGAGCATTGAATTTGATATTATAACTCGCGGTGCATTTTCATGAGTTCTAAAAATAGCAACAGGTTTACCCGATTGAATTAACAAAGTTTCGTCATTGTTTAATTCTTTCAGAGATCTTACAATAGCATCAAAACTCTCCCAGTTGCGGGCAGCTTTACCAGAGCCTCCGTAGACTATCAGGTCTTCGGGTCGTTCTGCAACTTCAGGATCCAGGTTGTTCATAAGCATACGCATTGCGGCTTCCTGAATCCAGCCTTTACAAGTTAATTTTGTGCCTGTTGGTGCTTTCACTACTCGTTTAGTCATTAAAGTGCGTCTCTATTATGTTTTTATATTGTTTGTAGAGAGGTTTGAAAAACAATTTTTTTATGAATCCCGCATTTTTAATCTGTTTTTCTAAATGCTTTTCATTTTCTTTCAGTCGGAATACGAGTTTTGTCTTTTCGTCTTTTGTCAGTTTGATAGGGTTATCTTTACTTTCTAATTTTTGAATCAACGAGTTAAATGTTTTAATTTCGGTGTAAAATCTCTCGTCATTCGACATTTGTTTCACAATTGATTTACAAAAAGTGATTAATAATTTTTTTTCGTTCTTGTCGAATTCATAAGAATAATTTTTAAAGAGTGGTTTAGCCATAATTATACCTTTAATGATAGTAATTTTTCTCTCATTTTCTGAAAACCGGGTTTAATAACATGGTAAATATAATATAATCGTTTTTTGTATGGAATAAATGATGACTTCATCGCATTTATATTAAGCTTTTCGACGTCGTCCAGATTAAGTCCAAACAGCTCACTTGCTATTGTATATTCTTTGGTAAGAGTAGTATTGCTCATCAGGCGGTCGTCGGTATTAAGGAAGACTCTAAATTTTTCACGGAACAGTTTGATGAACGGATGATTTTCGAGTTTGTCGATTGCGCCGGTATGGACGTTGCTCAAAAGACAGATTTCCAGAGGCAGTCTCGTGTCGAGTATATATTGTGCGAGTTCCCCCAATTGAACCACGTTGCCATCCTTATCGAACACAATATCTTCGACAAGTCGTGTTGCGTGTCCTATTCTGTGAGCCCCACAAATTTGAATAGCCTGCCATATCGATTCTTTACCAAAAGCCTCGCCTGCATGAATTGTAATATTGAAATTTTTTTGCTTTATGTACTGGAATGCGTCGAGATGTTTTTTGGGAGGATATCCGCCTTCTTCGCCCGCAAGGTCAAATCCTACCACGCCTTGATTTCTGTAATTTACAGCCAGCTCGGCTATCTCGAGTGTATTCTTCATATTCCTCATTCCACATAAAATCAATCCATAACCAACTCCGAAATCTCTTTTGCCTTCTTCCAGACCTTCAAGGACAGCATCAAGAATGTCCTCGTAATAAAGACCTTTTTGCGTATGAAAGACCGGGGCAAAACGGGTTTCGACGTAGCATACACCGTCGTTTTTCATATCCTCCAGCATTTCATAAGCTACTCTTTTGAGAGCTTCTTTCGTCTGCATAACTGCACAGGTGTGTTCAAAACCCTGAAGGTATTCAACGAGGTTTCCTTTATTTGCACCTCTATGAAACCATTCAGCAAGTTCCTCTGCGTCGGTTGTAGGTAATTTTTTATATCCAATTTGTTTTGCAAGTTCAATTATCGTTTGAGGTCTCAAACCACCGTCGAGATGGTCGTGAAGCATTACTTTGGGCACATTTCTGATGATTTCTTCTGTTTTCATTATGTCCTCTTTTATTTTTAAAAATATCCTTTTAACACTCTAAAATCAATTTGACATTTAGTAAAATGGAGAGCTTCAATGCGAGATTCTTTAGTGAAGCATTGAAAAAAATCTTGACTTAGGAATCTTAAATTGGTTATTTTTCGAGGTATTTTTTAAGATAAAATTCAGGAGTATCAATGAAAAAAGCGCTTATATTTTTAAGTATTTTGGGGATGGCTTTGGGGATTACGGCATTTCAGTGTGCTTCGGCGGAATTGACAGGCGCAAAGCTTTATATTAATCAAAAGCAGTACGAAAAAGCTAAAGAAGCACTTCAAAAAGATATTGCTAAAAATCCAAATAGTGACGAAGGATGGTATCTTCTGGGATATATTTATGGTGAAGAAGGTAACATTCCCGAAATGTTAAATGCTTTCGATAAATCTTTATCAATAAGTGATAAGTACAAAAGTCAGATTGAAGATTCTAAAAAATATTACTGGGCAACGAGCTTCAACAAAGGCGTAAATTTCTTCAATAAAGCCAGCAATACAGCCTCTAAGGATACAATGCAAATCTTCTTCGAACAGGCTGCGGAACAATTTAAAAACTCGATTTTGTGTCAACCCGATTCGTCGGTTGGCTACATTAATCTTGTCTATACTTATCTTAATATGAATAAAATTGACGATGCAATTGAACCGCTTGAAAAATTAACTTCACTTGGAAATTCGGCAGAAGCATTTTCAATGTTAGGACAAATCTATACAGAAAAAGGTAATACTTTAATCGATTCATATCGCGAATCTAAAAATGAACAGGATAGCGTTAAAGCATACGAATATTTTGATAAGGCTATTTCTGTACTTGAAAAAGGAAGAGATTTATTCCCGGATGACAACGAAATTTTATTGAGACTTTCGAATGCTTATATTTCGGCAAATAAGCTCGACGTGGCACTCGAAGCTTTCAAAAAAGGCGTTGAAAAAGATCCCGAAAATAAATTCTATCAGTACAATTTAGGTGTTCTACTTTTGAATGCAAATGATTTTGAAGGTGCAGAAAAACATTTCAAAAAAGCGATAGAGCTCGACCCACAGTACACAAATGCAATTTACAACCTGGCTGTAACATATATTCGCTGGGGTGCAAAGATACGCGAGGAGATGGAACAAAATGAAAATGTGAAAATAGACGAAACTAAGTACAAGGAAAAATTCCAGGCTGCCATTCCTTATCTTGAAAAGTATCTGGAAGTAAATCCCAACGAAGCAGCAATATGGGAATTATTGGGTAAAGTTCACGCTAATCTTGGCAACGAAGAAAAATCGGCAGAAGCTTTCAATAAGGCGGATCAGTTAAGAAAATAATTTTTTGCCGGGGGAATTTGATTTCCCCCGGTTTTTCCCTCGCAATGCAAACTTCCCTATAAAACAGGAGCGGCAATGGAACAGAACGAAATAAAAGCTCAACAAATAAATATCGAATTGGGTGAAAAAGAAGCCGAAGGCATCTATTCGAACCTCGCAATAATAACACATTCTCCCGCTGAATTTGTAATCGACTTTACGAGAGTGGTACCTGGAGTGCCAAAAGCAAAAGTGTTAGCAAGAATAATAACAACGCCGCAACATGCAAAAATGCTAATGCGTGCTCTTAAAGACAACATAGAAAAATTTGAAGCACGCTTTGGCGAAATACGAATCGACGCTCACACTTCTCCTCAATATGGGTTTATAAATCCCGATAAGGAAAACAAGATAAATTAAAAACAGCGCCGGGCAAGCTCCGAAATTTTAATTGAGTAAATCATAATATTTAATTACATTTCTGTCGTCTTCAATTAGGGCTGGTAAAATAAATCGGAGCTGCAATGAAGAGAATTACCCTTTTGGTTTTTCTGCTGGCGACAACTTTAAATGCACAGCAAGGGATTTCAATTCAACTGGATATTTTTCAGGACCTCAGTACTATAGACCTTGCGGCATTCCTGCCGGACAACAATATCGCCAATCAACCTCGTGTTATGAGAGTATCAATTTTTCCCGAAAATGTAGAAGTAATTGTTGAAGGATTTGTAGAATGGAAAAAAGATGAAACTTCCGGCTTTGTTCAAGTTGCCTACTTCAAAACCGCCCCTTTTTTATCCAGAAGTTTTTATAACGACGAACTGGATAATGACGATTTAATTTATGAAGAATCCGAATTGAATTCTGATGTTATTTCCGATATTGTCAGTATTGGAAAACCAAGAGGTATTTTCAGGGTAGTTTTGAAAGTACAGGACATTAATTCAGGTGAACAAGATGAAGTGGAAAGGATTTTTACATTTCTTAATGCTACTGCACCTGAAATCACCTCGCCTCTCCAATTTGAAGAAGTCGATGTTGGAAACATTATAATTACGTGGGACCAATCAATAGGAGCAAGCAGCTATATAATTAAGGCAAATTATAAGAATGATGAGGCATCCGACGAAGACGCTCTTAATTCTGGCAATCCGCTTGTGGATAATCTTGAAGTCGATGCAAATATCACTCAAATAAACCTTACTAATTACCTGGGAAGAGAAATCCTGCAGGATACTAATGTGGTTGTTTCGGTTACTGCAAAGATTGAAGGAGCCGGTGAAATTTTATTATTGAGAAGTAAACCAAGAGTTTTCAGAACTTCTTCTACTGCTGGTGGAGAAGCTGCAAATGTGCGTGAGGTCAATCCCGTAATATTGCGATTGGCAAATTTCCTTCAAAACAAGATAAGCTCGGAATTGATAAATAAATTTCTTAACGGCGAGATTTCTCCCGAAGGGATTAAGATTTCAGACAGCGAAGGAAATCAACTTGACTTCAGCGATTTGAATGCTCTTCTCGATTTCTTTGATCAAAATGAACAATCTATAATTTCAGTAGAGTTTAAAAACAGGTGAAGGCAATGAAGAGTAAAGTTTTTATCTTATTAATTATTCCACTTCTCTTTGGATTTAAAAGTGGAGAAGTTGGCAATCTTCAAAAACCTGCCGACGATACAAAGGAAATCATTGCCCTAATTAAAAAAGTATTTAATAGTGTAACATTTCGCTTGACCGAAAAAGAATCTAATTGGCAGGAAGCAAAAATTGGGTTACCCCTTTCTGACGGAAACGAACTGAGAACAGGTTCGAAATCCCTGGCAGTTGTGTTATTCAAAGACGGGTCGGGAATCTTAAGAGTGCGAGAAAATTCAATACTTCATATTTACGGTGCCTCGGAAGGACGTAAATTAAACAAGGATGCGTTTCTTCAAAGAGGGATGATCGGCTTTGATGTGAATAAACAAGACGAGGGAGAAGAATTTCGTTTTACTACTCCTACGGTCGTTGCATCTATACGAGGCACGAATGGATTTCTCGAATTTGACGAGGATAGCACTTTTACCATGTCTTTAGAATCAGGAATGGCCGACCTATCTTTTCGAGGTCCTCAGGGCGGTAGTGGACAATTGAACGGAGGGAATACAGTTGTTATCACACCCGATGGCAATTTCCAATTCCGCACTCAAAATCAGGAAGACCTGAATAAATTAAATATGTCCAAGCATGCAGCAGTTAAGAAAATTTATATTGAAACTGATGAAGGTACAATTGAGATTGAGTACTACGCTCCCGAAGAATAAAAATTTATTACAAGGTATATTTATGAGTAAAAAATATATCATTGTTTTGTGTTTATTGGCGAGCTTAATGTATGCTCAGGTCAGTAATTATATTACAGATGTGCAGGTAAGTAAAGCCATCGAAAATTCGCCGTTAAATATTACTGCCAATCTGACATCCGGTGAAAATATTTCCTCGATGGAAATTGCTTTCAGACAGTTCGGTAAAGATGAATATAGTCTTAAAGAGATGGAGATTAAAGGTAATACTGCATCTGTTAATATTGTCGGCGAGTCTGTACAAAGCCCTTACATCGAATATTACATTGTCATAAATCTGAAAGACGGATCTACCGAGACTTATCCGGAGGGAGTACTTAATGGTGCCCCGCCCATTCAAATAGCAGTTCAAGCGACATCTGAAAAAGATAAAGAGATTTTAATTTTAAGTCCCGCACAATCAGAAAAATTAACCCCAGATAATTTCCTGTTAAGTTTATCTTTCATGAAAGCCCCTGAAACAGTTGATATAAAGAAGACCAGGATATTATTAAACAACGAAGATGTCAGTTCTAAAACACTTATTGCGGGTGATCTGATTATTTTGAGCTCGTCGAATATAAATATAGAACCAGGAAATTATGTTCTAAAAGTGGAAGTGTACAACAAAGATGGCAACATCTATCATACAATATCCCGCTCAGTTCAGGTTGTATCAACTGAGACAATGGAGCAGCTGGAAAATCAATTTAAATTAAGAGGGAATATACGCGCTGAAACCCGATCTGAAAACATGAGCGAATCGAGCACTCAGTATTCCAACATCAACGCAACATTAAATGCATCATACGGTTTCTTGAATTTAGAAGGACAACTTTATTTAACTTCGGAAGAAAAAAGTTATCTACAACCTTACAATCGTTATCTGCTTAAAATAGCCGGGGGCGAAGTCTTTGAACTTCATCTGGGCGACACGTATCCTCAATTCCCATCGCTAATATTAAACGGCAAGAGAGTGCGGGGAATAAGCGGCGAGATTAAATTGGGTCTTTTAAATATTCAAAGTTCACTTGGTGAGATTTCGCGTGGTATTGAAGGTAAACTTATCGAAACATATCAAAAGGAAAATGCTCCATTAGGCTCTAATATAATTTTGATAGACGAACTCAAGTATGGCAATCCATACGGTAAAGTGGAACTGGGAACTTATAAAAGAGAAATATTTTCACTCAGACCATCATTCGGCAGTGGTGAGAATTTTCAATTGGGTTTTTCTTATTTACACGGCAAAGACGATCCAGGTTCTATTGAGTTTGGAGCAAGGCCCAAAGAAAATGCAGTCTTTGGTACAGATCTGATGTTTGCTCTCGATAACAAAAACATAGTATTCAATTCCCAGGTAGCATTTAGTATGAATAATAATGATATCTCGGCAGGTGAAATTGACGATGCCAGAATTGATTCGGTATTTGGAGAAGGGAAAGCCATCGATGTCGATCCCGATCAAATAAGAACTATACGCGATCTACTCGGAAATTTCATAACTGTTAACGAATACCTGGGTCCCCTTAACCCTCAAGAATTAGCTTCGTTTGCGGCAGAAACCAACTTAAATATCAATTACTTTTACAATACTTTGAAAGCCTCGTACATTTATCGTGGCAACGATTTCCAGTCATTTGGACAGAATTATTTGAGGACTGATGTAAAAGGATTTAATATAAGCGATCGTCTCCGTCTTCTGGATAATCAATTGTTCATTTCCCTTGGAGTTGAAAAACTGGAGGACAATTTACAGAATACAAAAATTGCCACTACAACTTTTGATAATATTTCATCTTCGATATCGTATTTCCCAAGGATTAATTTTCCAAAAATTACTTTATCGTACAGCGTCTACAAAAAAAATAACGGCATCGATATTTACGATACTCTCTATAACAATTATATGATTAAAGACAAAACGAACAGAATTTCACTGGGTGTGTCGTATAATTTTAACTGGTATGTTCGCAACTCGATTTCTTTCACTCTTGTAAATCAAAAGAGGGAAGATGAAACGTTGTTTAATAATGATCTTAATTATAATTCAGTTTCTTTGTCGGTCAACAGTTTCTGGAACCGTAATTTGACTTCTTTGATACAAATACTGTTCAACTCGACAGAGATGCAAAGTACTTCTTACGATTACGTTTCATTACTTGGACGTGTAAATTATAAAATGTTGGAAGATCGATTGCAATTTACATTTTCTTACAATCCAAGTTTCGGGGATTATAAAAGACATTATGTAGAACTGCTGGCAGATTACAATTTGATTGCTAATCTTTTTCTTGGATTTCAGGCGCGATTATTCCATTACCCTGGGAAATATACCAATTCAATTGCTGGATTATATGCAAGATTAAATTTCTAAATGGAAATAAAAAAAGAGAAAGATTTATTTGGCGGGATTTTAATTGTATTTCTTTCTGCAATTTTATCCTTTTTAATTACGAATGTATCGCCATTTCAGATCTCACCATTGAAGGATCTGGAATTACGCCTTATCGATAAACGATTTCATGAAAGAGGTGCACTCGATATCAAAGATAGTTCGAATGTTATTCTCCTTGAAATTAATCAAAATACATACGACCAGATACCGGAAAGTCAAAGGAGATGGCCCTGGCCGCGATCCATTTTTTCACATGTCATCGATAATCTTTCGCAAGCAGGTGTAAGAGCAATAGGTATTGATATCAATTTTTCTAATCCGGATTCATATTCTTCGTTGAACGACTCCCTAATGTCTTTATCAATCAAAAGGTGCGGAAAAGTTGTGCTTGCCGGTAAAATCGACATCTCAAATGAGAGTAAATTACAGGCGGGAAAGAGTTTTATTTCCAGTACAATTTACAACTTAGACAATATATTTTTTGGCGTTGACAGTTCAATCGGGATTGTACAGGTGCCATCCGATAACGACGGAGTTTATCGCAGGTATCTTCCTTATGTCAGCTCTGCCGTAATTGGAAAGTCTTTCCCCACTTTCAGCTTTGCTATCATCAACAAGTTCAAAAGTCTGAAGAACAATTATCTGGTTAAAGATACCGCCGATTATTTTATTTTGAACGACGTCAGAATTCCTAAATGGGACACCGAAAGTATGCTTATTAATTTTTACGGAGGTGATGCAACGTTCAAAAGAGTTAATTTAATTGATGTACTGGATGATAAGGATTATGAAACATCAGACGAACAATTGCTCGGCATCGAAGTTAATACATGGGACGACCCGGATATCGGATTGCTTCATTCAGGAATATTCAAAGATAAAATCGTCATTATTGGTTCGACCATGCCAGAAGATAGAGACCTGCTTCCGGTTGCATTTTCGGAAGGCAAGACTGGAAGTAACATCCTCTATGGTATCGAATTCCATGCAAATGTAATTCAAAATATTTTATGGAAAGATTTTTTATATAGGCAGTCATCCTCTGTAATTTTTATTCTTACCTCAATTCTTTCTTTTCTTACTTTTATTCTTACAAATGCCGTAAGAAATATTAAATTGAAAAATAGTATCGTCATTGAAGTGTTAAATATGACGGCCATTGCCTGTAGCTTATATTTAATCTACAGAGGAGCTGTAATTTTGTTTATTGATTTTCATCTTGTTGTGCCGGTAGTAAATTACTCGCTTGCGGTGGTATTGTCCTATTTTACGTCGACAGCGTATAATTTTATTACCGAGCGGAAGCAAAATCTTGTTATAAAAAATATGTTCAGCCAGTATGTAAGCAAGGAGATTGTAAATGAGTTATTAAAGAATCCATCAAAATTGAGATTGGGTGGGGAAAGGAAAGAAATTACCATAATGTTTTGTGATATTGCCAATTTTACATCGTTCTCCGAAAAAAGGAAACCCGAAGAGCTGGTCGGATACATTAATGAATTCCTTAACGAAATGAGTGAAATCATAATTGAACATAAAGGTACTGTCGATAAATATTTAGGTGATGCAATTATGGCTTTCTGGGGAGCCCCTGTTGAAATAAAAGATCATGCGTTGCTGGCTTGTCATGCAGCATTAAAAATGCAAAAACGTCTCGTTGAACTGAGAGAGAACTGGATGGCTGTTGGAGAAATACCAATTTATATTAGAATTGGTATCAATACAGGTGAAGCAATTGTGGGTAATATTGGAGGTGCAAAGAGATTTGACTACACTGTGCTGGGCGATAACGTCAATCTGGCATCGAGACTTGAAAGCGCAAACAAAGCCTACGGTACTAATATTATGATTAGCGCATCGACTTATGAATTGATTAAAGAACATTTCCTCGCAAGGGAACTCGATGTAATCAGAGTAAAAGGTAAAATGGTACCGACTAAAATTTATGAACTGATCAGTCTAAAGGATGACGTTGCAGCAAAGGTAGCACTGGAAAAACTCGATTTTTATTTCCAGGGCTTAAGCTTGTATAAAATGCGCAATTTTGAAGCTGCTTGTGATTACTTCAAGCGAACATTTGATGAACTGAAAGATTATCCTTCACGAGTTTATGCAGAGCGTTGCGAATTTTATATTACAAATCCACCACCTGCAGATTGGGATGGAGTTTTTGAACTTACCACAAAATAATGGATTACTTCGAAGCGTATTTTAAATTAAATATTGCTGCGATCAGAAATACAAAGTTTGCAAACCACGCCGTTAAAAACGGATCTAACATTCCGTTCTTACCAAATGCCTGACTTACTTTCATGAAAACAAGATAAATGAATGTGATCAACAAATTAATCCCAAATTGGAGCGCCAGCCCTCCTCTTCTTTTATTTGCCGAGATTGGCAAACCAAACAACACTACAACTATGCACGAAAAAGCAAATGAAATTCTCGATTGATATTCAATTTCAATTGCAGTCGGATTGTTGCCCGTACGTTTCTGTTCGTCTCCGAAATTTTTCAACTCAACGAGCGACATTTCTTCTGGTTTACGCTGCTTTTTAATTACATCCTCAGGTTTAAAATTCAGTCCAGGAAATTCTTTCACTGCAAATCGCGACATACTTTCCGTTGTGTCGCCGAATACTCGCTCGACTCCATTATACAATACCCATTGATTCTTTAGGGTGTCATATTTCATTCTGAATGCATCGTATCTTCTTAAAATTTTAGTGTTGTCGTTGGGTGAGAATTCCTGAATGCTAACCTGATTAGCCTGGTCGTTAGCAACGTCATAGAGATTAATAGTCACTATTCTGTTCTTTGTATCCTGAAAGTATATATTGCTTCCAAAATAGACTATCCCTTTTTTTAGATAAGTTTGTTCAATAAAAACTTTGTGTTTGTTTGCCATCGGTACAATATAGCCTCCAAAATATACCAATAGAATCGATATAAAAAATGATGTTATAAGAAATGGAGTCATAAAACGATAGATACTAATGCCCGCTGCTTTAATAGCTGTTAATTCATTTAGATTCGACATTTTGCCTGCAGTGAATAAACTTGCCAATAAAACTGCAACTGGCGTCATTAGTCGTATTATTTCAGGCATGAAGACGATGTAGTATTCCGTTATCATACTTGCATCGACATTCTGGTCGATAAAATCGCCGAGTTTTTCCATCATGTCGATGATTACGAAAATCACCGTGAAAGTGATCAATCCAAATAATACGGATTGTAAAAATTGTTTAATCAGATAGCGGTCAAGAATTTTCATTTTCATCCGCATTAAATTTCCAGGATTTAGGTATTGCTTTATTGATGAAGTCGAATTTCAATTCGATACGTTCTCTTGCGCTCTTAATCGTAAGTATGATTCCTAAAATTCCCAACAAAATATTTGCGCTCCATATACCCCAGAAGGGTGATAGTAATCCGCGGTCAGAAAGTTTTTCTCCGCCTATTAAAAATGTCCAGTAAATCAGAAAGAATACAAGGCTGATTCCCGCTGCCATTCCGAAACCACCTTTTCGTGTCATTGTGCCGAGCGGTGCCCCGATTAGTATAAATACTATGCAGGCGAAAGGTAAGGCATACTTTTTATGGATTTCGACCCAATAACGATTAATCTCCTTTTTATTGTATTCAAGTCGGTTTAAAACGTTTATTAATATATTTTTATGATTGATTAATCTTCGTTTAACATTTTCATATATCCTATCGTCTCTCTTCTCGGGTAATGTAAGAGTTTCATTGATTGTAATATTAGAAAGTGTATTGTTTAGTTCGGCCAGATACTTTTCCCTTGTTTTTTGAAGGCTATCGACAATTTGCAACATTTGTGGTGCACCAAGTTCGCGGTCGCCGCGAGGACCGCCCGGTGTCGATTGCTCAAATGTAAATTGTTCAGCAGGCATCGCAATTTTATGTCTGTTAAAACGAAGTCGTCTATATTCATCCCAGTTGCTATTATTAAATTCGTGTATTTCACCCAGCTCTAAATCCATTATCAATTTTTTCTGATTTGGCGAAAGATAAATTATACCTTTTTTCGCAGTAACTACATTAATAGATGGTGGAGTCGAATAGTCATAAATTGTGATCTCCTTCAATATATTTTTTTCCTGGTCGATTTGGCGTGCAAGAATTGAATAATTGGGGACGTCCTGTGAAAATACTCCAGGTACAAGCGATAGTGTCGGTTTTTGACGTGATATATCTTCCATCAAAATTCTGGCAGCATGATTTGCATCGGGATAGATATTGTTATTGAAATAGATTAGAAATAGAGCCAATAAAACGGAGGCTCCAAGGGGTGGCAATATCATTCTGTAGAGACTCATGCCGGTGGCTTTCAAGACGGCAACTTCGTTATTTTGTGCCATTCCTCCGAATGCCATTAAAGTTGCAACCAGAACTGACATCGGTATTACAAGCACGATCATCCAGGCTAGGTTGTAGACTATCAATTTTATAATAATCCATAGTCCCAATCCTTTCCCTACTAATCGGTCGGCGAATTTCATCAGGAACTGTAACAAGAAGATGCCGATGA
Organism: Melioribacter sulfuriphilus; assembly: GCF_051488685.1. NCBI lineage: Bacteria > Pseudomonadati > Ignavibacteriota > Ignavibacteria > Ignavibacteriales > Melioribacteraceae > Melioribacter > Melioribacter sulfuriphilus. The sequence continues at coordinate 121,468 of NZ_JBPSEH010000008.1, forward strand.
GTGTAAATACCGAAAAAAGAAAAGGAGCCAGATGGTTTTTTAATATGTATTTTGTTAATATCATTTGTTATAAATTTATAGACATTCAAATTTACCAATAAATAAAGGCAGAATAAAAATTTTTTATCTACTAATTTACTTGAATCCCGCAGTTGTGAAAGTTAAATTTGAATCCATAAGATAATGGGCTTTGAGTCCCTAAAAGAAACTACCGGAGGAGTCGTGGATAATGTAATCAAATATTTGAATACGAATTTTGAAAATTCTTTGGAAGAACTAAAAGAATACCTGCGTATTCCGAGTATCAGCACATCATCAGAACATAGTAAGGATATGGTGAAATGTGCTGAGTTTCTGGCAAACAAACTGAGAAATATCGGTTTGACAAACGTCGAGGTATTCAGTACGGAAAAGCATCCAATCGTATATGGTCAATGGGTTGGGGCTCCGGATAAACCAACTGTTCTTATCTACGGTCATTACGACGTACAACCGGTCGATCCAATTGAAAAATGGTCTTTTCCGCCGTTCGAACCGAAGATTGAAAATGGAAAATTATGGGGGAGGGGAGCAAACGATAACAAAGGTCAACAATTTGCTCATTTAAAAAGTGTAGAAGCTTTTTTTAAGAACTATGGCGCACCGCCGGTTAATGTAAAATTTTTAATTGAAGGCGAAGAGGAAATCGGTAGTGGCAGTTTATCCAAATTTATTTCGAAACATAAAGAGCTTCTCTCATGCGACGCCATATTAATTTCCGACACAAGTATGTACGCTCCTGCAGTCCCGACAATTACATACGGTCTGCGAGGACTTCTTTATATGGAAGTCGAATTGATAGGGCCTAAAGCCGACCTTCATTCCGGAAGTTTCGGTGGAGCTGTTGTCAATCCAGTAAACGAACTGGCAAAAATCATTTCAAAATTGCACGATAAAAACGGACGAGTTACAGTGCCGAATTTTTATAAAGATGTAATGAAATTGACTGAAGCAGAAAAAGAAAATTTCAAACGCCTGAAATTTTCCGATGCAAAATTTGCAAGGGAGTTGGGAGTTAAAACTCTCTACGGCGAAAAAGGGTTCACCACACTGGAACGTCTATGGGTTCGACCAACTCTCGATTGTAACGGAATTGTTGGTGGATTTACAGGCGAAGGAGCAAAGACAATTATTCCATCGAGAGCCTCCGCAAAGATCAGCATGCGACTTGTACCGAATCAGAATCCTAAAAAAATCGCAGCAGATTTCACCAAGTATGTCAAAAGTCTGGCACACGAAGGAGTTATAGTAAACGTAAAGATGATTCATTACGGTTATCCAGTTGTTATTCCGCTTGAAGACAAAACTGTTCAAATAGCGGCCAAGGCAGTCTCGAAGGCTTTCGGTAAAAAAACTGTCTTTACTCGTGAAGGCGGTTCAATTCCTATTGTAGTCGAGTTTATGAATCAGTTAAAAGCCCCTGCAATTTTAATGGGATTAGGACTCGATACGGACAACATCCATTCACCAAACGAGCACTTTGTCCTTGATAATTTGAAAAAGGGGATGATTGCTTCTGCCTACTTTTTGAAAGATTTTTCGGAAATAAAAGGGTCATGAAATTAGTCAAATTATTGGTTCTCTCGCTAATATTAATTTCTGCTTGTACTTCCGAACAAAAAGAAGGAGGAGATGCTGCAACCTCATCCAGTAAAGAAAAAGAAATAAGAGAATACAATCTCGAAGTAGAAAAAGAAAGAACAAAAAACAGATTCCCGTGTGATACTATAGCGCTTGGTGAGTATATCATGGAAAATTATCCGCCCGGCACATATATACTTCAAAATGAACCATCAACAATTTACGGTATACCAAAACCGGCAGTTATTTATTTTAAGGACGGCGGAAATTTTGTTCTGACTCTGATTGTCCGTTCCAAAGAATCAGAAAGATTTGTAGAGAGAAAAAACGTACAGGGATACGAATCAAGTTTCATTAACCTCGACAGTACAAAACTCGGTACAGCATTCTTTTATTTGACCTTATTCGAATGCACCGACAACAACTTCGAAAAAATATGGGAAGCTGAAGTACCAATACACGGAGGCTTCAGTAAAATGTCGATTAAAACATGGCAGCCAAAAAATATTAAATATGTCGAGCTCTTTTATGAAGATGGGATAATTTCGGGACACAGAAAATATAATTTTTTCTTGATAGATGGCTGGCGCAAGCCACCACACTTGCTCGAAACCTACGTGGGTATTGTTCACAAAAGAACCCTTGCCAATATTAATAACGATAAATACCCAGATTATTATGAATACAGATTTATTGAGGACTCGCTCAAAATTCGTGTTCTGGATTCGATACCTTTCTACTGGAACGAAAATAAACAACTTTACGTTACAAAAGTAAATCCGCGCTGGTTTCGCAAATATTGACTGAGTATTAAACAAAAATGGTTGTGTATGTTTATTGGAACGAATAATCATTTAACAAAAAATATTAACGAAGAATATAAATTACTATACCATGGTGCAGGAGCCGTAAGCCTTGAGGAAAATATTACTAAGCTGGAAGGGAAAGAAACTCTGGATTTTTTACATAGAATTTCCACGAACAATCTTAAGGACTTAATCCCTGGCAAAAAAATAAATACACTTTTCTTGAATGATAAGGGGAGATTCATTGATCGAACCGTGTTACTTTATATTACAGATTTCTTCTGGCTGATTGGACAGCATGATCCGGACAAAAAGCTGTTGAACTGGATCAACAAGTATATTATTACTGAGGATATTAAAGCCGAAGACGTTACTTCTGAATATAAAATTATTACGGTTACTGGCGAGCAAAGTGCTTCGTATTTATCACTTATATTTGGACAAGAATTTCATTTAATCGATGATAACAATTTAATTATTACACAAACATCTGGATTCGATACAATATTGTTCAGAAATGTTGAAAAAGGAAATACTTTATATAAGATTGTAATAAAATCAAATCAGTACAAACAATTTTGTGAATATCTCCTTGAAAATAAAAGTGCATTCGACTTCGGCTTTGTCAGCGAAGATGCATTTAAATATTATCGTATCTTACATGGTATAGTTGGTAAGAATGAAATAACAATGGATTTTAATCCGCACGAAGTCGGACTAACTGGTGAAATTAGTTTTACAAAAGGGTGTTATATCGGTCAGGAAGTCATAGTCCGACTCGATACTTATGATAAAGTTCAAAGAAAGTTGGTCGGTATAAAAATCGAAGCGGAAATTCCTGATAAATCATACGAAGTTTACAATGCTGATGAATTAGCTGGAATTATTACAAGCGGCATCAATGTAGAAGGTAAATTTTATGGACTTGCAGTAATTAAGAAAAAATATTTAAACGACACTCCTCTTTATATCAAACACAAGGGAGAAGAATTTGAAATTGAGCTGAGGAAAATTGATTAATCGATGAAAATTTATACTAAAATCGGCGATAATGGTACAACATATTTACTCGGGGGTAAAAAAGTATTTAAAGACGATCTGAGATTAAATGCTTACGGAACAGTGGACGAGTTAAATTCTATTTTAGGATTAGCTATAACAGAAATTGAGAATTCGGAACTCATCGAAGTTTTACGCAGTATACAGGTCGAATTATTTGAGATGGGTACGGACTTGGCAACTCCTGCCGATTCAAATGTCAAAATAGATCGGTTCGAAATGGCAAGGTCTGAGCGCCTTGAAAGATTAATTGACAGTTTTGATGGTCGGCTACCTGTATTGAAAAATTTCATTTTGCCCGGTGGCAGTAAATCTGCAGCCTTGTTGCATTATGCCAGGACGGTTTGCAGAAGGGCTGAAAGAGAAGTTGCGGCATTAATGAAAACAGTTGAAATTGAGAATAATATTTTGGTATATTTGAATCGCCTTTCTGATTTGTTATTTGTATTAGCTCGATATTGTAATCAAATTAACGATACCCCAGAAATTATCTGGAAAAAATAATTTATGGGGGTGATATTGGCTTCGACGGAGCTATAGGTTCTTTGAACTGCACACCGTGTTGCCGTAGACACGTAAAACGACGGTAAAAAAAATAAATGGCGAATATAATTACGCTTTAGCTGCCTAATTAAAAAAAGGTAGCCGTTCTTCAAATTCTCTCGTACCGGGATTTGAACGAACGACGCTTAGGTACGATAGCCGAGCTGAGTGTCCGTGCAGGCGAGGCGAATTTTTAACGGACTGGTTTTGGGCGGAATTGTCTGTTTTTCCAACCGAAACGAGACAAAACCTAAACAGACTATGTGTGTAGACGTTCACTGAAATGTAGCTTCGGACCGGGGTTCGACTCCCCGCACCTCCACAATCCATTATTGTATTCCAAAACAAAATTCCTGCCTCAACGTCTAACAATCCAATAAATCAGGACGTATAATCGATGCGATTGCTCGAAAATCTTTTGTGGATTGTTATTGGAGGTGGAATTATTCTCTTTTTTGAATATTTCATTGCTGGTTTATTACTCTGTATAACAATTATAGGAATTCCTTTTGGCGTTCAACTAATCAAGATTTCTTTTCTTACACTCCTTCCGTTTGGCAAAGAAGTTGTACAAACAGAAAGGGGAAGTGGTTGTATATCAACATTTATGAATTTGTTGTGGATCTTAACTGGTGGAATACTAATCTCAATTACACATTTTATTTTTGCACTCCTTTGCGCAATAACAATAATCGGTATCCCTTTTACTACACAGCATCTAAAACTGGCGTCATTATCCCTTACTCCGTTTGGACATAATTATAAATGAAATAAGTCAGATACAAAATAAAATTCTAATGCAAGACTGAATGAATTTTTGAAAAAAGAATATAATTTTCTATAGAATCTATAAAATAGAACGAAAACAGTATTCTAATTTTTTGAGGATTAGCTAAAAAGTATGTTTATATTTTAATTTAACAAAAACAGATGTTCAAGTTATCTCAATACTTAGTATTCTTTATAAAAGACATTTATAAGCTATGTTAAAATTTCACGATGATTCTTCTTGCTGGTTATTAAACTTATTAAGAAGAAATTATGATTTAGTGTTCAGGGCAAGTAAGTCGCTTAATATTGAAAATCCAGTTTCGATCTTTCCAGCTCCCTTGCCAACTATTGTAATATCACCCATTAAATCAGTCGTTATTGTAAGTGCGTTTACCGAGCCCATTATTCCTGCTAATGGATGAGTCATTGGAACAAGTTCTGGTTTAACATAGGCTTTTATTCGACCATCCTTTTTTTCAATCGAACCGATTAATTTCCAGCGAGCATTTTTTCTTTTTGCTTCTTTAATATCTTCTTGGGTTATTTTCGTAATACCTTTGCATTTTACTTGATTGATATCGAGTTTAATGCCCATCAATACATTAGCCAGAATTGTTACTTTAGCCCGTGCATCGTAACCTTGTACGTCGTTTGTTGGATCGGCTTCTGCGTATCCGAGTTTTTGTGCCTCTTTGAGAGCTTCTTCATAACCCATGCCTTCTTCCATACGCGTAAGAATATAATTCGTTGTGCCGTTTAATATTCCTTTAAAAGCGCTTATATTATTTCCGGCAAGAGGACCTTTCACCAGGTTAATAACTGGAGTTCCGCTTAATACAGTACCTTCAATCATGAAACGTACACCATATTTATCTGCAAGTCGTTTCAATCTGTGGTAGGCAAGCGCGGCTGGTCCTTTATTACTTGTAACGATATGTTTCCTGTTCTTAAACGCAGTTTCGCAATGCTTAATGGCCGGTTGACCATTTTTCAGATTGGTGTATGCGAGTTCACAAACGACATTTGAATTAGATTTTTCGATTGTCTCAATTGCATCCCACTCAACTTTATCTTTAATAAATTTACCCTTTTCGTTTATTTCACGCAGTAATCTTTTAAGATTAAGTCCTTCGGGATTATATACTGTGCCGAATCTGATATCACTGACAGCAACAATTTCATAGTGGTAGTTATATTTTTTTGCCAGTTCATTTTTTTTGTTGATTAATATTTCACACAGCCCCTGCGCAACTGTGCCAAAACCAATTAAAGCAATTCTTTGTTTCATAATTGTTATTCTCTATTAATGATTGAGTGCAAAAATAAACTGAATTGTCCAATCTTCCAAAAAAGACACCGAGTATTTAGATATACATGTGGATGAATAATTATGCAATATTTTTTCAAAAAAAACTTGACATCTAATCAATTAACCCTTATAATTGCATTCGAGTTATGGCTGAAAATAAAAAACATATTAAAACCAATCAAATATCCGGCGGGCCACAAGCACACGCTAACAACAGCCTTTTTGTTTCTTTTAACTCATCTTTAGATACTAACCTTCTAGGGATTATCAATCTAATTATTATCAATATTATTAGCCTAGTGATTATACTAGGGTAATAATATTTAGTCAATCCCTAACCATAACATAAAATAACTTTTAAGATAATTTAGGGATTGACTAAACCCTAAAGGTATATCTAAAGTTATATTTCTTTACAAAGTTAGAGGATTGAAATGAGATCAGATTTAATTAAAAAAGGTTTCGACAAAGCACCGCATCGAAGCTTATTAAAAGCTACCGGTGTAATCAAATCGGATGAAGATTTTAATAAGCCATTCATCGGCGTGTGCAATTCTTATATTGATTTAGTTCCAGGTCATGTTCACCTTCAAGAATTTGGAAAAATAGTAAAAGAAGAAATTCGTAAGGCGGGCGGAGTGCCATTCGAGTTCAATACAATTGGTGTGGACGATGGAATAGCAATGGGGCATATCGGCATGCGTTATTCACTTGCAAGCAGAGAATTAATTGCCGATAGTGTTGAGACCGTTGCCGAAGCTCATCGACTCGATGGATTGGTTTGTATTCCGAATTGCGATAAAATCGTTCCAGGTATGTTAATGGCTGCCGTTAGACTTAATATACCTGCTATTTTTATTTCCGGTGGTCCAATGAAAGCCGGCTATACGCCATCAGGTAATGTCGTCGATCTGATCTCGGTTTTTGAAGGAGTTGGGAAGTATTCCACAGGTGAAATTAACGACGAGCAATTAAAAGAACTTGAAAACTTTGCATGCCCCACATGCGGCTCTTGTAGCGGTATGTTTACAGCCAACTCGATGAACTGTCTTATGGAAGCCCTTGGAATTGCTTTGCCTGGTAACGGCTCAATACTTGCCGTCGATTCTAAAAGACTTGAATTAGCAAAAGAAGCAGCACGTAAAATTATCGACCTGATAAATAAAGATTTAAAACCGAGAGATATTATTACCAAGAAATCGATACTTAATGCTTTTGCTTTAGACATGGCGATGGGAGGAAGTACAAATACAGTTTTGCATACTCTGGCGATTGCAAACGAAGCTGAAATCGATTTTGAATTAAATGAACTGAATAAACTGGCTCAAAAAGTACCATATATTTGCAAAGTATCTCCAGCAACAAAAAATGTCCATATGGAAGATGTAGACCGCGCAGGCGGGATATCTGCCATCCTCAAAGAAATTTCGAAGATAGAGGGATTGCTCTCTCTGGATTCCCCTACAGTTACAGGGAAAACACTTGGCGAGAACATTGCCAATGCAGAAATTAAAGACTTTAATGTAATAAGAACAATCGATAATCCTTTCAGCAAAACCGGTGGATTGGCGGTGCTGTTCGGTAATCTGGCTCCTTATGGAGCGGTTGTTAAAACTGGCGCTGTCGATCCAAATATGCTAGTCCATCGTGGACCTGCTGTTATTTTTAATTCACAGGATGAAGCTTTACAAGGAATAAGAGGCGGGAAAATTAAACCAGGTGACGTTGTCGTTATAAGATATGAGGGACCAAAAGGCGGGCCAGGAATGCCGGAAATGCTGGCTCCTACGAGCGAAATTATGGGAATGGGACTGGGAGATAAAGTCGCTCTGATTACTGACGGTCGATTCTCTGGAGGGACAAGGGGAGCTTGTATTGGACATGTTTCACCTGAAGCTGCCGATCGAGGTCCAATTGCAGCTTTAAGAAATGGCGATATAATTTCGATTGATATACCAAATTATAAATTAGAAGTGGAGCTCAGCCAGGAAGAAATCGAAAAAAGACTGGCTGAATTGCCTCCATTCATCCCCAAAATTAAAAAGGGTTATTTAGCCCGCTATTCAAGAATGGTTACTTCTGCTAATACCGGTGCAATATTAAATTTTAATGAAGATAAATGAAAGGGGTAATTATGAACACAAAAAAAAATAAAATGTCCGGTGCGGATATTTTCTTTGAATGTCTTAAGAGAGAAGGCGTAGAATATATCTTCGGGTATCCCGGTGGTGCTGTATTGCCTATCTACGAAAAACTCTATGACGTCGATTTCTTAAAACACATCTTAGTCAGACACGAACAAGGCGCCACACATATGGCCGAAGGTTATGCAAAAGCAACTGGGAAAGTTGGCGTTGTACTTGTAACTTCGGGTCCGGGTGCTACTAATACAGTCACAGGTATTACAGACGCTTATATGGACTCTGTTCCAATTGTCGTTTTTACAGGTCAGGTTCCCACACACCTGATTGGCAACGATGCATTTCAGGAAGCTGACATTTGCGGTATAACACGACCTATTACCAAGCACAACTTTCTTGTAAGAGATATTTCTGAACTTGCTTCTACAATAAAACAAGCATTTTATATCGCTTCAACTGGCCGACCCGGTCCTGTTGTAGTAGATTTACCGAAAAATGTAATTAACAGCATCACTGAATTTAATTACCCCGATAAAATAGAACTCAGAGGATACAAACCCAAGGTTTTCGGTCATCAGAATCAAATTAAAAAAGCCGCCATGATGCTTCAAAAAGCAAAAAGACCATTGCTTTATGTAGGCGGCGGAGTTATAATGTCAGGAGGACATCGGGAATTGTATCTCCTGGCAAAAGAAAATAATCTACCTGTTACAATGACTCTTCAAGGACTTGGTGCATTTCCTGGAACCGACCCTCAATCGCTTGGAATGCTCGGAATGCACGGCACTTACTGGGCAAATCAAGCGGTTAATCATTGCGACTTGCTCATTTCACTGGGAGCGCGTTTCGACGATAGAGTCACAGGAAAAGTTGATACATTTGCTCGCAATGCCTACAAAATTCACGTAGATATCGATCCTACTTGCATCGATAAAAATATTATTGTCGATTTGCCAATCGTAGGCGATGTTAAACATGTAATGGCAGAACTTGCCTCTGAAATTACACGTAAACCTGAACTGGATGAATGGTGGGAGCAGATCAATAAATGGAAGAGTGAATGCCCTCTCGAATACGATATGTCCGATGGTCGACTGAGAGCTCAATATGTAATTGAAAAATTGTCTGAACTTACGAAAGGCGAAGCGATTATTGTTACGGACGTAGGTCAAAATCAAATGTGGACGGCACAATATTACAAGTTCAATCATCCACGCTCACACATTACAAGCGGCGGACTTGGAACAATGGGCTTTGCCCTGCCTGCCTCAATTGGGGTAGCATTCGGCGTAAAAGACCGTCCTGTAATTTCAATCAACGGAGACGGCGGATTCCAGATGAATATTCAAGAATTGGTAACTGCCGTTTATTATAAACTGCCCATTAAAATAATTGTACTAAACAACAGTTTCCTCGGTATGGTACGACAATGGCAGGAACTTTTCCACGCCGAAAAATACAGTTTTACAGATCTCTCGGACAGCAATCCAGATTTTGTTAAAGTGGCCGAAGCTTTTGGCGTTAAAGCATATTCGACCGACAGTCCTCATAACGTAGAACACTTACTCAAGGAAATGCTCGACTATAACGATGGCCCCATAATGGTCGAATTCAAAGTTGCTAAAGAAGATATGGTATTCCCCATTGTGCCTGCGGGAGCTTCTATTAGCGATATGATTATTCGTAGATTAGATCCAAAGGAGATGGTCTAAAATGATGCACATAATATCTGCTCTCGTAGAAAATAAATTCGGTGCATTCAACAGAGTAGTAACAATGTTCAGCGCCAAAGGGTACAACATACATTCTATTTCCATTGGAGAAACAGAGGATCCCTCCATTTCCAGAATGACTATCGTAACAGAAGGTGAAGATAAAGTTATTGAACAGATTGTTAAGCAGTTGAATCGACTGATCGATACTATTAAAATTATCGACATGACCAATCAGCCGAAAGTGCAACGAGAATTGATGCTGATTACGGTTTATTATCAAAAAGGGACCCGTTCTGAAATTATTGATATTTGCGAAATCTTCAGAGGAAATGTAGTTGATATTAATAATAGAACAATTATGCTGGAAATTACCGGTCCACCAGAAAAAATTGATGCGGCTATAAATGTTCTCGAACCATTTGGAATAAAAGAGATTGCGCGTTCGGGAACAGTAGTGCTGCGCCGCGGTGAACAAATAAGAAAACTTACGAAAGAAAATGAAGGCGAACATAAAAAAATCAATGGAGATAAAAAATGAAAGTCTATTATGACCAGGATGCAAATCTGGATATCCTGAAAGGGAAAAAAATTGCTGTAATGGGATATGGTAGTCAGGGACATGCTCATGCTCTCAATCTAAAAGACAGTGGAATGGATGTCGGAATCGGATTGAGGAAATCTTCTGCAAGATGGAAAGAAGCCGAAGAAGCAGGTCTCAAAGTTTTTACAGTAGACGAAGCTGCTAAATGGGCTGACATTATTATGATTTTGTTACCAGACCAGAATCAGAAAGAAGTTTATGAAAGTCAAATTAAACCTTATTTAAGCGAAGGCAAAACTCTTGCTTTTGCTCACGGTTTTAATATTCATTATAAACAAATTGTGCCTCCTGAAAATATTGACGTTATTATGATTGCACCCAAAGGTCCAGGACACTTAGTACGCCGTACTTTTCAGGAAGGCAGCGGCACTCCATGTTTAATTGCAATTCAGCAGGATTTTTCTGGACAAGCGCGCAATAAAGCTCTGGCGTGGGCTAAAGGAATTGGCGGAACACGCGCTGGCGTTATCGAAACGACTTTCAAAGACGAAACCGAAACTGACCTTTTCGGTGAACAAGCGGTACTCTGCGGTGGTTCGGCTGAACTGATTAAAGCCGGTTTTGAAACACTCGTCGAAGCGGGCTATCCGGCTGAACTGGCTTATTTCGAATGTATGCACGAGCTAAAATTAATCGTCGACCTTTACTACGAAGGAGGTCTTAGTCGAATGAACTATTCCGTAAGCGATACGGCTGAATATGGAGGAATGACCAGAGGTCCTCGAGTAATTAATAGCGATACAAAAAAAGTAATGAAAGAAATACTGAACGAAATACAGAGCGGCAAATTCGCCGAAGAATGGATTGAAGAAAATAAAAAAGGTCAACCTACCTTAAATAAATTGAGAAAAGAAAATCAGGAGCATCCAATCGAAAAAATTGGAGCCAAATTAAGAAGTATGATGAGCTGGCTCAAAAAAAACTAAAAGGGGAAATTATGTATCGGATAGCATTATTACCGGGCGACGGCATCGGACCCGAAGTTGTAAATGCAGCAGTAAAAGTATTAAAAGCTGCAGGAGAAAAATTCAACACCGAGTTTGAATTTAAAACTGCACTTATTGGTGGCTCTTCTTATGACAGGTTCAAAACACCATTGACAGATGAAACTCTCGATATTTGTTATAGCTCCGATGCAGTTTTCCTGGGAGCCGTTGGAGGTCCTCAGTGGGAAAATCTTGAACATCATCTAAAACCAGAAGCGGCTTTACTAAAAATCAGAAAAGCTCTGGGACTCTTTGCCAATCTGAGACCTGCTCGGGTTTATAATTCCATGCTCGAGAATTCATCTCTAAAAGCCGATGTTCTTAGAGGCACAGATATATTGATACTCAGGGAACTTACGGGCGGCATCTACTTTGGCGAGCCTCGAGGTTATGACGACCAGAAAGGTTTCAATACAATGATTTATACAAAGGAAGAAGTTGTACGCATTGCGCATAAAGCATTTGAATTTGCAAGACAACGTAATAAAAAAGTTACTTCTGTCGACAAAGCCAATGTCCTAGAAGTATCGCAATTCTGGAGAAAAGTAGTAACAGAAGTTCATAAAGATTATCAGGATGTCGCCTTGAACCACATGTACGTCGACAATGCAGCAATGCAAATTGTAAGAGATCCCAAACAATTCGATGTGATTTTGACTTCGAATCTCTTTGGCGATATCTTGAGCGATATTGCCGCTATGATTACCGGTAGCCTTGGTATGTTACCTTCGGCAAGCCTCGGAACAAAATATGCGCTTTATGAACCTGTACACGGTAGTGCGCCCGACATTGCCGGTAAAGGTATTGCCAATCCAATTGCTGCCATTTCTTCAGCTGCGATGATGCTTAAATATTCTTTCCAGATGGACAAAGCTTCGGAGATTATCGAAAATTCAATCGAAAACGTTTTGTCGAAAGGATATAGAACTAAAGACATCTTTAAAGAAGGAACCAAACTTGTTTCTACAGAAGAAATGACAAATTTGATAATAGAAGAATTTGAAAAGATTGTGGCTACTCAAGCAATCAATGTTTTTACTTTATGAGATAGATATTAACGGAGTGTAAAATGAATGATAATAAAATATATATTTTCGACACAACTTTAAGAGACGGCGAACAGTCGCCCGGCGCATCTTTGAACGTTCACGAAAAAATTGAAATAGCACACCAGTTAGCAAAATTAAACGTGGACATAATTGAAGCGGGTTTTCCAATTTCATCGCCTGCTCAGTTCGAAGCCGTAAAGCGAATTGCTGAAGAAGTAAATTGCGTCATTGCAGCACTCTCGCGAGCAAATGAAAAAGATATAAAAGTTGCCGCTGAAGCTCTTGCACCTGCGCCACGCAAAAGAATTCATACTTTTGCAAGTACTTCCGACTATCATATACTCGGAAAATTCGGACACGAACGCTATGGCAGAACTCTCGAAGAAAAGCGACAAACAATTATCAAAATGTCATATGATGCTGTGACGTATGCAAAGACCTTTACAGACGATGTCGAGTTCTCGGCTGAAGATGCCGGCAGGACAGATATCGGTTACCTTGTCGATGTAATAGAAGCGGCAATCGAAGCTGGAGCAACAACGGTAAATATTCCTGATACGACAGGTTACACTCTTCCGTTTGAATTTGCCGCTAAGATAGCAGAATTGAGAAAGAGAGTTAAAAATATTGAGAAAGTAATTATTAGCGTTCATTGCCATAACGATCTGGGGCTTGCAGTCGCAAATTCGATTGCTGCAGTTCAAAGTGGAGCTCGTCAGGTTGAATGTACTATAAACGGAATTGGCGAAAGAGCTGGAAACGCTTCTCTGGAAGAATTCGTAATGGCGCTGAATGTAAGAAAAGACCTGCTTAATTTTTATACTGACGTAAACACTAAAGAAATTTACAATACAAGTAAAATGGTCTCGGCATTTACAGGACTTCTTGTACAACGTAATAAAGCTATTGTCGGAGAAAATGCCTTTGCACATGAATCGGGAATACACCAGGATGGAGTTCTGAAAAGACGCGATACTTATGAAATTATGACCCCAGAAAGTGTAGGAATACCTAAAAACAATATTGTACTGGGCAGACATTCAGGTAGACACGGACTTAAAGTTAGGCTTCAGGAACTCGGTTACAAAGTTAATGATGAAGAACTCCAGAATATCTACAAGGCATTTATCGAACTGGCAGATAAGAAAAAAGAAATATTTGACGACGATCTGAGAATGCTTATGGGTGACGAAATTCAAAAAGTAAATGAGAGTTATGAACTTGAGTACATCCAGGTTAATACAGGTTCAAATCTTATTCCGAATGCTGTCGTCAAGATAAATTATAACGGCGAGATCTATTCCGAGTCAGCAACTGGCGACGGGCCTGTCGACGCCGTATTCAATGCAATTGAGCGTGCTCTTTCGATCAGTTCAGAAGTCGAATCATACCAGGTGCGTTCTGTTACATCCGGACGCGAAGCTATGGGTGAGGTGATTATAAGGATTCGGAGCGGCAACAAATCGTTCATGGGAAGAGGCATTTCAACCGATATTATTGAAGCCAGTGCAAAAGCTTATTTAAATGCCCTCAATCAGAAAGAAAAATACTTCAGACAAACGTCAATCAAAAATAACGAATCAATTTCAGAAGTAATTTAATAAAGGAATAAATTATGGGTATGACTATAACCGAAAAAATTATGGCTAAGTCATCGGGTAAAAAAAGAGTAGAGCCTGGTGAAAGTATTTGGCTTAATGTAGATGTATTGATGACGCACGATGTGTGCGGACCTCCAACTATTGAAATCTGGAAAAGAGAATTCGGTGATAAAGCAAAAATATGGGATAAAGAAAAGCTGGTCATCTTTCCTGACCATTATATTTTTACGAAAAATCCTCAGGCAAATCGTAACGTTAATATTCTGAGAGAATTTGCCAGTGAATATGACGTCCCAAATTATTACGACGTAGGTACTGACCGATATAAGGGCGTTTGTCACATTGCACTTGCTGAAGAAGGATATAATTTACCCGGCACGGTTTTATTCGGAACCGATTCTCATACGTGTACTTCAGGTGCATTCGGTATGTTTTCAACGGGAGTAGGAAATACAGACGCTGCGTTTATCCTCGGTACCGGCAAAATTTGGGAAAAAGTACCTGAATCACTCAAGTTTATTTTTGAAGGTAAATTGCCAGAATATCTGACTGCCAAAGATTTGATCTTAATGATACTTGGTGATATTACTACAGATGGCGGCACATATAGAGCTTTAGAATTCGACGGCGAAGCTATCTTCTCGATGCAGATGGACGAAAGAATGACCTTGACGAATATGGCCATCGAAGCTGGTGCCATGAATGGCATAATTAAAGCAGATGAAATTACCGAAAAATATGTGAGAGAAAGAACCGATAAACCGTACGAAATTTTTGAAAGCGACCCCGACGCAAAATATCGAGAAATCTATCGTTATAATGTAAATAAAATCGAACCATTGGTCGCAAAGCCACATAGCCCCGATAATAGAGATACGGTCAGAAATGTTGCGGGCAGAAAACTTACCAAGTGTTATATTGGCTCGTGCACGGGCGGTAAACTCACCGATTTTTATAATGCTGCTAAAATTATTTTCGGAAGTGAAGTTAAAGTTCCTACTTTTATTGTACCTGGTAGCACTTACGTTGCCAAGCAACTCGAAGTGGAAACCATCAACGGAATTACATTGAAAGAAATATTTGAGAAAGCTGGCTGTATAATTGCTCAATCGTCATGCGCTGCTTGCCTGGGTGGACCTGCAGACACTGTTGGACGGGCTACGGACGGCGAGGTGATAATTTCGACTACCAACAGAAATTTCCCAGGCAGAATGGGTAGCAAGAAATCGGAAGTCTATCTGGCTTCACCATTGACCGTTGCTGCTTCTGCAGTAACAGGAGTAATAACCGACCCGAGAGAATTTTTATAAAATAATATTAGAGAATTAAAATGGAAAAAATAATAAAAGGTAGAGCATTTGTACTTGGAGACAATATTGATACCGACCAGATAATTCCTGCCGAGCATCTGGTCTATAGTTTAAGCGATCCGGAGGAAGCGAAAAATTATGGACGATTTGCACTTTCAGGAGTCCCTTTAAATCAGTCCGGGTTACCTGAAGGGGGAATTCCTTTTGTTGAAGAAAATCAGTATCAAACTAAATATCAGATTATAATTGGTGGTGCAAATTTTGGATGCGGATCTTCGCGCGAGCACGCACCTTTCGCGCTTCAAGTTGCAGGCGCTAAGGCAATTGTTGCCGAATCTTATGCGCGAATATTTTATCGCAATTGTGTTGATGGTGGCTTTGTTGTGCCCTATGAAACACCAGAAAAACTCAACGATAAAATAGAAACAGGAGATCAACTTGAACTCGATCTGAATGAGAATACATTGAAGAATTTATCTAAAAACGAAACTTATAAACTTCGACCGCTTGGCGATATTTTACCGATCATCGAAGCGGGAAATATTTTCGAATATGCCCGTAAAAATAATATGATTTAAACTAAGAGGATGAAATTATGCTAATAGAAATATTTGATACAACATTACGAGATGGAACACAGGGCGAAGGTGTAAACCTATCGGTTCAGGATAAACTCCTAATTGCTAAAAAACTCGATGAGTTCGGAATCGATATTATTGAAGGAGGTTGGCCAGGCAGCAATCCAAAGGACGAGGAATTTTTTAAGAAAGCAAAAGAATTGAACCTTCATCATGCACAGTTATGTGCTTTCGGCTCGACTGCCAGATCAGTTAAGAATGTTGAATCGGACTATAATTTGAATTCTCTAATTAATACTGAAACGCCTATTGTTACAATTTTTGGAAAAACCTGGAGACTCCATTCCGAAAAAGGTCTGGGTTTAACCGACTCTGAGAACGAAGAATTGATTTATAAATCCGTCAAATATTTGAAATCGCACGAAAGAAGGGTAATATTCGATGCGGAACACTTTTTTGACGGTTATAAGGATAGCCCCGAGTTTGCACTCAAAATGCTCGAAGCTGCTCTAAAAGGCGGTGCCGATACGCTGGTGTTATGCGATACAAACGGAGGTACATTACCTGAAGAGGTATATGAAATTACAAAAACTGTAAGGGAAAAATTTGACGTTAAAATTGGCATTCATGCTCACAACGACTCTGAACTTGCAGTGGCAAATTCGCTGGCTGCTGTAAGAGCCGGAGCTTGCCATGTGCAGGGTACAATCAATGGACTGGGTGAACGATGCGGCAATGCAAACCTCTGCAGTATCATTCCAAACCTGATTTTAAAAATGAACTATGATACCAATCAAAAATCAAATCTATCTAACCTAACTTCTGTTTCTAATTATGTTTATGAAATAATGAATCTCCATCCGAATACAAGAGCAGCATTTACAGGCAAATCTGCTTTTGCACACAAAGGTGGAGTTCACGTAAGCGCAGTTTTGAAAGAAAGTAGAATGTATGAACATATTGCTCCTGAGTTGGTAGGAAACAAACAGCGAGTTCTGGTTTCGGATTTATCGGGCCAGAGTAATGTCCGTTATAAAGCAAAAGAAGTTGGAGTAGACATCGGCGACGATAATGAACTGAGCAAGAAAATTGTCAATCATATAAAATCGCTTGAATACAACGGATATCAATTTGACGGTGCCGAAGCATCTTTTGAATTATTGCTCAGAGCCGAAACCAATGAATTTTCTCCTTTCTTTAAGGTACTAGATTCAAAAGTAAACGTTTTTTACGACGAAGAAGGTCATTCGAATGCCGAAGCAGTTCTCAAAATCGAAGTCAATGGAGAAATTGAACATACTGCCTCCGACGGTGATGGTCCTGTAAATGCGCTCGACAAAGCTCTGCGTAAAGCACTTATCAGATTTTATCCTGAAGTTGCCAACATAAAATTAGTTGACTACAAGGTTAGAGTTCTCGACGAAAAAGAAGGTACAGCAGCAAAAGTAAGGGTTATGATTGAATCGAGCGACGGTAAAGATGCCTGGGGAACAGTAGGTGTATCTACTAATATTATCGAAGCAAGTTTTAAGGCCTTAAGCGACAGTATAAATTATAAGCTTTTTCAGTATAACAAAAACAAACAATTAGCCGAAAAGTGAATCTGATTAAAAGGAAAATAAGCCTTCTTTGGGCTTATTTTCCGTTTAATTCTGAAAGTTCTTTCGAACGTTTTTCTGCATTCAATATCGCACTGGCAAAAATTTCGTCGAATCGATTTTCCTTCAATGTTTTTAAAGCAGCTTCAGTCGTACCCCCCTTTGAAGCAACTTTATTGATGAGCACATCGAGTTCGCTATCCGAATTATTCATTACATGAAAGGCTCCGTGCATAGTGTGCATTACTAATAAATTTGCCAGACTTTCGTCAAATCCCATTTTCTTTGCTGTTTCGGTCATTATTTTTACGATATAATAGAAATACGCAGGACCACTACCGCTCAGTGCTGTTACACCGTCCATCAGATTTTCATCTTCGATCATAAAAGTTCTGCCGGTCGTGTTAAGCAGGTTTTCCACTGTCGAAAGATGATGTACATTAGTTTCCGGAGTGGGAATGTAAACCGTAATACCCATTCCAAATTGAGCGGGCATATTTGGCATGGCTCTAACGATAAATTTATGCTCAAGTTTTTCCTTAAGAGTAACTAACCTTACTCCTGCTAAGATCGAAATCAATAGTGTATCTTGGGGTATTTTGCCTATTAAACTTTTAGCTAATCCCGTAAAGTCCTGGGGTTTTACGGAAAGTATTAATACATCGCTCTTTAATGTTTCATTTGATATTTGAGTGGTTACTTTGCCTAATTTTAATGAATTTAATTCTGCAGCGTGTTTGTCGTCCTTAGCAATTAATGTAAGGTCTTCAAAAGTGGTTTTGTGATATTGTAAAAAAGCACGTGCATAAGTCAAACCCATATTACCGCAGCCGAGTATTGTAATTTTCATTTTTCTACCGTAAAGATTATTAAACGGCGTAAATTTAGTAATTTTTCGAGAAATTTTATAAGTTTGTATCTCTTAAAACTACTAATGATTCAAAATAGCAGAAAAATCTATCTATATATTGCATTTTATTGAAAAGCGTTCTATATTTGATGCTCGCTTTTTGACTTTATGTGGATAGATATGTCTGGGCGGACGCCGGAGTTGGAGAGCCGGGGCGGACTGTAAATCCGTTGGCGAATGCCTTTGGGGGTTCGAATCCCTCGCCGCCCACTCGATTAAACTCGGTAATAATTATCGGGATTTTTTTTGCAGTTTAATGCTGTTCATTAAATTTTGATTTTCAATCTTCTGAAAAGCTGATTGAATGCGGGAGTAACTCAGTTGGTAGAGTCACAGCCTTCCAAGCTGTTGGTCGCGGGTTCGAGTCCCGTCTCCCGCTCACAAGTTTTTAATGCGAAAAACAGCTGGAAATTGTTCTTAAATAAATTTTGATGTAGCTTATCCGTTAACTGACGGAAGCAGGACATAGAATCAGCTATAAATTTTTCAAAATATTATTTTAAAATGATGCTGATGTAGCTCAGTTGGTAGAGCACTTCCTTGGTAAGGAAGAGGTCACCGGTTCAATCCCGGTCATCAGCTCTAATCAATATATATTTTTTTGTTTTAAAGGATTATTAATAAACCAAAGCAAATAAAATGGCCAAAGCAAAAAACATTAGACAGATAATTGTATTGGAGAGCTCTGCTGGAACTGGTTATCGTTACACAACAACCAAAAATAAACGGAACCACCCTGGCCGCGTAGAATACAAAAAGTACGACCCGGTCGTTAGAAAACACGTAATATTTAAGGAAACTAAATAATACGTCAGTAGCTCAATTGGCAGAGCAGCGGTCTCCAAAACCGCAGGCTGGGGGTTCGAGTCCCTCCTGACGTGCTAGACATAAAAATGTGCGATTATGAAAGAAAAAATTATCAACTTTGTCAATGATGTCGTCAAGGAGATGAAAAAGGTCACCTGGCCGACAAAAGAAGAATTGAAAGAGTCTACTGTGATTGTAGTTGTCGTATGTTTAATTTTAGCACTCTTTACATATGTTATTGATATGTCTCTTAATCAAATATTAAAAGGAATCTTTTAGAATTGGATACCCAGTTAGGTAAATGGTATGTAGTTAGAACTTTTTCGGGACACGAAAATAAGGTAAAAACTTTGATCGAAAACGAACTCCAGGACAATGAATATTTAAGAGCCCGAGTCTATGAAGTTTTGGTTCCAACCGAAAAAGTTTTCGAAGTTAAAGACGGGAAGAAAAAAACTAAAAAGAAAAATTTCTTTCCTGGCTATATACTATTGTGTGCCGACCTGGATGCTAAAGTTAAGGATTTTATCCTCAATACTCCTTCTGTAATGGGTTTTCTTGGCTCTCAAAAAACTCCAATTCCACTTCAACCCGATGAAGTAAAGAGAATTGTGGGGAGAATTACAAAAGACGAAGATGCCGAACGTACCGAAACATTATTTAGAGCCGGAGATTATGTTAAAATAATCGATGGACCTTTTAATAATTTTTCGGGAGTAGTTGAAGAAGTTAACGAAGAAAAAATGAAAATAAAGGTCATGGTTTCGATTTTCGGGCGTAAAACCCCCGTCGAAATTGACTTTGCTCAAGCAGAATTAGAGAAATAATTAAGGTAGAAAAATGGCAAAGAAAGTAGAAGGTTATATCAAGCTGCAAATTCCCGGAGGACAGGCAAACCCTTCGCCACCCGTAGGGCCTGCTCTTGGTCAAAAGGGCGTTAACATTATGGAATTTTGTAAACAATTTAACGCCAGAACAGCCGACAAGCAGGGGTTGATCATACCTGTTGTAATTACGGTTTATTCGGATAAATCATTTACATTTATAACAAAAACTCCTCCTGCTGCAGTGCTACTTAAAAAGGCATTGAAACTCGATAAAGGTTCGCCCGAACCAAATAAAACCAAAGTTGGAAAAGTTACCAAAGCGCAATTGCGCGAAATTGCAGAATTAAAAATGCCCGACTTAAATGCTAATGATATCGAACATGCAATGAGCATGATTGCTGGTACTGCAAGAAGTATGGGAATTACAGTTGAAGATTAACAAATAGTGGATGACGTTATGAAAGTTTCAAAAAGAATGAAAACTATAAAGGAAAAAGTCGAAGCCCAGAAAGAATATACTTTGAAAGAAGCTATTGATAAGTTAAAAGAACTCTCAAAGGTAAAGTTTGACGAAACTTTAGATTGTGCAATAAGATTGGGTGTCGATCCGAGACACGCCGACCAGATGGTCAGAGGCACGGTCTCGCTTCCTCACGGTACGGGAAAGGATGTCAAAGTTCTTGTTATTGCCAAAGCTTCTAAAGCAAAGGAAGCACTGGACGCTGGGGCCGATTATGCAGGATTTGAAGAATATCTCGAGAAAATTAAGGAAGGTTGGGCGGACGTCGACGTGATCATTGCAACTCCCGATTCGATGGCTGAGCTAGGAAAATTAGGAAAAATTCTGGGTCCCAAAGGTCTTATGCCCAATCCAAAAAGCGGTACTGTTACTCAGGATGTAGCTCAGGCTGTTAAAGAAGTTAAGGCTGGAAAAATCGAATTTCGTGTCGACAAAGCTGGTATTGTGCATACGGCACTCGGTAAAATTTCTTTTGATTCAGATAAACTAGTAGATAATGCCAGAGCTTTCCTCAATACAATTGTAAAGATGAAGCCCGCTTCTGCAAAAGGCCAGTATATTAAAAGTATTTATTTGTCTACTACAATGGGACCTGGTTTAAAAATTAGCAAAGACGAAGTAGCTTCCATCTAACAAAGATTACGCACTCACCCGTATATAATCTATACGGGTTTTATTTATAAATGCTTCTAAAGCCGAACGATGTAATAACTGATACGGGAGAATGATGAAAAAAGAGAAAAAATATGAGGTTGTAGAGCAGATTAAAGAACTTGTAAGTAATTCAAATGCAATCTATCTGGTAGACTATAAAGGAGTTAACGTTGAAGATATCAATAAACTCCGTTCTACATTCAGGAAAGAAGGTGTTACTTACAAGGTATTCAAGAATACGCTCTTCAAGAAAGCCCTCGAAAATTTAGGCGGTTACGAAAAGCTCTATGACCAATTAGTCGGAATGACTGGAGTGGCATTTGCTCGGGAAAATTACGTTGCCCCGGCAAAAATCATCAAAAAATATTTTGATGAAACTGGAAAATTCCAGTTCAAAGGATGCTACCTCGAGTCGAATTTTTATCCTGCCGACCAATTGAATACACTGGCTTCAATGCCGTCAAAAGAAGAATTGATTGCCGGAATTATCGGAAGTATAAACTCCCCGGCATCAGGAATCGTCGGCGCAATCAATGCTGTAATGCGCGACATAGTTAGTCTTGTTGACGAGATATCCAAGAAAAAAGCAGCATAATTTTTAAAGAAATAATTAAGAAATAGGAGATATAAAAATGTCAGAAAAAGTTGCAGAAATTGTTGAAAAAATCAAAGCCCTTACGCTTGTTGAAGCAGCTGAATTAAAGAAAGCTCTCGAAGATGAATTTGGTGTTACTGCCGCAGCTCCTGTTGTAATGGCAGCTGGAGTTGCTACTGGTGGCGATGCAGCACCTGCTGAAGAAAAAACTGAATTCGACGTTATTCTCGAAAATGCAGGTGCTACCAAGATTAACGTTATCAAAGTTGTCCGTGCTCATACTTCTCTTGGACTTAAAGAAGCGAAGGATTTGGTTGACAGCGCTCCAAAACCAATTAAAGAAGGCGTCTCTAAGGAAGAAGCCGAAAAAATCAAGAAGGAATTGGAAGAAGCTGGCGCTACTGTCACAATTAAGTAATTATACGATTTTCCTGGAAAATCATATTAATTTTCGAAGTGGTAAAACGGAATTGCCGGGTTACCACTTTCTTTCATTTAATGAAAGAGCTTAATAAATTATCGGAGGTTAGGATTGGAAAAACAAAAGATTAATAAAACTAACGGTCGCATAACGTTTGGTAAGATTTCGCCTGTTCTTAAAGTACCCGACCTATTGAACATACAACTTGAATCATTTGAAGAATTCTTGCAGCTTTCGGTGCCGCCTTCTCAAAGAGAAAACAAAGGACTGCAGGCTGTTTTCAATCAAAATTTTCCCATACTCGACAATAAAGAATTTTATCGACTCGACTTTATTGAATATCATATTGAAAAACCTCGTTTCTCGATTGCCGAGTGTGAGGAAAGGGGTTTAACTTATTCGGCTCCTTTAAAAGCCAAATTGCGTCTTTCGACAAGAGACAGTGAAACTGAAGAGTTTATCAATACAGTCGAGCAAGAAGTTTATCTGGGCAATCTCCCTTTTATGACAGAAAAAGGGACGTTTGTTATTAATGGAGCCGAACGTGTTATAGTCAGTCAGCTCCATCGTTCGCCGGGTGTCGCTTTCTCTCAAACGTTCCACCCAAACGGAACGCCAATTTATTCTGCTCGTATTATTCCATTCAGAGGTTCGTGGGTTGAATTTGCTACCGATATTAATAATGTGCTATATGTCTATATCGATCGAAGAAAAAAATTCCCTTCTACTACTCTTTTAAGAGCGCTCGGTTACGAAACTGACGAACAAATTCTTAATTTATTCAGCCTAATTGAAGAAGTTGCTGTTAAAAAACTTGACCCCGAAGTTCATTCTGGACGTATTGCCGCAGACGATGTAATCGATTTGCAGACCGGTGAAATTTATGTTTCGAAAGACGAACCATTGAACGAAGAGATAATCGATAATATTAAGAAGTCTTCGCTTCAAAAAGTAAAATTAATAACCTCCGAAACTTCGATAGAACAAGACCTTATTATAAATACACTCAAAAAAGATACGGCCAAAACAAAAGAAGAGGCTCTCTTTGCAATTTACAGACAATTAAGAACTGGTGAAGCTCCTGATCTCGAAACCGCACTGGGTCTTCTGGATAAACTCTTCTTCAGCGATAAAAGGTACGACCTTGGTGAAGTTGGCCGTTTTAGAATGAATGATCGACTTGGTCTCAATGTCGACGAAAGCATAAGAGTTCTTACCGTAGAAGATATCGTTGCAATTATGAAGAATATAATAATGCTCAAGAATGGAAATTTAAGCGTAGACGACATCGACCATTTGGGCAACAGACGTGTAAGAACAATTGGCGAGCAGCTGCAGCAACAATATAATATTGGACTTGCCAGAATGGCTCGTACGATTAAAGAACGCATGAATATGCGCGATAACGAGAATATGCAACCACAGGATCTGGTCAATGCCAGAACTATCAGTAGTGTAATTAATGCGTTTTTTGGTACGAACCAGTTATCCCAGTTCATGGATCAAACAAATCCTCTATCTGAAATTACTCATAAGAGGAGAATTTCTGCTCTTGGACCTGGTGGCCTTACTCGAGAACGTGCGGGTTTCGAAGTACGCGACGTTCACCACTCGCATTATGGACGACTCTGTCCAATCGAAACTCCCGAAGGTCCAAATATCGGTCTTATTTCTTCATTGACTATATATGCAAGGGTCAATCAATATGGTTTCCTTGAAACGCCATATCGAAAAGTAAAAGACGGCAAAGTAACCAACCAGATCGAATATCTCAGCGCAGATCAGGAAGATCAATATATTATTGCTCAGGCAAATGCTCCACTCGACGAACACGGTAGATTTATACTTGATAGAGTAAAATGCCGTTTTAAAGACGAATATCCTGTAGTGCCGCCGAGTGAAGTTCAATATATGGATGTTGCGCCAGCTCAAATCGTGAGTGCCGCTGCATCGTTAATCCCATTCCTCGAACACGACGATGCTAACCGTGCATTGATGGGTTCGAACATGCAACGCCAGGCTGTGCCGCTACTCGTTCCGGAAGCTCCAATCGTAGGTACCGGAATGGAATATAAAGTAGCACGCGATTCAAGAGCAGTAATTGTTGCTGAAAAAGACGGTGTAGTGGAATTTGCTGATGCAGAAAAAATTATTGTTTCTTATGATTCAGATCTGGACGAAGACGAAGCTCTTGTAAGTTTTGATAGCGAAAGAAAAGTTGAATATAAATTGACTAAATTTTCAGGCACTAACCAGGAAACATGCTTTAATCAAAAACCGCGAGTTGTTACTGGACAGAGAGTAAAAAAAGGCGATATACTGGCCGATGGTCCATCTGTTGAAAATGGAGAATTAGCTCTCGGCAGGAACATTTCCGTTGCATTCATGCCCTGGCGCGGATATAACTTTGAGGATGCTATTATTATCAGTGAACGACTCGTAGCAGACGACGTATTTACTTCAATTCATATAGAAGAATTTGAACTCCAGGTTCGTGAAACCAAACGTGGTCAGGAAGAATTAACCAGAGATATTCCTAACGTTAGCGAAGAAGCTACTAAGGATCTGGACGAAAACGGTATTATCAGAGGAGGCGCCGAAGTTAAAGAAGGCGATATTCTTATTGGTAAAATCACTCCAAAAGGCGAATCGGACCCAACACCTGAGGAAAAGCTGCTTAAAGCAATCTTCGGCGATAAAGCTGGCGATGTTAAAGATGCTTCTTTAAAAGCTCCTCCAGGACTCAAAGGTGTTGTCATTAAAACTCGTCTTTTTAGCAGGAAAAGGAAAGATGCTGACTCTAAGAAGCAAGAGAAAAAACAGCTCGATGCACTTGAGTCAGAATATCAGCGTAAAAAGGATGCTTATTATAATAAATTAGTCGAAAAGCTTACGACTTTGACGCTTGGAAAAACTACAACTGGAATTCGTGATCTCGACGGTAGTGTCGTGATACGAAGCGGAACGACGATCAAAGAATCGACTTTTTCAGATATCGATGATGTAACAAAACTCGATTATACAAAAGACTGGTTCGACAAAGCAAAAACAAATGAACTGGTTAAAAAACTTTACTCAAATTATTTTGATGTACTTGCTGAAATTGAGGAAGATTTCAAAAGAGAACGTCTCAAAATTCAATCTGGCGACGAATTGCCACCAGGAATTACACAATTAGCCAAAGTATATGTTGCCAAGAAGAGAAAGATTCAGGTTGGTGATAAAATGGCAGGAAGACACGGTAACAAAGGTGTCGTTGCCAAAGTAGTACCAGTTGAAGATATGCCTTATCATGAAGATGGAACACCCGTAGATATAGTTCTCAATCCTTTGGGCGTGCCTTCACGTATGAATATCGGGCAGCTTTACGAAACGGCTCTTGGCTGGGTCGGGAAAAAACTTGGTGTTAAATTTGAAACTCCAATTTTCGATGGTGCAGGTGTTAACGATGTAGAAGAATGGCTTAAGAAAGCTGGACTTCCCGAAGGAAGCAAAACCTGGCTCTATGACGGACGTACAGGAGAACGTTTTCACCAGAAAGTAACCTGCGGGTATATTTACATGATGAAACTCGGTCATATGGTCGACGACAAAATACATGCCCGCTCTATTGGACCTTATTCGCTCATTACTCAACAGCCATTAGGCGGTAAAGCACAATTTGGTGGTCAAAGATTCGGTGAAATGGAAGTATGGGCTCTCGAAGGATATGGCGCTGCTCACGTACTTCAGGAAATCTTGACGGTTAAAAGTGACGATGTAACTGGTAGAGCGAAAACTTATGAAGCGATTGTAAAAGGCGAAAACATTCCGGAACCAAATATTCCCGAAGCTTTCAATGTCATGATTAAAGAATTACAAGGTCTGGGTCTGAATATCAAAATTAATTGATTAACCGTGTGAGATTTATATTAATAAAAGTTTGAAGGAGAAATTATTTATGACATCTAAATTTCAAGAAACAAAAGTTAGAAATATAGAACGATTGACTATTAGCCTTGCTAGCCCTGATGATATATTATCGCGCTCACATGGCGAGGTGACTAAACCCGAGACGATCAATTACAGGTCGTTCCGCCCCGAAAAAGATGGTCTATTCTGCGAAAAAATATTCGGTCCTGTTAAAGATTGGGAATGCGCCTGCGGAAAGTATAAAGGGATAAGATATAAAGGGATTGTTTGTGATCGTTGCGGTGTTGAAGTTACTTTGAAATCGGTAAGAAGAGAACGGATGGGACATATTGCTCTGGCTGTTCCGGTTGTTCATATCTGGTTCTTCAAAGCCCTACCTTCGAAAATCGGTAATATTATTGGAATGACCACAAAAGAACTCGAACGAGTTATTTACTACGAATCGTATGTGGTACTTAATCCCGGACCTACTGGTCTTCAAAGAAAAGACTTGATTTCCGAAGATCAGTATTATGAGATAGTTCAGTCGCTGCCACACGATAATGATGCTCTCGAAGACGACGATCCGAAAAAATTCGTTGCTAAGATTGGCGGCGAAGCAATCAAAGAACTACTCAAAAGTATTGATATCGAAGCTACGTTTAAGGAATTAAAAGCACAGCTTGCAGATGAATCATCGCAACAGAAAAGGAATGACATTCTAAAACGACTACGCGTACTCGAAGCATTCAGAGAACGAGAAGGCAAAGTTCCTAATAAACCTGAGTGGATGGTACTGAGCGTAATTCCAGTTATACCGCCTGAACTCAGACCATTAGTACCTTTGGAAGGTGGACGCTTTGCCACGAGCGATTTGAATGACCTGTATCGTCGTGTTATTATAAGAAATAATCGTCTCAAAAGATTAATAGATATAAAAGCTCCCGAAGTAATTCTCAGGAATGAAAAGAGAATGCTTCAGGAAGCAGTTGATGCACTTTTCGACAATTCAAGAAGGTCAAGCGCAGTCAGAAGCGACGGTAACCGCCCGCTTAAATCTTTAAGCGATATGCTCAAGGGTAAGCAGGGACGATTCCGCCAGAATCTTTTAGGAAAAAGAGTCGATTATTCCGGACGTTCGGTCATTGTTGTCGGTCCAGAATTAAAACTTCACCAGTGCGGTTTGCCGAAGGATATGGCCGTTGAATTGTTCAAGCCATTTATCATTCGCAAGTTGATGGAGCGTGGACACTATAAAACAGTTAAAAGTGCAAGAAAAGCTGTCGACAGAAAAGAACCAATTATATGGGAAATACTGGAAAAATTAATCGAAGGTCATCCAGTACTGCTCAACCGAGCCCCCACATTGCACCGTTTGGGAATTCAGGCTTTTCAACCAGTCCTGATTGACGGCAAAGCAATTCAATTGCACCCGATGGTTTGTACGGCATTTAATGCCGACTTTGACGGCGACCAGATGGCAGTACACGTTCCACTGTCATACGAAGCTCAGCTTGAGGCATCGATTCTGATGCTCAGTTCTCATAACATCCTTTCGCCTCAAAATGGTATGCCAATCGTAATTCCAACTCAAGATATAGTTCTCGGATGTTATTACTTGACCAAATTCATGCCTGGAGCTAAAGGCGAAGGTATGATATTCGGTAGTATGGAAGAAGTGCTCATAGCATACAATTCAAAAGCTGTTGACCTTCACGCAAAAATTAAATTGAAATACGAAGGAGAATTAATTGAAACTACTGTAGGACGCGTTATTTTCAATCAGATAGTTCCAAGAGAAATGGGCTTTATTAACGAACTTCTGGTCAAGAAAATATTTAGCGGACTTATATATAAGATGTTTATGAAGCTTGGTAACGAAGTTACTGCCAAATTTATTGATGACGTTAAAGATTTAGGTTATAGATACGCCACGGCTGCAGGTATATCTATTAGTTTTAGTGATATGATTATTCCAGATGAAAAATCAAAATTAATTGAAGATGCAAATAAGAAAGTAATGGGAGTTCTCAGCGAGCACGAGCAAGGACTCATTACCGATGCAGAAAGATACAACAAGATTATTGATATCTGGACATTTACGACAAATAACGTTGCCCGTTCGTTGATGGAGAGACTAAAAAATGACCAGAATGGTTTCAATTCACTCCATATGATGGTCGATTCCGGCGCTCGTGGTTCGCAAGAACAGGTACGCCAGCTTGCCGGTATGCGTGGTCTTATGCAAAAACCACAGAAGAGTCTTTCAGGTCAATCCGGTGAAATTATAGAAAATCCAATTGTGGCTAACTTTAAAGAGGGGCTTTCTGTGCTGGAATATTTTATCTCCACGCACGGTGCTCGTAAAGGTCTTGCTGATACTGCTCTTAAAACAGCGGATGCAGGTTATCTTACAAGGAGATTAACAGACGTAGCTCAAGATGTAATTGTAACGGAAGAAGATTGTGGGACAATCCGTGGTGTATATATTACTGCATTGAAGGATGTTGAACTCGAACGAGAACCTCTTGCTGAACGTATCACCGGTCGCGTTGCTCAGGAAGACGTCTACGACCCAAGAACCGATGAACTGATCATCGAAGCCGGTGAAATGATTACGGAAGAGATTGCAGAAAGAATCGACGAAGCAAACATCGATCAGGTTTATATAAGAACCGTTCTTACATGCGAAGCACGCCAGGGAGTATGTGCAAAATGTTATGGAAGAAATTTGACAACAGGGCAGCTTGTGGAAATAGGAGAAGCAGTAGGAATTATTGCCGCTCAATCTATTGGCGAACCTGGTACCCAGCTTACTCTTCGTACCTTCCACTTTGGAGGTACATCATCTCGTATTGCAAGTCAGTCGCAGGTTGAAACAAACGTCGCAGGTAAAGTAAAATACGACAAAATAAATTTTGTAGAAAAAAATGATGTATTTGGACCAGTAAAAGTAGTTATCGGAAGACGTGGCGCAATTGGAATTTTTGATAACGACAACAGACAAATTAAGAGATACGAAATTCCTTACGGTGCCGAACTGATGGTCAACGACGGTCAGGAAGTTGAAAAGGGGACTCCTCTTTACAATCATGATCCTTATAACTCAGTTATTATATCAGATATAGGCGGTACAGTCGTATTTGTCGACTTGGTCGATAATATTACTTATCAGCAGGTAGCAGATGAACAAACAGGACACGTCCAAAAAGTAGTTATTGAATCAAAAGATAAAAATCTTACACCGAGTATTTTAATTAGAGATTCCAAAGGCAACGAAAAAGTATTTAATTTACCTACAAGAGCATATCTCTCTGTTGAGGAGGGAGAAGTGATCCAAGCTGGAACCGTACTGGCTAAGATTTCGAAATCGGCGGCAAAGACGCGAGATATTACAGGTGGTTTACCAAGAGTAACCGAACTTTTTGAAGCCAGAAGTCCACACGATCCTGCAATAGTATCCGAAATCGAAGGACGTGTTAAATTTGGAGCCAGGAAACGAGGCTCACGCGAAATAATTGTGGAATCATTTGACGGCTCTATCCAAAAAGTTTATTCCGTACCTTACGGAAAGCATGTGCTGGTTCAAGAAGGTGATGAAATTCCAGCAGGTGAAAAGATTACCGATGGTCCAGTTAATCCTCACGACATACTTAAAATTAAGGGTCCAAATGCCGTGCAGGAATATCTTGTAAACGAAATTCAGGACGTCTATCGCCTTCAAGGCGTAAAAATAAACGACAAGCATATTGAAGTAATAGTTAAACAAATGCTCCAAAAACTAAGAATAATTTCGTCAGGAGATACTAATTTCATTGAAGAAAGCCTTGAAGACAGAAATAAAGTAATCGAGGAGAACGAAAGAATCAAGAATATGGTCTATATCATTGACCCAGGACAGTCACGTTTCAAAGAAGGACAATTGATTCCACGTTCTAAGTACAGAGATATTAATGCAGACCTTACCAGGAAAGGGAAGAAACCGATGAAGGTACGCGATGCCGAACCAGCTACTTTTGACAATATATTGTTAGGCATTACCCAGGCTGCCCTTTCTACAGAAAGCTTTATTTCAGCTGCATCGTTCCAGGAAACTACAAAAGTACTTACAAATGCGGCCGTTGAAGCAAGGGTTGACAACTTGATTGGCCTTAAAGAAAATGTCGTTATGGGGCACTTAATTCCAGCTGGTACGGGTTTGAAAAAATATAGAAATATAATCTTAACAAGCGAAGAAGAAAAAGAAAAAGAAGAACAAAAAGTTGAAGAAAAAGAATCGATAAATTAATATTTGCTATAGACTTAACTTGACAATTGAAATATTTATCGATAAATTTTGAGTCTGAATTTTTATTAAAATGAAATAGACGTGGAGGATTTACGTGCCAACGATAAATCAGTTGGTTAGAAAAGGAAGAGAGGTAGTGACCTCTAAAAATAAAGCTCCTGCTTTAGAAGCTTGTCCTCAAAAGCGTGGAGTTTGTACCAGAGTTTATACTACTACACCCAAAAAACCAAATTCTGCACTCAGAAAGGTAGCCAGAGTAAGGTTGAGTAATGGTATTGAAGTTACTGCTTATATTCCGGGCGAAGGACACAACCTTCAAGAACACTCTATAGTCTTGATAAGAGGAGGCAGAGTTAAGGATTTGCCCGGTGTCAGATATCACATTATTCGAGGCACGCTCGACACCAGTGGTGTGGAGGATAGAAAACAAGGTAGGTCGAAATACGGAACTAAAAAACCAAAAGCTAAATAGTTATGAGAAAGAGAAGAGCAGAAAAAAGATATCTTAAACCGGACCCACGTTATAATGACGTGCTGGTATCTAAGTTTATTAATTATATTATGTGGGATGGTAAAAAATCCACGGCAAGAAGAATTGTGTACGAAAGTTTTGATATTATTGAAGAACGTACAAAAAAGTCAGCCTTAGAAGTTTTCAAAAAAGCAGTTCAAAATGTATCTCCATTAGTGGAAGTAAGAAGCCGTAGAGTTGGTGGTGCTACTTATCAGGTGCCAATGGAAGTAAGGCCCGAAAGAAGGGTAGCTCTTGCATTGAGATGGTTGAGAACGTATGCGCGTGAACGTAAAGATAAGTCGATGGCTCTTAAATTAGCTGCCGAACTAATTGCTGCTTCTAACGGCGAAGGAAACTCTGTTAAGAAAAAAGATGACACACATAGAATGGCAGAAGCTAATAAAGCCTTTGCCCACTTTAAATGGTGAAAAGGAGTAAGCTGATAAATTATGTCGAAAAGAGTTGAAATAAGTAAGGTTAGGAATATCGGCATTATGGCTCATATTGATGCCGGTAAGACGACGACGACGGAAAGGATTTTGTTCTATACTGGGAAAGTCCATCGTATCGGTGAAGTGCATGATGGAGCCGCTACAATGGACTGGATGGAACAGGAAAAAGAAAGGGGAATTACGATTACC
This sequence comes from Melioribacter sulfuriphilus, assembly GCF_051488685.1. NCBI lineage: Bacteria > Pseudomonadati > Ignavibacteriota > Ignavibacteria > Ignavibacteriales > Melioribacteraceae > Melioribacter > Melioribacter sulfuriphilus. The sequence goes on from NZ_JBPSEH010000008.1 coordinate 153,223, forward strand.
AGTGCAGCTACCACTACAATGTGGGCTGGGCATCAAATAAATATTATTGATACACCTGGACACGTTGACTTTACAGTTGAAGTAGAGCGGTCTTTGAGAGTTTTGGATGGCGCCATCGCTTTATTCTGTGCGGTTGGCGGAGTCGAGCCTCAATCGGAAACGGTTTGGAGACAAGCTGACAAATATGGTGTACCAAGGATAGCTTTTGTAAATAAAATGGACCGTGTGGGTGCTGATTTTCATAATGCAGTTCAAATGATGCGAGATCGTCTCGGTGCAAATGCAGTTCCAATTACTTTGCCGATTGGCGAGGGTGATTTGTTTAGCGGAATTATCGATCTGATGACTATGAAAGCACGTATGTTCCATGAAGAAACTCTCGGAACAACGTACGAAGATGTTGAAATACCACAAGACTTGAAGCCTGTGGCAAATAAATATCGTACACAAATGCTCGAAGCAGTGTCTGAAGTCGACGATACTTTACTTGAAAAGTATATCGAAGGCAAAGAAATTACTCCTGAAGAAGTCCTCCGTGTTTTAAGGGAGGCAACTATTAAACTTAAAATTGTACCTGTCCTTTGTGGATCTTCGTTTAAGAATAAGGGCGTTCAGATGTTGCTTGATGCTGTTGTTAATTTCTTGCCCTCTCCACTCGATCTCGGTAATCTTGTAGCACATCACGTACATAAAAATGATCGTGTTGAAAGAAGAATTGATGAAAATGAAAAGTTCGCCGCTCTCGCATTTAAGATAATGACGGATCCGTATGTCGGTAAACTGACGTTTATTCGTGTCTATACCGGGACGCTTAAATCTGGTTCTTATGTCTATAACTCGGTGTCGGATAAGAAAGAAAGAGTAGGTAGAATATTGCAGATGCACGCAAATCATCGCGAAGATATGGAAGAAATACGTGCAGGTGACATTGCGGCTATCGTTGGCCTTAAAAACACGCGTACCGGTGATACACTTTGTACAGAAGATGACCCAATTATGCTCGAAAAGATGGCATTCCCCGAACCGGTAATCGAAATTGCCATCGAGCCCAAAACAAAATCCGATCAGGACAAGCTTTCGGATGCGCTGGCAAAATTATCAGATGAGGATCCTACATTTAGAGTTAAAGTAGACCAGGAAACTGGACAGACTTTGATCAGTGGTATGGGAGAATTACACCTTGAGATTTTGGTTGATAGAATGAAAAGAGAATTTAAGGTGGAAGCTAATATAGGTAAACCGCAGGTTGCTTACCGTGAAACTATCACTAAAACTGTCCAGGCGGAAGGTAAATTTATCAAGCAATCGGGAGGTAGAGGTAAATATGGCCATGTATGGCTGGAGTTATCACCAAATGAACCAGGTAAAGGATTTGAATTTGAAAATGCAATTGTTGGAGGTGTAGTACCTAAAGAATATATCAATCCTGTTATTAATGGTATACAGGATGCGATGAAAAATGGAGTATTGGCTGGCTATCCAGTAGTCGACGTCAAGGCTAAATTGTATGATGGCTCTTATCATGAAGTTGACTCGGACGAAATTTCTTTCCGTGTTGCAGCTTCGATGGCTTTCAAAAACGGTGCTCTAAAAGCAAATCCGATTTTACTGGAGCCAATTATGCAGGTTGAGGTTATTACGCCCGAAGAATATTTGGGCGATGTCATGGGAGATTTGAACTCAAGAAGAGGAAAAATAGAAGGTTTTTCAACAAGAAAAGATGCTCAGGTTATTAGAGCCCAAGTGCCCTTAGCACAAATGTTTGGATACGCTACTGTATTGAGATCCATGACCCAGGGACGTGCTATTTACACAATGCAATTTTCCCATTATGCTGAAGTTCCTAAGTCGGTGGCAGAAGAAATTATGGAAAAATCTCAATCGAAAAAGTCAGTTGAAGAATATTAATTAAATAAATTAAAATGAATATAAAATAACAAGGAGAGTAACTCGATGGCAAAAGAAAAATTTGATCGTAGTAAACCTCACGTCAATATTGGAACGATCGGACACGTAGACCATGGCAAAACAACATTGACTGCAGCAATAACCATGGCTCTGGCAAAAAGAGGGTTATCCGAAGCTCGTACTTTTGATAGTATTGATAATGCACCCGAAGAAAGAGAGAGAGGTATTACTATAGCAACGGCACACGTTGAATATTCTACAGAAAATCGTCACTATGCACATGTTGACTGCCCAGGTCACGCTGATTACGTCAAAAACATGATCACAGGTGCCGCTCAGATGGACGGTGCGATTCTTGTTGTTGCCGCTACCGATGGTCCGATGCCTCAAACAAGAGAACATATTCTTCTTGCTCGTCAGGTAGGCGTACCCAGAATAGTCGTATTCTTGAATAAAATTGATATGGTTGATGACCCCGAATTGATTGAACTGGTTGAAATGGAATTAAGAGAACTTCTCAGTAAATATGAATTCCCCGGCGATGAAATTCCTATAGTCAGAGGTTCTGCATTGAAGGCTCTTGAAGCTGGTACTGAAAATGCTCCTATTGATGATCCAAGATACCAATGCATCTGGGACTTAATGAAAGCTGTTGATGAATATATTCCAATACCACAAAGAGATATAGATAAGCCATTCCTTATGCCAGTTGAAGACGTTTTCTCAATTACAGGTCGTGGAACAGTTGCAACTGGAAGAGTTGAAAGAGGTCAGATAAAGTTAAATGAAGAAGTTGAATTGATTGGTCTCGGTCAGCACAAAAAGACTGTTGTTACTGGTATTGAAATGTTCCGTAAAGAACTTGATTCAGCTATTGCAGGCGATAACGCAGGATTGTTGTTAAGAGGTATCGATAAGAAAGAAATTGAAAGAGGTATGGTTCTCGCTAAGCCAGGTTCTATTACACCTCATAAGAAATTCGAAGGTGAAGTTTACATCCTGTCGAAAGAAGAAGGTGGTCGTCATACACCATTCTTCAACGGATATCGTCCACAGTTCTACTTTAGAACAACAGACGTTACAGGCGTTGCAAAATTGCCCGAAGGTACAGAAATGGTTATGCCTGGCGACAATGTTAGATTGTCGGTTGAATTGATTTCTGAAATTGCAATGGAAGAAGGTCTCCGCTTTGCTATCCGCGAAGGTGGTAGAACTGTTGGCGCTGGTGTTGTTACAAAAATTATAGAATAGTTATTTGAATAATAGATTAAGGGAAAGAGGAATCTTTCCCTTCTTTTTGCCTCGAAAGGCAAAGTACATTTAAGATATGATTTGTAAAAAGGAGAATTAAAAAAGTGCCCGGTCAAAAAATTAGAATTAAGTTGAAATCTTATGATCATATTCTGATTGATAAGTCAACTGAGAAAATTATTAAAACTGTAAAAAGCACGGGAGCTGTGGTCTCCGGACCAATACCGTTGCCGACAAAAAGAACTGTTTTTACCGTTTTGCGTTCGCCACACGTCGATAAAAAATCGCGTGAACAGTTCGAGATTAGGGCTCATAAAAGAATTATCGATATTCATAATTCAAACAATAAAACAGTTGATGCGCTGAGCAAGTTAGAAATTCCTGCCGGCGTCGATATTGAGATAAAGTTATAGGAAATTAAAAATGCCTGGATTGATAGCTAAAAAAATCGGAATGACTAACATTTTTAGTGAAGACGGTCAAGTAATACCAGTAACCGTTCTCGAAGCAGGTCCGTGTAAAGTATACGGTTTAAGGACTGTTGAAAAAGACGGTTATGAAGCGCTTCAGCTTGGGTTTGGTTCAAAGAAAGAAAAGAAAGTTAACAAACCCCAACTCGAAGTCTACAAAAAGCTCGGTCTTGTTCCGCCCCGATTCGTTAAAGAATTTAAAAACTTCGATATTACTCAATTTAAAGTCGGAGACGAAATTAAAGTTGATCTTTTCCAGCCTGGCGATAAAGTAAAAGTTACGGGTAATAGCAAAGGCAAAGGTTTCCAGGGTGTTGTAAAACGCCACGGATTTGGAGGTGTCGGTTCCTCTACTCACGGCCAAAGTGATAGAGAAAGAGCACCCGGATCAATTGGAGCTAGCTCTTTCCCATCCCGCGTTTTCAAAGGACAGAGAATGGCTGGAAGAATGGGCGGAAAACAGGTTACGATTAGAAATTTAAAAGTTGTAAAAGTTATACCGGAGCAGAATATAATTATGATAAAAGGTGCTGTGCCCGGTGCGGTTAATTCAATAGTTGCTATCAATAAATAAATGACGATCGAAAAATGAAAGTAGATGTTTATAAAATAGACGGTACAAAATCAGGCGAGCAGATAGAACTCTCGAAAGATATTTTTGAAATTGAACCGAACGACCATGTTCTCTATCTTGCTGTTAAAGCTTATTTAGCTAATCAAAGACAGGGGACTCACAAAGCCAAAGAAAGAAGTGAAGTAAGGGGTGGAGGTAAAAAACCGTGGCGCCAAAAAGGACGCGGAGGAGCAAGAGCGGGTTCGATACGCTCTCCACTCTGGGTCGGTGGCGGTCGAGTATTTGGACCAAAACCTAGAAATTACAGACAAAAATTAAATAAGAAGGTTGTTCAACTGGCGCGTAAATCTGCCCTTTCTTACAAATCGAAAGCTAATCAGATTATTGTTGTTGAGGATTTTGATTTCGAACAACCAAAGACAAAAAATTTTGTTGAAATTCTTAAAGCCTTGAATTTGAACGGCAAAAAGACTCTCTTACTTACTAACGGAACTTTGAAAAACGTTTATAAATCCGGTAGAAATATCGATAGAGTTTCGATTGTAGAGGCTAACAAAGCTTCCGTTTATGAATTGCTAAACAATCAAGTTTTGATGCTACAAAAGAGCGCTGTTCAATTGCTTGAAAGTACATTTAATTAAAATTTGGTATTGATATGAAAAGCATACTTATAAGACCTTTGATTACAGAAAAAATGACCTCGATTCAGGAAAAACATCCGAACAAATTTGGATTTATCGTGTCGGTCGACGCTAATAAAATTGAAATTGCTAAAGCTGTTAAAGAAAAGTTTAATGTCGACGTTGTTGCGGTCAATACGATGAGATATAAAGGAAAAAGAAGAACTCAGTTTACAAGGAGAGGTCGATTTGAAGGCAGAACGCCAAAATTCAAAAAGGCAATTGTGACGCTAAAAGAAGGTCAAAAAATAGATATATTCGGCGAAGTATAATCTGAGAGAATCGGAGTAAACTAAATGGCTATTAGAAAATTAAAACCAATTACACCAGGAACGAGATTTATGAGTGTCTCTTCATTTGAAGAGATTACTAAAACAGAACCAGAAAAATCGTTGTTGGCTCCACTGAAAAAATCCGGCGGACGCAACAATCTGGGACGTGTAACAGCACGGCATCGTGGTGGTGGACATAAACGACAATATAGAATAATCGATTTTAAACGCGATAAGCACGGTATTCCAGCTAAAGTCTTCTCGATAGAATACGATCCGAATAGAACAGCAAGAATCGCATTGTTACATTATGCAGATGGAGAAAAAAGATATATCATTGCTCCAGACGGCTTGAAAGTAGGTGATACTGTAATGTCGGGTAGCGGAGCTGAAATTAAAGTTGGAAACGCACTTCCACTTAAAGAAATCCCGATTGGTAGTTTTGTTCATAACGTTGAATTAAAGCCAGGTAAAGGCGGTCAATTAGGTCGTTCTGCAGGCGTATCGCTCCAATTGATGGCTCGCGAAGGTAAATACGCTCAATTGAAAATGCCTTCAGGTGAAGTAAGAATGATTAATGTGGAATGCATGGCCACTTATGGTACAGTTGGAAATGCAGATCATGAAAATATTAGCATCGGAAAAGCTGGTAGAAGCAGATGGCTTGGTATAAGACCTCATGTGAGAGGTGTTGCGATGAACCCGGTTGACCATCCTATGGGTGGTGGTGAAGGTAAAACATCAGGTGGTGGACATCCTGTTTCGCCCTGGGGTCAAAAAGCCAAAGGTCTTAAAACAAGAAAAAAGAAAAATCCTTCTAATAAATATATTGTAAAGAGAAGAAAATAGAGTAAGCTATGCCAAGATCAGTCAAAAAGGGTCCTTATATTGATGTCAAATTACTCAGGAAAATTAGGCAGTTAAACGAGACTAATCAAAAAAAGATAATTAAAACCTGGTCTCGTGCATCTACAATTTCTCCTGAATTTGTAGGCCATACAATTGCCGTTCATAACGGTAATAAAATGATCCCGGTTTATATTTCTGAAAATATGGTCGGTCACAAGTTGGGTGAATTTGCGCCCACACGAATTTTCAGAGGACATCCAGGAACAAAAGCAGAAAAAGCATCTAAAGCAAAGTAAAAATTAAGAATGTAATTGAGGTTTGGAATAATGGAAGCAAAAGCGACACACAAATATATCGGATCCTCGCCACGTAAAATGAGGTTGGTTGTCGATTTGATTAGAGGTAAATCAGTCGAACAAGCTATCGAGATTCTTCATTTTTCGCCCAAACATGCTTCAGTTGATGCTGAAAAAGTGTTACGTTCGGCTGTTTCTAATCTAATGAATAAAGATGAAAATACGAGCCACAATATTTCAGATCTTTACGTCAAAGAAGCTTATGTCAATCAGGGTCCAACTTTGAAAAGAATTATGCCTGCACCAATGGGCAGGGCTTACAGAATCAGAAAAAGATCAAATCATTTAACAATTGTTGTTGCAACAAAAAAGTAATCGGAGGAAGATTTGGGTCAGAAGACACATCCAATCGGTTTTAGAGTCGGAATAATTAGAGGCTGGGAATCGAACTGGTTCGAAAATAAGAGTTACGCCCCAAAATTAATGGAAGACTACGAATTACGGCGTTACATCAGAAAAAGACTTCAAAATGCAGGTGTATCTGCCATTAAGATCGATCGAACCTCGAAGAATGTTATATTGACAATTCATACTTCGCGCCCCGGCGTTGTTATTGGTAAGAGCGGTAAGGAAATTGCCCAGCTGGAAGAAGAATTGAAAAAGATTACTCAAAAAGAAGTCAAAGTCCAGATTTCGGAAATTAAGAGACCCGAATTAGATGCTTATCTTGTGGCCGAAAACATTGCAAAGCAGATTGAAGGAAGAATCTCTTTTAGAAGAGCAATGAAAACCGCAATTACTGCAGCAATGAGGATGGGTGCTGAAGGAATTAGAGTGATGTGCTCTGGAAGACTGGGCGGTGCCGAAATGGCTCGTACTGAACAATACAAAGAAGGCAGGATCCCACTTCATACTATAAGAGCTGATATCGACTATGCACAGGCTACTGCTCAAACAATATACGGCTCTATCGGTGTAAAAGTCTGGATCTGCCGTGGAGAAATTTTAGGTAAACGTTCATCCGAATAGGAGTTTAATTCCATGTTAATGCCAAAAAGAGTAAAATATCGTAAATCGCAAAGAGGTAGAAGAAGAGGTAAAGCAACCAGAGGACACCTTGTTAATTTTGGTGATTATGGCCTCAAGGCGCTTGAGCCAGCCTGGATTACAAGTCGTCAAATAGAAGCTTGTCGTGTTGCTCTGTCACGTAAAATGAAACGTGATGGTAAAGTCTGGATTCGTATCTTTCCCGATAAACCCGTCAGCAAAAAACCTCTCGAAACAAGAATGGGTAAGGGAAAGGGAGCTCCTGAATTCTGGGTGGCAGTTGTAAAACCGGGTAGAATTTTGTTTGAAATTAACGGTGTCGACAGAGAAACAGCTCACGAAGCTTTACAATTGGCTGCTCACAAGCTTCCAATTAAAACTAAAATTGTACAGAGAATCGATTTAGAATCATAAGGATTGATAAAATGAAGATTTATCAAATCAGAGAAATGTCAACAGAAGAAATTCAGAGAAGAATTCTGGAAGAGCATAAGAATTTAATCGATCTGAGATTTCAGCACGAACTGAAAAATTTAACAAACACAGCGCTGCTCAGAACCACACGCAAAGATATTGCCAAAATGAAAACGGTTCTTAAAGAGCGCCAGCTTCAGGAAGCAAAACAGAACGAATCAAAGGAAAATAAATAAGGAGCAAAAAGTTTTCCATGCAGACAAGAAATTATAGAAAAGTTAGGATCGGAACCGTAATTAGTAATAAGATGGATAAAAGTATCATCGTTGCGATTGAAAGACGTGTGGCGCATCCATTGTATAAGAAATATTTCAAAAAGACCACTAAGCTGATGGCTCATGACGAAAAAAATGAATGTGGCATCGGCGACAAAGTAAAAATAATGGAAACACGCCCTCTTAGTAAAAGAAAAACATGGCGTTTAGTAGAAATTATCGAAAAAGCTAAGTAAATAGAAAAAGCTCGACGGAGATCTGGGAATTATGATACAAGAAGAAACAAATTTAGTTGTTGCGGACAATTCGGGTGCGAAAAAAATCCGATGTATCCGCGTACTGGGAGGCAGCGGCAGAAGATATGCCAGTGTTGGCGATATTATTGTCGTTAGTGTAAAAGCAGCCATTCCAGGAGGTGCAGTGAAAAAAGGCGATGTGTCGCGTGCCGTTGTTGTTCGCACTAAAAAGGAAGTGCGTAGGAAAGACGGCTCCTATATCAGATTCGACGACAATGCGGCCGTATTGCTCAACAATCAGGGCGAACCGAGAGGTACTCGTATCTTCGGGCCTGTTGCAAGAGAATTAAGAGACAAAAAATTTATGAAAATAATTTCTCTGGCTCCAGAGGTTCTATAAGAGGATTGATGCTATGAAACTTAAAAAAAATGACAACGTAATTGTTATAACTGGTAACTACAAAGGGAAAACCGGTAAAATTCTGAAAGTTTTTCCCGCTGAAAATCGGGTGATTGTTGAAGGCGTCAATTTACGTAAGCGGCATACGAAGCCTTCTCAAAAAAACCCGCAGGGTGGAATTATCGAAAAAGAAGCTCCTATTCATGCTTCTAATGTAATGATTCTCGACCCTAAGACAAACGAGCCGTCGCGTATAGGAGCTAAAATCATAATCGATGAAAAAACTGGTAAGAAAAAAAGCGTTAGAATTAGCAAAAAAAGCGGCGAAATGCTGAGATAAAAATTTCGATAAGTTAAACGTCAAAAAGGATTGATATTTAAGATGGCAAAACAAAAAACTGAAAAACAGGAAAAAGCAGTAAAAAAAGCTGCTAAAGCCGGTGCCGAAAAGGAAACTGTTGTTGAAGAAAAAATTCCGGCTCGACTCAAAGAAAAATATATAAAAGAGATTGCTCCTAAGTTGATGCAGCAGTTTGGCTATAAAAACATTATGCAGGTTCCACGTCTGGCAAAAATTGTTATTAATATGGGTGTCGGTCAGGCTGTTCAGGACCCGAAAATTCTCGACGAAGCAGTTAAGGACCTTGAAACTATTACGGGTCAAAAAGCTTCGATCAGAACAGCCAGAAAGTCGATTTCGAACTTCAAGCTCAGAGAAGGAATGAAAATCGGTGCTAAAGTTACACTGCGCAGAGAAAGGATGTATGAGTTTCTCGATAGACTGATTACAATAGCATTTCCTCGTGTAAGAGATTTCAGAGGCATATCCGACAAATCCTTCGATGGCAGAGGTAATTATACACTCGGGATTAAAGAACAAATCATCTTTCCCGAAATTAATATCGACAAGGTAAGCAGAGTATTGGGTATGGATATTACTTTTGTTACGACCGCCAAAACAGACAAAGAAGCTTATGAGTTGTTGAGTGCATTTGGAATGCCATTTAGAAAAAAAGAAAATAATTAAAGGGAAGTCATGGCAAGAAAAAGTTTAATAGCACGTGAAGTTAAAAGAGCAAAACTGAGAGAAAAATACGCTCAAAAGAGAAAAGAATTGAAACAGAAAGGTGATTACGAGGCATTGCAGTTGCTACCACGTAATTCTGCTCCAACAAGAGCACACAATCGCTGCATGATAAGCGGCCGTCCCAGAGGATATTACAGAAAATTTGGAGTTTCCCGTCTCGTCCTCAGGGAAATGGCATTGAGAGGCGAAATTCCCGGTTTAAAGAAATCAAGTTGGTAATAGAAGGAGAATAAAGTAATGTTGACAACCGACCCGATTGCAGATTTTTTAACAAGAATACGAAATGCAATTAAAGCCAGAAAAAAATACGTCGATATTCCTTCTTCGAAGTTGAAAGAAGGATTGGCAGAAATATTAAAAGCTAACAAATACATTAAAGATTATAATGTCATCGAAGATAACAAACAGAACATTTTGCGTATTCATCTTCAGTACATTAATGGAATTCCTTCAATAACTGGCTTGAAAAAAGTCAGTAAACCGGGTCTTCGTATTTATGCCGGAAAAGATGAGCTCCCAAGAGTGATGAATGGATTGGGAATATCGATAGTTTCAACGTCAAAAGGTTTAATGACGGATAAACAAGCAAGAAAAGAATCAGTGGGCGGAGAAGTAATCTGCCAAGTTTGGTAATAATTGAGAGGTCTAAAAGTGTCACGAATAGGTAAAAAACCGATTCCAATTAAAGACGTTACCGTTACAAAAAATGGTAATCTTTTGAAGATTAAAGGTAAACTCGGCGAACTCCAGATGGAGATTCATCCGAATATTAACGTCGAAGTTACAAAAGAAGAAATTATCGTAACACGACCTAACGACGAGAAACAAAATAGAGCGCTTCACGGTCTAACCAGGTCGTTAATTAATAATATGGTTGTTGGAGTTACCGAAGGATTTTCGAAAACACTCGAAATCGTAGGTGTTGGTTATCGTGCCGAAGCAAAAGGCAACGGAATTTTATTGACACTCGGTTATTCGCATCCAATTTTCTTTATTCCACCGGAAGGAATTAAAATCGAAGTCGTAACTCCTAATCAATTGAAAATTTCAGGAAGCGATAAAGAACTTGTGGGACTCGTAGCAGCCAAAATTAGATCTTTCAGGAAACCCGAACCTTACAAAGGCAAAGGTATTAAATATTCAAACGAAGTTATCATAAGAAAGGCAGGCAAAACGGCCGGCAAATAATTAGGAGAGTGTGAAAAATGTTTTTAAAAGACACTACAAGAAGATTAAGAAAACGAATTAGAATCAGAAAAAAAATACACGGAACTCCTGAGTGTCCTCGTTTGAGTGTGTTTAAGAGTCTCAAACATATATATGCGCAATTAATCGACGATACTACAGGAACTACATTAGCTGCAGCTTCAACTTTATCTAAAGAGATTGCTGAGGAATTGAAAGGAGTAAAAGGAAAAGTTGAGAAAGGAAGAATTGTAGGAAAGTTGCTTGCAAAGATTGCAACCGAAAAGGGAATTACTGCAGCGGTATTTGACCGAAACGGCTATCCCTATCATGGCAAAGTAAAAGCGGTTGCGGAAGGCGCACGCGAAGGTGGTTTGAAATTCTAATGGGATTGCCGGATCGTCTAAAGGTAGGACAGCGGCCTTTGGAGCCGTATGTGGAGGTTCGAATCCTCCTCCGGCAGCTAAAAATAAGGTAATTCAAAAGGAGTGAAAATTGAACTTCAAATCGAAAAAAGTTAGCGGATTGGAAAACTTAAAAGAAAAAATCGTTCATATTAACAGAGTTGCCAAAGTCGTTAAAGGTGGTCGTCGCTTTAGTTTTAATGCTATTGTTGTAGTCGGCGATGGCAATGGACATGTTGGCGTTGGCCTGGGTAAAGCTAATGAAGTTACAGATGCTATCTCCAAAGGCATTGAGGATGCTAAGAAGAATGTATATAAAGTTCCTGTTATCAATGGTACGGTACCACATGAAATTATCGGAAAATTTGGAGCAGGCAAAGTTCTCATTAAACCAGCATCTCAGGGTACCGGGCTGATCGCTGGCGGCGGTGTAAGAGCAGTCCTCGAAGCTGCAGGTGTTCAGGACGTTTTGACCAAATCGCTTGGTTCATCTAATCCGCATAATCAGGTTAAAGCTACACTGGCTGCTTTATTGAATTTATGGGATGCTCGCTCGGTAGCTTTCAAAAGAGGTATGAAACTTAACGAGTTGTTCAGTGCAGAGTGAGGTTGACATGGCAAAGAAATTAAAAATTACACAAATACGAAGCATAATTGATCGTCCGAAACCACAAAAGCTTACTATCGAAGCTCTCGGTTTAGGAAGACCGAATTATCAGGTAATTCATAACGATACTCCTCAAATCAGAGGAATGGTAAGAAAAGTGTCTCATTTAGTAAAAGTAGAAGAAATAGAAGATTAACAGGGTGATACATGGACATCTTAAGTAATTTAAAACCTGCTAAAGGTTCTAACAAAAGGGAAAAAAGAATTGGAAGAGGTGAAGGTAGCGGACACGGTGGAACTGCTACTCGTGGTATGAATGGACAACGCTCGAGGTCGGGTGCAAAATTCAAAATCTGGTTCGAAGGTGGTCAGATGCCTTTGCAGCGCAGAGTGCCTAAACGTGGCTTCAAGAGTCCTTTTAAATTGACTTACCAGGTTGTTAATCTCGACCGAATTCAAAAATTAGTTGACGAAAATAAAATTGCAGGAGATGTTATTACTCCTTCAGTTTTGTATCAAAATGGTTTGATTTCGAAAGCTGCTGCTCCATATAAAATTTTGGGCAGCGGGGAAATTAAATCCAAAATAAATATTGAAGCTCACGCATTTAGCGCTTCGGCTAAACAAAAAATTGAATCAGTCGGTGGAACCATAAAAGAGATTAAAGCTTAATGGCAACTTTTCAAGAAACTTTCCGGAATATTTTTAAGATTCACGAGCTGAGGCAAAGGATCCTTTATACTTTAGCATTGCTTGTGATCGTAAGAATAGGCGCTCACATCACTTTGCCGGGTATCGATTCTCACTTGCTCGGCTCGGCTATGTCAAATTCTACTTCCGACAATCTCTTCGGATTATACGATTTGTTTGTCGGCGGCGCTTTCAGAAATGCAGCCCTGTTCGCTCTTGGTATAATGCCTTACATTTCAGCTTCGATTATTCTACAGCTGGCTGGAGCTGTTGTTCCTTATATTCAAAAACTTCAGCGTGAAGGAGAAGAAGGCAGAAAGAAAATTACTCAATGGACACGTTACGGAACAGTAATTATTTCTGCTTTTCAAGCCTGGGGCGTAACGATTCATCTTCTCAATATGAATTTTAACGGAGTACCTGTTGTCCCCGAAGAAGTTAGAGGGATTGGGTGGACATTCTCAACCATTGTATTTCTTGTTGCCGGCACAATTTTCATTATGTGGCTCGGCGAACAAATTACAGACAAAGGAATTGGCAACGGTATTTCTCTCATAATATTTATAGGTATTATCGACAGATTTCCTTATGCTCTACTCGACGAGTACAGATTACTTGCAGCAGGTCAGCGTAATCTCGTAATTGAAATTGTTATTCTTGCTTTTATGTTACTTGTTATTTCAGGTGTAATACTTGTTACTCAAGGCACAAGAAGAATTCCAGTGCAGTACGCAAAAAGAGTTGTTGGAAGAAAAGTTTATGGAGGCGTTACTCAATACATTCCTCTAAGAGTAAACACTGCAGGTGTAATGCCAATAATTTTTGCTCAGTCGATTATGTTTATTCCAAGTACACTCTTTTCATTTTTCCCGAATAACGAATTTATTGCGTCGATTGCGGGTTATTTTAATTATCAGTCGTTTACTTATTCTTTTATTTATGCTTTGATGATAGTCTTTTTCACCTATTTCTATACAGCAATTGCATTTAATCCGCAGGAAGTAGCAGAAAATATGAAAAAACAAGGCGGCTTTATTCCAGGTATACGACCTGGCAAGCAAACCGCCGAATTTATAGATAATATATTGACAAAAATAACTTTACCGGGTTCAATCTTTCTTGCTATTGTGGCAATACTGCCGGCATTTGTAGCAAAATTCGGCGTATCGGGAAGTTTTGCTTCATTTTTTGGAGGAACCAGTTTGTTAATTATTGTTGGCGTGGCACTCGACACACTTCAACAAATCGAGTCGCATCTGTTAATGCGCCATTACGATGGTTTTATGAAATCCGGTAAAATAAGAGGCAGAAGATTTTAATATTTTTTTTAGTGAATTGTGATTATAATAAAGACCAAGAAAGAAATTGATTATATAAGAGAAAGTTCTCAGATAGTTGCAGAAGTTCTTCAATTACTGAAAAATTATGTTAAACCGGGCATAACGACGCTCGAGCTCGATAAAATGGCTGAGGACTACATACTCAGCAATAATGCCCGTGCAGCATTTAAAGGATATTCGCAGGTCGGGTCGTTCGATTTTCCCGGCTCAATTTGTTCTTCGATTGATGATGAGGTTGTTCACGGAATACCGGGCAACAGAGTTCTTAAAGAAGGTGAAATAATTTCTATCGACGTCGGTGTAGAAAAGAACGGTTATTATGGAGATGCAGCTTTGACTGTAGCTGTTGGAAATATTTCGGAAGAAAAAAGAAAATTGATGGAAGTAACGGAGAAGTCACTCTATCTTGCTATAGAAGAAGCACGTGCCGGCAATAGAATTGGCGATATTGGTTATGCAGTTCAGTCGTACGTTGAAAGTTTTGGATATTCGGTTGTGCGTGATTTATGTGGACACGGCGTCGGTAAGCATTTGCACGAGGATCCCCAAATTCCTAATTACGGAAAAAAGGGAAGCGGTGCAATTTTGAAGAATGGTATGACAATTGCAATTGAACCGATGATAAATCTGGGAACTCATAAAGTTTTCGTAGAAGAAGATGGATGGACTGTAAAAACAATGGATGGTAAGCCGTCGGCTCATTTCGAGCATACCATTGCAATAATTGACGGTAAACCGGAAATATTAACTAAGTGCTGAATTATATGGCTAAACAAGGAGCAATAAAGATTGATGGAGTAGTAACTGAAACGTTACCCAATGCTCATTTCAAGGTTAGACTTGACAATGGGCATGAGATCCTTGCGCATATTTCCGGTAAAATGAGAATGCATTTTATTAAAATTCTGGTGGGAGATAAAGTAGCAGTTGAATTATCTCCTTACGATCTTAATAAAGGAAGAATAACATACAGATATAAATAAATGGAGCTACTATGAAGGTAAGAGCCTCTGTAAAAAAAATGTGCGAACATTGTAAAGTGATAAAAAGAAAGGGTGTAGTTCGAGTTATTTGCAAAAATCCTAAACATAAACAAAGACAAGGATAGGAGGAAGAGATTTGGCTCGTATAGCTGGAATTGATTTACCGAAACAAAAAAAATCGTTCATTGGATTAACCTATATTTATGGTATAGGTCGTAAGACCGCTTTGGATATATTGTCTAAAGCAGGCATCGATCCCGATAAGAAAATTGCTGAGCTTTCCGAAGAAGAAATTGCAAAGATTCGTGCAATCATGACTTCTGACTATAAAGTTGAAGGTGCTCTCAGGAGTGAAGTTCAGCAAAACATCAAACGCTTAATGGATATCGGTTGCTATCGCGGTTTGAGGCATCGTCGTGGTTTGCCTGTAAGAGGACAGAGAACGAGAACAAATGCAAGAACAAGAAAAGGTAAAAGAAAAACAGTAGCCGGAAAGAAAAAAGCACCGGCTAAGAAGTAATAATTAATTACGGAGATTCAAATTGGCTAAGGCAGGAAAAAAGACAAAAAAGAAAGTTCACGTTGATTCGGTCGGAGTAGCTCACATTAAAGCTTCGTTCAATAACGTGATTGTTACAATAACAGATATTTATGGCAATACAATTTCGTGGTCTTCTGCCGGTAAAAACGGTTTCAAAGGCTCAAGAAAAAATACTCCCTTTGCTGCTCAGGTTACCGCAGAAGCTGCTGCCAAAGAAGCTTACGACTTAGGTCTGCGCAAAGTAGACGTCTTAATTAAAGGTCCAGGTGCAGGCAGAGAAGCGGCCATAAGAGCTCTCAGCACCGCAGGACTGGAGATCCTTTCGATTAAGGATATTACTCCGATTCCGCACAACGGATGCAGACCACCAAAACGTAGAAGAGTATAACAGGAGAAAATTTAGATGGCAAGATATACTGGTCCAAGTTGCAAATTATGCAGAAGAGAAAGACAAAAACTATTTCTTAAAGGTTCTAAATGTCATTCCGAACGCTGCCCACTCGAAAAGAAAAATTATATTCCTGGTCAGCACGGTTTATCGCGCAGAGCCAAATTTTCCGAGTATGGCGTTCAGTTAAGAGAAAAACAAAAAGTAAAACGTATTTACGGATTGCAAGAAACACAATTCAAGCTCTATTTCTTCAGAGCAACACGTCAAAAAGGAATTACTGGCGCTAACCTTGTGAAATTGCTCGAAAGACGTCTGGACAACGTTGTTTATCGACTCGGTTTTGCACCTTCGAGAAAGGCAGCGCGACAATTAGTACTTCACAGGCATTTTACTGTTAACGGCAAAATTGTCGATATCCCATCGTATTTGCTCTTACCCGGTGATGTTGTTGCTGTTAGAGAAAAGAGCAAAAAACTTGACATTATCCATAACTCACTCAGAAGAACTAAAGATAATGCATATAGTTGGCTTTCTATCGACAAAGCTTCCCTCTCGGGTACTTTTATGAATATCCCCGAAAGAGAAGAGATTCCATTGAATGCCAACGAACAATTAATTGTCGAATTGTATTCTAAGTAATTTTATAATAATAGAGGATATATTAAATGAGCTATCCGTTAATTAAAATGCCCGATGGCGTAGTACAAGAAGAATCCTCCAAAAGTGCTACATTCGGAAGATTTACTATTCAACCTTTAGAGAGAGGATTTGGCGTTACATTAGGTAATTCGTTGAGAAGGGTATTATTATCCTCACTTCCGGGAGCTGCGATTACTGCCATTAAAATTGAAGGCGTGCTTCATGAATTCTCTACTATTCCAGGTGTTCAGGAAGATGTTACCGAAATTATCCTGAATCTCAAAAAAGTGCGTATGAGACTTCTCGATAAAAAGGCAACAGGCTGTCATGTATCGATAACCGGTGAAGGCGACTTCAAAGCAAAAGATATTCAAAAGGCATGCCCCGAAGTTGAAATTCTGAATCCAGATCTACATATCGCTCACTTAAATAAAGATGCTAAGTTAAATATTGAACTTCGTTTCGGCATTGGCAAAGGTTATGTGTCAGCGCAGGAACAGAAGACTCCTGATATGACTATCGGTACAATCCCAATTGACTCAATTTATACTCCAATTGTAAATGTCAAATACGACGTCGAGAACGTTCGTATCGGTGAACGTAACGACTATGAAAAACTTACTCTCGAAATTACTACCGATGGTTCAATTACTCCCGAAGAAGCACTTTCGACTTCGGGCAAGATTTTAAGAGACCACATTCAAATGTTCATTAATTTTGAAACTGAACCAGAAGAAGTAAAAGAAGAAACCGAAAGAGATGAAGAAGCTGAAAGATTGAGAAAAATTCTTTCAACAAGCGTTGACGATCTTGAATTGAGTGTAAGGTCTCATAATTGTCTCAAAACTGCCAATATCAAAACGCTCGGCGATTTAGTACGCCGCGACGAAAACGAAATGCTCCGTTTCAGAAATTTTGGACGCAAATCACTGGCAGAATTAAAAGAAATTGTTGAAAATTACGGGCTCCATTTTGGTATGGATGTCGATAAATATCTGTCAGAAAAAACCGATAAAAAATAATCATTAAAACTGCGAAGGTTCAATAATGAGACACAGAGTTAAAGGAAGAAAATTAAAAAGAACTTCGGAACACAGACTGGCTACTTTGAGAAATTTAGCTACTTCTCTGCTGAAACATAAAAAGATTAAAACTACTCTTGCAAAAGCCAAAGAGTTGCGCACTTTTGTAGAACCAATTATCACGAAAGCTAAGGTCGATACAGTCGCAAACCGCAGATATGTAGCTGCCGATATAAAAGATAAGGAAGTTGTAAAAGAACTCTTTACCTCGATTGTTAATAAAATTGGCGATAGGCCAGGCGGCTATACAAGAATTATTAAACTGGGTCAACGTAAAGGCGACGGTGCAGAACTAGCTTATATCGAATTGGTCGACTTCAGTGACATTGTAAAAGAAAAAGCTTCGAAAAAGAAAACTGAAAGTAAGACTAAAGTAGAAGAGAAAAAAGCAGAAGAAGTAAAGACCGACGAAGAAGTAAAAAAAGCTGAACCTCAGTCCGAAGTTAGCCAGGAACCCAAAGCTGAAGCCGGTGAAGAAACTTCTTCGGAAGAAAAGAAAGAAGAAAATTAGTCGATTCTCATACCAAATTTTAGATGCGTCCGGATTTCTGAATGGTTTCCGGACGTTTCTTTTTTAAATCATTGTTTCGGGTTTATGAAAAAAATAGAATTTGTTACGTCGGTTTTCAATATTAATGAAATACCGAAAGACGACTTGCCCTGCGTGGTGCTTTGTGGAAGATCTAATGTAGGGAAATCATCTTTTATCAATACTTTGTTTTATCCATTAAAAGTAGCACGAACAAGTTCAACTCCCGGCAAAACACGTTCAATTAACTATTATCTCGTAGAAAGAAAATTTTACATCGTTGATTTGCCAGGATTCGGCTATGCTAAAGTATCTAAAAGCGAGAAAAATTACTGGGAAAACCTCATCATTAATTTCTTCGACACTAATAAAAATATATCGACTGTTTTTCATTTGATCGATGCCCGTCATAAACCGCAACCGCTCGATTTAATGCTCAACGAATTTGTTCATTCAAGAGAGTTACCATATTTCTTGATAATGAACAAAGTGGATAAATTGAAACAATCTGAAATTACGGATGCAAAGAAAACTATTAAAGAAATATTTCCAGAAATTATTTTCGGAACAAACGCTTTCATCTTTTCAGCTGTTAAACATACCGGCAAAAAAGAAATAATAAAACTGCTTACATCTCTCTACTTATCATGAAAATTTCAGAAAACTTTATTATTATTGAATCAAAATTGTAAAAATTCTGAGCTAAGAGATGGGTATATCGTCGAAGTACAAAAAAAGAATTCTGACATTTATGTTAATACCCATCCTTTTAACCATCCTTTTTCTTACCGATGATTTTTTAACGAGAATTATTACCAGTTTAATTCTGGTAATATATATTGGATTTATAATTTTTCTACGTGATAACACTAAAGAAGTGTCCGAAGAGACTCACGATGAACCAATCCCATCATCAAGAACAGAAGAGTCGCTCGATCTCAATACAGATCATCAAACAGATGAGGGAGAAGGATTTAAGATTGTTTCGAATGTCAAAAGGATCGAAGTATTGACTACGGAAAATATGCGTGCCTATTTCCCTCCTAATAAAGGTCACCGTGAAGTTTTTAAACCATCCGATATCAAAGAAAATTTTCAAAAGATTGCGCTGGAAGAACTGCCGAAAGACGTTAGCCACGACGAACAATTCGGTTTCCTTCTTGAAAAAATATTGAGCGTATTGAAAGACGCCTTCATAGCTCACACGGCAGCATTTTTCTGGTACAACAAAAAACGACAACGTCTGACGCTCGAACGGTACGTGTCGAGTTCCTCAGCAATAACGCGTCAAAAGTTCGATCTCGAAGACGATATTCTCGGTAAGATAATTCAAAATGAAGAACCTGAACTATTGACTGACATTTCACCTAATGCAGAATCCGACGTTATCCGTTATTACAACGTTCCTCAGGGCATTAAAAGTTTTGTCGGTGTGCCTCTCTTCTACGGAAAAAATCTAACTGGGCTACTCGTACTTGATTCAAAAGATAAAGACGCTTTCGGTATTGAACAAATTTATTCTCTTGGAAAAATTGTAAGAGTCATCTCAATTATCATATCGCTTTTTGAAGACAAATTCTCGGAATCGCAAGCCGAACAGCGACTTAAAGCCCTGACAGAAATTTTGGAGAAAGACAGAAAATTCGAATCGGAAAAAGACATTTTTGAAGTGCTCGATAAAACAGTCGAAAAATTGCTTGACTGGGATGTCTTTACGTTTGTTCTTTATAATCCACTCGAACAAAAATTTAAGACTTCGCGTATTATCAACAAAACCTCATTGAAATACGTTGGCGAAAATCTGGAAGTGGAACTCAAAGATACGCTGGTCGGAAAATCAATTATGAGTTCTATTCCAGTTAAAATTGACGACACTACTCAAATAGACCTGCCACGATTTAACAGGAATGAGGACGTAAGTTTCGACGGCTCGTTTTTGGCGATACCGCTTATCTACGACGAGCAAAATTATGGAGTGTTATGTTTCGAGAGCCTCAAAAAAAATTATTATTCGAACAGTGAAGTTACATTTGTCAAGAATGCTACTAAAATTTTTGCATTTATTCTTTATTCACACGCATCGATTAATGTATTGAAAAACTTACTTGCCCACGATGTCGAGACAAAAGTTTTAAATTACCAGTCGTTTATAGAACGTTTAACTGTTGATCTGGTTCGTAGCAAAGAACTTGCATTGCCTGGTGCACTTGCCCTAATTAAAATCGATGATTTTATCGAAGAAGATTCGCTCTTCGATGGTAATCCATTTCCAAAAGTTTTGAAAGCTATCTCACAAATGATCCGTGATGAAATGACACCAATGAATTTAATTGGTCGTTTAAGTGAAAGGGTTTTTGCCGTTTACTTTTTCAATACGGCACCTAAAGACGTTTTCCTGTGGGCTGAGAAACTTCGTATTAAAGTGGCACGTAAGCCAATTTCGGTAGTTTCGAAACAGACAACTTTTACAATCTCGGTGGGTGTTGCTTCCACAACAAACAAAACGGATGTTGGTGAAATATTGTCCAATGCCGAGTTGGCGCTCAATAAAGCCCTCGAAAAAGGAGGGAACACCGTAAAAAGTTTGTGACAGTTTGTGGAAAATTTTATTGTAATAGTTTTAGACGGCGTAGGCATCGGAGAACTGCCAGATGCTTCAAGATACGGCGATCAGGGCAGCAATACTCTGGCAAACATGGCTGAATACGTGGGCGGCTTGAATTTGCCCAATCTCCAAAAGCTCGGTCTGGGCAATATCGAGTCGGTCAAAGGAATCGAGCCAGTTGACTCACCGTTAGCTTCTTTCGGTAAAATGATGGAAGTATCCATCGGTAAAGATTCAACAACAGGCCACTGGGAACTGGGCGGATTACATATTGATAAAGAATTTCCTCTCTATCCAAATGGATTTCCTCAATCTATTATCAATAAATTTATCGAAGAAACTGGAGTCGAAGGAGTTCTTGGTAACATTCCCGCTTCAGGCACAGAAATTATCGAAAGGTTAGGAGAGGAACATTTGAGAACTTCATTCCCAATAGTTTATACTTCTGCCGATTCCGTATTTCAAATTGCAGCTCACGAAGAAGTAATACCATTAGATAGACTTTATGAAATCTGCGAAATCGCAAGAAAAAATGTATTAACAGGTAAAGATGCAGTTGCGCGTGTTATTGCTCGTCCTTTTATCGGCACACCGGGAAAATTTACACGAACGACAAATCGAAAAGATTTCTCTCTCGATCCTTTCGGATATACCATTCTCGATTACTTATATTATAATAAAATTGATACGATTGCTATTGGTAAAATAAACGACTTATTTAATTACAGGGGAATAAAAATTGGTTACAAAACCAGATCAAATTCGGAAGGAATGGATAGGCTCCTGCAGGTGAGTGCGAATGTCAAATCTTCGTTTATTTTTGTAAATCTGGTCGACTTCGATGTCTACTATGGTCACCGAAACGACCCGTATGGTTTTGCAAGTGCTCTGAAAGAATTCGACGAATTTTTGCCGTTGCTCTTAAATCAGCTTGATTCCAGCGATCGTTTAGTCATTACTGCAGATCACGGAAACGATCCTACGACTCCGAGCACAGACCACAGCAGAGAATACGTTCCTTTACTTTTTTATTCAAAAGATGAAATAGCGCGCAATCTTGGTATTAGAAATACATTTGCAGACGTAGCCCAAACTGTAGCCCATTATTTCAAAGTTAACAACGATTTGAAAGGAAAAAGCTTTTTGTATGAATAAAGATAATTTAACGGAATTAATTTCATGTGCGGCACAACTTAACAAAGACAACACGGTAACATTAAGCGAATATGCCATTAAGCAAATTAATGATAAAAAAATTACCGAATTTTTTGTTACAATATTTTACGATGCAAGAAAGCTTGCAATACTCGAAGGTTATTCAGAAGAGCTTTTTGACAGAATTCAAAAAACTCAGGGAATTCCATATTCCACAGTTTATGATTTTTTAAGGACGAAGGGAAGTTTAAAAAAGGAAAATTTCGGGAAGGAATTCGTTTGGTATGAACATGGAAAATAAGAGAGAACATTATTTAATCGATACTGATATTTTGATAGAATACCTTGAGAGCGATGCAAGTGAGGATTCGATACTGGAAATTCTGATGAGACGAGGTATTTGTTTTACTACGGTAATAAATTCGGCTGAACTTTTTTTCAATTCGAACAACCAGGTGCGGGAAGAAGCGGTGAAACGTCTGCTCTCGGCGTTGAAAGTACTTGGCTTAAATTCAAGATATAGTTTGAACATTTCAAAATTTTTTAATAAAGTTGCGGGCGTCCGTGAAGCTTTAATTTGTTCTGTGGCATTAAACAACAAATTGCCATTGGTCACAAGACAGGTAGAAAAGTATTCGAATTCTGGCATCGAAATAATAGACGCGGCAAAAATTAAAACAGGGAGGTAGTTCTGCTACTCGGAAAGGTAATAGGAACAGTTTGGTCAACACGCAAGGACGAAAATCTTGTGGGCGCAAAATTTCTGATTGTCCGTGAATTGAATCTCGACTTAACGCCAAAAACATCAACGATAATAGCTGTCGATTCGGTGGGTGCAGGCATCGGCGAAACGGTTTTAGTAGCGCAGGGTAGTTCGGCACGACAAACAACTTTTACCAAAAACAAACCCGTTGACGCAGTAATTATGGCTATCGTCGATAAACTTGACGTCGCAATTAGCGATAATAAGTAGGTATTCTTTCTATGCACCTTGGAAAAGTAATTGGAACAATATGGGCTACAAGAAAATACGACGCCATTACAGGTTATAAAATGCAACTAATTCAACCTGTTAACTACAATCTGGAAAATATCAGTAGTCCTATTATAGCGCTCGATACTGTAGGTGCCGGACCTGGTGAAATTATTTTTTACGTAACCGCAAGCGAAGCTGTTATTCCGCTCGATGTAGAAATGGCTCCTGTCGACGCTTCGATTGTAGGTATTGTGGATTCTATTAATACTGATAAATAGATAGGGGAGAGGAACCTTGAAAATCACAAAACAATTTACAAACCGTGAAAGTATTTCTCTCGACAAATACCTGCAAGAAATCGGTAAAGTTGAATTGCTTACTCCAGAAGAAGAAATTGAACTTGCGATTAAAATAAAAAAAGGTGACCAGAAAGCTCTGGAAAAACTGGTCAAAGCAAATCTGAGATTTGTAGTCTCTGTTGCAAAGCAGTATCAAAATCAAGGCTTGTCACTTGGTGATTTAATTAACGAAGGTAATCTGGGATTGATTAAAGCAGCCAAGCGTTTCGATGAAACTCGTGGCTTTAAATTTATTTCATATGCAGTCTGGTGGATTCGTCAATCGATTCTTCAGGCGCTTGCCGAACAATCGAGAATTGTACGACTTCCACTCAATAGAGTAGGTGCACTCAATAAAATTGGTAAAGCCTACAGCAACCTGGTTCAGGAATTCGAAAGAGAACCGAATGCCGAAGAATTAGCTGAACAATTGAACATGGATGTTTCGGAAGTAGCAGACGCTATTAAAAATGCCGGCAGACATGTTTCAATGGACGCTCCTTTCAGTCAAGGTGAAGAAAATAGTCTGCTCGACGTCTTACCAAATGATGAAGTACCTTCGCCCGACCAAACCTTAATGTCGGAATCCCTGAAAAAAGAAATTGAAAGAGCGCTTTCAACATTGACCGATAGAGAAGCTGAAGTTATAAAACTTTATTTCGGACTCAACGGCGAACATTCTCTTACACTTGAAGAAATTGGCGAAAAGTTTAATCTTACGCGTGAGAGAGTTCGTCAGATTAAGGAGAAAGCAATTCGCCGTCTCAGACATACATCCAGGAGTAAAAACTTAAGAGCATATCTGGGATAATAATCGAATGTTCGGAAAAATAGTTATATCTCTTTTACTCATCTTTTCTATTATGATGACAGGGTGTGCTTCCACTTCATCTTCTGTAAGATACAATAAATCGACGGAGAAAAAAGAAGAAGTAAGTAAAAATCCAAGATTCACTTCAGAAGAGGATTCAAAAATTGATTCAGTAAGTTTGAGCACACCTGTTCAGAATAAGGAAATAGACGAATTTGACGAATTCCCCGAGGAGATAAATTCAGTAGACGTTAAGGAATTTATCGATGATTATAGAACATCGATAAGCTCCGAAGTGCCTCTTTCCTTCAGAGAAAAATTACTTCTCGAAGTCATAAAATATATTGATGCTCCATATAAATACGGTGGTAACTCCGATAGAGGCATCGATTGCTCGGCATTTACAAAGCAAGTATTGAGTGCTTTCTCAGTGGATTTACCTCGCACAGTCAGGGAACAATTCACGATAGGTATGAGTGTGGCTGAAAATGAATTGAAATTTGGTGACCTTGTGTTTTTCAATACTTCGAGGCGAGCTTACCCCGGCCATGTGGGAATTTATCTCGGGAACAGGGAATTTATCCATTCAAGTAGAACTTTAGGAGTGACAGTCTCTTCTCTCGACGAAACTTATTATAAAAAAAGATATGTCGGTGCCCGTCGACTTCCCCTCGCTCAATAACTTTTTGTGACCATTGCAATAATTTACACATTCCATTAATTTGTTGTACGTATTTAAAATATCATAGGAGTTGAAAATGGACTACAGAATTGAATCTGACAGCATGGGAGAAATTAAAGTCCCTTCAGACAAATACTACGGAGCGCAAACGGCAAGGTCGTTACAAAATTTTAAAATCGGGGGTGAACGATTTCCATTCGAATTAATTAGAGCGCTCGCAATTGTAAAAAAAGCCGCCGCATTAACCAATAATGAATTGGGTCTTTTACCCAACGAGAAAAAGGAATTAATAATTGAAGCTGCCGACGAAGTTATCGAAGGAAAATTAAACGATCATTTCCCACTGGTTGTCTGGCAAACTGGAAGCGGAACTCAGACAAATATGAATGTAAACGAAGTTATATCGAATCGAGCAATTGAAATTGCCGGAGGTAAGCTCGGCAGTAAAACACCAATTCACCCAAACGACGACGTAAACAAATCCCAATCCACAAATGATGCTTTTCCTACTGCTATTCATATTGCTGCAGTTGAAGAAGTTCATCGCCGTTTGATTCCGATGTTAACAAAATTAAGAGATGCCTTAGAGGAAAAATCGAAAGAGTTTGCCTCGATAATTAAGATCGGAAGGACACATTTAATGGACGCTACTCCATTAACGCTCGGGCAGGAATTTTCGGGTTATGCGCAACAATTAACAAATGGATTAGCAAGAATTAACGATGCTTTAAATCGGCTTTATGAAATACCTCTGGGAGGAACAGCTGTAGGTACGGGATTAAATACGCATCCGGACTATGCTGTTAAAGCTGCACAAAAAATTTCTGAGCTTACTGGCAAACCGTTCCGTACTGCTCCGAATAAATTCGAGGCCATGGCAGGTAAAGATGCTCTTGTTGAATTCAGCGGGGTTTTGAAAACAATAGCAGCCTCATTAATGAAAATAGCAAATGATATACGCTGGCTCGGTTCAGGTCCTCGTTGCGGAATTGGTGAAATTATTTTGCCTGCTAACGAGCCTGGAAGTTCAATTATGCCAGGCAAAGTGAATCCGACTCAATCAGAAGCAATGACAATGGTATGTGCACAAGTATTTGGCAACGACGTTACTATTAACTTTGCAGGCGCAAGCGGTAATTTTGAACTCAACGTTTTCATGCCAGTAATCGCCTTCAATATTTTACAATCAATTCGTCTATTAGCTGATGCATGCGAGAGCTTTACGGATAATTGTGTCGTTGGAATAGAACCGAATCATGAAGTCATCAACAAACATCTGAATAATTCTCTTATGCTCGTAACAGCTCTTAATCCTGTTATTGGATACGACAACGCAGCTAAGGTGGCTAAAAAGGCTTACGCTGAAAACAAAACCCTGAAACAGGCTTCTATTGAATTGGGGTTGTTAACGGCAGAGGAATTTGACAAGTATGTAAGACCGGAAAATATGGTTGGTCCGAATAAAAAATAATAGATTAAAAGGGGCTGCCCACATTTATGGCAGCCTGTTTATTATGAAAGAATTGATATTAAATATTTATGTTGAAATCCAGAACAAAAACGTCGTCGGTTTCCGGGCAATTTCATATGAAGCTGAGGGTACGGACACCGAAAAAATAAATTTTTTGAAACAACAGGCGCGTAGCGACTACGAACGAGCAATCAGTTTCGAAGCGCCCACAAACGACGATGGAAACTTCATTTCGTACAAAAAATTTTCGCGCCTCGAATCTAGGGGATATCACTATAAACTCTACGAAGAAATATTTGACTATTTTGGTGTCCCGGACAATCCCTTAATTTGCGTAACTCCCGTTGTCGACGGTAAGATACTCGCAGATTAAATCAGGTATTTTATTGCTACAAATCCACCAATTAGCAATACCGTAAATAGAATAGCCAGGATATTGAAATACTTATCGATAAACGTTCTGATTTGTTCGCCGAATTTCCATATTAATCCTGCAACCAGAAAAAAACGAAGTCCTCTACCAACCACTGAGGCAACAATGAAAAGAAGAAAATTGATATCGAAAGCACCACCTGAAATTGTAAATACTTTATAAGGGATGGGTGTAAAACCGGCGGTAAAAATTATCCAGAAGTTCCATTCGTTATAGAGGTTGCGTACGTTAAAAAATAATTCTTTTGTAAAGCCAGGAACATTGGCAAAGAAGAAATTGGCTAAAGAGGAAAAATTTTCGGGCGAATCCCACCATAAATAGTGACCTAATCCAAATCCCGCTGCAGCGCCAAATACAGAAGCTACTGTACAAATTAAGGCAAAACGGAAAGCTTTTTCTCTTGAACCGAGTACCAGAGCAATTAATAAAGCATCGGGCGGAATCGGGAAAAAAGAAGCCTCGGCAAATGCCAGTACAAATAATGCTGCCGCTCCATACCGAGTTTCCGACCAATGAAGTACCCAATCGTATAATCTTCTTAGAAATTTCATATAAAATAAATTTTAATCCGTAATTATAGCAAAAATATTGTCAGGATAAAATCATTGATGAAGCGGGTGATCGAGAAATAAGCTGGAATAAATATTTCAAATCGCAAAAAAAATTTGCCGCTTCAGGAGTGAAAACTTTTTTGAATGACTTACGGCATCAGAAAGTTATGGCGGACAAAACTGTAGTAATAAAAATTAATGGCACAATACTGCCGGAAAGGTAAAGAAGAGAATTGTGTTATTATTACTTATTGCACTAAGTAACAATTTGAAAAGTAGATAAAAAGTAATACTTCAAATTAATATTGGCCATTAGAATTTGATTGCCTTTTTTATTCTGTCAGTTTATCTTGTAATAAAATATTTTGGGGAATGATATGCCAATTATAAAAGACTTTAAAACAATTCCTGAATTATTTCACATCGTAGCTGTAGAATTTGGTAAGGGTAAGGATAAGCCGGCATTCAAATACAAGGATAAGGACAGGTGGATAGACATAAAATACGATCAAGTGTATGAAGTAACCGAACTGCTGGCTTGTGGTCTGGCTTCGTTAGGAATCAAAAAAGATGATAAGATTGCAATTATTTCAGAAAACAGACCTGAGTGGGTTTATGCCGATATGGCTATATTGGGACTTGGAGCTATCGATGTTCCTCTTTACCCGATATCGACAGCCGATACAATCGAGTATATTCTTAATAATTCCGAATCTGTGGGCATTTTCGTTTCAAATAAATTCCATCTAAATAAAATTTTGAAGATAAAAGACAAATGCAGACATCTTAAATTCATAATTGTGATGAACAATGCCGAAAAATCGCCAGATAAAGGAGTTTATGCTTTTGAAGATATTTTAAATATGGGAAAAGTATTTCGAATGGAAAATCCTGGATATTTCAAGGATAAATGTGAACTCGTAGAAGAAAATCAACTTTGCACTATTATATACACATCTGGAACTACAGGCGAGCCGAAAGGAGTAATGCTTACGCATAAAAATATTGTTTCGAATATTAAAGCAGCACACGAAGTTTTCGATATCAATGAAAACGATATTTTCCTTTCTTTCCTTCCGTTGTGTCATATTTTCGAAAGGATGGCAGGGTATTATACTGCATTTTCGTGCGGCGGAACAATTGCCTATGCTGAGTCAATTGAAAAAATTGCGTCGAATATGCTTGAAATACGACCGACAATTATGACAGCCGTGCCCAGGCTATTCGAAAGAATGTACACAAAAATTAAAAGGAACGTTGAAAATCAATCAGTAAAGAAACAGAAAATATTTAATTGGGCAATCGAAACAGGTAAAGAATATCAATTAGCAAGAAAATCTGGGCAACCGGTACCCATTTCATTGACTTTGAAGCATAAATTGGCAGACAAACTTGTTTTGTCGAAGTTGCGCGAGAGAACGGGCGGAAGAATGAGATTCTTTATTTCTGGTGGCGCAGCTTTAGCCCGCGAGCTCGGAATATTTTTCGAGGCTGCAGGTATTCTTATAATCGAAGGTTATGGTTTGACCGAATCTTCTCCCGTCATTGCAGTTAACAGATTAAACGACTATAAATTCGGAACTGTGGGAAAGCCTTTGCCCGGCGTTGAAGTTAAGATTGCTAAAGACGGCGAAATTCTTGCTCATGGACCAAACATCATGCAGGGATATTATAAAAATAAAAAAGAAACTGAAGAAGCAATAAAAAACGGCTGGTTACATACCGGCGATATTGGCGTCTTCGACGCAGAAGGTTTTCTGATTATTACAGACAGAAAAAAGCATCTGTTTAAGACGAGTCAGGGCAAATATATTGCACCGACTCCAATAGAAAGCATGTTCCTTGCAAGTAAATATATCGAGCAATTTGTTATAATAGGCGATCGAAGAATGTTTATCACGGCATTAATTGTCCCCGATTTTGAAGCTTTGAAAGAATATGCCGATGCCAACAGAATTCAATACAAAGACGAAAAAGAACTGGTGAAGATGAAACAAATTTATGAATTGCTCGATAGAGAACTTGAGCAATTTCAAAAGAAACTTTCCTCTTTCGAAAGGATTCGTAAATTCACTCTCCTCGACAAGCCATTTACAATCGAAGACGGCGAGCTGACTCCCTCATTGAAAGTGAAAAGAAAAGTTATTGAAGAAAGATACCGCGATTTAATCGACGAAATGTACAAAGGGCTGGAGGGTTAAACTTATTCACCGATTTAATCTAAGGTTAACGATGGCTCCAATTGTCGGTTGATGTCAATTTCGGGAAGAACTTTATTATTTATCTCATGGTATCCTTTCCCATTCTCACGATTCTTATTCTTGGAAATTTCTTATATTTGTCCTCAATCATTAATAAAAATGAGTGGAAAAATTGAAGAAAGAAAAGGTCTTAGTTACGTCGGCTTTGCCTTATGCCAATGGAAGAATTCATCTCGGACATTTGAGCGGAGCTTATTTACCGGCTGATATTTATGTTCGTTATAAACGACTCAAAGGCGATGATGTGATTTATATTTGTGGTTCCGACGAGCATGGCGTGCCTATTACAATTACAGCGGATAAAGAAAAAGTAAGTCCCAAAGTTATCATCGACAGATACCATGAATTAAATAAACTGGCATTTGAAAAGTTTGGTATGAGTTTCGATATTTATTCGAGAACGAGTATACCGATTCATCATAAAACTGCACAGGAATTTTTCAAATGTTTTTATGATAATGGACTACTCATCGAGAAAAAATCGATGCAGTTTTACGACCCCAAAGCAAAAATGTTTTTACCAGACAGGTACGTTGAAGGTACATGTCCTAAGTGTGGCAACGAAGAAGCCAGAAGCGACGAATGTGAAAAATGTGGCTCGTTATATGAACCTTCCGAATTGAAAAATCCCAAAAGCAAAATATCCGGCGAAACGCCAATATTAAAAGAAACTTCGCACTGGTATTTTCCTCTGGGTAAATTTCAGGAGCGTCTTGAAAAATACGTCGACGAAATGAATAAAAATTACGGCTGGAAAGAAAATGTTCTTCAATATTGCCGCGGTTGGTTTAAAGATGGATTAAAAGACAGGGCTGTAACAAGAGATCTCGACTGGGGAATTAAAGTGCCTCTCGAAAATGCAGAAGGGAAAGTAATTTACGTCTGGTTCGAAGCAGTCCTCGGTTATATCTCTGCTACAAAAGAACTTTCGGAAAAAAGAAATGATCCCGACTTATGGAAAAATTACTGGCAGAATCCAGAAACCAAATATGTTGCCTTCATCGGAAAAGATAATATTGTTTTTCATACAATTATTTTCCCTGCAATGTTGATGGCATGGAACGATTACAATGACGACAAATATATTTTGCCTCAGAATGTTCCGGCAAATGAATTCCTGAATTTTGAAAGTAAAAAATTTTCTAAGTCGCGAGGATGGGGAGTCGATGTGCTGGAATTTCTCGATATGTTTCCTCCCGATCCATTGCGGTATACTTTAGCTGCCAACCTTCCTGAAAATAAAGACACGGATTTTTACTGGAAAGAATTTCAATCGCGAAATAACGGCGAACTTGCCGACATCTTAGGTAATTTTATTAATCGTACTTTTACTTTTGCTTTTAAGCATTTTGAAGGCAAAGTGCCCCCTCTTTATGAGCTTAAGGATATCGACAAAGAGATGATTGAGCTGGTTAAAAGTTATCCTGAAAAAGTAGGCAAGTTAATCGAAAGGTATAAAATCAAGGATGCAGTCTTTGAAATGATGAATCTTGCAAGGGCTGCAAATAAGTATTTTAATGATTCTGAACCGTGGATTACAGTTAAAAAAGACAAAAACAGATGCGCTACAACGATAAATATTTGTCTTAATACAATTTACACTCTGGCAGAAATATTTGAACCAGTTATTCCTTTTACATCTCAAAAAATATTCAACATGCTTGATGCCGAAAAAGTCCCGTGGTATGAATCCGGCCAATTCCATCTTGAAGCTGGCAAAGTATTGAAACAACCTGAAATTCTCTTTACTAAGATCGAAGACAAAATTATTGACCAGCAACTTTCCAAACTCGATTCTGGAGAGACGTCAAATGAAGATGAATTGATTTCGATAGACGACTTTAAGAAAGTTAAATTGATGGTTGCAAAAGTAATTGAAGCCGAAAAAGTACCTAAGAGTGATAAACTTCTAAAATTAAAATTGCATACTGGTAATGACGAAAGACAGGTTGTGGCTGGCATTGCAAAAAGCTACAGTCCTCAAGAATTAATTGGAAAGAATATATTGATTGTTGGAAATTTAAAACCGGCAAAACTATTTGGAATCGAATCGCAGGGAATGATTTTAGCTCTCGATACAGATGAAAAAGAGAGAGTGAAAATAATTGAAATCGATCCTTCAATTTCACCCGGTCGCCTTGCTAAGTAATTATGGATTATTAATATGAAGGCAGGGCAAAAGGCGAAGTCGAGAAACAAGACCATTATTCTTCATGATGATGAATTGAACGGGTACTCGAAAAAGTTACTAAAATTAAATTCTAAAGTCGAAGCAGATTCTTTGATCAACAAAACAATTAACCAGGATTTCTTCGATGCCGTAAAATTTATGCCCGACAATTTCGTAGATCTACTGATACTCGATCCTCCGTATAATTTAAATAAGTCGTTTAACTCAATTAAATTTACTTCTAGAAGTATTGATAAATACGCTGCTTGGATTGAGAAAATTATAATAGCTCTTAAACCACTTTTAAA
The DNA here is from genome assembly GCF_051488685.1 of Melioribacter sulfuriphilus. Taxonomy (NCBI): domain Bacteria; kingdom Pseudomonadati; phylum Ignavibacteriota; class Ignavibacteria; order Ignavibacteriales; family Melioribacteraceae; genus Melioribacter; species Melioribacter sulfuriphilus. The sequence continues at coordinate 185,134 of NZ_JBPSEH010000008.1, forward strand.
GAAGAACGCTTCGTTATATTTTTGCAGCGACTGGTACACTTCGATTTCCATTTCGTCGGTACTCAGCAAGCATTTTATAATCCGTAACAGGATTACTTGGGAAAGGGAAAAAGGCCGAGGTTCGGTAAAGAACTGGAAAAATAATTCCGAAGATATCTGGTTCTGCACAATGTCGGATAAATATAAGTTCAATGTAAATGCTGTTAAACTGATTAAAAAAGTTATTGCCCCTTACAGGGATTCGAACGGCCTTCCCAAGGACTGGATAGAATTCGAAAATGGAAATTTCAGATTGACTCATCCTTCGAACCTGTGGACAGATATTTCGATACCGTTCTGGTCGATGTCGGAGAATACAGAGCATCCCACACAAAAGCCTGAAAAATTGATTGCTAAACTTATATTAGCCAGTAGCGAGGTAAACGACATTGTGTTTGATCCTTTTGTCGGTTCGGGTACTACATCAGTTGTCGCAAAAAAACTCGGGAGAAAATATGTCGGCATCGAAGCAGATAATTATTTTGCATGCCTTACAGAAAAGCGATTGGAATTAGCAGAAACAAATTCCGATATTCAAGGTTATAATTACGGTTTTTTCTGGGAACGTAACACCAAACCGTTTCCAATCAATTTTAATGTCAAAAAGAAGCGTTAATAAATAGCGGGAGGAATCTCATGTCGTTAAAATCAGTCAAAATTCTGAGTCTTATTTTTATTATCGTCCTGTCTGCATGCTCTGCTCAAAATTCTAAAATTGTGGTTGCAGAATTTGGTGGTAATAAAATTACGCTGGATGAATTCGAAAAAGCTTACGAAAAAAATGCTGCTCTTGAAAAAAATTCCGACGATTCCCTCGATAGCTATAAGAACTTTCTCGACCTTTATGTTAATTACAGAATGAAATTAAGAGATGCTTTTGTAAGAGGTTACTACCAGGACGAAGATTTAAAAAAAGAATTGACTGATTACAAAGTAAATATCGGCACAACTCTTTATTATGAAAATGAGATTATTAAACCCGGAATTAAAAAACTGTACGATAAACGAAAAGAAGAGTTCAAAATTGCTCATATCATGCTCGTGCCAGATTCAGCACAAACAAGCGAAGATGTGTTTGCCTTAGGTAAGGAATTAATTCAACGAATTAATAACGGCGAAGATTTTGCTGCACTGGCTAAAGAATATTCTAAAGATAAGTTTACAAATAATAAAGGCGGAGAAATTGGTTTCATTACAGCAGGCGATATACCATTCCCGGAAATTGAAGACGCCATTTATGCAACAACTCCTGGTTCTGTTTATCCTCAACCTGTAAAATCGAACTTCGCATATCACATTTTAAAAGTGATCGAAAAACAACCACGTCGCTATATGATCAAAGTTCGCCACATAATGGCTTCTGTAATGGATTCGAATAATGTAATCGATACTGCGGCTTCTTACAAAAAAATTCTCGAAGTTGAGGAAAAGTTGAATAACGGTGGCAATTTTGAAGAACTTGTAAAAGAATTTTCAGACGATAAATTCAGTTCGAAAAAAGGCGGCGACCTCGGTTTTATTGCAAGAGGTAGAATGGTAAGGGAATTTGAAGACGCCGCATTTCAATTAAAAGTGGGTGAACGTTCACCAATTGTAAAAACAAGATTCGGATACCACATTATAGAAGTAACCGAAGAAAAGCCAACTCCCCCAATGGATGATATAAAAGAAGAATTGAAAAACATCTATCAAAAAACACGATACAATTACGACAAAAACAAATTTATCGATAGCCTTAAACAAAAAGCTGGCTTTACGATAGTTCAATCAACAATAGATAAAATTCTGGAAAATGTCGATTCGATGAAAATGGGAGATGATTATTGGAGATGCAAAATACATAATGATTTTGGCAATTTGCCCGCTTTTAAGATCAACGGCAGGGACGTTTCTGTTGACTCGCTATTTAATTTTATGATAACCAAAAAGAAAATATCCAGAGGTAAAGTTGGCGAAACGATAATAAATAATTCTATCGATGAGTACTCCGACGAATTGGCTGTGCGGGACGTAGTATTGAATTACGATAAAGTTAATTCGCAATTTGCTTCTCTGATGGATGAATATGAGAAAGGCGTCTATTTATTTAAGATACTTGACGAAGAAGTCTGGTCGAAAGTTAACATCGACAGTACAATGGTTAAAAATTATTACGAAAAGAACAAAGAGAATTTTAAATGGAACGACAGAGTTCAGTATAGTCAGATACAGGTAAAGTCGGATTCGCTTGCAAATGTAATCTACGAAGAATTGAAAGCAGGAGCCGATTTCGATTCTGTAGCTTCAAAGTATACCCGTTCCACTATTAAATCTGAATTAGTGGAAGTGAAAAACGACGGAAGTCTGGCGGATAAAGCTCTTGAGCTGCGCGAAGCAGGCAAAATTTCAGAGCCCTTTAAATTCAAGGGCAACTGGGTAATAATTAAATTGATTAAACACGAGCCTGCGAGACTCAAAACACTCGAAGAAGCGCGTAACGAAATTACGGGTATCCTGCAGGAAATGGAAAGCAAACGTCTTGAAAACGAATATATCGATAAATTGAAAAAATTGTATCGTCCAAAATATTATTATGATGAACTCGAAAAAATTGTTAAAAAATAGCGTTTTTCTTGCTGTTCTGTTTGCTTTATTGTTTGTAGCATGCGAACAAAAAAAAGAAACAGGCGAAGAAGTAGTGCGTATCGACGACGCTGTGTTGACCGAAGATGAAATTGAAAAAGAAATTGGCAAAGGCGCTTCAAAGTCAATTTATCGAGAACAATTTATTAATAACTGGATCGAAAAAGAAGTGCTCTATCGTAAAGCAATTGAAGAAGGCATTACCAATTCAGATGAGTATATCAGTTTGATTGAAAATTCCAAAAAAGAACTTGCCGCAGCATTGCTGATTAAAAAGTACTTAATGGAAAATCCGCTTGTTATAGAAGAAAATGAATTAATTGATTTTTACAATAAGTACAAACACGATTTCGTGCTTCAGCAGGATGCATATAAATTGAATTATATCTCATTTAATAACGAGGAAAGCGCAAAAGAATTCAGAAGAATATTGATTGAAAGCGATTGGAATAAAGCGCTGAATGTCTTTCGTGACAACGGCTCAATTATTGAAAACGAAACCGATAAACTGTTTTATGATTATCAGATTAATCCCGTCGCTCTAAATCAAATAGTAAAGAACCTCTATGAGAACGAAGTCAGCATTGTAACTGAAGTTAATCCGGGTAAATTTACTGTTATACAATTTTTGAAACGTTTTGACAGGGGTATTATTCCTGAATTCAAAGAGGTGAGAAATATTGTTTACGAACGGTATAAATATTTCAAGCAAAAAGAAAAAATAAAAGAATTCATCGAAGAGTTAATTTCGGAATCCGATATAAAAAGGGAATCAGAATGAAAAAATTATTTTTGTTTTTATTACTCGCATCTGGAATTTATGGGCAACAAGTAGTTGATCGAATTGTGGCTGTAGTGGATGATGATATTATACTTCATTCAGAGCTCGAATTTCGTGCAAATCTGGAAGCGGCACAAAGGCAATTGCCTCGGGTCGATTCGACTTTGCTCAAAAATGTTTTAATGCGTATGGTGGAAGAGAAACTCCTATATGCGCAGGCAGAAATCGATTCGGTAGTAGTATCAGACGATCAGGTAAAAAGTCAACTTGATTACCAGATAAATTATTTCATCCAACAGTACGGTTCCCAGGAAAAACTCGAAGAAGCATACGGAATGCCTGTCGAAAAAATCAAAAGAGTTTTGAGGGAAGACACCAGAAAGAATTTAATGGCTCAAATGCTACAGCAAAAAAAGTTTGGCGAAGTTCAGGTATCGCGTAAAGAAGTGGAAGATTTTTATGAAGCCTACAAGGATTCGCTTGGAATGGTGCCTGAAAAATTTGAATTGTCTCATATATTCCAGAATCCCAGAACGGGAGAACAAACAAAAAAGCGTGCTTATGAATTTGCCAGATCGTTACTCGACAGTTTAATACAAGGAGCCGACTTTGCTTATCTTGCAAAAAAATATTCAGACGATGCGGGCAGCGCTTCAGCCGGAGGCGATCTCGGTTTTGTTAAACGAGGCATCTTTTATCCTCAATTCGAAGCAGCTGCATTTTCCCTTGTACCCAATCAAATTTCGGATATTGTCGAAACACCCGTTGGCTACCATATAATTCAACTTCTTGAAAGAAGAGGTGAAGCGATCCACGTAAGACATATCCTCGTTAAACTTAAAGCAGACGAAGAAGCCGACCTGAGAGCTATCGAATTTCTTAACGAACTCCGTGATAGTATATTAGCCGGCAAAAATTCTTTCGAATATTATGCAAAGAAATATAGCGACGACAAAGAGAGCGCAAAATTCGGTGGTAAACTCGGTATTTTCGAGGCAAGTCAACTCGATAAATCCTTGCTCGATTTAATCTACAAAATGAAAGAGGGCGATATCTCCTATCCAAAAAGAATGGAGATTGACCCTAATTCTTATGGGTACCATATTGTCAAATTAATACGCAGAATACCTCAACATAAACCAAATCTTGAGCAAGATTACGATGAATTAAGTAGATTGGCTGAATATTACAAAAGACAAAAAATTTATAACGAATGGATGCAGGAAATTAAAAAAAGAATCTACTGGGAAATAAGACTTTAATAAGGGAAAGAATTGAAAAATAAAAACAGTAATGCGGTTGATCTTGAACTCGCAGAAAAATTAAGCGAGAAAATTAATAACGTCAGGAAAGAAATATCAAAAGTAATTGTAGGTCAGACTGATATAGTTGATAATTTATTGGTCTCTTTGCTTTCGCAGGGACATTGTTTGCTTATTGGAGTGCCCGGTCTTGCTAAAACATTATTGATCAAGACACTCGCCGAGGTGATGGACTTAAAATTTAGCCGTATTCAATTCACACCCGACTTGATGCCAGGCGACATTACAGGGACTGAAATCATCGAAGAAGACTTAACTTCAAAAAAAAGGAACTTCCGGTTTATAAAAGGACCTTTATTTGCAAATATTGTTCTTGCAGATGAAATTAATAGAACGCCACCTAAAACTCAATCCGCTTTACTCGAAGCCATGCAAGAGCACAGGGTTACAGCTGCTGGCACTACTTACAAACTCGAAGAACCGTTTTTTGTTCTGGCTACCCAAAATCCAATAGAACAGGAAGGTACTTACCCTTTGCCCGAAGCTCAACTCGATCGGTTTATGTTCAGTCTATGGCTCGATTACCCTTCGGTCAGAGAAGAAATAGAAATCATCAAACAAACAACAAGCGATTATTTGCCGCAATTAACAAGAATCATCACATCTGAAGAAATAATTGAATTCCAGAATTTGATTAAACGCGTTCCTGTTGCTGATAACGTTATTGAATATACAGTTAAGTTTGTCAATACTACCCGCCCTGGTGACGGCAAACCAGAATTCATAAACAAATGGGTGAATTGGGGTGCAGGTCCAAGAGCATCGCAATATCTTATTATGGCTGCCAAAACTAAAGCTGTCATTGAAGGCAGATTTACCCCAGGTATAGACGACGTTAATAATTTTCTATATCCCGTACTCAGGCATCGCATAGTTCCTAATTTCTCAGCAGAAGCAGAAGGAATTTCTACTCTCGATATTATTACAAAACTGCAAAATCAGTTATAGCCAATCATCAGATACTGTACCGGAAAAAATGTTGAAAGTCAGAAAACCTGTCCCTCTTCTTTTATGAGCGACATTATTTTTCGCCTGCGCCGAAAATTCGAAAGTATCCGAAAAACATCAATTCAAAAAACTCATACATGATTGTTGCCGATACGCTACAGATAGTTAGATAGTTTCGGGTAAAGTAAAATCTGACAAACCATTACCGATTTACAGGCTAAGTATGCAAGCCATTCTTTTATTTATAAAATGAAGGAAGCAGCGAGAGGTGTTGTCAATTTAAGAAGTATTAAGAGTGGCAATACATATAGTATTTATTTAACAAAAGATTCACTTAACACACCCAGATATTTTGTTTATGACGAAGATATGATTAACTATGTAATCTTTGAATTCGGTGATTCAATTACTGTCACAAGGGGTGAGAAAGAAAAATGTGTAGAATTGAAAGTTTCGAAAAGCAGTATTGTGTATTCTCTTTGCGACACGCTTGAAAAAAAATCTTAATATAGACCAGGCAATTACACTCTCGGATATTTATGCCTGGCAAATCGACTTTTTCAGGATTCAACCGGGTGATAGTTTCAAAGTTTACAGCGAAAACATATATGTAGACGACCAATTAGCTGGAACGAGTAGAATATTAACGGCGCAATTGTTCAAACGAGTGATAGAATCCAATGCATTTTATTTTGAAGATGTAACGAGTCGGATAACTACGACGAAAAAGGTAAAAGTTAAGAAAAACATTTCTGAAAGCATCTCTTAAGTACAGCAGAATTTTATCGAGATATTCAACGCTCGACTGCATCCGATATCAGGACGGGTAAAGCTCACTTGGGGACACATTATGCGGCTTCCATCGATACGCTGATTTTGAGTGTTGGCGATGGAATAGTGATAACTGCGGGTTATACAAAGGGTAATGGAAATTATATGAAGATAAAACACAAATCGGTTTACCCACTCAGTATTTGCTTATGTAGTGTTTTGCAGAATACATTTGTAAAGGAACTTATGTTAAACAAGGACAGGTGATTGGATATGTAGTTAAAACCGGACAGGCTACGGGTCTACATTATGCTATCGGTTCTGGAAAAACGGCCGTCAGGTGAACCATTTAAGAGAATTAATTTGCCAGTCGAGAGGAATTCCTGTAGGAAATAGACAGAGTTCGATTCCCTGAGATTTGCATATCTTGAAAAATTAAATTCTTGAGAAATATAAAGAAGAATTTTTAGTACCAATCGATAATTTATAATTATGCATAATTGTGCATAAAAATAATTTTTATATTTTTGTAAAGGCATAAAATTTTTTTTATTTTTACAATTAATTTTTCCCATAACAACGAGGTTAAAATATGAAAGCAGAATGCCCGGTCTGCGGCGCAGAAATAGAATTAGTCGAAGGTACCGTTGAGGGTGAATTGCTCGAATGCCCCGACTGTGGAACCGAGCTCGAGGTTGTTTCACTAAATCCACCCAAATTAAACGAAGCTCCTCAAGAAGAAGAAGACTGGGGTGAATAATTGGTCTGGGTTTTAGATTCCACCTTAAGAGAAGGCGAGCAAACACCAGGTGTTTATTTCGATAAGCACATTAAACTGGCCATTGCAAATATGCTCGACGAAGTGGGTGTAGACATTATTGAAGCAGGACACCCGATGGTTACGCCGGAAATACATGCTGCCGTAAAGTCGATTGCTCAAAAAAATTATAAATCTATAGTAGGGGCGCATTCGAGATCCTTAAAAGCAGATGTAGACCTGGCACTCGAATGTGGCGTTAAATTTATTGGCGTCTTTTATTGCGTTTCCGACGAACGTCTTAATACAGTATTTAAGAAGGATCTACATACGGCAATTAACCAGATTACCGATGTAATTAAATACGCAAAATCTCAGAAACCAGACCTGCTTATTCGTTACACCCCTGAAGATACTGTACGCTCCCAATTCGAGAATGTTGTAACTGCTGCAGTTGCCGCAGTAGAAGCGGGTGCAGACATAATTAGCGTGGCTGATACCACGGGATATATGGTCCCCGGTACAAAAAGAAGCATGTACGATTATATTTCTCGTCTCAAAGATGAATTCACAAAAAGAAATTTGAATCCTAAAGTTGCAGTTCATTGCCATAACGACAGAGGACTCGCATTGGCTAATTCACTCGATGCATATAGAGCGGGTGCAGACATAATTGATGCTGCAACTCTTGGTCTGGGTGAACGTGCTGGCATTACTGATCTGGCACAATTGCTGGTTGTTCTCACGGTCGATTTCGGAGAAAATAGATGGAACCTGAAAAAATTGCCTGAATTGTACGACCTGGTCAGTAAACATTCCGGAGTTCCCATCCCCCATAACTTCCCTATGACAGGGAAAAATGCATTTACACATTGTGCCGGTGTTCATACACACGCCGCTTCAATTAATCCGATGCATTATGAAAGCCTTTCACCAGATTTGTTGGGACGCCAGCGCACATTTGCACTCGATCATATGTCGGGTATTGCATCTCTCAGATATGCCCTCGGCTTAATTGGCGAAAATAATATTGACGAAGAAATGCAATACGATATACTCAAAGAAGTTAAAGCCGTCGGACAACGCGGCAGAACCGTTGACCTTCCCGAACTTAAGCATATCGTTGAGGCTGTAAAACATCATCAGACCTATAAACATATTTGATGTTTTATAGCTCTTCTAAATAAATTACAATAAGAGGAGATAAGTAAAATGAAAGTTGGCTTGCTTCATTCATTATTAAGAAAAGATGAAAAATATTTAATCGACGAATTAAATAAGGTTAAAGATGTCGAACTTGTTATGATTGACGACAGAAAGATCAAATTTAATGTTGGGAAGGATAATTTTGATTTAGATGTGGTTGTCGAAAGATGCATTAATCACTCGAGAGCATTACACGGTTTGCGCCTATTCGAGGCTGCTGGTGTTAAATGTGTCAATTCGTATAAAACAGCTACAATTTGCGGCGATAAACTATTAACCTCAGTAGCTTTAGCTGAAAACAACGTTCCCCAACCAGAGGTACGAATCGCATTTACTGAAGAATCCGCTTTAGAGGCAATCGAAGAAATGGGCTATCCCGTAGTTCTTAAACCTGCTGTCGGTTCATGGGGTAGACTGCTTTCCAAAATTAACGATAGAGATGCTGCCGAAGCAATACTGGAACATAAAACCATCCTGGGCTCTTATCATCATTCGATTTTCTATATTCAAAAATATGTTGAAAAAAGGGGAAGAGATATTCGCAGTTTCGTAGTCGGCGACGAATGTATTGCTGCAATATACAGGACATCTTCTCACTGGATTACAAATACGGCTCGTGGCGGAAAAGCTTCTAACTGTCCTGTGACGGATGAAATAGCAGATATTTCTATTAAAGCGGCTAAAGCCGTAGGCGGCGGTATTGTAGCGATCGATATATTTGAAACTGATGAAGGTTATGTCGTTAACGAAGTAAACTATACGATGGAATACAAAAACAGTATCGATACGACTGGCGTTAATATTCCAGCTAAAATGGTTGAGTATATTTTAAAAGTTGCCAGAGGGGAATAATGGAAAAAGTGAAAGTTTCTATTGTTGGTGCTTCAGGTTATACAGGTGGTGAATTACTGAGACTATTATTATTTCATCCAAATGTTGAAGTAAAACAGGTTACATCTGAATCATTTACCGGCAAATTCGTCTATAAAGTCCATCCAAATTTGCGTAAAGTAACTCAGCTTAAATTCAGCTCTGTAAGCGAGCTTGAGGAATGTGACGTTTTATTTCTCTGCCTTCCACATAATAGTTCGCAAAATAAAATTGATGAGTTTATGAAACTTGCTCCAAAAATTATTGATTTGAGTGCGGATTTCAGACTTAAGGACAGTCAAGAATATAAAAAATGGTACGGTCACGATCACTCACGTCCGGATTTATTAGGCAAGTTTGTTTACGGAATTCCAGAAATTCATCGCGAAGAAATGAAGAATTCGAATTATATTTCGAGCGCAGGTTGCAATGCCACTGCTTCTATTCTCGGCCTTTACCCTCTTTATAAAGAAGGATTGGTGGAAGAGGAGAGAACTGTAATTGAAGTTAAAGTCGGTTCAAGCGAAGGCGGTAATAAAGTAAATGAAGGTTCTCATCATCCCGAGCGCAGTAATGTGGTTCGTTCTTACATGCCAACAAGGCATCGTCATACAGCCGAAATAATTCAGGAATTGAGCTTCGGAAAAAAAATAAATATTCATTTTTCGGCAACGGCCATCGACCTTGTGAGAGGTTTGCTTGCCACCTGCCATCTATTTCTGAAAGAAAATCTTGATGAAAAAGAGATCTGGAAAATTTATCGTAAATATTATTCAAACGAACCATTTATCAGAATTGTAAAAGAAAACGAAGGCATTTACAGATTTCCGGAACCAAAACTATTAGCCGGTACGAATTACTGTGATATTGGCTTTAAGAAAGACGAGCTGTCTAATAGATTGGTTGTTATTAGTGCAATCGACAATTTAATGAAAGGAGCTGCAGGTCAGGCTCTCCAGGCATTCAATATCATGAATGGATTCGATGAAAAAACAGGACTTGAATTTCCTGGGCTTCATCCAATTTAATCGGATTAACTATGTGTCGCTTATTCTATCTTAATTCAAAAGAGAAAATAAATGCAGGAAAGTTTCTTGAAAAATTTGCACTTATTTCCCGTAATAGCAAAGAATATCAGGGACACGGATGGGGTATGGCATATTGGGTCGATGGTGAACGTAAAATATATAAAAATATTAAACCCATCTGGGAAGACGATCTCACAAAATTTGGCTATACGAATAGAATCATAGCACATGCCAGAAGCGCCTTCAGAGATGAGGGCATTGTTGTGGAAAATAATATGCCTTTTTACGACGATAAATATGTATTTATTTTCAATGGTGAATTAAGGGGCGTTAGAATTAAAGAAGACGGTAGAATTGGCGCCGAAAAAATTTTTAATTACATTAAAAGATTTGATCGAGGTTCAATTAAAGACGCATTATTAAAAGGCGCTTCGATAATTTCGAAGAAAAGCGCTTATGTAAGAGCAATGAATATCATTATAGCAGATAACTATTCGGCTTATGTCTACTCAAAATTTAACGAAGATCCCGATTATTTTACAATGCACAAAAAAATTGACAACAATATTATTCTCGTTTCATCAGATCCGTTTCCTAATGAATCTAACTGGCAAAAAATTGAAAACGAATCAATAACGGAGTTCAGATGCTTTTGATTAAAATTGGCGGCGGGGCAGATATTAATATTAAAGGAATTGTTGCAGACCTCGCAAAAATTAACGACAAGTTTATTATACTACACGGTGCAAATGCGTTACGCGATTTAATTGGCGAAAAACTCGGATACAAAAAGCGTATTGTTACCTCAGTTTCCGGTTATGATTCTGTGTTTAGCAATGAAGAAACAATCGACTTGATGATGATGACTTATGCCGGCCTCAGAAACAAAAGAATTGTAGAACTGTGCCAGCAAAACGGAATCAATGCAGTCGGTTTAAGCGGGCTGGATGGCAAAGTTATTCAGGCCAGAAGAAACAGCGGTATACGCGTGCGTCAAAATGGTAAAACTCTTTTGCTCAAAGATTTTTCTGGTAAACCTAATTCTATCAACAAACACTTGCTCGATCTTCTTCTCGACAATGGTTATACACCTGTACTGTCCGTCCCTTTGTTGGATGAAAATAATTTTGCTGTAAATTCAGAAAACGATGATATACTGGCTCTGCTTCAAAAAGAATTTAATGCTGATAAAATTATTTCTCTAATCGAGGCACCAGGCTTTTTGCTCGATAAAAATGACCCTGATTCACTATTAAAAAATATCTCGCGTAACGAACTCGAAGCGATGGAACAGAAAGTGGAAGGTAGAATGAAAAGAAAGATACTTGCACTCAGAAAATTATTCGAAGGCTCGCCTACGACTGTAATTTTATCTGACGGTCGCACTGAACATCCGCTTGAAGATGCTCTTAACGGGAAAGGAACAATAATTTCATAAAGGTGGATTATGAAAGACTTTAAAGCATTACAGCAGCAGTACGAAATTGACGTTTATCCAATGAGAGATGTTGTATTCGTTAGAGGAAAAAATTCAAGATTGTGGGACGACAGGGGAAATGAATACATCGATTTATCTTCCGGAATCAGCGTAGCTAATATTGGTCATTCCAACGAAAAAGTAGCACAAGCAATATCCGAGCAGGCGCAGACTTTAATTACATGTGCCAATACATTTTACAACGACAAGAAAGCTCTATTTCTGGAAAAACTTTTTTCTGTCGTACCTAAAAATCTAAAGAAAGCATTTTTAACTAATTCCGGCACTGAAGCAATCGAAGCTGCTATCAAGTTTGCCCGATTTACCACAAAAAAGAAAAAATTTATAGCAGCAATGAAAGGATTTCACGGCCGGACGATGGGTGCTCTCAGTGCTACATTTAAAAAAGAATACAGGGAAGCATTTGAACCTCTGGTGCCCGGCTTTTCTTTTGTGCCTTACAATAATTTTGAAAAATTAGCAGAAGCTATTGACGAGGACACTGCCGGAGTCATTCTTGAACTTGTGCAGGGAGAAGGTGGAATTAATATAGGCGATAAAGAATATTTTCAAAAAGTACGTAAGCTTTGCGATGAAAAAAATATTTTACTCATAATAGACGAAATCCAAACCGGCTTTTGCAGAACCGGCAAAATGTTTGCTATCGAACATTATGGAATTGAAGCCGATATGATGACCCTTGCAAAATCGATTGCTGGCGGTTTCCCGATGGGTGCTGTGCTCTGTTCAGATAAAATTCAAATCGAAAGAGGTAAACACGGTTCGACTTTCGGAGGCAATCCTCTGGCTTGCGCCGCCGGAATAGCTGCCATCGATTTCATGGTGGAAAATAAATTATGGGAAGCATCGACAGCAAAAGGAAATTATTTCAGAGAAAAGCTCGAAAAATATCAACTCTCTAAAGTAAGAGAAATCAGGCAAATCGGTTTAATGATCGGTATTGAATTGAAAGAAAAAGTTCAATCCTACATTGTTGAATTACTGTCGCAAGGAGTCGTTACGCTGCCTGCAGGCACAACCGTTTTGAGATTACTTCCGCCACTTACAATCGATTATGCCGACCTCGACACAGCAGCTGAAAAAATTGCCAAAGTATTGGCTTAAAAAAAAGAGGCTTTCTCTTTAATTATCATTCAAAAATTCATATCGAGAAAGCCTTCTCTTTTTAATTGAGATACTTTGACTTTATACCCACTTTTAACTTATTTTACTGAATAAAAAAATAAGATTTATCAATGTTATTAGATTATCTTCCAATTTTTCTTGTACTTGCTTTTTCTATAATAGTAAGTCTTGCAATAGTTTTTTCCTCGCGGTTATTCGGCCCATATCGACCCAATAAAGTTAAAACCATGTCGTATGAAAGTGGAAAAGACCCCGTTGGAAGCACCCACGAGCGAATTTCTGTTAAGTACTATCTCGTAGCTATGTTGTTTATTATTTTTGACATTGAAGTTATTTACGTTTATCCGTGGGCTGTTGAATTCAGGAACATGTTTCAGTCTCACGGATTATTTGCCTTTATGCCGATGTTTATATTTTTAATTGTACTTGAGCTCGGTTATCTCTACATTCTTATGAAAGGAGGATTGAAATGGGATTAGAAGCCAAGTTGACTAAAGATGGATTTATTACAACGACTATAGATGCTATTATTGCATGGGCTCGTAAAAGTTCTGTTTGGCCAATGCCTATGGGCATTTCATGTTGTGCCATTGAAATGATTGCCTCGGCAGATCCGAAATACGACCTGGCACGTTTTGGTTCGGAAGTTATGAGATTTACACCGCGCCAGTGTGATTTGATGATCGTAGCCGGTACCGTTACTTATAAAATGGCACAGGTGGTTAGAAGAATTTATGACCAGATGCCCGAACCAAAATGGGTAATTGCTATGGGTGCTTGTACTTCATCCGGCGGAATGTATCGTTCATATAACGTTGTTCAGGGTATCGACCAGTTTCTGCCCGTCGACGTCTACACTGCTGGGTGCCCACCAAGACCCGAAAATTTGATTAATGCAGTTATGACAATTCAAAAGAAAATTGGAAATACCCGCGCAAGGGATTTTCAGGATAAACCATTATTAGAACTTCAGAATAGATAATATGGATCAAAAAAGTATTACCTCAAAAATCAAAGAAAAATTTGGAGAATCGGTTTTTGAAATTACTGAATTCAGAGGCGATGTTTCAATATCTGTCGATCCGAATAAGATAGTTGAGATAGCGGAATTTCTAAAAAACGACGACGACCTTCAATTTGTGATGTGTAAAGACATCACGGCAATCGACTGGGCTACCCGAAAGAATCGATTTACAGTAGTTTATCACGTTTACTCGTTTAAGAATAATTTTAATCTCAGAATTAAGGCAACGATTTCTCAGGATCCACCTTCAATTGATTCTGTAACTTCTGTATGGCGAAGCGCAAACTGGTACGAACGAGAAACTTATGATATGTATGGAATAAATTTTCGAAATCATAACGACTTAAGAAGAATTTATATGCCCGAAGGATTTGAATATCATCCTCTGCGCAAAGAATTTCCTGTATTAGGAATACCGGGCTCATTACCACTTCCAGAAAAACCAGAATAACTATGACTAGTAACAAAAAGGTTTATACAGACGAAAAGATTTTAAAGAAATTAATGGAAGATTCGAATATAACCATCGAAGACGCTCTCGAAAACGAGATGGTTATTAATATGGGTCCTCAACATCCTGCAACGCATGGAGTGCTCAGATTGGTACTGCGAATTGATGGCGAAACAGTCGTTAATTGCGTCCCTGAACTTGGATATCTCCATCGTGGATACGAAAAGATGGCTGAGGAGATGAGTTATATCGAATTTATTCCACATACCGACCGCCTCGACTATACTGCCACAATGTGCAATAACGTTGCCTATGTTCTGGCAGTTGAAAAGTTACTGGGAATCGAAGCTCCGAAACGTGCACAATATATTCGTATGATGGTTGCAGAATTATCGCGTATTGCTGCTCATATGGTAGCTATCGGTACCTACGCAATGGATGTGGGCGCAGTTACTATGGTTATGTGGACTTTCCGTGAAAGAGAAAAAATTCAAAATATATTCGATCGCCTTGCCGGAGCTCGCTTTACGACCAGCTATACAAGAATTGGAGGAGTGGCTGCTGATGCTGATGAAGAGACTCTGAAAATGGTGCGTGATTTTCTTGACCAGTTCCACCCGGCGCTCGAAGAAATGGACAAGCTTTTGCTTTCCAACAAAATTTTTATCGACCGTCTTGAAGGAATCGGTGTGCTGAGTAAAGAAGATGCAATCGAATTGGGTGTTACAGGCCCAAATCTTAGAGCTTCGGGAGTGGCTTATGATGTTCGCCGGGCTAAACCATATCTGTTTTATGACGAAATCGATTTTAATATTCCTGTATATACCGAAGGCGACTGCCTTGCTCGTTATTTTTTGAGAGGCGACGAAGTACGCGAGAGCGTCAAAATTCTTTATCAAATTCTTGATAAAATGCCTTCAGGTGAAATTATGGCTAACGATCCTAAGCATGTATTGCCTCATAAAACTGAAATCTATACAAAGATGGAAGAACTGATTCACGATTTCATGATTATTAATTATGGCATCAACCCTCCTGAAGGCGACGTCTTCTTTTCGGCAGAAAATCCAAAAGGCGAATTGGGATTCTATATTGTAAGTAACGGCAAAGGTAATCCCTGGAAATTGAAAATTCGCTCTCCTTCATTCTGCAACTTGCAGGCAATTGCTCAGCTTTGCAAAGGAGCAATGATATCGGACGTTATTGCTATAATTGGAAGTCTCGACCCCGTAATGGGCGAAGCTGATAAATAATTATTTTTGAATAGCTGTCGGGAATAAGTAAATATGAGTTTTAAATTTACCGAAGAAAATCTTAAACGAATAGAAAATGAACGGAAAAAATATCCCGAATCTTTAGCCGCTGTTATGCCGGCTATTTATATAGCCCAGGAACAAAACGGTTATATCACAAACGAAGTAATGGCCGAAATTGCCGATGTGCTCGGAATAGATAAAGTTGAGGTTCTGGGAGTTGTTACTTTTTATACTATGTTTCATACCAAACCTGTCGGTAAATATCATATTCAGGTTTGTACAAATGTCTCGTGTATGCTTCGAGGCGGTTACGAAATTTGGGAGCATATTAAAAGCAAGCTCGGAATTGACAATATGGAAGTTACTCCCGACGGAAAGTTCTCAATCGAAGAAGTAGAATGCATGGGTGCTTGTGGGTATGCGCCAATGATTGCAATTAACGAAGATTATTATGAAAACTTGACTAAAGAAAAAGTAGAAGAAATTCTCAATTCTCTGAAATAATTTTAGGTCTGTCAATAATGGAAAGAATTGTATTACCAGAAATACCGAATTTAAATCAAATTGATGTCTATCTAAAAAATGGCGGTTTCGAAGCAGCTAAAAAGGCTTTTTCTCAAACACCCGATGATATTATCGAACAGGTGAAAAAATCTGGATTGCGAGGAAGAGGCGGCGCAGCATTCTCAACAGGTTTGAAATGGAGCTTTATGCCCAAAACGACAGACTTACCCAAATATCTTTGCATTAATGGAGACGAAAGTGAACCAGGTTCTTTTAAAGATAGACAAATATTCGAATACAATCCTTTCCAGCTAATTGAAGGAGCAATTATTGCGTGTTATGCAATAGGTGCGAAAATTGCTTACCTCTATATTCGCGGTGAATACCACAAATGGATTAAATTGATGCAACAGGCAATCGACACTGCTTACGATAAAGGATTTCTCGGTGAAAAAATGAGAACCACTTTCGGTGTCGATTTCCATTGTGATCTTTATATTCATAAAGGTGCTGGCGCATATATATGCGGTGAAGAGTCTTCATTAATGAATTCAATTGAAGGGAAAAGAGGGTATCCGCGTGTAAAACCGCCTTTCCCGGCTCAAAAAGGTTTATGGGGCTGTCCCACAACAATTAATAACGTAGAAACAATTACAAACGTCCCCCCAATTATTTTGAAGGGATGGGAATGGTTCTCAAAAATCGGGGCACCAAAACATCCGGGTACTCTTCTATTTGGCATTAGTGGACATGTCAACAAGCCCGGTGTCTACGAACTGCCCACAGGTATTTTGTTAACTGAATTAATTTATGATGTAGCAGGTGGAGTTCCTGGTAACAAGAAAATTAAATGTGTAATACCTGGGGGCTCGTCTATGCCACCACTCAGAGGCGATCAACTCGAAGGGATAAGAATGGATGCCGAATCCCTTAAAGAAGCTGGTTCGGCTATTGGAACTGGTGGTGTCATAGTAATGGATGAAGATACGAATCTTCTCAAAGTTTTGTTAAGAATTACACATTTTTATCATCACGAAAGCTGTGGCCAATGCACCCCCTGCCGTGAAGGTACAGGATGGATGGAAAAAATTCTTAAAAGAATTGACCAGGGCAATGGTACATCTAAAGATCTGGATTTATTGGTCAGTGTGGCACAAAACATTGAAGGCAATACGATATGTGCACTTGGGGATGCGGCAGCATGGCCTGTTAAATTTATGATTCAGAGATTTAGAGATGAATTTGAAAAGTATGTTAAACCTCAGGTTGTCATCCCTGTACCGAATAAAGTTCATTCAATGAGGTTTACTAAAATTTCACTCGATAATATTGTATTAAAATCCTAAATATTTTACGCAATCTGCCAGAAGGACAGAGGGTATTAAAGTTTACTATAAAATTTTTTTCAGGGCAGGAGATGGGCAAAGTACTTATCCTTTACTACAGCAAGGACGGCAGCACAGAAAAAATGGCTAAGTACGTTGCGGAAGGAGCTTTGCAAATTCCGGGCACCGAAATACGAATAAAGAACATTAACACAGCTTCGAGAGAAGATATAATCTGGTGCAATGGAGTTGCGGTAGGTTCGCCAACGCATCTGGGAATTTTATCTTCCGAAATGAAAAAATTCTGGGAAGATTTATTACCCGATTGGCAAAGGATCGATGGTAAAATTGGCTGCGCTTTTAGTTCTCAAGGGGGCTGGGGCGGTGGTGCAGAATTAACATGTATGTCGATTCTAACTGTTATGATGAACTTCGGATTTCTGGTATTCGGCGTTACCGACTATAGCGGGCATCAATTTACAGCACACTATGGTGCAGTTCAAGCTGGCGAACCAAGACTCGATAAAGAAATTGAAGCATGCCGCCGCTTAGGAAGAAGACTGGCAGAATGGGTGGCCGTATACTTCGATGGAAGAAAGGACCTTCATCCATTGAATAATCTATATAAGAGAAATCCATGGGATTGAGTTTAAGGTGGTATTGACTATTCACAACTTTTTTTCATAATTTTTCTGCACAAATTTTTTGTGAATATGTTAATAAAACACCCTCATAAAACAAGCAGACTCTTTATCTCATCAGAACTCCTTCTATTGCGTCCTTGCCCTGACCACTAATTTCATTATATTGAAATTCATTTTTATTTAATTAAAAACATAGGAGATCCATCTATGTGTGGTATTGTTGGCTATATTGGCGACAAGAATTGTGTTCCTATTTTAATCGAAGGGCTCAAACGCCTGGAATATCGGGGTTACGACTCGGCCGGTATTGCAGTGGTCGGTCAGGACGAATGCAAAACAATTAAAACTAAAGGAAAAGTCTCGGAATTAGAAAAAATTGTTTATTCGGAAAATATTTATGCCAACCTTGGCATCGGACATACACGCTGGGCTACACATGGTGAACCGAGCGTTACAAATGCACATCCGCATAGCAATAATGAGAATACTCTTTTTGTTATTCACAACGGCATTATTGAAAATTACTCCACACTTAAAAAAAATTTAATAGATGAGGGTTACATATTTGTTAGTGAAACAGACACAGAAGTTCTGGCTCATCTTATCGATCATTACCTAAAATTGAAAAATAATTTATTTCAGGCAGTCAGGTATGCCCTTAACGAAATTGAGGGTACTTATGGATTGGCGGTGATTTACAAAGGAGAGCCAGATAAAATAGTAGTTGCTCGAAAAGGATCTCCTTTAGTAGTTGGCATCGGAAAAAACGAGAATTTCGTAGCCTCAGATGTAAATGCACTAATTGTTCATACTAGCCAGGTGATATATCTTGAGGACGGTGAAATTGCAGAGGTCTACAAGGACCATTTTTCTGCTAAAACAATTCACGACGAAGAGATAATAAAAGAGATTCACAAGATTGAAATGAACGTCGATGAAATCACGAAAGGTGGATATCCACATTATATGCTAAAGGAGATTATGGAGCAACCCGATTCAATATTTAATTCGATGCGTGGTAGATTGCTACTCGAAGAAGGAATTTCCAAACTTGGCGGTCTACACGGTTATGAAGATAGAATTGCACGATCACAAAGGATCATTATTTCGGCTTGTGGAACATCGTGGCATGCCGGCTTAGTGGGCGAATATATGCTGGAAGAATATGCAGGTATTCCCGTAGAAGTTGAGTACGCATCGGAATTTCGTTATCGACGCCCGATAATTCGTCCTGAAGATACTGTCATTTTTATATCGCAAAGCGGCGAAACCGCCGATACTTTAGCCTCGCTTAGAGAAGCCAAAAAAAAGGGAGCTCTTTGCCTGGGAGTTTGTAATGTTGTAGGCAGTTCAATTGCACGAGAAAGCAATGCCGGCGTTTATATTCACGCTGGTCCAGAAATCGGTGTAGCTTCAACAAAAGCATTTACATCTCAACTGGTGGTTCTGTCTTTGATAACATTGTTGCTTGCTCGCAAGAAAAATCTCAGCCTGCTTGAAGGTCAAAAAATAATACGCGAGTTGCAGTCCCTGCCGGATAAGGTGAAAAAAATATTGGAATCGAACGATCAGATCGAAAAAATTGCCGAAGAATATATGTCGTGCAGAAACTTTCTTTATCTTGGACGTGGGTACAATTTTCCTGTAGCGCTGGAAGGGGCGCTTAAATTGAAGGAAATTTCTTATATCCATGCCGAAGGATATCCCGCTGCAGAAATGAAGCACGGACCGATTGCATTGATTGATGAAAATATGCCGGTGGTTTTTATTGCAACTAAGGATGCCGTTTATGATAAAGTTATAAGCAACATAGAAGAAGTTAAAGCTCGTAAAGGAAGAATTCTGGCTATTGTTAACGAAGAGGACGATTATATTGAAAAATTAGTCGACCACGTCATCAAAGTACCAAAAACGATTAATATGCTTCAACCGATTCTAAGTGTAATACCACTTCAGCTGCTTGCTTATCACGTGGCTGTTAAGAAAGGATTGAATGTAGACCAACCAAGAAATTTGGCTAAAAGCGTAACTGTAGAATAAATAAACAGAGGTGTAGTATGACTAAAAGAAAAGTAATTATTATGGGGGCAGCGGGACGCGATTTCCATAATTTCAATGTCTATTTCAGGGACAATGAAAACTACGATGTGGTTGCTTTTACAGCAACACAGATCCCTAACATCGATGGAAGAGTTTATCCTGCCGAACTCGCAGGTAAACTATATCCAGACGGTATTAAAATATACGACGAAAGTGAACTCGTCGATTTAATTAGAACGCTCAAAGCAGACGAAGTAGTATTTGCTTATTCTGACGTCCCTTTTGAATACGTTATGACAAAGGCTTCAATAGTTAATGCTGCTGGTGCTTCATTCAGGTTGATGGGTGCTAATGAAACGATGATTAAAAGTAGCAAACCGGTTATTTCGGTACTCGCTGTGCGAACTGGATGCGGTAAATCTCAAACTTCCAGAAAAATCGTAAAATTATTATCCGAAGCGGGCAAAAAAGTTGTAGCAATACGTCATCCAATGCCCTATGGCGATCTGGTCAAACAAAAAGTACAACGCTTTGCTTCTTATGAGGACCTGGATAAATATGAATGTACAATTGAAGAACGAGAAGAATACGAACCACATATTGCACGCGGAGGTGTGATTTATGCAGGCGTCGATTACGAAGCTATTCTCAGACAAGCAGAAAAAGAAGCTGATATAATTCTGTGGGATGGCGGCAATAATGACATGTCGTTTTATCATTCCGACCTTACATTTACGGTGGTCGATCCGCATCGCCCCGGTCACGAATTGAAATATTATCCAGGAAATACTTCACTTCGAATGGCAGATGCGGTTATAATTAATAAAATCGATTCAGCAACTAAAGAGGGTATTGAAACGGTAAGAGAAAATGTTCACAATGTAAATCCAAATGCAGTGATTATCGAAGCTGCATCACCCATTATGGTAGACAAACCTGAATTAATAACAGGCAAACGCGTTCTGGTAGTCGAAGATGGTCCAACATTAACTCACGGCGAGATGAAATATGGAGCTGGTACTGTAATTGCTCAGAGATTGAATGCAAAAGAGATTGTGGATCCACGACCTTACACCGTTAAATCGATCGCCGATACATACAAAAAATATCCAAATATTGGCAAATTGCTTCCTGCTATGGGATACGGCGAGCAACAAATCAAAGATCTCGAAGAAACAATTAACCGTACTGATTGTGACTCGGTTGTAATCGGTACTCCAATCGACCTGGGGCGAATTCTTAAAATCAATAAACCTACAACAAGAGTAATGTATGAGCTCGACGAGAAAGGAGAAGTTACTGTCGAATCCGTTCTAAGGTCGAGAGGTTTGTTATGAATAAAATAGCCGTTGTCGCATTGGGCGGGAATGCCCTTTTGAGGGGGGACGAAGCAGGAACAATCGAGCAGCAAGAGAAGCATACGCTCGAAACCTGTGAAAAATTAATAGGTTTGTTAAAAAACGGTTATAACCTCGTTCTAACTCACGGCAATGGACCACAAGTTGGCAATATTCTACTCAGAAACGAAGCCGGCTACAATCAATTTAATATTCCCAAAATGCCTCTCGATATCTGTGTGGCCGATTCCCAGGGTGGAATCGGCTATATGATCGAAAGGCAAATGCGTAATGCAATGAGCAAGACCGACATTCAAAGAAACGTCCTGGCAATCATTACGCAGGTTCTTATCGATATTAACGATCCAGCATTTCAAAATCCGACTAAACCGATTGGAAGATTTTATTCTAAAGAAGAAGCCAGCAGCCTTAACAGAGAAAAAGGCTGGATATTCAAAGAAGATCCAGCTGGAAGAGGATGGAGGAGAGTGGTTCCTTCACCTAAGCCTGTTGACATTATGAATAAACAGGTAATTAAAGAAATGGTAGAAAGGGGGCATATTGTAATTGGTGTCGGAGGAGGCGGAATACCGGTTTACTGGCATCAAGATACCAAATACCTCGAAGCTATCGAAGCGGTTATCGATAAAGACCTGGCCTCAGGTTTACTTGCCAGCGAAATTAACGCCGACCGTTTCTACATTATTACGGATGTACCAAAAGTTTATATCAATTATAAAAAAGAAGACCAGAAGCAGCTGGATCAATTGAGTGTTACAGAAGCCAAAAAATTATACGACGGCGGGCACTTTCCGCCCGGAAGCATGGGACCGAAAATTCTTGCTGCAATTCAGTTCGTCGAAAAAACTGGTAACGAAGCCATCATAACAAATCAGGAAGAAATTGAAAAAGATAACTGCGGAACGAGAATTATTCCTTCATAATTAATTCTTTTTTTTATTTTTGTATAAAATCAAAATTTCAGGTGAACTATGGCAATTAATATGAAAGGGAAAGATCTTATTTCCATCAACGATTTAACAGTTGAGGAAATTTATCAAATATTCGACTTATCGAAGTCTTTGAAAGAAAAACAATTAACGGGCGAACCACATCGTCTATTGGAAGGAAAAACTTTAGGGATGATTTTTCATAAACGCTCGACAAGAACCAGGATATCGTTTGAAACAGGAATTTACCAATTGGGTGGACTGGGACTTTATTTTGGACCTGACGATCTGCAACTAGGCAAATCTGAAAATATCCACGATACTGCAAAAGTATTGTCGAGATATTTGAATGGTATAATGATCAGAACTTTTTCGCACGATGATGTTATCGAATTAGCAAAATATGCTGACATTCCAGTAATAAATGGATTGACAGATTTGCTTCATCCCTGCCAGGTATTGACGGATCTATTTACTATTCTTGAAAAGAAAAGAAAGCTGCAGGGTCTTAAACTGGCATATATCGGGGACGGAAACAATATGGCCCACTCTTTACTTCACGGCTGTTCAAAAGTAGGAATGGATATAGCTATTGCCTCGCCGTCGGGATATATGCCGAAAAAAGAAATTGTGGAGAATTCAAAGAAGAATGCCAATTATATGGGCAGTAAAATATTAATTACATCAGATCCAGTAGAAGCCGTTAAAGATGCCGATATTGTTTACACCGACGTATGGGCAAGTATGGGTCAGGAAGCCGAAGCAAATGAACGTCGTAAACATTTTGAAAAATATCAAGTCAATAATGAACTAATTAAATTCGCCAAAGATGATTATCTGTTTATGCATTGTCTGCCTGCTCACAGAGGTGATGAAGTAACTGATGAAGTCATTGACTCGCCTAATTCAGTTGTATTTGACGAAGCAGAAAACAGATTACATGTACAGAAAGCGATAATGGCACTTGTTATGTAATTTTGTATGAAATTGTTTTGATTTTATTCCTCTTTTTCTATAGATTTGTTGCCACAATTTAATAGCCTAAGGCAATTTAAATTTGGGCAGATAGCTCAGTCGGTAGAGCAAAGGACTGAAAATCCTTGTGTCGGCGGTTCGATTCCGTCTCTGCCCACATAAAAAAAGGATGAAAAAAAATCATCCTTTTTTCGTTTTAAAGGATAAGGCGGTTCGATGGAGTTTACCACGCCGCAGGCGTGGTCTCTGCCCACATAAAAAAAGGATGAAAAAAAATCATCCTTTTTTCGTTTTAAAGGATAAGGCGGTTCGATGGAGTTTACCGCGCCGCAGGCGTGGTCTCTGCCCACATAAAAAAAGGATGAAAAAAAATCATCCTTTTTTCGTTTTAAAGAATAAGGTGGTTTGATGGAGTTTACCACGCAGGCATCTGATATGGCTGTTCTAAACTACAAATGAATTTACATTGTCAAAAAAAGAAAATTGTGATCAAATCATAAGCATAAAATAACAATTGAATTATAAAATGTAAGTTGAACTTTTAGGGTGAATTTAATGTAAAGTGACAAGTATTTCTTATATTTCATCTGTTAAATTCATAAGATTATTATTAACAATGCAGAAACCACACGAAAGAATAAATGATATTTTATTAGGACCTTTAGAAAGACCAGCCCTAAAATGGTTAGCCTCCAAAATGCCAGCATTCGTAACCCCCGACAAGTTAACATTATTTGGATTGTTTGGATCCTTTTTGACAGGACTCAGTTATTATCTAACAAATTACAATAAGAATTATTTATGGCTGGCGAGTTTAGGACTTGTTATTAATTGGTTTGGTGATAGCCTGGATGGCACAGTAGCTCGTTTCCGGCATATCGAAAGACCACGCTACGGTTTTTTTATCGATCACACTCTCGATTCGGTAAGTATGATTTTCATTGCTTTTGGAATAGGTCTTTCGCCTTATGCTCATTTTGAATTTCTTTTAATTGCATTACTCAGTTATTTCCTTATGTCGATTCTCGTTTATATCAGAACATATATACAGGGCATCTTCAGATTGTCGTATTACAAAATAGGTCCCACCGAAGTAAGAGTGCTCATTATAATTTTGAATACAATTCTATATTATTTTGGAGCTTTCCCATTTTTATTGGGGAGAAGAATTATCACTATAATTGATTTAGCTGCACTTGTACTGGCTGTAGGTTTATTTATCATATACATTGCTTCTGTAATAATCGAGGGGCAAAAACTGAAAGATGAGGAAAAAAAATGAATTCGGAGCTGTCCAGAAAGTAAAAAGCTCGCTGAATAATTCGTGAAAATATGTGAAATTAATCTCCTTTTTCTTTGACGGAGATCATTTTTAGACAGCTCCGAACTTTTTAATCAAAATGCAGAAATTATTCCGAGACTAAACTGAGCAAACTCGTCTTTTATATTGTATGTACATTCACCAATTACTCTGACATTTCGATTTAACAAATGGCCAATACTAAGTGTAGCAGTTTTATAGTCGAGCGCATTCCATTCTGAATCGACCCAATTGAAAAGAGCCACACTGTACCATTTACTTTCGTCACCATTTGGACTATAAATTAATTCTGCCATTCCGCCTTTTGTTGCGATGTCTCTGTTGAAATAAGTGGCTTGTTTGTCATTCCGATATAGATACTGAAAATTTAATTCCAATTGATTTTCAAACGTCAGAGTAAAATCGGTTCCAAAGGAATAAAACTCATTTGTAAAATTATAACCAAAATCGTCTTCAATTTCGTCGTTACCATAATAACCAAATGCACCGAGCCTGAAACTGTTGTTTATATCCTGCGATATTCGCATAAAGAAATTTTTGTATTTGTCGTCATCGAATATTTTAAGATTATTTGCTTCGCCTATTCCATTGCCGTTAAGTATTTCCAGAATAATGTCGGTTCCTGTGGGAGCGCCGTAAGTAATCATTAATCCTCTATCGTAAGTTAAAGCCGATCTGGCGTAGGCGGGTTTGGCTTTGTATATTGTATAATCTTCGAGTGTCAGTCTCAATTCTCTTTTAAATAGTGGATCGGAAATCTGGAATTGTCCTAAATATATGTCGAGGTTGTATCCAAAAAGGTCGTTATACATCAAGAATGCATCTTCGATTCCTGCTATTTCACCTCTCTCGCTAAAAAAGAAATAGAAATAATAAGAAATCTTATTCGATAGTTCCCCGCCAGAAAGTAATTTTAATATGTAAGGTGCAGTAAAATCAAATTTATCCGAATTATTCATGTTGTAAGTTGTATAACCTTCCAGTCTTATAGCAAATGGTAATTCCCTGATCAGAAAGAGATCGTTGTCGCCAGTGTTGACGTAATATCGAGGGGCTTCTTCTTCGGATAATCTAAAACCATTACCTGCGAATTCGTCACCGTAAGGTTTCAATTTTGGAAAGGGCGCATGGCATGTTTGGCAACTCATTCTGTACTTTCTTGCAAAAGCAGGGATACCGTACATAAATTCAGCGGAAAAGAGGAGCAATAAAAAAAGAAAGAGTAATCTTTTCATTTTAATATTCCCGTTTTTATGGTAAAATTTCAATTTCGGTTGAGTGTCTGTTAACTTCCACAACTCTGGATTCTTCCTCCGGTACACCGAGAAAATCTGCTACCGGTTTAACCAGAAGCTGATAATTTAAAACTGCCGTAACTGTTAGTTTGCCCGGCGGTGCGTCATTTGGGATATTGAATGTAAATGTTTCAATTTTAGTCTCACGTGGGCCAATTCTGTAGTCTACTCCGAGTGAGGCGGTGTTCCACTGTTGAATTGTCATTCTGCCTTTAGGGTCGAAATAGGGCATTCTAAAAATTCTGTCACCTGATGGTATACCATCTCGTTCGACTCCTTTAAAGTCAGGAATGTTAAGCGCAATTCCCATATCCTGATAAGCCAGCGATTTGTCTGCAATAGTATATTCCTCTCCTTCAAATCCTTTTTTATCCACCGGTAAATGATAAACTTTCCCATTTGCGTCTACTGCTTCAACATGCAGCCATACGATTCGGTCTTCAACCGAGCCGGTTGGGAATTTATGACCTGTCTTTTGATTGAAAAGAGCTAAGGTAAATTTTACAGTTTCTCCAGGTTCAGCCTGGCGTGTATCGGGATTAATCCGTAATTCTATAACTCCGCGAATTTTGCCCGGGTCGTGAGCACCGTGGAAAAGATGAAGCTTGGCGTCTTTATAAGTAGGTCCCATAGATGCAGTTTTCATCTCACTCTTAGTCATATGGCAATCCTGACATTGTACGCCTTCTTTGTAATATGGTCCATCTTTCCATTCCAGTTGAGTTGATTTTACCCATACGTCATAAGGACTTTTTTCGTTGTGACAGATGCCGCAAAAATCACCGCTCTTATGGAGTTCTGTAATTTCGATTTCATGAACGGGTGAATCGACTGTATTTTTCCTTGATGTATATTTTATTTTACCCGGTTCGATTATGTAATTGAAATTATATGGCACATCTCCCGAATAGCCTTTTATACTATGGCAAACATCACATGACACCGATTCATTTGCACGTGAATTTTTTTCAGGCAATGGAGGTGGAGTATCCCCAACTACGTATGCAATTGGAGAATGGCAACCATTACAGCCCGCTTTTACTTCAGCTACTTTTTCGTCTTTCTCTGCATGGGGCACAGCCAATTTAAAATATTCAATTTCATCCCATTTATGTGTGTATGCCTGAGACATCATTGCCTGTTTCCATTGTTGATAAAAATCGTTGTGACACGAACGGCAGAATTCGGGATTCTTAAAATCTTCATAAGAAAATTTTTTCACTCCCGACTGAGCTTTTATTAATCCTACAATCAATAAAAATAAGATGAGTTTTTTCATGTTTCCCTCCGGATTTAATGAGAGGTTAATCTCTTGTTTAATTTAATTATCGCTTTTACCAGTGTCAAGGATTATTTTATCGATATAAATTTTGTTCTCTATTATGCAGAACTTATTTTTATATTGTTATCCTAAAAAGAATTTATGATAAAAATTATTCAGAGCAAATTATTTCAGAAATTTGAAAATATCGTCTTCGGATTTTCAACAAAAATAGGACTCGGAAGAAAAGGTCCATTTTATTTTAATCTGTCGTATAACGTAGGTGACGATGAAAAGGTCGTCAAAGAAAACAGGGATGCGTTTTTCGGAGCCTTAGGTATTGAACCTGAAAATGTAGCTTATCAAAGGCAAGTTCATTCGGACCATATTCTAATTGTTAACAAAGGTGGATTCGCAGGAGAATCCGACGCAATGATTACAACCAATACAAGAATTGCACTGGCTATCTCTTCGGCAGATTGTGTCCCGATTTTTATGTATGACAAAAAAAATAAAGTTATAGCAGGAATTCATTCAGGCTGGAGGGGTACAAAGGCAAATATTCTCGGTAAAACTCTCGATCTTTTAATAAATAAATTCAATACTCAGGTCGATTCACTCTTTGTATATATTGGTCCCTCAATATCGAAAGAAAATTATGAAGTCGGTCTGGATGTAGCATCTCAATTCGATGAAAAATATTTATCGAAAAACAATGGGAAATATTACCTGGATTTGCGACAAGTATGCCTCGATGTTTTGGTTGATTATCAAATTCGAGAATTGAACATCGAAGTTTATGAAGGTTGTACATTTAACGAAAAAGATTTGCTCCACTCTTACCGAAGAGACGGAAAAATGTCAGGGAGAGCTCTTGGCTTAATTTATATGAAGGAATAAAGTTTGGAAAATCTAAAGATTGTACTCGGTTACATAGTTATCTGTATAATTTGGGGCTCTACATGGCTGGCAATACGATTGGGGCTCGACTCGATAGATCCAATAATATCGGTTGGTATCCGTTTTCTGCTGGCTTCTGTGTTCATATTTGTCTTGATGAAAATTAATAATGTTGTTTTTCAAGTTGATAAAAAATCAGCAAAGATTTATTTAATGCTGGCAATCTTTTCTTTTATAATTCCGTTTGGACTAGTTTACTGGGCCGAGCAATTTATTCCCTCTGGACTTGCTTCCATACTCTTTGCAATAATGCCGTTTGGTGTAATTATTTTTTCTCGTTTAATGCTACCAAAAAATCGGATAAGCTTAAGTCAACTAACAGGAGTTGTTCTTGGATTTGTGGGCATTTTGATAATCTTTTCTGAAAACATCAATATCGAAATTACGAACTACTTTTGGGGTACAATTGCTGTGCTTGCCAGCTCGATGATGCAGGCTTTTATTGCTGTCGCTATGAAAAAATATGGTGAACATTTGCATCCGTTGTCGTTAAATTTTATACCTCTGTTGATTGCGGGAATTGTATTGATAACAGTTGCATTTATTTTCGAGAATCCAGCACATTGGATATTCGACGAAAAATCGATAGGCTCTATTTTATATCTTGCATTCTTCGGGACAGTAATCACTTTTACAACATATTACTGGCTATTAAAAAGGATGAATGTTGTAATTCTTTCACTGAGCGCTTTCATAACGCCGATAATTGCCGTTTTACTCGGATGGTTGATTCTGGATGAATATCTTTCGCAAAAAGTAATTATTGGTAGTTCTTTGGTGCTTATCGGTATATTATTTGCTAATTTTAAAGGGTTGATTAAATATTTTTATGTGAGAAGGAGCAAAGTTAATTTATGACGAATATCATACGACTGAAGAACGCGGTTTTTTATGCATATCACGGCGCATTAAAAGAAGAACAAAATATTGGAGGAAAGTTTGAAGCCGACGTTGATATTTATACCGATTTTTCAGAAGCTGCTGCAAGTGACGACTTGAAACTTACAATCAATTACGACGAAGTTTATAAATACATAAATAGCCTGGTTCATAAAAAAAAATTGTATTTAATTGAAACTCTGGCCACAATCATTGCTGATGGTTTATTGGAAAAATATCCTTCGATAAAAAAAATTGCCGTGCGTGTGAGAAAACACCACGTCCCGGTTGGTGGAGTTATTGATTACGTCGAAGCGGAGGTAATAAAGGAAAATGGTAGATAATATCTTTATCGGTCTCGGCTCGAATAAAGGTAATCGCCTTCAGTATCTGAGAGAAGCAGTAAAAAAAATCAAAGAGCACGAAAGTTGTAAAGTGCTTGCAGCATCTTCGGTCTATGAAAGTAAGCCTTATGGCAATCCTAATCAGGAGAATTTTTATAATGCGGTCATCGAAATCGACACGGGACTTGGAGTCATTGGATTGTTTGAATTTCTAAAAAGTATCGAAAAGGAATTGGGCAGAAAAGATGAAGGCATTAAATGGGGACCGCGCGAAATTGACCTCGATATTCTTTTCCTCAACACTCTGATTTACGACACGGGGAATATTACTATTCCACATCCCGAAGTCTTCAAAAGGGATTTTGTGATTGTTCCTCTTCTGGAAATTGCACCCGACTTTGTACCCCCCGGTCAAAAGAAAAAATTACGAGAAATTGATTTCTCAAATCTCGAGCGATATATTATTGGTAAACACGATTCAACTTTAATATAAGGCTTAGCAGTGCAGGATATCAGATATATTGCAATTGAAGGAGTTATCGGTGCGGGTAAGACAACACTTGCCAAAATGCTTGCCGAAAAACTCAATGCGAATCTTATTCTCGAAGAATTTCAGGAAAACCCTTTCCTCGAAAAATTCTACGAAGACCGTCATCGATATGCTTTCCAGACGCAAATGTTTTTTTTGGTAAACCGCTACAAACAGCAACAACAGCTCAATCAACAAGATTTATTTACCCGGTATATTGTTTCGGATTACATCTTCGATAAAGATAGAATATTTGCATATCTAAATTTGCAGGGTGAGGAATTAAAACTCTACGAGTCGATCTTCCCGTTATTAGAACGAGATATTCCGAAACCAGATTTGGTAATATTCCTGCAGGCGAGCATCGACCGCTTGATGCACAATATTAAAAAACGAGCCAGACCGATAGAAAAACACCTGACTCGAGCTTATATTGTCGAATTAGCCGAAGCTTACAACAATTTCTTTTTCAAATACAATCAAACTCCTCTACTAATTGTCAATACCTCAGAAATTGATTTTGTAAATAACGAAAGAGATTTCGACGAACTATATGAACAAATTTTCAGAGAAGATAGAGGATTTATCGAATATTTCAAACCGGAGGCGAGAAATAATGATTAATTTTTTAAGAATAATTATATGGATATTAATAGTATCGATAATTTACCGCCTGATTAAAACTGTCTATCGTGTGCTTACATCTGACAATGCAAAAGAAAATAATTCAGGAGGAGGAAAGAATTCAAAATATAAAATCAATAAAGAAGACGTAATAGAAGCAAAATTCGAAGAAATTAAACCGAAAGAAAACAGTAATCCCTGATGTCTCATCAAAAGAAAAATCCATTTGAATCATTCCTAAAAAAATATTTTTCGGCCGAAAGGCTGAACGATTATAATCTCGGCTTACCAAAAAAAATTTTGATTGTACGACAGCATAATCAACTTGGCGACATGCTGGCAAGTGTTTCTCTTTTCAGAGCAGTCAAAGAATCATTTCCCGAGTCGGAAGTAACATTGATTGCAAGCCCTGACAATTTTTACGCAGTAACAAAAAATAAATTCATCGACAGACTCTTTGTTTTTGACAAGAAAAAAATATTCAGTCCATTCTACCTTCTAAAATTATTCCGTGTTTTAAGAAAAAAATATGATATTGCAATTGTACCGGCTACTGTTGCAATATCGAAAACCAGTTGTATATTGGCTGCGTTTTCAAACAGTGGAATTAAGATAGGCCCTGCCTCTTTGAATGGTAAGGAAAATCATATTTCGTATTTATTTAATTATCGTATAGATCTCGATTGGCGTAAAAATCCCGACGCGCATGTTTCAGATTTTATTCTCGACATTCTCCGACCTTTCAGCATTTCGACGAATGAATTTAAATCTCACATTGAGTTTGATAAAAATGATATCGATAAAGCTGAGGAATTTACAAGAAAGCTTAAAGGGGAAAAACTGATCGGGTTTCATGTAGGAGCTGGCAAACCTCAAAACAGATGGCCAATGGAAAATTTTCTGGAACTAATTAAGTATATAAAAGAAAGGTTTAATGCACGAATTTATATTACCGGAAGCAGCGCCGATAAGCATGAAATTGATTTCCTTAAAAGTAATCTCAATTTCGAAGTGGGATATTTTATAAACAGAAGTATTCCTACGATTGCAGCTCTGATTTCAATGAGCGACCTTTTTATTACAAATGATACAGGAATAATGCATGTGGCCGGAGCTACCGATACACCTCAAATTTCTCTTTTCGGACCGACGAACCCCTTCAATTGGGCACCTCTGGGCAATAATAAATTTTTTTTACGAAAGTCCGATTTTGTTTCTGATATTAGAGTTGACGAAGTTATTACTCTGTGCAATTCAATTTTAAATACATCGGATAAAAACAATGATAAATAAAAATCTGGCGGCAATCGATATCGGTACAAATTCGTTTCACCTCATTGTAGTAAAAATTAAAAACAAAGGAAATTTTGAAATTATTGATCGGGAAAAAGAAGTTATCCGATTGGGTGAGGGTAGCAGTACGGATATTAAAAAAATATTACCGACTGCAATGAAGAGAGCTGTCGATTGTCTGGTGCGATTTAAGGAGATAGCAGTTTCGCATAATGCAATTATAAGAGCAGTTGCCACAAGCGCCGTTAGAGAGGCGCACAACAGCAATGAGTTTATTGAACTGGTAAGGGAAAAAACCGGAATCGAAATAGAAGTTGTAAGTGGACACGAAGAAGCACGTTTAATTTATCTGGGAGTTTTGAAAGCTCTCCCTATTTATAACAGCAGGACATTAGTCATAGACATTGGCGGCGGGAGCACTGAATTTGTTGTTGGTCTTAAAGGGCATATCGATTTCTCTGTTAGTATGAAATTGGGAGCGGTAAGGCTCTCCGAAAAGTTCTTCCCCGATTTTAAGCTTACTCCATCACGCATCGAAGCTTGCAGAAGATGGGTCGAAGGCGAAATTTATCCTGTGACAAATCAATTGAAACAATTTCGTCTTGAAAAAATTGTTGGTACATCGGGCACTATAATGTCATGTGGATTAATGATAAATGCTCAAAAGAAGAAATCGAACGATGTGACCATACTGAATAATTTTACTTTTACAAAAAGCGAGTTAAAAGATGTTATCGACGAAGTTTTATCCCACAGCACAACCGAAAAAAGAAAAAAAATAAAAGGGTTGGACGAAAAAAGAGCAGACATAATTCCAGCTGGTGTTATTATACTTGAGACCATATTCAAATTGCTCGAGATCAAAGAAATGACCATTTCCGGTTATGCGCTGCGTGAAGGAATCATTATTGATACCTTACAAAAAAGTGCTTCGGAAAAATCGAAACCAGTGCTCACGGATATTCGTAAAGAAGCTGTTATGCATCTTGCAGAAAAATGCGAATACGACAGGGAGCATTGCATCCACGTTTCGCAACTTGCTCTTCAGCTTTATGACGATCTTATGCCAATCCATAAACTTAAACCCGAATGCAGGGAGTTTCTCGAAGCCTCTGCAATTCTTCACGACGTCGGTTATCATATTGCGCACACAAATCACCACCATCATAGCTATTATATTATAAAGAACAGCGAGCTACTCGGCTTTTCGGAAAATGAAATCGATATAATAGCACATACGGCTCGTTATCACAGAAAAAGTCATCCCAAGCCAGGTCATCCTGAATTTATGAAGTTAAATGAACAAACCAGGACAATAATAAAAAAACTTGCGTCGATACTCAGGATTGCCGATTCGTTCGACAGGACACACAGGAAAATCGTAAAACAGTTAAATGCAGTGATTGAGCCGAAGAAGGTAAAAATTATTGTTAATCACAAAAAAGGGATTGAACCTGCTATCGAATTGTGGAATTTAGAACGCAGGAAAAATCTATTCGAGGAAGTTTTCGGTAAAAAGGTTTATACAGAATTGATAGAAGAGTGAACAGAGAGTTATCTTTTTTTGCATTATAATAAATCACTTCATTATATTTGATTATAATTTTTCGAGAATTTCCAGATAATGAGACCTACTGTTTATATTAAAGATTTAGGAAAGCACGTCGGCGAAGAAGTCAGCTTAAAAGGCTGGCTCTACCACAAACGCTCAAGCGGAAAAATTAAATTCCTTATAATGAGAGACGGCTCGGGTTACCTCCAGTGCGTCGTTTTTAAAGGGAACGTTTCTCCCGAAATTTTTGATTTAGCCGACAGAATCACACAAGAATCCTCTTTCGAAGTTAAAGGCACAATAAGAGAGGACAAACGTGCTATCGGTGGTTATGAACTCGATGTCACCGATCTGAAATTGATTTCAATGTCCCAGGAGTATCCGATAACCCCAAAAGAACACGGTATCGAATTTTTGATCGACAATCGTCATTTGTGGGTAAGATCAAAAAAGCAGGTAGCAATTCTTAAAATAAGGCATCGGATTGTTAAAGCCATTCGCGATTTTTTCGATTCACGTGGATTTACACTTTTTGACGCTCCAATTATTACTCCAAATGCGTGCGAAGGCACTTCTACTCTCTTTGAAATGGATTATTTTGACCTAGGGAAAGCCTACCTGACACAATCCGGTCAGCTTTATGCTGAAAGTGGTGCTATGGCTCTGGGAAAAGTTTATACTTTTGGTCCAACATTCAGAGCCGAAAAATCGAAAACTCGAAGACACCTCACCGAGTTCTGGATGGTTGAGCCCGAAATGGCTTTTTATGATTTGAACGATAATATGGATCTTGCAGAGGAATTTTTAGAGTATATTGTGCAGACTGTCCTTGAAGAAAGGAAAGAAGAACTCAAAGAACTCGAGCGCGATACCTCCCGATTAGAAAAAGTAATACGTCCTTTCCCGAGAATTACTTACGACGAAGCAGTTGAAATTCTTAAGAAGAACGGCGTCGATTTCAAGTGGGGAGACGATTTCGGAGGTGCTGACGAAACTATTATTTCAGAACAGTTCGATCGACCTGTCATGGTTCACCGCTATCCGGCTGAAGTAAAAGCATTTTATATGAAAAGAGATCCTGAAAATCCTAAACTTGCTCTTGCTGTCGATGTACTTGCACCTGAAGGATACGGGGAAATTATTGGTGGTAGCCAGAGAGAGGACGATTACGATACGCTTATTTCCAGAATAAAAGAACATAATCTACCACAAGAATATTTCGAGTGGTATCTCGACCTGCGCCGATACGGTTCGGTTCCTCATTCAGGATTTGGACTTGGATTAGAAAGAACCGTTAGCTGGATCTGCGGACTTGAGCATTTACGAGAAGCAATACCATTTCCCAGAATGATATACAGGAATACACCTTAAATGGAATTAGCTCTTTTTATAATTCTGGCGTTGATAGCGTCAGTCTCATCAATAATGATGATTACAAGAAGGAATGCGGTAATAAGCGCTCTCTTTCTTGTTCTCAACTTCTTTGCGCTGGCAGGGCTCTATTTATTGCTCAATGCTCAGTTTATTGCTGTCGCCCAGATTATCGTTTATGCCGGTGCTATTATGGTGCTTTTCCTTTTTGTTATAATGCTGTTGCGTACGGATAGCGAAGCCAAAATTTTCAGCGAAAAAAAAATATTGAAGTATTTTGCAATTGGAATTTCGATTTTCGTTTTTCTTCAGGTAGCATATATAATTTTTTATGGAGCTCCATCAAGAAGCATATCACCTGACTTAATGAAAAGTGTAGAAATTGGAACAATCCAATCAATCGGAAGAGAACTTTATACCAATTACATAATTCCGTTTGAAGTTGCGGGCTTCCTATTGCTGGCTGCTACCATCGGAGCGCTGATTCTGGCTAAGAAAAAACTTGAATAAATTCCTGTGGAGTAGGTAAAATGTCAAATATACCAATGGAGTACTACCTTGTACTAAGTGCATTTATGTTTACTGTAGGTGTAACAGGTGTACTTTTGAGGAGAAATGCCATTGTTGTTTTTATGTCGATTGAATTAATGCTCAATTCAGCAAATCTGGCATTGGTTACTTTCTCATCGTATTTGGGAAATCCTGCAGGACAGGTATTTGTTTTTTTTGTGATGACAGTGGCAGCCGCAGAAGCAGCCGTCGGACTTGCAATTATTATTGCAATCTTCCGTAATAAACTTACGGTCAATATAGACGAAATCAATATTTTCAAATGGTAAGGTATTAATGATCGACTTAATCTATTTAACTGTTGTATTTCCGTTGCTCGGGTTTTTGATTAACGGACTGTTCGGCAGAAAGATTAAAAATGAAAAAATAATCGGTATAATTGGCAGCGGCACCGTAGGAATTAGTTTCCTTATAACAGTTCTCGCTTTTATTGAAACGATCGGCTTGCCTGCAGAAGAGAGGTCGAAAACAATTGAATTATTTACGTGGATTTCTGTTGCAGGTCTAAAAATTAATGCGGCTTATCTGATCGACCAGCTTTCTCTTACAATGGCTTTGATTGTAACCGGTGTCGGATTTTTGATTCATGTCTATTCGATCGGTTACATGCATGGTGATAAAGGCTTCTGGCGTTTCTTCTCTTATTTGAACCTATTCATCTTTGCTATGATGAATTTAGTCCTTGCGGATAATTTTGTGCTTTTGTTTCTTGGATGGGAAGGAGTAGGCCTTTGTTCTTATTTGCTAATTGGATTTTGGTACGACAGGAAATTCGAGAAAGGAACTACTGCCGAAGCTGCTAAAAAGGCATTTGTGGTTAACAGGATTGGAGACTTTGGTTTCTTGCTCGGCATGTTTTTGATTTTCTCTACATTCGATTCGCTGGTATTTAACGAAGTTTTTAGCAAAGCCGCCTCATTGCCAGTATCAGAAACGACATTTAGTTTGATCGCATTATTTTTATTTATCGGGGCAACGGGTAAATCTGCTCAAATACCTCTCTACGTATGGCTTCCAGATGCAATGGCAGGTCCAACACCGGTATCAGCATTGATACATGCAGCTACGATGGTTACTGCGGGTGTCTATATGGTATCTCGTGTCTCAGTTATATTTGCATCAGCTCCTGGTGTAATGACTGTTGTTGCTGTAATTGGACTGATTACTGCAATTTTTGCGGCAACAATTGGATTGGTACAAAACGACATTAAAAAGGTATTGGCATATTCGACGGTCAGCCAACTAGGGTATATGTTTCTTGGTGCAGGTGTTGGTGCTTTTGGTGCTTCGATATTCCATGTCATGACCCATGCATTCTTCAAAGCTCTCTTATTTCTCGGCGCCGGATCTGTGATTCATGGAATGCACGAGCAGCAGGACATTCGCCATTACGGCGGATTAAAAAAATATATGCCGAGAACATATATAACGTTTTTGATTGCAGCGCTGGCAATTTCGGGCTTTCCCGGATTTTCTGGTTTCTTCAGCAAAGATGAAATTCTCTGGTATTCATATGCCAATGGCGGTTTATTCTACTGGATTGTCGGCGCAATTACTGCAATGTTGACGGCATTTTATATTTTCAGACTTTTCTCGTTGACTTTTTTAGGAAAAGAAAGATTCAATCACCACGAAGTGCATCCTCACGAATCACCAGCTGTAATGACGGTTCCTTTAATTATTCTGGCTTTTTTATCGGTGGTGGGAGGTTATGTTGGAATACCGGAAGTATTTTCAGGTGAGCACGGAAATCTTTTCGAAATATGGCTTGAGCCGGTATACCAGCCTGCCCTCGAAAAATTATCGATTTACGGTTTTCATACGCATTTCGAAGAAATAATGCTAATGGCTCTATCTATAGCACTTGCATTGACAGGAATTTATTTAGCATTACATATTTATACGAAGAAACCCGAAATTGCTCAAAAACTCTCTGAAAAGTTTGCCGCTCTTTATAGAATTTTATTGAATAAATACTATGTGGATGAATTGTACGAAGCTGCTGTAGTTCAGCCAATTCAAAAAGGTTCAGAAAAATTTCTTTGGAAATTTACAGATGCAGCTGTAATAGATGGACTCGTAAACGGAACAGCGCGTGTAATAGGTGGCATATCGGGAGTAATCAGAAAAGTTCAAAACGGCTTCGTCCAATTCTACGCTTTTATCATGATGATTGGTATTGCCATAGCGCTCCTATGGCTTATTATGAGTTTATAAATAACACGATATAGATTATGGAATCCAGTTATATATTAACATATTTATTGTTCACCCCGATTGTCGGCAGCATCATTGTCCTCTTTTTCAACAAGGAAAATGAGAAATTAATTAGATGGACAGGATTGATTGTCTCTTTGATTACATTTCTTATTTCTCTTTCAATTTATGCTGGATTCGACTCTACTAATTCGGGATTCCAATTTACTTACCAATCAGTTTGGATTGAAAGTTTAAACGTCAGTTATTTTGTCGGAGTTGACGGA
This sequence comes from Melioribacter sulfuriphilus, assembly GCF_051488685.1. Taxonomy (NCBI): domain Bacteria; kingdom Pseudomonadati; phylum Ignavibacteriota; class Ignavibacteria; order Ignavibacteriales; family Melioribacteraceae; genus Melioribacter; species Melioribacter sulfuriphilus. The sequence goes on from NZ_JBPSEH010000008.1 coordinate 223,089, forward strand.
ATTTCATTAATACTTGTATTATTGACCACGTTTTTGACACCATTGACTTTGCTTTCTACATGGAAAGCTATTGAAAAGAATGTTAAGATGTTTACTTTCTCCATGCTGTTTCTCGAAGCAGGAATGATAGGAGTGTTCATTTCGATCGACTTATTTCTGTTTTATATTTTCTGGGAAGCGATGCTTATACCGATGTATTTTATTATTGGAATATGGGGAGGAGAGAGAAGAATATACGCTTCCGTGAAATTTTTCCTTTATACGATGTTCGGAAGTTTATTAATGCTTGTTGCTATTATATGGCTGGCTGTTTACGCTGCCAATCAAACGGGCACTTTTACAACCAATCTGCTCGAGCTTTATAAAGTTGCTCCGACTATAGCGAGAGATATTCAAAACTGGATGTTTCTGGCTTTCTTCTTAAGTTTTGCAATTAAAGTCCCATTGTTCCCTTTACACACTTGGCTGCCTGATGCGCACGTTGAAGCTCCCACCGCAGGTTCCGTAATTCTGGCAGGTGTTCTTTTGAAAATGGGTACATACGGGTTGGTACGTTTTAATTTGCCTTTATTCCCGCAATCGGCAATAGAATACGCTCCGATTATATCGATACTTGCGGTAATTGGTATAATTTACGGAGCTCTGGTTGCGATGGTACAACCGGATATGAAAAAATTGGTGGCATATTCATCGGTGTCTCATCTTGGATTTGTTGTACTTGGAATTTTTGCATTCAATGCTGAAGCGCTACAGGGTGCTGTAATTCAAATGATCAATCACGGACTTTCAACCGGCGCCTTATTCTTGCTGGTCGGCGCTATTTACGAACGAACTCATAGACGAGATATTGCATACTATGGTGGAATTGCTAAAATAGTACCTCTCTATTCTACTATATTAATGATCGTTTCACTTTCTTCGATCGGGTTGCCAGGTTTAAATGGATTCATTGGTGAATTCCTGATTTTACTCGGAGCCTTTAAGTCTGGTGTACTCAATAGTTGGTGGTACGTTGTTTTTGCAGCTACTGGAGTTATTTTTGCAGCGGTCTATTTATTATGGATGTATCAAAGAGTTGTTTTCGGTGAAGTAAAAAATCCAGCTTTGAAAGAACAGCTTACTGACTTAACACAACGTGAGATGATCGTATTAATACCTATTCTCATTTTTATCGTATGGATTGGGGTTTATCCTTCAACTTTTTTAAATATGACTCAGATTTCGGTTGATTCAGTATTGAGACAGATTTCAGAGTATACGTCATTAATTAAATAATGAAAAGATGAAAAAATTATTTTTGTTACCACTTCTTTTATCGAAAGATATTTTTGCTTCGGATGCGGAAGTGTCTCATGCCTTGCCCAATCCATGGATGGTTATTCCGTTTATTGTTCTGTTGATCATGATTGCAACAGGTCCTCTTTTTTATCATCACTTCTGGGAAAAAAATTATCCTAAAATTGCAATCGGACTGGGAAGTATTACTACATTTTATTATTTAGTTTTATTAAATGATACTCATTCCTTATTGCATACAGCTGCCGAGTATATTTCTTTTATTGCTCTACTCTCATCGTTGTTTGTAGCCTCAGGTGGTATACATATAAAAATTGACAGAAAATCAACACCGATACTCAATATTATTTTGCTTCTATTTGGCTCAGTTATTGCAAATATAATAGGAACCACAGGCGCATCAATGCTATTGATACGTCCGTACATTCGCATTAACAAAAACAGAATTAAACCTTATCACATAATTTTCTTTATTTTTTCTGTAAGTAATATTGGCGGTGCATTAACTCCAATTGGCGATCCACCATTGTTCCTTGGATTTTTAAGAGGTGTCGATTTCTTCTGGTTCATTGTACATATCTGGTACTTATGGTTACCCACATTAATTGTTTTGATGGCAATATTTTATATAATTGATTCAAGGAATAAAGCTGCGGAGACTGACACTGAATATACTGGTAAGATAGAAATCAAAGGCACAAAAAATCTAATCTATTTATTGGTAATTTTAATTTCGGTATTTATCGATCCTAAAATTTTTAATTGGGTGCCTTCGTTGGCTCCTTTACCGATTGGTATACGAGAAATCATAATGTTTACAATTGTTTATCTTTCGTACAAAAAAGCGGATAAAGAAATACTCGAAAAGAATGAATTTAATTTCGAACCGATCAGGGAAGTGGCTTATCTTTTCATCGGAATTTTTGCCACTATGATACCTGCGCTTCAATTAATTTCTTACGAAGCTAAATTGTATGGCGAGCAATTAAACGCTGGAATATTTTACTGGGCTACTGGTTCGCTATCAGCGTTCCTTGATAATGCTCCCACGTTTTTGAATTTCCTTAGTGCCGCGCTGGGCAAGTATGGCCTGGATGTAACAATAAAACAACACGTGAGCGAGTTTGCCTGGTCGCATCCCTTGTATTTGCAGGCAATCTCTGTTGCGGCCGTATTTTTTGGTGCAATGACTTATATTGGCAACGGTCCAAACTTCATGGTTAAATCGATCTGCGAAAGAGCAGGCATTAAAATGCCCAGTTTCTTTGGATATTTAATTAAATATTCAATTCCGATTTTGTTACCATTATTTACAATTTTATGGTTAATTGCTTATTATGGTCGAGGTTAAAATGAGAACATTAGATGAGGTCTTGAAAAATAATATCAATGGGCTTCATTATGGTAACAGAGTGCTTCTTCCCTTCAAAGCAGACATTCTTAAAGCAGTTGTAGAAAACGATATTATAATGGACTTCAGCCATCAAAGAAAAGAAGCATGCTACAATAAGCATGATTATTTTACTGAAATTTATTTTTTTGAATATCCAAGTCTCGAAGAAGTGGTCACAGAATTTGAAACTATTAAATTAGTTGTTGTTGAGGATGGTAAAGATATTTTTGATTTTCAGAATCACAGAAAATTAGTTTTGCACATAAAAGAAAATCATAAATTAATTATTGAAGAAACCAACGAAGACATTTTGTTTATAGAGTAATTATGCCTACAAGTAATCAAGAATATTTAATGATGCTTCCCTTCGTTTTGTTGGGAGCTACTATATTAATATCGATAATTATAGAAATATCATTAAAACGCAGCGAGGAATTTTTACCCTGGTTTTCCGCCGTTGCTTTTTTGGCAACAGGTATCATATCGCTCTGGAATATAAATGATCAGACAATGCTTTTCGGCGGTATGATAGGCATAGGGGGAAAGTCTGCTATATTTAATTTTATTTTTAATATCGCCGCAATGCTTGTTGTTCTGGCTTCTGCAGATTATCTCAAAAAATACGGTACTTATTACGGTGAATATTATATTTTGATACAATCTTCGGTTCTTGGAATGATGTTGATGGCAAGCACTCAAGATTTGATAATGATTTTTATGGGGCTCGAATTGATGTCGATTTGTTTTTATATTCTTGCCGGAATTAACAGAAAGAAATTAACCGCAAACGAAGCTGCATTGAAATATTTTCTTTTAGGAGCTTTCGCATCTGGTTTTATTCTTTATGGATTAGCTCTGGTTTACGGTTCAACCCAAACCACGAGTATCTATTCAATAGTGGATAAAATCTTTTCATTGCAAGGAAATATCTTATTCTGGACAGGTGTATTACTCTTGGTAGTGGGCTTCAGTTTTAAGATAGCAGCTGTACCATTCCATATGTGGGTGCCCGATGTTTATCAGGGAGCAGCGACTACAGTAACTGGATTAATGTCCACGGCTGGTAAAACAGCAGCCTTCGCTGTCCTTATAATCTTTCTTGCACTTTCCTTTCCTGTAAATGGAAATAATGTTTTACAGCCGTATTTTGCAATAATTGCTACTCTATCGATGATAGCTGGAAGTATTATTGCACTATCTCAAAGTAATTTGAAAAGACTGCTGGCATATTCTTCAATTGCACATGCTGGCTATATGTCCATAGGTCTTGCTGCTAACAATGTAGAAAGTATAAGTGGTATTATTTTTTATCTTGCTGCATATACTTTTATGAATATCGGAGCGTTTGCTGTCATATCCGTACTTGAGGGCGAATTGGATACTAATCTGGATCTCGATTCGTACGCGGGATTGAATTCTCGCAGTCCTTTCCTTGCGGCAGTTATGTCGCTTTTTATGTTTGCTCTGGCGGGCATTCCTCCGCTTGCAGGGTTCTTCGGTAAGTATTATGTATTTCTCGGGGCAATTGAAGGTGGTCTAACGTGGTTGGCAATCGTCGGTGCACTGTCGAGTGTAATTAGCGTCTATTTCTATCTTAAAGTTGTTGTATATATCTATTTCAAGGAACCTCAAAAAGAATTAAGCTTAAACGTCAGTCCTTATAGTTTATCTGCAATTGTCATCTCAGCACTTTTTGTATTATTATTTGGAATATTTCCTGACTTGCTTTTAAGAATCATCAGCATTGCTGTTGGTTAAAGTTATGATTCCATTATTTACATCCCAACAAGTACGAAGCGCAGATAGGTTTGCGATTGAAAAGCTCGGTTTGCCCGGAACGGTTTTAATGGAAAATGCTGCACGGAGTATTTTAGAACAGATTAAATCTCACTTTGTCCTCTCCGAAAAGATGGTATTCGGTATTGTTGCGGGTAAGGGTAATAATGGAGGAGATGGATTTGCGCTTGCACGCCAACTCTTAATAAATGGTTACAGAGTCAATGTAGTTGCACTTGCAGATGACAAAGAATTGAAAGGCGATGCACTTTTGAACTTTGAGGTTCTGAAAAATCTAATCAAATATTATCCCGATTCAAAATTAATAAAGTACAAAAAGCTATCCGACCTTTCCGTACTAAATACCGCCGATGTTATCGTTGATGCTATACTGGGTACGGGTAGTAAAGGAGAATTAAGAGAGCCGTATAAATCGATAGTTGAAAAATTAAATACTATCGATGCTTATAAAGTGGCCATCGATCTGCCAACCGGACTTGATGTTGACACCGGATACGGTAGTGTTGTTTTTAATGCCGATTTGACTGTAGCACTTTCAGAATACAAGTCGGGGCTTTTTTATGGCAGGGGTTATACTCACTGTGGTAAAGTTGTAAAAGGCTCGATTGGAATTGGGTCAGAATATTACAATCAGTTGGAAACAGATACTTACTTAATCGAACCTGAAGATGCTTTCCTGAATTTGCCAGAAAAGAAACGGGATGTACACAAATATTCAGCAGGGAAGGTGTTGCTAATTGCTGGTTCTAAGAATTTACCAGGAGCTGCTGTGATGGCTTCGGAATCGGCTCTGAGGGCGGGAGCTGGTGCAGTAGTTCTGGCCGTACCAGATTCAATTGCAGAAATGATTCGTATAAAACTCGGTTCGGCGATTGTATTTTCGTATAATGATGATCAGAAAGGCTTTTTAATTGAAAATGCATTATCTCAGCTTGAAGAAAAAATAAAATGGGCAGATGCAATTGCAATTGGACCTGGACTCGGACACGAACCTGAAACAATTAATGCTGTAATAAAAATTCTTAAGAGCTATAGCAATAAAAAATTCGTTATTGATGCAGATGCAATTATTGCACTGAAAAACTCAAAATTAGAACTGAAGAATTGTATATTGACACCGCATACCGGAGAATTTGCCAATCTTGTCAGTGTTACAATTGAAGAGTTGAAATCAGATCTAATACCAAAGGCGAAAAAATTTGCTTTAACGAATAAATGCCATCTTGTTCTGAAAGGTGCTCCTACAATTATATTTAATCCTGCCGGAGAAGTATTTATTAACACAATTGGTAATCAAGGAATGGCTAAATTCGGAACAGGCGACATTTTAACAGGCCTCGTCGCTTCGTTCGTTGCACAATCCAGCAACATAGAAGCTTCGGCCATAGCAGGTGTCTATCTACACAGTCTTGCTGCTGATTTGCTAGCTCAAGAAAAAACAATTTACGGTTTCACAGCTAATGATATAACGGAAAAAATTCCTTATGCAATCAAATTCATTATTGATACGTTTTTACCAAATATTGAGAAATAATCCGCGTCTTTATGTCTACACGCCACTTTTAATATATTGGTTATTTCTATTTTCTCTAACAACAATTCCCGCTGATAAATTACCTCAAATATTTATATGGCAGGATAAATTACAACATTTCATCGCATACCTTATCTTATCTATGTTGTTGACACTTACTGTCCATTTCCAGAATAAAATTTACAAATTTGCACAAAGACCATTTAGCGTTACATTTTGGTTTACTACTATTTATGCTTCAATTGACGAAATACACCAGGCGTTTATTCCAGGCAGGTATTGCGATATATTCGATTTGATTTTTGACATTACTGGAGGTACGGTGGGAATATTTATTATACATAAATTTTTAAATACTGTAAAAGAGCAGAAACAATTTAAAATATGAGAGGTAAAAGAGGAAAAACAAATTGACTATTCACTCTCAATTTTTTAAGTTTGCTAAGGCTAAATGTGTAAATAGGAGATAAATTGTGGCTTTAAAGAAAAATCCAAAGGCAGATCTAAGGAGACAGTATAAGAGAGTTTTTGAGATTAGTATTATTATCTCTCTGGCTGTCATAATTCTTGCCTTCAAGTTTTTCCCTGAGATGAAGAAAGAAGATGTAAAACTTGAAGCGGCGCAAGAATTGGTAAACGTTGAGGATGTAGTAAATACTAAACAGGAAGCGGCTCCTCCTCCACCTCCAAAGCCGCCAATTCCGATCGAAGCTCCATCCGAAGATGTATTGGAGGATATAGCAATTGGGGAAACCGAACTCGATGTAAACGAGCAGGTGACATCAGCTCCGCCACCACCACCTAAAGAAGAGGCTAAAGAAGAAGAAGAAGAGGCTGTTTTCTTCGTTGCTGTTGAAGAACAACCCGAGCCAATAGGTGGTATTGAAGCTATTCAGAAAAGAATTATTTATCCTGAAATAGCAAAGCGTGCCGGTGTCCAAGGTAGAGTTTATATCAAAGCTTTTGTCGATGAAAACGGAAATGTTGTAAAGGCAGAAGTTATTAAGGGCATTGGTGCCGGTTGCGACGAAGCTGCCGTTAAAGCTGTTACGGAAACTAAGTTTAAACCTGGCAGACAAAGAGGTAAACCTGTTAAAGTTCAGGTATCCATTCCCGTTGTATTCAAGCTTCAATAAAATTTTGGGGCTCTCTAAAAGTAAGTTTTTTCGCAAATTGCGTGAAAACTAAATCTAAAATTGAATATACTTTTAGAAAGCCCATTTTTTTTATTTTTTCCGCTTTTATAAAATATCCGCAGTATTAAATTGATAATTGAGATAAACAACCTTCGTTTTAGTTACCAGAATCACTCGGGATATAATCAATTCAAACTCAGAGTTGACGACTGGAGCGTAAAGAAAGGTACATTTTTAAGTCTACTTGGCCCAAATGGAAGCGGTAAATCTACACTTCTTAAGTTAATTCTTCGCTTTATTGAACCTGAAAAAGGGAATATTTTTATCGACGGTATTAACATTAACGATTATAAAAGAAAAGATTTAGCCAAAAGAATTGCCTATGTTCCGCAGAAAATCAGTTCCGCATTTCCGTACTCCGTGTATGAAACTGTGATGATGGGTAGAACTCCATACATGAATTTTATGGGATTTGAAAAAGAAGAGGATAGAAGAATAGTTAAACACACCTTAGAAATGTTCGAAATCGATCATATTAAACATAAAGGAATTAACGAAATTTCAGGTGGCGAATTACAGAGAGTGATGATTGCCAGAGCTGTTGCACAAAATACTTCTATAATCCTGCTCGACGAACCAAATGCACACCTCGATATCGAACATCAGGTCAGTATTTACGGTATTCTTAACGAACTGAGAAAACAAAAAAAAATTACGGTTATAGCAGTTACTCACGATCTTAATTTGGCTGGTGTTTATTCGGATGATATCGCTTTTATGGTTAACGGCAGCATCGTAATTTCTGGCAAAAAAAATGAAGTTCTTAACGAAAAAAATATTAAAGAGATATTCAAAGTAAATGTTGAAATAATTAAATATAAAGATGATATTTTAAACGTTTTGGTAAAACCTGATAAGCTGAATTGAAAGCCGCGAATAAACAAATTAAGCTACTTTTCTTTATTGCCGCATTTACGGTACTTTTTTTATTTATTTCTACACTCAAATATCTTAATAACGAATTGAGTCCAGTTAACTATAATCCTTCCTATTTTGGAAATCTGTTAAATATCGCTGTAACGTTCACAACAATTACTGGTTTACTTGTTGCCCAAAAGAAAAAGAGAAGTATTTCAAGGTTTTTTTTAACTCTGTTGCTAACACTTTCTATTCTACCTCTGATTCTGATATTAATAGATAAATTTACAGGATTACTAAACTTACTTGATTCATATACATCAGAAGAATACTTTTTTACTTTCCAGATTAAAAAGGTTCACATTGGTCTGCTTTTTCTAATCTCTTTTTTCTTTCAACTTTATTTAGCTGTCTATCTTTGGAGTAATGTATTTTTTAGAGAAAAGTTTGTTTACTTGTTTTCGCTGTTCAGAACATTACTTCTTTTAGCACTCTTTTTTATTATCAGTCTGTTTTATATTTGGTTTTATCCCGTGTCGTTGGATGAATCAAGTAGCAAGACATACGATTATGCACTTGTTCCTGGTGCGGCTGTATGGAATAAAAAGCTACCCAGCCCAATATTCGAGGCTCGATTGCGAAAAGCCCTTGATCTTTACAGAAATGGAAAAATAAAAAAAATAATTTTAACCGGCGGAAAAGCACCCGGTGAGTTGAGCGAAGCAGATGCCGCATATCTCTTTTTGTTGAAACTTGGAATTGATGATTCGTCCATTATAAAAGAAGATAAATCAGGTACAACACTCCAACAGGTTAAATTTCTTTATAATTATCAAAAAGAAAAAAATAATTCGGGAAAAATTGTATTTATCTCGGACAAATTTCATTTACCACGGATCAGTCAAACTTGTAGCTTCTTCGGTATTAAAGTGGATTTAATACCGTCAGGCTATAAGATGATTTTTTCACGTGCATTTTATTACAGACTGAGGGAAGGCATTGCATTAATACTTTTCTGGTTGTTTGCCATCTAAGAATTATTACCGAAGAATTTTTATTTTACCACTAAGTATCTTAGATTTGTGTGTTAAAAATTGGTCTTTTATATAATGAGCAAGAAATCAATAAGGCGAATTCTACGCGAAAGAGCGCTCCAGGTTCTTTATGCATATGAACTCAACGGCGAAGGTTTAGAAGCGTTAATAAATGGTCTGCTGTCTGATATTTCTGTTCAAACCGATATCGACTTTGCCAGAGAACTAATCGAAAAAACAATTATTAACAGAAATGAACTTGACGAAAAAATTAAGGAAAAAGTCGCTAATTGGGAAATGGACAGAATAGCATTAATCGACAGGATATTGCTCCGAATTGGCATTTGTGAATTGCTCTACTTTCCTGATATCCCACCCAAAGTTACCATAAACGAGATAATCGAAATAGCTAAGGACTTTTCCACTTCGAACAGCAATAAATTCATCAACGGCATACTCGATGCCATATTATCCGATCTAAAGGAGTCGGGCAAGTTAAATAAAAGCGGCAGGGGATTAATTGACCAGTCGCTTACCAAGTCGTCCCAAAGAAATTCATTGGATACTCTTGACAATCAAGAATCTTAGAAATAAAGAAAAATTCCGAATCTTAGTCTGGACCCTCTTTGACTTTGCAAATACTTCATATTCAATTGTTGTTGTTACATTCCTTTATGCAGTCTATTTCAAGCATACAGTAGCAAATGGTGAACCGATAGGGGATTTCTATTGGAGCATAGGCACAAGTGTTTCAATGTTTGTTACTGCTCTTATTTCACCAGTACTGGGAGCTATAGCTGACTATTCTGCGGGTAAAAAAAGATTTTTATTGTTTTTTACTGCTCTGTGCATTTTATCTACTTTTATGCTCTACTTTATTAATCGTGGCGATTTGATTTGGGGACTTATCCTTTTCATTCTGGCCAATATTGGATTTGAAGCAGGCCTTGTATTTTATGACTCATTTTTACCAGAAATTACAAAAGAAAGCAGTTACGGCAGAGTAAGCGGTTATGGATTTGCAATGGGATATTTAGGTTCCTTTACTACACTGCTTGTTGTTTATCCTTTTATAGAACGAGAAATGATTAAAGAAACATTTCCGTTATCAGCTTTCATTTTTTTTGTTTTTGCCCTTCCGTTATTTCTCTTTCTGAAGGATTCAAGAAAAAGTCGGGAAATAAACGAGTCATATTTCACAATTGGATTTGGCAGAGTGGCTGCCACGTTGAAGAATTTGAAGAATTATCGAAATCTTGTGATTTTTCTTATATCATATTTCTTTTTCATCGAAGGCGTTAACACGGTAATTTATTTCTCGGGAAATTATGCCAGTACGACGCTATCCTTTTCTATGAAAGAATTGATTTTGTTCTTTATGATTGTTCAAACTACTGCCATAATCGGTTCAGTAGTGTTCGGTGTGATATCCGACTCAATTGGGCAAAAAAAATCGTTAGTAATTTCTCTTTCAATCTGGATTGCAACCATATTACTGGCTTATTTTACAAGTACGACAGAAGCGCCATTAATTAAATTAACTGCATCGCTTTTTAATATTAATCTTGAATTTGATGGACATTTATTATTGAGTAGATATTTTTATCTTGTTGGATTGCTTGCTGGAATGGTAATGGGTGCAACACAATCGATTAGTAGAAGTATGATGTCCAAACTAACCCCTTACGACAAGAAAACAGAATTTTTTGGTTTCTATTCTTTTTTCGGAAAAAGTTCTGCTATATTAGGGCCACTTGTATTTGGAATTACAAGTTATCTAAGCGGTAGCCAACAATATGCCATACTGAGTATCGGTATTTTTTTTATCATTGGATTAATTTTTCTTGGGGGAGTACGCGAAAGGTGATTCAATTTTTGGTAATAATAATTTTTTTACAGCCGTAGAAAAACAAAACCACAAAAATTAAAATCCATATAATAATCCAGACCAGCCGGGGAATTCCACTTAGATAAGAAAGCAGGGCAACATCGGATTGCATCAAATTGTCTTGAGAATAGTCTGAAAGAATATCGTCTACGACATAAATTAGGCCAATTAAACCTGTTATTTTGAAAAATAAATTACTAAAAATAGACGGTGTAAATCTCACAACTATAAAAAATGATACAGCAATAAATAAAACTATTATTGATATTAGAGAATTGTTAATAAAATTTGCTGTGATAAAAATTAATGCCGCAGGTATGCCAAATTCAGTAATAGTTTTCAATTTATTATTGTATGCAGAAAAAAATAATATGATTGCAATAGTATAACTTCCGGGATAACCACTTAGAGCAATAATCAGATCATTCCCATTTTCAATAATGCAGCCACCAGATAGATCCCTGTTTAATTCGATTCCAATTACTTTTCCGCCAGTGACATAAGCTGCAAGTGCATGCGAAGCTTCGTGAAACAATATCAGTGAGAGTTTTATTGGATATATGATCTTTGTATTCCAGAAAAAAGTAATCACTAAAAGTGAAGCCGCTATGATGATCAATTCTGTTAACTTATTGAACTTTTTCATAGGTATAAACTTATAAAAAAATATTGAATCTGAATTCAACTGTTGATAATTTTGTAATTGATAAAGCTCGAATGTAAGCTAATGTTCATTGAAATAGTTATTTCTTATTATACAAAAATATTAATCAAGAACAAGCGGGCGTAACTCATCCGTCGATTGACGGAGGTAGAGTGACAGCTTGGAAAAAAATAATAAATTAAGAATAAGCGGGCGTAACTCATCCGTCGATTGACGGAGGTGGAGTGGCAGCTTGAAAAAAAATAATAAATTAAGGACAAGCGGGCGTAACTCATCCGTCAGTTGACGGAGGTAGAGTGGCAGGTTGGAAAAAAATAATAAATTAAGAATAAGCGGGCGTAACTCAGTAGGTAGAGTGGCAGCTTCCCAAGCTGCATGTCGCGGGTTCGAATCCCGTCGCCCGCTCTTAAAAATTTTCATGGGGTATTGAATATTTACTATAAATAAACTATAATTTGTACTCAATTTTTTGAAAATTTTTCTGAGTATTTAATTAAGTACTGTCTATTCACTTTTAGTGATATTTAGACATTACAAATTAATTACATTTTGAAAAAGAAATAATTGGGCGCTTAGCTCAGCTGGTTCAGAGCACCTGCCTTACAAGCAGGGGGTCGTAGGTTCGAATCCTTCAGCGCCCACAAGAAAAGACCTCGTAAATAAAGCGAGGTTTTTTTATTTATGAGTTATTATGTCTACATACTAAAATCTGATAAAAATTTCAGTTACATTGGACAGACTTCAGATCTGAACGACAGACTTACACGTCATTTTAATAACAGGTCAAAATATACGAAGGATAAAGGTTCCTGGAAGTTAATAATAAGTTATGAAGTTATTAGTCGTTCTGAAGCTGTAAGTCTTGAGAGGAAATTAAAGAAGATGAAAAATGTAGAGAAAGCCATAAAATATTTGGAAAAGTTAAAACAAGAGAAAGAAGCTGGTTCAGAGCATCCCGACTAAAAGTCGGGAGGGTCGTAGGTTCGAATCCTTCAGCGCCC
>NZ_JBPSEH010000009.1:0-130661 GCF_051488685.1 Melioribacter sulfuriphilus
GAAAGAACAAAAATAGACCAGAATTTGCTAAATCAGTCCGCTACTTCGATACATCCCTATCGGGACTACTCAGCGACTACGCAATGAAATACAAAAGGTGTCTGAGTAGCCCCGAAGGGGCGTACCGAAGACACCGTTAGAAAACATTCAGAACACAAGATTAAATTAATAAAAACTTAAATATGTCGAATTAATTTCTTGATTAATACTGTTTTCAATTCTCTTAAATGACTGATTTATTTCTTTCCAGGCATTTAATGCGGTTTTCCAGGCAATTTATTATCGGAAAAAGTTTGATTTTTTGCCTTTTTAAGAGAAATTGAAACTGGCACGTTGTATGTATTTTCAAAGCCGGAATAACGACATCAACACAAAAAACGGAGGTAAAAATGAAAATCAGAAGTTCTTTTATGGCAATTCCGGCAGCATTTATATTTTTAGCATTATTATTTGCCGGTTGTAACGACAATAGTTTAATTACTGAGCCCGAATCGGGTTTATCAGTTAAAGCCGCACTGGAAAAAATTACTTACGAAGACGAGGCGGTCAACTCCTTTGAACCCAATTTTAATGAAGAAGACGCCATGAGTATTTTAGGAAGTGGTCTGGCTAAAACAATTTATCCTTTAAGAGTAGGGCAGGTAATTCATCTCGTAGAACGTGATCTGCAGATTGAATACGGTGCCGATACTGCTCTCGGTACACTTACAAAGAGGTTTGAGGGAGAACTTCTTATTCTTGGTTCGTTTAACGAGGAAAGGGGCGTTCCCGATACGCTGGTCAAAAAACCTTTTACTACCGTTATGACACGTAAAATTAAATATGAGCGTGTCGATAGCACAGGCGACAATCTTGTCGACTGGAAAATAATCGGTATGTCATTGCCCGAAGCCGGTACTTCGACTGATAATATAGCCATTACAAAAGTAACACTAACAACGCTCGAAGGTAATTCAATTACAATTACTTCCCCCAATGATTATTTCTTTGATTTAGGAAGAAGACTTATGACCATAGAGCAGACCATGAACGGAGGAAATTCAGCTAATGGTAATACCGCTGGACAGCAGCATTATAATAATGGCAATAAATATGGCAATAGAGGAATTGATCGATTGATTCCTTTTGTAAGAAAAAGAGAACCTATTACAATTACTGTCGAAGTAAGAAGTATTTATGAAGAGCCTGACTTTATCACCGTAACGCATGGCGCCTCGATAATAAATAAAGGTAATCGAGTCAAAGAACGCTTTGAATTGGTCGATACTCAATTCGACGGTGTCTATTACACCCGTACATACGAAAAAACCATTATCACAAATACAATGCCCGGATATATGCACGCAGTAGTCAATATGTTACCTCAGACAGTGATTAATGATACCGATTCACCGGTTGAAGAAAAGACATGGGGAATTCCTTATCTCATTCAATAAACATTTTATATTTAGTTAAATAATTATATTTTATGAGGAGGCAATTGCCTCCTCATATTATTTGAGGTAGGACTTAAAGAATGAGAAACTTAACATTAATATTGTGGTTAGCAATTTTAGTATTCAGTTGCGGCGAGCCGCTTCCGACCGAATTAATTGAAGTTACCAATACTTCTGAGGTCGAATTTGAAGCTGTTGCAGCTGAATCCGCAAATCTGGATTACGATAGCACGGGAATTGTCGAACGGAACATCGATAAAAGTATTGTCGTAAGTGTTGTTGGGGTTCGCAACACGAACTTTAGAACGGTTCAGACCGAAGGTTATTACTATGCAATTTTCAACGATAAATCGAACCCAGTTCAAACAGGCAATGGGTATATGTTAGGATACAAAACCTTGCAAATGAATTCTGTCTTTTTTAACAATTTCCAGGCAAGAAAAATTGAACATAGAGTGAAGTATAGAATTGGTTCTGTATATGTCGATACGTTACTGGGTGTTAAATATTTTGCATCGCAGAGAATGATGAGTACGATTGGAAGGAGGAATGACTTTCCTTATAGCGGCAAAGTAAATTTTAGAGTGATTAGTGGACATGGTCAAAATATCGAATTTGACATACCCACACCATCTGAAATTATCGGAAGGGTTAGATTAATTGGAAACAGGAATGCCAGTGATGCGTATTTTGACCTCGAATGGAATCCAGAAGGACGAGGACGTGTAGAAATCGTATTTGCAGCTATTAATCAGGACGGGGAAGTTAATCCTCTCATGAGTGTGAAGGGAAATGACAATGGAAATATGAAAGTACCTTTCAAAGTTTTTAAAAATATTATTGATAAAGACAACCGTTCTTTAATTGTTAGTTTTGTTAGAAAAATTGAAAACACAGATAAATTTATTGATGATTCCTATATCGTTTCGGAAAGCATTCATAATATTCGTATCGATCTGCCTTGAATTATTTTTTCTGTTCATTGGACAGAAAAATATTTACGCTCAGCAAAGCATCGATAATTATGGTTATTTAAATAGCACCAGTAGGTTTCGCATGAACGGACTCGAAGGCAACATATCAAATTTTTCTAATACGGAAGATTTCGAGCTGATGGCATCTTTTTCTTTCCAGAACGAAAACCGTTTTAATTCGAATCTATATTCACTCTCGATTTCAAAAGCATTCGGTAATCATAATTTCTATTTTCGTTACAGTCCAGGTATCGTACAGAATTTTATAATCAAAAGCAGTACAACTATTCAGTTGCCCGATACAATTGCCAGTTTAAAAACAGAATTAAATTACTCAGAAAAATTCGGAATAAGTTATTCCTATAAATTATCTTCAGATATCAATCTTGGTTTTTCTCTCAGATATTTCGAGCAAACTTTCAGAGAGGAATCGCCAATTTTATTTTATACCGACAGCGTAAATTATATTTCTATTAAAGAAGAGGAATTGAGCGATAACTTCTGGCGAGGTGATTTGGGATTTGATTATGTGTTGAATGAGAGGTTATCAATCTCACTTTCTACAATTAATTTGTTTATAAGTAAGGAAGACAATTCAAGCGAAGCAAGCCGTCTTTATTCTTTAAGAACTGAAAAGGGAATAAGCGCCTCGCTTCAATTAAAAAGCTATGATAAATTTATGGCAAAATTTGGTTACGAGTATGGATTCGAAAAATACAGAGCCTTTTATGCAGGATTAAATTATTCGTTCAATTTAGCAGGTGGAATAGTTACTGCTGGAACTCTTTTTTCACACGATAAGTTCAGACACCCTTTTATTTCTTCTGTTATCCCTTCGATTGCCTTTACAAAAGACGGATATACTATATCCACAGGCGCAATAAAATATGTTTCAGCCAGTACTAATAATACAACTGAATCACTGGTGAATGAGGGAATTTATAGTTTGTTTAATAATCCTTACAGCGTCGACAGAGCTTTTGTGAATTTTAATCTGGCATTGAGCTTCAAAAGCAAGCAGCTTGTTAAATTCATCGATGTTTCGATCGATTCGGATATCTACCCAACTCTCTCAGAAATTTATTTCAACAAACCGTTTGCAACCGGAAGGGTGGTTAATATTTCGAATGAAATTGTCGAAGTACGTCCGGCGAGTTTCATTAAAAGTATCAATAACGAGCCGATATTTTCACCGTTGGTAAAAATTTTGCCTGGCGACACGGTCGATATCGGCTTTTTTACTACTGTCTCGAATACAGATGTGGACAAAAGAAAAATTGAACAAGCTGATTTTTATCTCTACACCGACAAATCGGAGCCCGACGATTATATTCAAAAACCAGTTTTACTTCACGATAAAAACAGCTGGGATGGTAATGTGTTCAATCTAATTTATTTTGTCAGAAAAGGTTTTGAATTTACGAACAAATATTCGAGAGAGATTCTCAATAAATATCCGCGAGAAAGTACTGCCGACGTTTTCCGGAAAATAAAAATTCTTTACGATGAATTTTCGCATAGTCTGGAATATGTATCTGATCCGAGATCCAGTACGGAGAGTGTTCAGTTTCCCCATGAAACGATTGAACTTAAAGGTGGCGATTGTGATGATTTGAGTGTGTGCTTCTCTTCGATGCTGGAAAGTATTGGCATTCAAACAGCTTTTGTAGACTACAAAAATCCAAGCGGTGTTAGTCATGTTAATTTACTCGTTAATACGGAGCTGACTCCTTCAGAATTATTTAAGATAACAAATAACGACAATAAAGTAGTAGTGCGAAAAAATGAAGAAGGAGTCGACCAGATCTGGCTGCCAATAGAAACAACTGTCTTGAGTGGCTTTGAAGATGCATGGACAGCCGGTGCAGATAAATTTAATAAAGAGGCAATTGAAAAGTTGGGTCTCTCAAAAGGCACAGTGGTTATTATTGATATTTATTAAGGAGGAATATCATAATGAAAAAAATAATTGCAATGATGATAGTTTTTACAATCTCAATAATTGCACAGACGTTCGAAGTTGAAAAAGTTAGGGGAGACGTTGAAGTTCTAACTACTTCGGAAGAAAACTGGAAACCTGTTAAGCAAGGGATGAAATTGTCAGGAACGGACATTATTTCAACTGGAAAAAATTCAGCAGTCTATTTGAAAAGTGGTAGCTCGAGATTTATTCTTGAAGATAATTCAGCACTCGGAATTAATAACATAAAAAAGATGACACTTAACGAACTTTTGCTGGCTCTGGCTTCTGAAGAAATTAAAAATATACGTCCCGGCAAAAACAATAACAAAACTCGTAATACTGCCGTTTACGGCGAAAAAATTGAAAAACGCAGGATTGAAACTGAATCTGAGGCTTCCAATTTGCTGGGTGTCAAAAAATTAAATGGAGCAAAACAACTTGTTAAAAATGGTTATAAAGAGTCCGCCATTTTACTTGCGAAAGAAACCTATAGAAAATATCCTTCAACAAAAGAACGGATATCCGACCGTATCTACTTTGTTGAATTAATGCTCGAGATGAATCTTATTAATGAAGCAGCTGAAGAAGTCAATGATATATCACAATACAATTTAGACTCCGAGAGCAAGAAACGGCTGGAAAAAATCAGCAAATTGCTGAAGGAAAAAATGGTTGAAGTTTCTCAGTAACGATAACCAGGCCAGCGACTGTAATCTGGATTAAGAAGTCTATAGTCTCCGAATCCGGTCTGGTCTATGAATACGAATGAGCGATTCAGTTCGTAATAGTCCCATATTTCATACGGTTTGGAATCCGGGTCAAACGGATGCCTCTCGACGTAACTGGGAGGGCCAAAAGTAATATAAATCATTCCCATGTCGGTGCGCCAGCCTTCGTTTCCAAATGCTTTGAAATTTTTATTGGCGTACTCCACTCGTCTATAGTATTCGTTCATAATGGGATTTATTAACATCTTGGGATTAGGTTTCTTCTTGTCCCAAAATTCAAGGAATCTCATCAGCCGTTCTTCATAAGTTTTTCCTTCTTTTATATATGCCAGGTCGGTGGGCGAGGCGATGTAAATCATCTGTTCAATTGCTTTGTCGATGTCTGTTATCGAATTTGGTAATCCGGTTATTTTAGATAATACGACCTTTTGAGCTTCGGCGTTTAAATTGCTTTTGATATCTTTTGCGGTCATCAGTAATTTGTAAGTGCCGAGTATAAATTTTAATGTGCTTAAAGAATCGTAAACCGTGTTAATTCCTTCATTGAGACTGAGTGTTCTTTTTTCTTCTATTTTATTTTCGCTATCGAGGTGTTCGAGCAAATATGTTATCTCTAACTCCCTTTTCTCTGTTGAATAGATTTCGTAATAGAAGCGGAGAACGTTATCTTTATTTGTTACTATTCTTGAAACATTCGGCACAATTACTTCACCGCTTTCATTCTTCAGGATATCCTTAACAAGTAGTATGTCGCTTGCCGAAAGATCGCGATTGAATTTTTTTAACGATACATTGTAGGTGTACGAATGTGTTTTTCTTGAATCGGTGTCTTCGAGAATGCATTTAATTTTATAATCGCCTGCATCAAGCGGAAATGATTTATAGGAGATGTTGAAATTGTTTTTTGAAATAGTTTCGTCAAAATCCGTTGTAGAAATTCTTTCTTTCCAGATTCTTTCGAAAATCATTTTGTCGGTTTTGGGTTCGTAAAATATAACAGAGAGACTGTATTCGGCAAAAAATGTATTGCCTTTTTTAACGAATTGTATATTTGCATACGGTACCTGGAAAAAAACGTCGAGGCGGATTTTGTTTGTGTCATCGGCTACTTTGTATTGTACGAAATCGGTATAAAAAATGGGTTCGAATTTACTAATGTTAATATCTTCTGATGACTCCACCTGTGCCGAGATTGTATACACAAAGCAAACAAATAATAATACGAAGCGTTTCATTTTTACCCCGATAATTTTAATCCAATTTAGCAAATAAATCATACTCGTTGCAATCATAAATTACGGTATCATAAAAATTGCCAATCTTGAGTTTCTCGTTTGTTTCTACAAATACTTCGCAATCAACTTCGGGAGCGTCTCTCTCCGTTCTACCGATATAGACACCGTTTTCATAAGAATCGATTAATACCTTGAGTTTTTTACCAATTAACTTTTCGTTTTTGCGATACGAAATGTCACTTTGAATTTCCATTAAAATGTTTTTTCTTTTTTCTTTCAATTCTTCTGAATGCGGATCGCCCAGAATAAAGCTTGGAGTATTTTCTTCCATTGAATATGTAAATACACCGAATCGTTCGAACTCGAATTCTTTTACAAAATTAGCCAGCTCCTCGAAGTCGGCGTCGGTTTCGGCAGGATAGCCGGTAATAAAAGTGGTTCTCAACGTTAGTTCAGGAATCGACATACGCATTTTGTTCAGAAGTTCCAGTGTCCGGCGTTTTGTAATTCCACGTCTCATCGATTTGAGTACATTATCAGAAATATGTTGTAAAGGAATATCGATATACTTGCATACTTTGGGATTCGAAGCAATAGTTTCAATCAGGCTCTCGGGAAAATGTGAAGGATAGGCGTACATTAAACGAATCCATTCGATTGATTTAATTTCCGAAAGTTTATTTATCAGTTCAGATATATTTCTTTTACCGTAGAGGTCGATTCCGTAATCGGTAGTATCCTGACCGATTAGGATAAGTTCTTTGACGCCCTGACTGCTCAATTTTTCAGCTTCGGCAATTAAATCTTCCATTGGCTTTGTTTTGTGTTTGCCTCGCATCAACGGGATGGCACAAAACGAGCAGGGATTGTCGCAACCTTCGGAAATTTTAAGATATGCGAAATGTTTCGGTGTGGTTAGGAGTCGTTCGCCGAGCAATTCATATTTCAAGTTTCCGCCGAATTCCTTAAGAATTCCTTCGTAAGCTTCTGTACCAAAATAAGCGTCCACCTCAGGAATTTCTTTCCTTAAATCGTTCATATATCTTTCGGAAAGGCATCCGGAAACGATAACTTTTTTTAATTGACCTTTTTTCTTAAGTTCAATGGCGGATAAAATTGTGTTTATCGATTCTTCTTTTGCGGCTTCAATAAAACCGCATGTATTGATAATAATTGAATCTGCATTTTCAGGGTTGTCGGTCAGTTCAAAATCGTTTATTTTAAGCTGGTTCATGAGGCGTTCTGAATCGACCGTGTTTTTTGAACATCCTAATGTGATAACTGATATTTTCTCTTTCTTTGGCATTTCGGGTCTTTCTTATTGTTTAGGCATAACAAAAATAGTGATTTATAAGTGCAATCAGAAATTATGATTATTAATTACTCAGTGATATTATGAAAATAATATTTATTGGCACTGGCTCTGGAAAAACGAGTAAGGAAAGATTCCATTCTTCAATATATCTGGAAACTGCCGCTTTCAATTTATTAATTGACGCCGGCGACGGAGTGGCTAAAGCTCTGATGAATTCGTCGATTGATTTCAATTCGATTAATGGAATTATTTTTACTCATTATCATGCCGACCACTTTACGGGAATTGGCGCTTTGATTACTCAAATGAAAATTGCGGGACGTAAGAGGGAGCTGACACTTTTTACACACAAAAATCTTGTCGAACCATTGATTAATCTCCTTTATTATGTCTACATGTTTCCCGAAGCTCTAGGTTTTAATTTAAAGATTATTGGATACCGCCTTGCCGAAAAAGTGACTGTGGCGGAAGATTTTAGTTTTATGGCAAAACAGAATTCTCATATTTATCCCAAAGGAGATATCGAATTTTACTCGGAATCGATGTTTGTTTCTTCCAGTCTTTCATTTACAATCGCTGGTAATTCGATAGTATACACGTCTGATGTCGGTAGCCCGGATGACCTCTACCTTTTTGACACTCTTAAACCTGATGTTTTTATTACAGAGATGGCGCATATAGAACCGGAAGATTTATATCTTGTTTTTAAAAAAATTAATCCCGGCAGAATATTCATTACCCACATCGACGATGAAAAGTTTGGCAAATTGGTCGATTGGTACGAAAACCTCGACGATGCTCTTAGGGATAAGATAACTATCTGTCACGACGGATTAGTCGAAACATTGGGCTAAGAAAAAATCGGTACAACTGAACGATTCATTTATTATATTTACAGACTCAAAAATAATTGAATAATGCAAATAGAGGAATTCCAGAAGAAATACGGTATAATAGGTAAGTCGAAGGAAATACGGGATCTGATTGATATAACCATGCAGGTTGCTCAGAGTGATATAACCGTATTAATTACGGGGGAAAGTGGAGTAGGAAAAGAAGTATTTGCACGGGCGATACACGGTTTCAGCAAACGCTCAGACAAACCACTTGTAAGCGTTAATTGTGGAGCTATTCCCGAAACACTTCTGGAAAGTGAACTTTTCGGCCATAAAAAAGGATCTTTTACTGGCGCTACAGAAGATCGAAAAGGATATTTCGAAATTGCAGACGGTGGAACTCTCTTCTTAGACGAAATTGCAGAAATGGCTCTGACCACTCAGGTCAAATTGCTCCGCGTGCTCGAAACGAAAGAGTTTATGCCAATTGGCAGCGAAAGAGTTACAAAGGTGGACGTTCGAATTATTGCAGCTACAAATAAAGACCTGCAAAAAGAAGTCGACGCCAAAAAGTTCAGAAATGACCTCTATTTCAGGTTAAAAGCTGTAACGCTCTTTATTCCACCATTAAGAAGAAGGAAAGAAGATATTCTCGATATGGTGCTCTTCTTTCTTAGAAAATTTGCCGAGGCCAATCAAATTAAATTGCCGTTGTTTACCAAAGGCGCAGAAGAATTGCTGGTAAATTATAATTGGCCTGGAAATATTCGTGAACTAAAAAATGTGGTTGAAACTGCAGCGGCTTTGTGTCGCAATGGTATTATCGACGAAGATTTATTGAAACCTTTACTCGTACCGGAGGCAGTTGAAGAATTGACGCCACGAAATTTACCTGTCCATTTAAATCGTTCACCCGAAGCTCTCGACAGGGAAATGATTTACAGAGCACTAATTGAGATTAAGAAAGATTTGATAGAATTAAAAAATATCGCTCTAAATAATACACCCGAAAACAATTCCACATCCACAACAATCAACCCGGAAGAAGTTTTACCGCTTCAAGAACTCGAAAAAAGGGCGATACTTAATGCAATTAAATTTACGGGAAATAACAAACGGAAAGCCGCCAGATTGCTCAATATAAGTGAAAGAACTCTTTATCGGAAACTGAAGGAGTATGGCATACAATAGAAAAATATTAGTTATGGTATTGTTAACAATGCCGGCTTTGATTGTAACGAGCTGTTCCTACTCTTTTACAGGTGCTTCAGTGCCTCCTCATCTTCAAACTATTTCGATACCGACAATCGAGGATCGCAGCGGTAAGGCAGAACCTAATCTGGGAGAACGACTGACTACGGTATTAATCGAAAAATTTACTCACGATAATACGCTCAAAGTAGTCAACAGTTCTAATCCCGATTGTATACTCGAAGCCGCAATAACTTCTCTTACGGATCAATTGTCGGTTGTGAGTGGAAACGAAACTGCTACAACTCAAAGAATTACAATAAATGTAAAAGTTGTCTATCGTGATTTAATCAAAAAGAAAAAAATATTCGAAAGAAATTTTTCACAATATAGCGACTATGAAACTGACAGTGCAGATTTGATAACCGTCCGAAATAATGCCATCGAGCGGGTGCTCGATTTTATAGCGGACGATATTCTTCTTGCGGTGGTGTCTAACTGGTAAAAAAAAGGAGTAAATTATGGTACTCGATGAAATAATTTTATATGCTTATATCTTTTCGTTGTCGATACTTCTCTTTTTCGGCAGCTACGGATTTATAATGGTCTATTATCACGAAAAGTATAAAAGGAAAATGCATAAAGCTAAAGACGACGTCCCTCTGGAAACTGTTACAGTTCAACTGCCTATTTACAACGAAATGTATGTAGTCGACAGATTAATAAATGCCGTATGCAATATGGATTATCCGAAAGATAAGCTCGAAATTCAGGTGCTCGACGATTCAACTGACGAAACGGTCGAAGTGGTAGCAAAATTAGTTGAAGAGAAACAAAAAGAAGGATTCGACATCAAGCACATCAGAAGGGGAACGCGCGAAGGATTCAAAGCTGGAGCCCTGAAAGAAGGATTGAAAACAGCAAAAGGGAAGTACGTGGCTATTTTCGATGCCGACTTTATTCCCAAAAAAGATTTTCTTAAAAATACTCTCCGGTATTTTTACGACGAAAAAGTCGGGATGGTTCAAACTCGATGGGAACACCTGAACGAAGATTATTCACTTCTTACTCGTATACAGGCATTGGCTCTCGACGGACATTTTGTAATCGAACAGACCGTCAGAAATAAAGCCGGATTTTTTATCAACTTTAACGGCACCGGCGGTGTATGGCGTAAGGATTGTATTGAAGATGCCGGCAACTGGGAAGGCGACACATTAACCGAAGACCTCGACCTCAGTTACAGGGCTCAACTAAAAGGGTGGAAATTTATTTATCTGAGAGACTTTACCACTCCTGCAGAATTGCCAGCCGAAATGAATGCTTTCAAAGCTCAGCAGTTCAGATGGACTAAAGGTGCAGTTGAAACGGCAAAAAAAATTCTCCCTCTTGTCTGGAACTCTAATATTCCCCTTAGACTTAAAATTCATTCCACTTTTCATCTTACAAACAATATTGTTTTCCCATTTATATTACTTGCGGGTATTTTGAATGTCCCGTTGATTTTCATTAAAAATGCTGGTCCCTACTGGAGCTTTTTTAACATAATGGCAATCTTTGTTATAGCTTTTATCGGGTCGTTCCTTTTTTACATGTTCGCTCAAAAAGATGTTTATCCTGACTGGCGTAAAAGGATTGTACTCTTCCCTCTTTTTATGGCCGGGAGTATGGGACTTGCTTTGAACAACACGCGCGCAGTCATCGAAGGATTGTTGAATCGGAAAAGCGAATTTGTGAGGACACCGAAATTCAAAGTTGTTACAAAGAACGATAATCCTATTAAAAATAAGTATTTCAAATCGACTCGCGTTCAGGCATCGACTTACGTCGAATTGATCTTAGCGGTTTATTGTTTTATTGGAGTTGTGGCATCAATTTATTTCATGGAAATTGCAGCCTTACCTTTCCAATTGATGTTTTTTACGGGATTTGCCGGCGTATCTGCGATGTCTCTGAGACAGGCATATATTAAGAAACGTCAGTTAAATGATGGGTTTTAATTGAACGGAACTATTACAGAAGATAAAATTAAATTAATCTATGAATTTAACCCTCGTTCCTCTCTCTTTGCCCGTGTAGGCAAAATATTACTCGATGAGGGAAATGTGAATGAAGCAATCGAAATTTTAAACAAAGGACTGGAACTATATCCCGATTATCCTACAGCTTATTACATAAGAGCAATGGCCTATGCTTATTTTGGTAAAGTTATGGAAGCCAGAAAGGATGTTCATACAGCTTCGGCGCTCTATGAAAATTCGTTTTCCGGAAAATATTATCTCGAAATGATTGATAAGATTGAAAATGAAATTAAATCTTTAGAAGGATTAAAAATACGCAAGTTTTTTAATGATAAAAACGATACAAAAAATTCCATTGAAGACAAACTGGATGAATTAGCTGAGGTATTAAGCAAAGCTCGTATAAAATACAATCCGGATGCTGGAGACGACACTGTTGTTGCTCTACCCGAAATTCAGAAAACAAGAATTGTCACTGAAACGATGGCTAAAATTTATGAAGCGCAAAAGAATTACAAAGAGGCTATAGCAATTTATAGAGACCTTGCTAAGTCTAATCCTGAAAAGGCAGGCTATTTCAAGCAAAAAATCGAAGAGATAAACCGGATAATTGACACGGGACTTATGTGAGAAAAACCATGAAATACTTTTTTTCTATTTTGTTAATTATTCTTTCGATGCCGGTAGAAGCGCAGAATTATGATTGGGCTCGTCACGACTCGCTTATTAAGGCGGGTATCAACCAGATCTACGGCATCGAACTCGAAAAAGCTGAAAGTACTTTCGACACAGTAATAAAAGAATATCCTACTCACCCTTCAGGCAAATTTTTTAAAGCCATGATCACATGGTGGCGGATTCTTCTTAAACTCGAAGATGAAAGTTTAGACGATAAATTTATTAAGCAGCTGGATGAAGTAATAAGAATGTGCGACAAAATTCTGGAAAAGAATAAGAACAACAAAGATGCCCTTTTCTTTAAAGGTGGGGCTATCGGTTTCAGGGGAAGATTATTGGGCATACGCGAAAAATGGATCAATGCTGCGCTGGACGGAAAAGAGGGGCTCGAATTGCTCTATCAATTTTATCGAGCTGATCCACATAATCCCGACGTCCAATTCGGATTTGGAATTTATCATTATTACGCCGAGGTTATTCCTGAAAAGTATCCTGTCGTCAAACCACTTATGATTTTTTTCCCACACGGTGACCGCAATAAAGGCTTGCGCGAACTTGAATATGTTGCCCTCAAAGGCAGATATGCACGTATAGAATCCAGATATTTTCTGATGACACTGAATTTCCAGTTTGAAGAAAATATGGAGGAAACACGCAAGTGGGCATTGATTCTATTGGCTGATTATCCGGATAATCCGAATTTCCAGAAATATTATGGACTTACATTCGTTAAAGAAAACAGATACGATAAAGCTGCCGAAATATTTCGGGATATCTATTCCAAATGCGTAAGAGAGATGCAGGGCTATAACAATTATTATAAAAGAGAAGCCAGTTATTATGTCGGATTGAACTTCAAAAATTCTAACAACGTAGATTCTGCAATCTATTATTTTACAATTTCCGAAAACCTGTCGAGAAAACTCGATAAAGAAAATGCCTCAGGTTTTCTGATAAATACAGTCCTTTATTTAGGAATGTTATATGACCTTAAAGGAGACAGACAGCGCGCCATTAAGTATTATCGTGAAGTCCTGACTATGAGGGAGCGGAGCAATTCTCATCAACTCGCCAGGCAGTACTTGAAAAAGCCCTATGGAAAATAATTATTCAAGATTTGTCGAAATACCGAATCGGTGAATCGAGCCGATAAATCCCATTGATGAAAATCCATAATCAATAGTAAAATTCTTTACATTGAATCCAAACCCGAGGTTGAAACCTGCCAGTCCTGCGCTCGTACCAATTTTTAGTTCCTTCCTTTTTTCACTGTCGTATCCGAAACGAAGTCTGAAGCTTGTGCCTAACTTAACTTCTGCTCCAAGAGTAAAATTACGGAGTCGATCGGCAATGTTCTCTTGATCCTGGTTTAATTTGTTGAGTGAAAAATAAAAACGAAAAGGCACGTTTTTTAATTGTTTTGAAACACCGATTCGAACATCGAGTGGCAAATCCTCGTCGATTTCGGCGTATGTCGATAATTGACTTCCGATATTAAGAATTGAAAAGCCGATGTTCCACATTGATTCGGGTAATTCGTAATGCAATCCTAAATCCGCAGCAACTGCCGAAGAACTATACTCATCAATACTGGAATAGATGAATTTGGTGTTTATACCGTAATAAAAATTGTCATCGAGTTTATTGCCGTAACCAATAATAAAGGCAATATCGGAAGCACCGAAATTGCCTATTTTTTCGCCTGTTGAAGTAGCTTTCGTAAAGTCGCCGTAACTAACATATTTAATTGCTGCTCCAAGTTTACCAAACTCAAATTCTTTCACTGTGGATAGTGAGGTTGAATTAATATCCAGCAGGTGATTTACAAATGAAAATGATATTGGCATTCCCTCAAGTAGATTTATTCCCGCAGGATTATAGAAAATAACATTTGGATCGTCGTCAGCCGATACAAATCCACCTGCCAGAGCAGCTGCGCGAGGACTCGTATCAAGATTTAGAAATTTATATGTTTGTGAAAAGACAGTTGAAAAACTAAAAAGTAATATTCCCAATAAAATCGTATTTTTCATAGTGTCATATTTTTGTTTAGCGATTTTAACTATATTATTATAGAAAGGCAAGCTATAGAACTCACCGGCGGGACACTAAGCGGCATTATATCTTATGCGAATTTGGCTCAAGCGTGATAATACTAATTTCAGGTAAAACATGAAAACGTTGCACAAAATAATAATCGGTGATTCAAGACAAATGAAAGAAATTCCTGATGAATCAGTTCATCTTATAATTACTTCTCCACCATACTGGCAATTGAAGGATTATGGAAACGGAAAGCAAATAGGTTTTAATGACACTTATGAAGAATATATTAATAATCTCAATTTAGTTTGGAATGAATGCCACAGGGTTTTACATAAGGGCTGTCGCTTGTGTGTTAATATTGGCGACCAGTTTGCACGTTCTGTCTATTATGGAAGGTATAAGGTTATTCCGATAAGAACAGAGATAATCAAGTTCTGCGAAAGTGCCGGTTTTGATTATATGGGTGCTATTATCTGGCAAAAAGTTACTACTTGCAATACCACAGGAGGAGCCACAGTAATGGGGTCCTATCCCTATCCAAGGAATGGAATTCTTAAGTTAGACTATGAGTTCATATTAATATTTAAAAAATATGGGGATCCACCAAAAGTTAACGACGAAATTAAAGAACAATCAAAATTGACGCTGGAAGAATGGAATCAGTACTTTACGGGGCACTGGAATTTTTCGGGTGAAAAACAGGATAAACACCTTGCGATGTTTCCTGAAGAACTGCCAAAGCGACTTATTAAAATGTTCAGTTTTGTTGGAGATACTGTGCTTGACCCATTTCTTGGAAGTGGCACGACATCAATGGCAGCTAAGAATCTTAATAGAAACTCAATTGGATATGAGATAAATGAGGATTTTTTACCAATCATAAAAGAAAAAGTTGGATTTCAACAAAGCTCAATTTTTCAAGATGCGGCATTTGAGATTATTAAACAGGAGGAGCTTCAAACTAGCTTTGAAGAAGAAATAAAAAAATTACCCTATATTTTTAAAGACCCAATTAGATTTGATAAGAAAATTGATCCTAAGAAATTAAGATTTGGTTCAAAAATAGATAATTCTCATTCTGAAAGAGAAACTTACTATACCGTTAAGGAAGTAATATCACCAGAATTACTGAGCTTAAGTAATGGATTAAAAATCAGGTTATTGGGTATCAAAGAGAAACCCCAAAAAAATGACGAAGCTGTCAAATTTTTAATAGAAAAAACAAACGGGCAAAAGGTATTTCTAAGATTCGATAACATTAAATACGACGAGAAAAACAATCTGCTCTGTTATCTTTATTTGTGGAATAAAACATTTTTAAATGCTCATTTAATTAAAAATGGTTTGGTTTCTGTTGATACCACTATTGATTATAAATATAAGGCAAAGTTTTTAGGCTTACAAAATGGGGAAAAGTGAAAGTAAGAATCACAGTTGAAGAAATCAGAAAATATCTGGACATAGAGACTCCAGATTTTGAAAAGTATGTAGCACCACTGATCAATTTAGCGAATCAATATGCCCAGGGAACGCGACCCAAAGTAGTGGGTCAGATGAGTGAACTAATTCAGGAATTTGAAGGGAAAACACTTTCTGAATGGGAAAAATGGTACCTGGAGAAAAAACCCGATGCGATCGAGATTGCAACGGAAAAAATATTGCATAAATTAGAAGAACTTAAAAGTACTCTTAATAAAATTGACCGGAATATGGTTGAACAATGGGTAAGGGATTTAGTAATAGTGAAAACTTTTGCTGGGCTCAGGTTTCAGGAGGCAATACTTAAGAAAGGAGCTGAAATGAAAAATGCGGATTACCGTTTAGCCGGGCCTGATGAAGAATCGAGAGGAATCGATGGCTACATTGGAGACATTCCAGTCTCTATAAAACCCAATACCTATGAGGTGAAAACAGCATTACCGGAGCACATAGATGTCAAAATTATCATCTATAGAAAAATTGATGGTGGAATTGAAGTGGATTATGGAGAAATATTGTAATTATCATTTATTTTGTTGCTTAAAACTACAGGCACCCGCTGCGTTTAAAATCAGGAGAAAGACTGTTAGGTTCAACCAAATTTTACTTTCATCGGAACATCTTTTATTTAGAAAATGTTAGATTCAAAAACAAATTGGAAGGTAATAATATGAACGGATTTAAAACTGCTGCTTTAATGGCGGTTATGATGATACTCTTTCTACTCGTTGGCAATCTTCTGGGTGGGCAAACCGGAATGACAATTGCCTTTATTTTTTCGTTGATGCTAAATTTCGGCTCGTATTGGTTTTCGGATAAAATAGTATTGTCGATGTATCATGCAAAAGAAGTTACGCGTGCTGAATTTCCAGTTCTCTACAGGATAGTTGAAAATCTTGCATCGAAAGCAAATTTACCTATGCCCAAGGTCTATGTAATTGACTCGCAGACCCCGAATGCATTTGCTACTGGAAGAAATCCCGAGCACAGTGCAGTGGCAGTTACAACCGGCATAATGAATCTATTGTCAGAAGACGAACTTGAAGGAGTAATTGCTCACGAACTGACGCATATTAAAAACAGGGATATTCTTGTCGGTACAATTGCAGCTACGTTAGTAGGCACAATTACATTGATTGCAAGAATGGCAGGGTGGGCTGCAATGTTTGGAGGAAGCAGAGATGAAGAAAGAGACGGAAATATTTTTTATGAACTTGCTCTGATTATTATTGCCCCTATCGCTGCTATGCTTATTCAGCTGGCAATCTCTCGTTCCCGTGAATTCATGGCTGACGAAGGTGGCGCTTTGATGTCGGGAAACCCAATGGGACTTGCCTCAGCGCTGGATAAATTATCGAGAGCTAATGAAATTATCCCCATGAGGACCGCAAATGAGTCGACAGCACATATGTTTATTGTAAATCCTCTTTCAGGAAAATCGTTTGCTAAATTATTTTCAACGCATCCGCCAATTGAAGAAAGAATTAAACGACTCAGAGAAATTGCCGACGGCAGAAGATAATGTCACACTTTTTCAAAAAAATATTGTTTCTTCTTCTTTTTTGTGGAACTTTCAACATTAGCTTATCGCAGGAAAAAATAATTACTGAATTAATCGATAATTCGTTAAATGAGTATACTCAGCTATTTTCGGTGTCATCTGATTACAATTTAATTATCTCTCTTCCGCGTAAACTTGAAGGATTGAAACCATATTTCATAGATTATTTCAGGAATAAATTTCATTATAAAAACAACAACAGCGAAAATAAAATTATTCTGGTTGTTAATGATGCTTCGGCTTCATATACATTAATCGACGGCGGATTTTTTGGAGACGATTTTATAGAACGCAATTTGATAATGAGTGGGATGCTAATATATCCCGAAAAATCGGGTTTTGTGGATGCCTCATTTTCAGGGACAGTAAAAGACACAATTTTGTACGACGATTATGCCGTTAATCACTTGCTGCAATTGCCAGTAGAACAGGGCGAACTCCCATATAAAACTAAATTTAAGGATTTTTTGCAACCGGTTATAATTGTTGCAACGTTGATTACTTCTGTTATTTTGCTCTTCACCGTAAGAAGTAATTAAATTTCATTAAGTGGTAATCTTTGCATATTTTTGTCATTTAAAAATGGAAATTCATTTTATGTCTTATAAGAGATTATTAGTAATAGCTTTGATTGTTACAGCCTGTTCTGGAACAGTAGATACGTCTAAATTCAACGCCGAGGAATATTTTGCTTACGCAATGAAATTGTATGAAAGTGAAGATTACGAGCAGGCTATTCTTGAATTTAACAGTATTCTGCTCCAATTTCCTGGCAGTGCCGTAAGCGACGACGCTCAATATTATTTGGCTACGACTTATTATAAAAGAGAACAATTTCTTCTGGCAGCATACGAATTTAGCAAGTTGATTCAAAACTATGCCACCAGCCCACTTGTCCCCGACGCACAATTTTTGCTGGCCGATTCATACTATAATCTTTCACCGCCTTTTCAGTTAGACCAATCGTATACTAAAAAAGCAATCGAAGAATTCCAGGCATTCATCGATATTTTCCCGGCAAATCCAAAAGTAGAGGAAGCCGAAAAAAAGATTATTGAGTTGAACAACAAGCTCGCAAGAAAAGAATACGAAAGTGGGGTAATTTATGAGAAGATGGAATACGAAAGAGCTGCAATGAAGTATTACGATTTTGTTGTCGAAACATATCACGATACCAGATACGCCCCACTGGCTCTCTATCGTAAAATTCAAATTGAAGTAAAACGTGGAATGAATAACGATGCATTGAACGATATAGCCATTTTTCTTGAGCGTTACCCCGAGGACGAAAGAGCTGCTGAAATCGAAAAATTACAGGCGGAATTAAATGGACTTACGGCAAAGGCAAACTAAAAAAGTTAAAGACTCTGTTGTAACAATGACTGAATTAGTGCTACCGAACCATGCAAATCAGCTGGGATATTTACTCGGAGGACAGTTGATGCACTGGATTGATATCTGTGCTGCACTTTCCGCCGCTAAACACTCCAACAGAGTTTGCGTTACAGCTTCTGTCGACAGGATTGATTTTCATCACCCTATTAAAATTGGGGAAGTTGTAACTTTGATTGCATCTGTTAACAGGGCTTTTAAAACTTCGATGGAAGTAGGCGTCGAAGTCTACGCAGAATCCTTTATCGAAAAGAAAAAAATACATACAAACTCGGCTTTTTTAACTTTTGTAAGTGTGGACGAAAATGGTAAGCCTGTTGAAACTTGTGAAATACTACCGGAAACCCCCGATGAACAAAAACGCTACGAGGAAGCTCTTCAGCGACGCAAACAAAGACTCGGTTCTGCTTAAACTTCTGCTCGTTTTTCATTTATCCGTCTCCTCCCTTTCTGCTCAAATTCCCATAAACGGATTTTGTAAAGCAGACATCCTCTTTGAGGGTTTTAAAGAAAATTCAGCATTTATTCCCGATATGATTATACCGGCCGACCTCGACCGAAATGGCTCCAATGAATTTATGCTCTTAAAGAATAACAATAATTTATTTGCAATTGTATCGAACAATAAACATCGCTTCTCTAATACTGTTGTAGGTCCACTTAATAATCTCGATATCTATAACTTAACTAAAAATGCAAACATCTATTGCTGGCTTTCCAGAAAAAACAGGGAAGTTGGATTAGTAACTATTTCAAAAAACGGTATTCTTTCAAGAAAGAAAATTAAGAAGTTTGACGATATCCCATCGAACATAACTTGCGTCGACCTCAATAATGATGGGAAAAAGGAAATGGTTGTAAGCGGTTATTCCTTCGAAGGCTTAACTTTGATTAAGAACAAGGCAAACCGTTACACATTTTCTCAAATTACCGACAATAGAGTTTTTCCTCAGATTGCTCATGCAGACTTTGACTACGATGGATTTACTGACATCGTTGCCTACGATATTTTTTCAAATCAACTTGTATTCTTTTATAACAAGCAGGAACTTATTTTTTCCGAATCGAGAAAAATTGCTCTGCCCGATTACCCGCAGATACTGGTAGCTTCGGACGTTAATTCTGACGGATTTACAGATTTATTAATTTCATACAGAAACAAATTCCATATTTTTATCGGCGATACGGTTTCGTCTTTTCATAATACAATTGATTTAGAGCTTAAAGAAAAAGCGGACGATTTGAGTATAGCTGATTTTAATGAAGACGGCATCAACGATATTCTGTTTGCGAATTACTCCGAAGGTAAATTGTATCTGATGTTTAGCAAGTCTGGTTTCGATTTTTATGAACCGTTGCTGATTTATAAGGACAAAGATTTAATAGATGTTGCAGCTTATAAGGAAAATGGCTTTAACAAAATTGCGCTTCTCTTAAGAAATGGTAAAATCGTCGTTTTGTCGACTGTAAAAAAATTTGAGGACTATAATTTAATAAACTTTGGTTCCGGGGTAAGTTCACTGGGAATACTATCTGAAGACAAAATAAATCCAGAAGCGTATTTTTTTATTGATAAAAACACAAATCACCTGATTTTGTTGACTCTTAACAAAAGATCAATTCCCAATACACTTTATCGTTTCCCTCTTCAGAATAGTTACAGCGTAATTAAAAGCATCAAACGGAAAAATAAAATCGATTTTTATTTTTACAATCCCAACACATCATTAATTGAAATTTTGAGACTCGATTCGTTCAAGCCAACACGAAGAATTCTCTATACGAAAGGAAAAATCAAAGACCTCCTTTTATTTAACGACCGATTGAAAGATAGGCAAAGAATTTATACTCTGACGGAAAGTAAATCAAAATTGCTGCTTGAAACTTATGATTACAGGGATTTCAGATTTGTGCATGCTGGGTCGGACAGTGCGGGAAGTAATGTGCTGGCTACTGCGCTTGTGTATGAAACGTATCCTTCTGTCTATTCATTAATTAATAAGAACGATAACCTTTTATTAGTAAAAAAAGAAATAAAAAGATTGGCTGCAAAAGAGGACAGCGTCGAGCTGGGCACTTATAATCTATCCGATTTTAGTAAAATTAGTCTTAAGTGTTATAACGACAGAGAATCAAACGAATTGATTAAGGTTATTATACTTACTGAAAGAAAGAACACTAAATTAATCATTCTCAAGGATGAAAAAATATTCAAGTATGAATTAAAAGAGATACAACCTGAGGAATCCACTTTTCAATTCGTGAAAACCAGAAATCGATTTGAGATAATTTTCATCGATGCATTGACAAAAAAATTGAAAAAAATTGTCTTGAAAGAAAATTACAAATCAGGTAGAACAGATACTGTTTTGGATTCTGAAACAGTTAATAATTATATTTCAAAGCCTTTTAAAAATAATACTGACCTGATACTTTATGCGCCCGGGTCCGACAATAACATAATTAAATTGAGAATTATTAGATGAAGAAGTTATTTATTCTTGCAGTCATTTTTGTAGCATTCGATTCTTATGCACAAAATCTTGATTCTCTGTACAATTTTTTTCTTTATACGCGGGGAGATCGCTCAACTGAATTGAAAACTATTACTTCATTGTCGGGTGACTATGTTAAGTGTGGAACGGGTATTTACAATCAAGTTAAACAGAACTTTTCAAAATTCAGCAAAAAACAGCAGCAGGTATTGTCTTCGTATATGAGTAGACCACAGACGGACTCAAGCATAGTAACAAAATCAGGTTTATTTCGGATCCATTTCAATAAATCGGGTTTACACAAACCTGCCTACGATTTAAGTTTATTATCGGATGCGCTCGATTCTGCATACAATTATGAAGTAAATATTTTGGGTTATCCGCCACCGCCTAAAGACAACGGAGGAGGAGACGACAAATATGACATTTACATTCAGAATATGAGTGGAGGTCTCTATGGAGAAACTCGCACTGAAGATTTAATAGGAGAAGAAACATACACAAGTTACATTCTTATCGATAATGACTTCGATGGTTATTACACCGAGGGAATCGACGGTGCCCGTGTTTCGGTAGCTCACGAATTTCATCATGCTATTCAAGTAGGCAATTATATCTACAGGTCGACTGACCAGTATTATCATGAACTTTCTTCTACTGCGATGGAAGAGTTTGTCTTTGATGATATCAACGACTACTATGCCTACATTTATTCGTATTTTGTCAATACCAATCGTTCGTTTTCTCAAAACAGCGGCTATAACCTTGCTCTCTGGAACATATTTTTAAAAGACAGGTTTGGATTCGACATTCTCAAAAGAACATGGGAATTGATGAAAGAAGAACGGGCTCTTTATGCAATAGCCGATGCAATTAAGGAATACGGTTCCGATTTCAAAAAGGAATTCGCCGAGTTCTCAAACTGGATTTATTTTACGGGATACAGAGCAACGCCTGGTAAATATTTCGAAGAAGCGGAAAACTATCCTGTGATAAAAGCTTTGATGAGTATCGATTTCGACAAACCAATCGTATCGGTAGATGTCAATACCAGACCCGCATCGGTAAATTATATCTCTTTTGTTTCGCTTGTCGACACTCTAACAACAATCCTCACAAACAGTGACGTTACAAATGGGGTGCAAAATCCTTCGTCCGATTTACCGCTGACATATTTTCTTGCAGACCACGACGACGGCGGCTACAGATGGATTACCAATAATTATTATTCCAAGTTGGTTTGCCAGTCTTCCTTCCTGATTACAGAAAATTCTGTGTTGAATAATCGATTGATCGACTCTACAGCTATACTAACTGAAGAAGAATTTCCGTTCCCACAACCGTTTAATTATACTTCGGATGATTTTATTTATTTGCCGGCTCCGCGTTCTATAAGTGGAATGGCAGACCTTTATATTTTTTCAATCGATATGGATCTAATATATTCGGGCGAACACCAGGTGCTGGTATCGGATAAAAATCTCGTTAAGTGGAATGGTCTCGATAAGGGCGGCGGTAGAATTCCTTCGGGTGTCTACTATTACGTTATCAAGACGGACGACGATACAAAAAAAGGTAAATTCGTGGTGATTAATGAATAATTACAGCGTAATTCTCAACAACCTGGTAAAATACTTCGGCAGACGACTTGTTTTTAACAACATCAATCACCGTTTCGAATCGGCCAATATTTACGGTATCGCCGGTCCAAACGGCTCAGGAAAATCGACGATCGTAAAAATTATAGCTAATTTGATCTCTCCAACAAAAGGAAAAGTTGTTCATCTCAATGGTGAAAAAGAAATTAGCTATGAACAACTTCATAATTACATTGGATTCGTCTCACCATATTTATTTCTTTATGATGAATTTACTGCGTATGAAAACCTAATTTGTTTTTCAAAAATTAGAGGAGTTGAATTTAACGAAGAATATGCAAACTTTCTTTTGAGCGAATTTAATTTATACAAGCGCAAAGACGACGTGATAAGAGGTTATTCCTCGGGTATGAAGCAGCGATTGAAATTTATCTTTGCTTTAATTCACAACCCTCAACTGGTGATTCTCGACGAGCCCACTTCCAATCTCGATACTCCGGGAAAAGACAAGGTCTATGAAATTATTGATAAAAACAGAAATGAAAAACTCTTTATTATTGCATCGAATGAAGAGTCCGACCTGGCATTATGCGGTGAAATAATCAATCTGGAAAACTATAAAAATAGCGGCAGTTAGAATGAAAGCTTACCATCTCTTTAAAAAAGACTGGGAATCGGAACTTAGAACTCGTTATGCCCTAAATGCATTGTCGATGTTTATTCTTGTTACGATTAGTGTGATAATGTTTTCGGTAGGGAGCGAAAAGATAAGTGAATATTTGACGGGAGGATTACTCTGGGTGGTCATTTTCTTTTCGGCAATGTCGGGTCTTTCAAGAGCTTTTGTTTCGGAAGAAGAGCGGGGAACAACTCTTACGCTTCATTTAATTGCCTCTCCATCCACAATTTTTTCGGGCAAGTTGCTTTACAATCTCATTCTTGTATTCCTTATGAACTTTGCTATAACTTTTCTCTTTACGGTACTATTCGAATCTTTTATTATTAAAAACATGTTATTGTTTTTAATTGCTTTTCTGCTGGGGAATGTGGGAATTGCCGTTTCTTCTACAATAATTGCGGCAATAATTTCAAAAGCCTCGTCAAAGGGAACACTCTATCCGGTGCTTTCGTTTCCAATTCTTTTACCGCTCATTTTAATTCTTCTCGAACTTACAAAATTTGCAATGGATGGGAATAGCATAGTCGAGTCGATGACCGAGATACTAGTACTTGTATCGTACGACGTAATTATGACAACAGCTTCATACTTGCTTTTTGATTTTATCTGGAAAGAATAAATTACAAATGCAGTAAGACTTTATTTATTATCTTTGTCAACTGAAAAAATTATTTAATTACATATTATGGAATTCAAATTTTCCGACAGAATAAATCGAACCGCTACATCACTCACGATGCAGATTGCTCAAAGAGCAATAGAATTGCGAGCCGAAGGGGAGGATGTTGTTGACTTCAGTGTGGGCGAGCCCGATTTCCCGACACCGGAAAATATAAAGAATGCGGCAATAAAAGCATTAGAACGAAATTTAACCAAGTATACAATTAATACGGGCATTGTTGAGCTGCGTAAAGCAATTGCGGATAAACTCGAAAGAGATAACGGACTTCTGTATTCAACTGATGAAATAATAGTGTCGAATGGAGCAAAGCAATGTGTTTATAACGCAATTCAGGCTCTTGTGGGCGAAGGCGACGAGGTACTGATTCCTGCGCCTTTTTATGTATCTTATCCCGAAATGGTAAAGCTTGCAGGAGGCACTCCAGTTATCATCAATACTTCTTTCGAATCGGGTTTTAAATTAACTCCCGAACTATTGGAATCGTATGTAACACCGTCAACTAAAATGTTGATTTTATGCAATCCGTCGAATCCTACAGGAAGTGTATTTCACGAAAACGAATTGAACGCATTGAAAGATGTGCTTAAAATGGGAAGTTATTTCATTTTAACCGACGAAATTTATGAGAAGATAATATTTGATAACATTCGTTTTGAAAGCGTGGCATCCCTCGGCGATGAAATCAAAAAGAGGACAATTGTAGTAAACGGGCATTCAAAAGCATATTCGATGACGGGCTGGCGTATTGGATATGCGGCAGCTGACCGCAGTATTGTAAAAGCTATGGCTAAAGTACAAAGTCATTCTACTTCCAATGCTTCTACTGTTTCTCAATATGCAGCCCTTGAAGCTTTGACAGGTCCTCAGGATTCCGTAGAAATTATGCGCAGGGAATTTGAAAGAAGGCGAGATTTTCTTTACAAAGAATTAAACTCAATCGAAGGCATAAAAACTACAAAACCCGAAGGTGCGTTTTATATTTTTCCCGATGTATCGAATTATATCGGCAAAAAATTTAACGGCAAAGCAATTAACGACATATTCGAATTTTCTTTCTTTCTTTTGAACGTGGCCCGTGTTGTAGTTGTTCCAGGTATTGCTTTTGGAAATAAAAATTGTATCAGAATTTCATTCTCGACGTCGATGGACCGATTAGAAGAAGGAATTAAAAGAATTAAGAATGCTCTTGAAATGTTAGTTTAAGTTGCTTACGATCTGAAAAATAATATTTGAAAAATCGCTTTCCTTTCAGGAATGAAGGGAAAGGTATGCTTTTTAAAGAAAAATTATTATGCATAAACAAATTATTGAAAAATTAACTCCATTTAAAAAACTATCCGATTTACTCGAACAAAGGCAGAGGAAAGTTTTTGTATCACCTTTGGAAGGTTCGTTTAAAAGCCTTTTCGTTCAATCGTTTTTTAGAAAAGGTAAGCAGATATTATTATTAACATCCTCGCTGACCGAATTAAAGGAATTGAGTGTTGAACTTGCTCTGCTTGGATTGTCCGATGATTTAATTGTACTTGAGGACTTCGAAGGCGACGTCGTCCAGGAAAAATTAACCGATATTTCGAACCGCAAATCGTTTATTCTTGTATCGACTTACGAATTGCTTAAAGAAAAATTTCCTTCCAGAGATGCACTCGGAAAAAGCACAACAAAAGTTGAGATTGGCGGGGAACTTCCTTACGATCAACTCATCGAATATCTCAACCTGATCAATTACGACCAGGATAAATATGTCGATCAACCGGGCGAATATGCGCTGCGAGGTTCGATAATCGATTTCTGGTCCTACAGTGAAAAACTACCTTGCAGGGTTGAATTCGACGGCGATTTTATTGAATCGATCCGATATTTTGACCCGGAATCTCAACGTTCCACACAAAAAGTCGATTCTGTTACACTTGCCTCCTCGTGCGCAAATGGCGAAATGACTGCGGATATTTTCGATTATCTCGAATCGCCGTTTGTTATTGCTTCGGATTATTATTTAGCAAATCTCACGAACATCAACGATTCCAATAAAAATTTGACCGATAAAATGGATGACCTCGACGAGGATTTGAAATACGAACTTTACGAATACGAGTTAGAAAATTACACTTATAAAAAAGATGAAGTGAAAAGAAAAAATGAATTACGGGTAGAATCGTTATTTGATAAAGATGCATTCTGGGTTCTGGAAGACCACATTGGAATTCATGAAGAGAGGATTAACCTTGGTTTGAGCGAAGCTCCATATATCAATTCCAATTATGAACTTTTGTTTTCCTCGTTAAAAAATTATGCTGCGAAAGAATTTGAAATAGTTGTGGCCGTTGAAAACCAGCTCCAGATAAAGCGGTTAAGTGATTTATTTACCGAATACGATGAAGAAATTCAAAAATATTACGAACAGGGATTAATCAAAATAATCGAATTGCCTATCAAGTCGGGCTTTGCAGTTAAAGAAGACCGATTCCTGTTGATGACGGATTATCAAATATTCAATAAACCTTACAGGACGCGCCTATCAGAAGTTCAGAAAAAAGTTAAAAGAGTAACGAAGAAATCCAAGACTCGCGACCTTGCAAATCTAAAAATTGGCGACTATGTAGTGCACGAAAATTTCGGAATCGGTCAGTATGCCGGTTTGCAGACGATTAAAATCGGGAACGTCGAGCAAGAATCGATAAAAATTTTATATGCTGAAGGCGGCGTTGTTTATGTTAACTTGAATTATTTGTCGCTGGTAAAAAAATATTCTTCCAGTGATAATGTCAAACCAAATTTATCCGTGCTCGGCTCTGGCGAATGGAAATCGACAAAGAAAAAGGTAAAGAGTAAAATCAAAGAAGCTGCACGGCAGCTCATTACTCTTTATGCCAAAAGAAAAATGTCAAAAGGTTTTGCATTCAGTCCCGATACAATCTGGCAAAAAGAACTCGAGGCATCTTTTATCTACGAAGACACACCCGATCAGGCTCGTGTTACCGAAGAAATTAAAAATGATATGGAAAATGAAACTCCCATGGACAGGCTTGTTTGTGGCGATGTGGGATTTGGAAAAACCGAAATTGCTGTAAGAGCAGCATTTAAAGCCGTAAACGACAATAAGCAGGTGGCTCTGCTTGTGCCTACCACAATATTAGCAGAACAGCATTACAATACATTCAGGGATCGATTGGTTCAGTTTCCTGTAAGAATTGAAGTCCTTTCGAGGTTTCGCTCTCCGAAAGAACAGAAAGAAATTGTCGAAAAACTTGCGCGCGGAGAAGTCGATATTATCATTGGCACACACAGATTGTTGTCGAAAGACATCAGTTTTCGCGATCTCGGACTTTTAATTATTGACGAGGAGCACCGTTTCGGCGTTATGGCAAAGGAAAAGTTGCGAGCTCTTAAAGCCAATGTAGATACGCTTACACTTACTGCTACACCGATACCGAGAACATTGAATCTTTCTTTACTCGGTGCACGTGACCTCTCGATTATTGCAACTCCTCCCCCAAACAGGCAACCTATCTTCACAAAAGTAGATTCGTTCGACATCCAAAAAATAAGAGAATGGGTGCTGAGTGAAATTAAAAGAGGCGGACAGATTTATTTTATACACGACAGGGTACAATCGATCGAAAAAATTGCTGCTTACATAAAAAAACATATTCCCGAAATAAAAGTAGGCATAGCTCACGGAAAATTGAAGCCAGCGCAACTTGAAAAAGTGATTCACGATTTCGTCGAAAAAAAATACGACATGCTTATTTCTACAAAAATAATCGAGTCTGGAATTGACATTCCAAGTGTAAATACAATCATAGTGAACAGGGCTGATAGATTTGGTCTGGCGGAATTACACCAGCTACGCGGCAGGGTAGGTAGAAGCAATCGTCAAGCTTACGCTTATTTCCTTGTGCCATCTGTCAATACAATTACAAAAAAGGCTTTTCGTCGTCTGCAGGCAATCGAAGAATATACAGAGCTGGGTGAAGGATTTAGCCTGTCGATGAGAGACCTCGAAATCAGAGGAGCCGGCAATTTGCTGGGAACCGAACAGAGTGGATTTATCGATTCGGTGGGCTTCGACCTCTATCTGAAACTTGTAGACGAAGCGGTTGAAGAATTGAAAGAAAGCGAGTTTAAAGAAATTTTCAGGGATTTACCCAAACAGATTGAACGCTCTGAACCAGCTATCGATACATACTTTGAAATTGGTATTCCTGCGGATTACATGCCCGATCAATCCGACCGCCTTGGCTTTTATACCTCTTTGTTCTCTATGGTTAAAATCGACGAGACAGAAGAAATAATTGAAGAACTGGAGGACCGCTTCGGTAAAATTCCCCCCGTAGTTAAGAACTTAATTGACGTCGCACGACTCCGTTTCTATGCTTCGCTTGCTCTGTGGGAAAGAATAATCATTCAACAGGACAAAGTAATTGTGGTTTTACCTAAAGGGAACAGAGAAGAATATTATAAAAATAAGTTTGTTCCAATTCTTGAGTACATTAATTCTAATTTCGGCAAAAGAGTCCGCTTTGTTCAGCAAAAGGAACTTCTTAAACTGGAAATAACAAATGATTTTAAAAATCCCGAAGACATCCTTAAATTCATGATTACATTTACACAGAGGATTTCGGAATTGACAGGAGAATATCATCCGAAAGCCGAAGTGGTTAATTAATACCTCTCATCTTGTTAATCAGTTCGAATCTGTTTAATTTAGTAACTCAAATTCAGACATACAGGTAAATATGAATAAAAACAGTGTATATATCGAAACGTACGGCTGCCAGATGAATTTTGCAGATTCTGAATTGGTAATGGGAATCTTAAAAAACAAAGGATTTGAAATTACGCGTAATATTGACGATGCTAATGTAATACTTCTCAATACCTGCAGTGTAAGAGACAATGCCGAGCAAAAGATATTTAACCGACTCGACCACTTGAAACGTGTAAAAAGAGAAAATCCGCAGGCAATTATTGGAATATTGGGCTGTATGGCCGAACGTCTAAGAAAAAGACTTATTGAGGAAAAAAAGATTGTCGACGTTGTAGTAGGGCCGGATGAATACAGACGCTTACCTGAATATATCGACCATGCCTTTGGAGGTGAGAAAGGAATCGGCGTTAAACTATCGCGTACAGAAACTTACGACGATATAATACCTTACAGAGAAGATGGGATAAGTGCGTGGATATCGGTTATGAGAGGTTGCGACAAGTTTTGCAGTTTCTGTGTTGTACCTTTTACAAGGGGCAGGGAAAGAAGCCGCTCACTCGAATCGATTGTAAACGAAGTTAAATCGTTATCCGAAAGAAATTTCAAAGAAGTCACACTGCTCGGGCAGAATGTAAATTCTTACAACGATAACGGAAGGGACTTTGCAGATTTGCTGGCTGCATGCTCAAATGCGGCCCCGGAAATGAGAATCCGATTTACCACATCGCATCCTCAGGATTTATCCGATAAGCTTCTCTATACAATTGCCGAACACGACAATATCTGCAATTATATTCATCTGCCTGTACAATCGGGTTCGAATAGAATACTGGAACTAATGAATCGCACCTACACTATCGAACACTATCTAAATCTTATCGATAAAGCACGCAGAATTATTCCAGGCGTCAGTTTTTCAACAGACATTATTGCAGGTTTTCCCACCGAAACCGAAGAAGACCATTTAATGACGCTCGAAGTTATGAAAGAAGTTAGATACGATGGTGCTTATATGTTTAAATATTCTCCTCGAGAAGGTACGAAAGCTTACAGTATGAACGACGACGTCCCCGAAGAAACCAAAATCAGAAGATTAAATGAAATAATCGATCTTCAGCAGCAGATTTCTTATGAAATCAATCAATCTTTGATTGGTAAAGAAGAAATAATATTGGTCGAAGGATTTAGTAAAAAATCCGATGAATTCTTGTCGGGCAGAACAGATACGAATAAAGTTGCAGTCTTTCCGAAGCGCGATGATATAAAAGTGGGAGATTATGTGAGAATTGAAATAACACGCGCAACTTCAGCCACTTTGTTTGGTAACTCACCTGTATTGGTCGAGGTCAACTAAACGTCCTTTTATACTGAATTTATTTTCGAGAAGCTCTAGTAAAGGCTTGCTTTCAATCTCATTCTCGAATTTTCCTGCCAGAACAATACTGAATAAGCTTCCTCCAATTTCTCTGCTGATTATTTCACATTCGTATCCTTCCATCTTTAACTGGCTTACAAGGCGCTCTGCATTTTCCTTTTTTAAAAATGCACCAGCCTGTACTGTATATTTGTATTCTTTAAGTTCCTCTACCTCATCTGTTGTATCTGGCAAATTTCTGTCGGTATATTTCAAATAAGGTGACGAAGGATAATTTTTTTTCAGTGTATTGAGATATGATTCAGCTTTTTTATAAGCTCCGATTGAGTAATAATATGTATAAATTCGGTAAAGAGCAGCGTCGGCATAACGGCTTTCCGGAAATTTTTCAAATATGTTTATGTATTTATTCAATGCACTTTTTCCGTCGCTGGTAAGTACGGCATCAAGGAACAATATCGATGGATCCGACTCGGTATAATTTTTTTTAAGAAATTCTACAGCTTTATCGATCTCCCCTTTTTCTATATTAATTAGTGCGTCTTTTATGTCAATTTCCTGAGAAAATGTTGTTATATGTCCACAAAAGAAAATTGAAAGGAATAAAACTTTTATAAAATATTTGGTAATGCAGGTCATTATTTTTCGTATTCTTATTATATTATCATTAGATTATAACAAAAATAGCAAAAAATATGGACGAAGAAAGGAATTCACTTCACAAAGAAAACGACGATAAAGAACAGAAGATTAAAATAAGTATAACGCCGGTTGGAGCTGCTTTGCTGGGACTGGCGTTGGTCTTTGTGCTTTATCAATTCGGCGGTGCTCTTCTTACATTATTGATATTTGGATTTGATGTAGACAAAGCTGACGTCAATGCAGTCAGATTGCTAACGGCAGGTGGACAAATTTTATTAATTCTTTTACCGTCACTTTTATTGGCAAAATTTATTTACACCGACGTCACTTCAATTCTTAAATTCAAATTTCCTGAAAAAAAGGAAGTATTTCTTTTTATAATCGGGATGATAATTATTACTCCTTTGTTGCAAAATTATCTTTATATACAGAATTATTTTATTACGAAAGCAGCCGAAAACTATGGAGCAATTAAATCAATCAAACAAATTGTAGACCAGCTCGACAAATTACTCGAAAGTGCATACGGAAGTTTGCTCGTTTCAAATTCATTTTTCGAGTCATCGTTAATAGTGTTCATCATTGCGGTAATACCGGCTATTTGCGAAGAGGTCTTTTTTAGAGGCTACGTTATATCGAGCTTCCAGCTCAAATATTCACCATTTCTCAGCGCCCTAATAACGGGATTATTTTTCGGAATTTATCATTTCAATCCTTATGGCTTGATTCCACTAATAGTGCTCGGAACATATTTTGGATTTGCTGCATACAAAAGCGAGTCCATTTTTGTGCCGATGGCTCTTCATTTTCTGAATAATTTTTTTGCAGTTACAGCTTACTTAATCCTGGGCGAGCAGGAACTAATAAGTTCAAACGTCGTTCCAGAAAAAGATATTTCAATATATCTTATCAGTTTTGTTGTTTTGGTTATTCTATTTGCAGCATTTGTATTTTACGTAAATAGAATGTATAAATTAAAAGAAGAACAAAAAGAAGGTGAATTATGATTTGTCCGAAATGTGAATACGAATATGTTGAAGGAATAAATGTATGTCCTGATTGCGGTGTTCAATTAGTT
Source organism: Melioribacter sulfuriphilus (assembly GCF_051488685.1). Lineage (NCBI taxonomy): Bacteria > Pseudomonadati > Ignavibacteriota > Ignavibacteria > Ignavibacteriales > Melioribacteraceae > Melioribacter > Melioribacter sulfuriphilus. The sequence continues at coordinate 32,116 of NZ_JBPSEH010000009.1, forward strand.
AGCAAAGAAGAATTTGAGGGACATCTGGTACACCCTGAAGATTGGGTAGTGGTTTATACCTGCTCTGACAATATTGAAGCCGAGATGTATAAAGCGAATCTGGAAAGCGCAGATGTTGAAACACTGGTATTATCTCAGAAGGACAGGAACTATCCGACTGTTGGCGACCTGGCAATAATTAAAATCCTGGTAAAAAAAGTTGATGCAGAATCCGCTCTTGAAATAATTAAAGATATCAATAGCCGCTCAATAAATTCGGAGGATCAGGGAGATGAAGAGTAATCTTACCAAACGTGTAATTGTTGCTCTCTTCGGTATTCCCATAATCTTATTTCTTGCAATGGCAGGGAAAGGACCGTTTTTATTCCTGGCTTTGTTTATAGGCATCTTATCTTTTATTGAATTTGCAGGTATGTTGAAAAAAAAGAAATTTTATCCGAATGTTATTGCCGGTACAGTTGCGATAATTGCATTGATATTGAATGCATACTTTCATTTCATCGAATTTGAAATCCTATCATTTTTGATCGTTGCAGTAACATTATTCTGGGAAATGTTTAGAAATAAAGAATCTGCAGTAGCCAACATAGGGGCAACACTCACGGGCATATTTTATATTGGACTGTTTACTTCGGCGATGGTTGCTATCAGGGAGTTTTATAGTGATTCATTCTTCCTTTATGATAATGGAGGTTATTTAATAATTGGAGTACTGGTTTCGATATGGGTATGCGACTCTGCAGCATATTTTATTGGAACTGCATTTGGTAAGCATAAAATTTTTCCAAGAATAAGTCCTAATAAAAGTTGGGAAGGCACAATTGCAGGTTTGGTATTTGCAGTAGCCACAATGATTGTATTCGTAACTTTGTTGATTGATGTACTCACAGTGAAAGACGGAATAATTATTGGATTAATTATTGGTGTCTTCGGTCAAGTTGGTGACTTCATAGAAAGTATGCTGAAAAGGGATTGTAATGTGAAGGATTCTTCGTCAATCATACCAGGTCACGGTGGAATTTTCGACCGTTTCGATTCATTGATTTACAGCGCCCCGCTCGTCTATCTTTATCTCTATTACTGGACGACATTTTAGCTTTATCCATAAGCTTATGAAAAATCAGAAATAGTATAGATATTGTATCTTGAAAACACTGACTGTTTCGATTGACGCCATAGTGCGCATGTCGTTTCGTTCATGTAAATCGTTGATTGCCAGATAAATCCAGCTTTTTGGAAGAAATTGATACGAGAAAAGTGCACCTAAAAAAATTCTTTCCAATTTGTCTGAAGATCTGAGAAAAAGATTATCGATGTAGACGTAGAAATTCAAGTCGTTAAGCGGAGTAAACGAAATCCACGGGCGCGTGTTGATAGTGATTTCTTCAATATGATTATCCGGATTGCCTTCAATCCAGAGATTAGCCGACGCACCAATATTTATGAAGTTGGAAATATTCCAGCCGAAGCTCGAGCCTGCCCAGCTGTAGAATGCAAGATATTCTCGTGAAAAATTGTAAGTTCTTGAAAACCCGCCCCAAACATTACCCCACCATGATGGGTCGGGACTAAACCAGCTACTGAGATTGACAGAATAATAATCATATTTAACCGTGTCGTCTTTGACTTTACCGAAATCGGTATTAATTTCATACCCCCAATTGCTTCTGAATTGCATATTAAATCCTATGACCCATGCTCTGTCGGTATAGTCATCTATTTTTTCGTAGTTAACAGCAGGTCCTGTATAAATTAAAATTTGGGATATAGCGCCTTTATCTATGAACCAGACTGGTCCAGCAAGACCGACAGCTTCAAAAGTTCCACGCCAGGGTACATAGCCCACCTGATCGATATCGAAATCGTTTCCCACATAACGAGAACGAAACATTAAAATCCAGTCGTTCGTCATATTTGTATATCCCATTGAAGCGGCATAATCGCCTTTTGAGTTCTGAATTGAACGTGCAACTTGATAAGCCAGCTGCCAGTTCGAATTTCTGAATGCGCCGTCGATATCGAATACACCTTCGGTTCCAGCTGCAGTTTGCTTTCCGACGAATAAAATGCCTACTTCAGAATTTTCCATGATCTGGCGCTTCAGTCTGCCCGACAAAAAAAATGATGAAGGCTCAATTTTCGTTGAGTCGTCTTCGGTATATTCTACTTCGGGCGTTCTTGCAACAAAACCGCCGTATTGCCACATTCCTATCCTTCCAAATGCTTTGGCTCCAAAATTAATTGGCACTTCTTTGCCATCGGGTAGCAACTTGCCGATTCTTCTTGAATAGAAAAGTTCCATCGGTCTGTAAAATCCCCAGTTACGCTGTCTGCCGGCGGGCATGAAAATTTCATTACCTTGAATAAAGAACGGTCTTCTCTCTGAAAAATATGATTCGTATCGAGTGATATTGAAATTGTATGGATCAGCCTCTATTTGAGCAAAATCAGGATTTGCCGTTGCTTGAAAGGTCAGCTGGGACGATGGGTTATAAAAAATGTCGAGTCCGAAATTTGGTTTCATTTTATCGTTCAAAGTTGTGTATTTGCCATAGGTCGTTGGGTAAATTTCAAGGTTTAATCCTTTTACTGAAGGTTTAGATTTGTCGAAGACTAATTTACCAAATTTGGAAATGCGCTGTCCTTCATTTTGCTCGTAGACACACCAGTATAAATCTTCTTTCAAGGTCGGTATCCAGCGGTCGAAATCCAATCCCCAGTAATCGAGATTTTCGTCATACTGGAGAGATTTATATGGAATTTCTATTTCAACGACATAACCCCAATCGTAAATCTGTGCGGCCGAGAACCAGATTCCATCCCAATTATAATCGCGATTGCGTGCGTCATCGAGCAATCTGCAATCGGATCGTACGTTCGCAGCCGAAACGGCGAACTTATATGCCGTCTTTCTATCGCCGAATGTATCGAGCATTATCGAAACAACATCTCCATTTGCATTGTCGTGTTTGCCAGTGTAATGTTGAATGTTTTTTTTATCGTCGTAAGAAATTATTAAACAGAATAAAGAATTGTCCGTACTCAAAATTTTAGCAACTGTTCTTTTACTCGGCGCTTTTGAATAATATGGTGACAATTGAAAAAAGTCGTCTGTCGAATCGGCTCTGCTCCATATATCGTCTATAATTCCATCGATTTTAATGTCTGCATCAACTTTCTTTAATTTCATTACTTTTTCTTCGTTGGCAGCGAAAATTTTTACAAGGATTAACAAAAATAACATCGATTTTTTCATGACTTCTCCGGGTGACGTTTTAAACAACTTTCTTTATGTTTGTTTTGCTTGGTCTTTTAGACGTGACTTCTTGGAAAATGGTTGCATCTGGAAAATTCATATTGAAAATTACGGCGATATTTCTCACTGCTGCTGCAGTTAGCCTCGCTCAGCAGGTAGACAGTAGTATGTATTATGTTAATCTTGCAAGGCAATATCTTTCTACAGGAGATAGTCTAACGGCTGAAAAATTGCTGGAGAAGTTAATTCAAAAATTTGAGATGCCCGAGTTTATCTATTTACTAGGAAAACTGAAAGCTATTAGAACAGATTACGGCGAGAGGAACAAAGCCTACCAATTGCTCAAAAAAGCCGCCCTTTTGGAGCCACGGAATATTAAATACAGACTTGCTTATGCAACAATATTGAAAGACTTCGCGCGTGTTTCTGCTTACAAGGAATTTAAAGAAATTCTTAAGCTCGATTCGACTTCAATTGAAGCTTACCTGAATCTTGCCGAAATAAAAGACGAGGACTTTACGAATTATAATAATTCTTATCGAAAACTTGGCGATGAGTTTTTAGCAAGTTTACAGGAGTATGCGAATGAAGATTTTAAAGAAGCAGAGAAGTACTATCGAGCTGTTTTATCTATAGACTCGATAAATTATGAAGCTAATTATAAGTTAGCTCTGCTCTATATGAAAGCAGGTAATTTTGAAAAAGCTGCCGGCCTTTTGCACCGTCTTTATCAGATAGAAAAGAAAGATACTAAAATAAATCTCGCTCTTGGATTCTGTTATTATAAATTGCGGAATTTTACAGAAAGCAACCGCTTTTATAAACTCGCTTTCAGATACATGACTTACGAAGAAAGAAAAGAATACGATTATGAATCGGCGGTTAAAATGCTACAGCCCGCCTACGATGAGATAATGGGCGACAATGAATATAAAAGAAGTCATTTCATCAAATTTTACTGGCAGGTAAACGACCCTTTGTATTTAACTGATTACAACGAAAGATTGCTCGAACATTATTCCAGGTTGACATTTGCAAATCTTTTTTTGAGTAACAACCAAAAGAAAGGATGGCAAACAGACAGGGGAGAAGTGATTCTACGGTACGGTGAACCATTGAATATAATGAGAATTAGACCATCGATGGGCGAAGCAGGGTACGAAATGAAGACGGACGTATGGAATTACGAAGAAATGAATTTTGGATTCACGGATATGGCGTTGAACAATAATTTTATTTTCAGTGCCCCGCCTGTCGAAAAAGAAAAGGTTGTTTCTCAATATCCACTAAACTCTCACGAGCTTATACAATATTTAAGAAAATCATATCATTCAAAGTACGTGCCCGTCTACGAGGGCAGTCAATTCTCGGTATCTTCTAAGGAGTACTATTTTAAATCGGCTCTTTATCCGTCGAAAACTGAGATGCATATTGTTTTTCATATTCCTGACAGTATAAAAACAGATGGAGACAGTTTGAATATCAATACGGGCTTTTTCTTGTTCGATAGATACCATAATCAGCTTGAAAAGATTGTTGAGAATAAATATTTCGAAACAAACTCGGGATTAAACGAATTTGTTGCAGTGTTAGAGCCCGACAGCGGTTTTTATTCTTTTGAACTGATAGAAAAATCGAGCAGAAAGACTTCTGTAAAAAGAGGAACATTGAACATTCCGGACTACAGAAAGTTATTATCACTCAGTTCACTCATTTTGGCCGATACTGTGTATTCAGCCAGTAAAGGAATTTTGCAGCGCAGACAGTATTCTTTTAATCCATATATTAAAGATACTGTTATCGGTAAGGTTTATCTTTATTATGAAGTTTACAATCTTAATAAAAATGGGAAAGGTTTTGCCGAATTTAGACAAAATATTAAAATAAAACGTAACGAAGGCAAAGAAGGCTTCTTATCCGCTATTAAAAATCTTTTTTCAAAAAGAAAAGCACTTACTTTGACAAACAAGTACAGAGCCGATAGAAGTGACGTGCCGCTTTTTATACGGTTGGATTTAAGTGGCTTGAAAGCGGGGGATTATGATATCGAAGTCGAAATTGAGGATTTAAATTCTAAAATGAATGTAAAATCAAAATTGCAGTTGTACTTAATACCGGTAAATTGAAATAGATAAAATTTCTTTCCGAAAAATCAAGGGAGTGAAAAAGTTGAAATGTTGTTATATTCGTAATTATAAATTCTAAAGAGAATGAAAATGAAAGAACCGGAAGTAAATTTAGAATTAGCACTTGAACACGGATTGACAGAAGAAGAATATAATATAATTTGCGAGCGTCTTGGCAGGACGCCCACGTTTACGGAACTCGGAATTTTCAGTGTAATGTGGAGTGAACATTGCAGTTATAAAAATTCGATTGCTCTACTAAAAACGCTTCCGAGGTCGGGTGGTCGACTGCTTGTAGGAGCCGGCGAAGAAAATGCGGGACTGGTTGATATTGGCGACGGTCTTGCAATTGCATTTAAAATTGAAAGTCACAATCATCCCTCAGCTGTGGAACCGTATCAGGGCGCAGCTACTGGGGTCGGGGGTATTTTAAGAGATATTTTTACAATGGGTGCTCGACCGATAGCCTGTTTGAATTCGCTCCGTTTCGGGACACTCGACGATCCGCGAACCCGCTACCTTTTCGAAGGAGTAGTAAAAGGAATTGCCGATTACGGGAATTGTTTTGGAGTTCCAACTGTCGGTGGCGAAGTCTATTTCGACGATTCGTATAAATACAATCCTCTTGTAAATGCAATGGCAATTGGTATAGTCGATACAAACCGTACTGCTTCGGCAATTGCCAGAGGGGAAGGCAATCCAGTTATGATTGTTGGCTCGTCGACTGGTAGAGATGGCATTCACGGTGCTACATTCGCTTCCGAAGAAATATCCGAAAAGTCTGAGTCGAAAAGACCATCAGTACAGGTAGGCGATCCGTTTACCGAAAAGCTCCTGCTTGAAGCTACTCTCGAAATTATTAAAGAAGACCTGATCGTGGGTATTCAGGACATGGGTGCTGCTGGAATTTCGTGCTCGACATCCGAAATGAGCGCCAAAGGTAAATCGGGAATGGATATTAATCTCGATATGGTTCCGCTACGCGAAGAAAAAATGACGGCCTACGAAATTATGCTCTCAGAAAGTCAGGAGCGTATGCTGGTGGTTGTAAAAAAGGGGAAAGAAGATCGTGTAAAAGAAATTTTCGACAAGTGGGATTTGAATTGTGAAATTATCGGATATGTCACCGACGAACCACTTCTGAAAATCAGGCATCACAACGAGCTGAAAGCAGTAATTCCTCCTTACGATCTTGTCCTCGGCGGAGGAGCTCCTGTTTATTATCGAGATGCTAAAGAACCGGAATATTTGAAAGAAATTACCAAACTCGATCATAACGAAATACCGGAACCAGAATGTATTTCCGAAGTGTTTGAAAAGATTTTTTCATCTCCTAATATTGCATCGAAAAGTTGGGTTTATGAACAGTACGATTCAATGGTTAGAACAAATACTGTCGTTGGTCCCGGTTCTGATGCAGCAGTGATAAGAATTAAAGGCACTCAAAAAGCAATCGCAGCAACAACTGATTGCAATGGTAGATATGTTTATCTGAATCCTAAGGAAGGAACAAAGATTGCAGTTGCTGAATCAGCACGCAATGTTGTCTGTTCGGGTGCAATTCCTCTGGCTATTACGAATTGTCTGAATTTTGGAAATCCATACAAACCTGAAATGTACTGGACTTTCAAAAAAGCGATTGAAGGAATGGGAGAGGCTTGCCGTTTCTTTAATACACCTGTTACAGGTGGCAATGTCAGCTTTTATAATGAAAGTCCGGACAGAGCTGTTTACCCCACTCCGGTAATTGGAATGGTAGGTATTATCGAAAACATTGATAATGTAACAACTGCAGAATTCAAGGATGCCGGAGATCTCATTTATCTGCTCGGCGAGGACTACGAAGAAATCGGCGGCAGCGAATATTTAAAAATTCAACATAACCTGGTTAAAGGCAAAATTCCTAAAATTGACTTGCAAACCGAAAAGGACCTTCATAATCTATTACTCGAATTGATCAAACGGAAAATTATTAAATCGGCACACGACATTTCCGAAGGGGGAATTTTAATTGCACTGGCGGAATGTTGCATTATAAACAAAGAAAAACCAATCGGAGCAAAAGTTCATATACCCGTTAAATCCAGAGAAGATTTTTCATTCTTTTCAGAAAGTCAATCAAGAGTGATTGTTTCCGTAAGTCGCGAAAATAAAGATTCTTTTGAACAAATTGCCTCCAGGAGTTTTACTCCATACACTTATCTTGGCGAAACGATTGACGATATTCTATCGGTTAACGATCAATACCAGTTTAAGCTGGAGCGTTTGATTAAGCTCTATTATTCTTCTATTTCAGAAAAAATGAATATTGTCTGAACTGAAATAATGAAAAAATCTATTCAAAGAGCCTATAACGTTCTGAAAATATTGAAATATTACCTGTTGGGATTATACCAGAGGATTGAAGAACACAACCTTTTCCTTTCAGGAGCTGGTATTGCTTATTCGTTGTTGCTGAGCATGATACCTCTTATTCTATTGATATTTTCTTTGCTAGGCAATGTATTCGAAGCAGCACGTCTCGAAAGAATAATCAATCAGATTATCGAATTGCTTCTTCCATACAAGCAATATGCAGATTATGCTAAAGAAGTAATCAGCAGAAGACTTCCACAGGTTATCGAGTACAAAACACTTGCCGGGTATCTTGGATTGTTTGGCTTAATAGTTACATCAACCTGGATATTCAGTAGTCTACGAACAATTCTTAATCAGATTTTTCATACAAAAATTGAGAAACACGCACTGATTGGATTTTTACGCGATATCGGGATGGTGTTACTCGTTGTAATCTTTATTTCACTTTCAACACTTATATTTCCCATACTAAATATTATTGTGGAGAATGCGCAAAGTTCGCCTGTTATTTCATATGTGGAAATTGCTAATGTATGGAATATTGCTGTCTGGATTATATCTCTGATAGTAATGCTTATATTATTTTTTCTGCTCTACTATCTTATACCTTATGAACGTCTTCCAAAGAAAGTAGCACTAACAAGCGCTATATCAACTACTTTATTATGGGAAACTGCCAGGAGCCTGTTCGGATATTACATCAGACATTTTCTCAACACTAATCCATTCTATGGCGCCTTTGTCCTTTTTGTTGTTATATTATTATGGATCTTTTATTCGTCATGTATTTTTATTGCTGGCGCAGAGATAGGACAACTGTATCGAGAGAGGTTAAATGAAAAGACATCCTAGTTTGATCGATTTATCCAAAGAGCATCATAACGGATTGATACTTGCTCAGATATTAAAAAAGGACACTCCTGCTTATCGCGATTTGCCTGCTGACGTAGAAGGGAAAAGAAATTATGCTCTACGGTTTTATAGTGCAGAATTGATAAAACATTTTCGTAAAGAGGAAGATATTTTGCTGCCTTTTTGTTCGGGTATTACGCCTGAGCTCGATAACCTGTTTCAAAGAATGCTCAATGAACATGATAAATTAGAGGAACTGTTCAATAAACTAAAAATCGAAAAAGATTATGAAAATACAATGCACGAAATTGGAATGATGCTGGACGAGCATATTAGAATGGAAGAACGAGAATTATTTGAATTGATACAAAACCAACTGGACGAAGAAAAATTATCCTTGTTGTACTCAAAGTTAAAGGGATGAATGTATGAAAAAATTATTCAAAGCGTTGATTATGATTGTTTTTATCCTGATGCCGTTAATAACCATGTCATTGGTAGTACAGTGCGGCAATACTCAGGAGAATAATAACGAAAAAGTAAAAGGTGTCAATGCAAAAACAGAAAACAAACCGGAAAAAAGTAGAGAAATTAAGGATCAACCTGCTAAAGAACTTGAAAAAGCAGTAAAATTAAAGGTTAAAGTGCGCAGAAAAAAAGCGGGCTTCTTTTTGCGGAACGGTCAAAAGCCCGATAGACTTACTTTAATTGAAGAACTTTTTTTTAATGAGAAGGGGCAGAGAACTAAACTGATCAGATATACAGCTCTTGGGGGCATCGACCTTGTTTATCAATTTGCCTATGATAATAAAGGCAAGCTAATCGCTACCGAGATTTATGACAGCTTCGGAAATCTTACTACCCGCAAAGAATCCGAGTATGACGATAAAGGAAATGAAATTAACAGAAGAATACTCACGAGCAGAAATGTACAGGAAGAGAGGATCACGTTTCAGTATGATTCATTGAACCATCTCATAAGCGAGCGCGAATACTATGGAGAAAATTTAAATGCAGAGAAAAAATATTACTATGACGGTAATCTACTCACTAAAGTAAGTGGATATAATGCTAAAGGTCAATTAGTAGCCGAGATAGAATATGTTTATGACGACAAAGGATTCCTGATAAAAGAAATTCAAAAGTCGGGTTCTACTACAAATGAAGTTGTCTATAACTACGACGAACGAGGTAACCTGATAACTACGAAGAACAAACAAACTTTTCGTCAAATGAATTATGACGAAAATAATAATCTCATCGAGGATAAACTTTTCCTTTCAGATGGTTCGCGTCAGTATAGAGTGACTTTTTCATATTACAAAAACGGACTTCAACACGAGGAAATTCGTTATGCAAATAACGAACGCCCTGCATATCTCGCAGTCTACGAATACGAATTCTATTGATGATTAAATTTCTACCTATAGGAGGCGCGCGTGAAATAGGCGCTAATTCTTTTTTCCTTCAAATCGATGGAACGGGAATACTACTTGACTGCGGCATTCATCCGCGAAAGAAAGGAATTGAGTCTTTACCTTTATTTCAATTACTGGAAAACTACCCTCTTGATTTTGTAATAATTTCACATGCTCATCAAGACCATATTGGCGCTCTGCCGTTCTTGATAAAAAAGTATCCGCATGTAATAATTTATACAACTCCCTATACAAAAGAATTAATGTCCATAACGCTTCATAATGCGGTGAACATTCTAAAGAAAGAAACAACTGAAGAGGAAAACATACCGTTTTACACGCATGAAGAAATCGATCTTCTCGTAAGGAGTATACGCGACTACGATTACAACGAAGAATTTGACCTGACTGGCTTGAACTCAGCATTCGGAAAAGTAAAAGGATGCTTTTACGATGCAGGGCATATACTCGGTTCGGCAATGGTAATGATTAAAACGGAAGACGTAAAAATTCTTTACACGGGTGATTTGAACTTATCCGAACAATCTATTGAAATACGTGCAGACGTAAACTCAGTGGACAAAGTCGATCTTTTGATTATGGAATCGACTTACGGCGATACCGACACGAAGTTGATCGGGAGTTGGGAAACGGAATTAAATAGATTCGTAACTGAATTGAATAAAATTATTGTGAAAGGAGGATCGGTTCTGATTCCAGTATTTGCACTCGGAAAAATGCAGGAAATGCTGATGTTGATTGATGAAGCTATTAGAAGCGGCAGATTAACCGAAGCAGAAATATATACAGGAGGGATCGGCAGGGAAATATCGAACATCTATGACCGATACAGGTATGTTGTCAGAAGAAAAGGTCCTGATAATGAATTAAAGCAAATTCGCCAATCCAACTTGAATGAAATTAGCGACAATAATTATTACAAAAAAAATCCGGGTTACGTATTAGCATCCAGCGGAATGATGCTCGAAGGAACTTCTTCATATCAACTTGCTCAATTCTGGTTGCGACAGAAAGATTTCGGAATATTTGGAGTCGGTTACATGGATCCTTCCACGCCGGGCTATAAAATTATTAATGCAAAAAAGAATGACACACTGATATTTAACGGCGACAGGCAAATTAATGTCGAATGCGATATAAAACGCTTCTATTTTTCGGCACACGCTAATCGTGACAGCCTCATTAACTTTGCACAAAAACTTGATCCTGAAACTGTAATACTTGTTCACGGAGAAGAATCTGCTCAGAATTGGTTAGGATATAACTTACTTACTTCTATCCCTGATGTTAAACTTTACTCAGCCGAACTGGGAAAGGAAATTATTCTCGGGGATTAAGTTTATCATTTCAATTTTATCCAAATTAATATAACTTATAGATGTAATTGAAGAATTGATATGAAAACAATTCTTCATATACTATCTTTAGTTTTAATTTTGTATGCTTGCCGAGAGGAACTCCCCGTCGAAGAAGAAGAGGTTTACCCTTCCGTATTTATCAAATCAAAAATCTTTTCACCTGCCGAAGGAGATCTTTACTACACAGGAAGCATAATGAAAATTAAATGGGAAATGCCCGCCAATATAAAAAAGGTCTACATTCGTTTACTCAGAAAGTCCGTAGTCAAAGAGATAATATCTGCCGAGACGGAGAACGATGGCGAATTCGAGTGGAATATTGATGTAAATATAAAACCTTCAATTCATTACAGAATTGAAATAACTAATCACGACTCTCATTTCCCCTCAATACTTAGCGATTATTTTATTATAAAATCGAGCCTTGTGCCGTAATAATCAGATTGTAAAATTTAACAAAAAGTCCTAAGTTCAAATTCACAAAAAAATCGGTTCATGTATATACTTGGAATTTCGGCATATTATCACGATAGCGCAGCGGCATTAATTAAAGACGGTAGAATTGTAGCAGCGGCGCAGGAAGAGAGGTTTACTCGTAAGAAGCACGACTATCGATTCCCCGGCCACGCCGTTAATTTTTGTCTCGAATATGAAGGAATTAAAATTTCCGACGTCGATTTAGTTGCTTTTTACGACAAGCCTTTTTTGAAATTTGAACGCCTCCTCGAAACATATCTTACTTTTGCTCCCAAAGGTATTACTTCTTTTCTAAGTGCCATGCCCGTCTGGATAAAAGAAAAATTGTGGATCAAAGAACAGATAAAAGAGCGACTGAATTACGACGGAAAAATTCTTTTTCCTGAACATCATCAGTCCCATGCAGCCTCGGCTTTTTTCCCCTCACCATTTAAAGAAGCTGCTTTTTTAACCATCGACGGTGTTGGCGAATGGACTACCACAAGCTACGGTATCGGAAAGGAGAATAAAATTACTATTCTTGCCGACATAAAATTCCCCCATTCAATCGGAATGCTCTATTCGGCATTCACTTATTATACAGGTTTTAAAGTTAATTCTGGTGAGTACAAAGTAATGGGTCTTGCACCCTACGGTACGCCCAAATATGTAGATTTGATTTATGACAATCTTATTGATTTGAAAGATGACGGTTCATTTCGTCTCAATATGGATTATTTTAACTACTGTACCGGCTTGACGATGACGAATTCAAAGTTCGACAAATTATTTGGCGGAAAACCCAGAAAGCCGGAATCTAAATTGACGCAGAGGGAAATGGACTTAGCCGCTTCGGTACAGGTGGTAATAGAAGAAGTCATCTTAAGAATGGCAAGACACATTAAAAACGAAACGAATATGAAAAATTTGTGTCTGGCAGGCGGAGTTGCTTTGAATTGTGTGGCGAATGGTAAATTGCTGAGAGAAAATATTTTTGATGATATCTGGATTCAGCCCGCTGCAGGAGATGCCGGAGGAGCACTCGGTGCCGCTCTCTTTGGCTGGTATCAGTACCTGAACAACGACCGAAACGTCGACGAAGTTAACGATTCTCAAAACGGGTCGTTGCTCGGACCTCGATTCGATAACGAATATATTGAAGATTATCTTAAAAAAAATAATATCCCTTTCCAGAAATTATCCGACGAGGAAATTATTGATAAAACGGCTGAATTGATTTCTCAGGGCAATGTTGTTGGTTGGTTCAGAGGGAGAATGGAATACGGACCCAGAGCGCTCGGTGCGAGGTCGATTCTGGGCGACGCACGAGATCCTTCAATGCAGAAAAATATGAATCTTAAAATTAAATTCAGGGAAAGCTTCAGACCTTTTGCACCTTCTGTACTGGAAGAAAAAGCAACCGAGTTTTTTAATATCGACCGCCCCAGTCCTTATATGTTACTTGTTGCTGACGTAAAAGAGGAAAAAAGAGTGAATCACACAGCCGACGGGAATCTTTTCGGAATCGATAAGTTAAATGTGATTCGTTCGGTTATTCCTGCAGTTACACATGTCGATTATTCAGCTCGGATACAAACCGTCGACAAAAAACGAAATCCAGATTATTACAAATTAATCTCCAAATTTGAAGAGTTGACCGGATGCCCGGTAATAGTAAATACTTCTTTCAACGTCAGAGGCGAGCCAATAGTCAGAACTCCTGAAGAAGCATACAGATGTTTCATGCGTACAAATATCGACTTCTTGGTGCTGGAAAATTTTTTGCTCGACAAGAAAGATCAACCCGAATTCAAAGAGCAAAACGACTGGAGAAAAGAATTTGAACTGGATTAAAAATATTACTGAAGAAATTTCTAATCTGAAACCGAATAAAAATGCAATTAAAAAATTTCCACTTATCATTGGAAGCATTTTTTTATTGATATACATCTATTTTTATTTCTTTACCGATGTCAGTTATTATTTATTTTTATTTGCAGGTATACTTGCCAGTTTGGGATATTTTTTGCCGGTAAAAGTCATTTATCCTTTTTACAAAGGATGGATGTCAATTGCCGTTTTCCTCAGTTATTTTATGTCGCGACTTACTCTCATCATTTTATTTTATTTGATTATAACTCCACTCGGTTTAATATTAAGATTGTCTGGAAAAAATTTTCTTGAGCTGGAAATCGAAAAAGAAAGAAGATCGTACTGGAATAAAAAAGAAAAGGAAAATATTAGCGATCCTGAGAAACAATTTTAGGAGAAAATTTATGAGTAAAATATCGATAATGAAAGAATTATGGCAATTCATGAAAGAACGCAAAAAATGGTGGTTAATGCCAATAGTTGTTTTCCTGGTGCTTTTAGGAGCTCTAATTATTGCAACGCAAGGTTCAGCGCTGGCGCCTTTTATTTATGCGCTGTTTTGATGACTCATTTAATTATTCGGAATTCCCTGTTTTCCCGATAAATTAGTAATCGTGGGCAATTATTTTTTTTATTACCTTTGTAGTTATTAAAGCAACTTTAGAATTCATAATCGAAATTGTTCTTGTTCGATTAACAAAAAACAAACAGTTTAATTTAGAGGGGTAATATGAAATTTAACATTATTACGGTATTTATTTTTTTCTTTGTCGTTTTTAGTGCAACTCAAACTCAGAGTGATAATTCATTCCAGATGAAAACTGGCAGTGGTTCCAATACAAAGCTTTTGAAGGTCGAATTCATCAATGATAAGATTGTCCACGTAATTGCTTCACCCTCTGACGAATTTTCATTCAAAAAAAGTTTGATTATCGACGAAAGCGTGAAGCCATCAGGCAATTTTAGAACTGAAGACAAGGGTGACTATATTTTGCTTTCTTCAGAGACATTAATAGTAAGAATTGATAAATCGACAGAGAGGATTTCTTTTTATGACAGGGAAGGGAATATTATTTTGCAAGAGCCCGAAAACGTTTGCAGAATTTTCGTAGATACCAATATCATGGGCGAGAATGTCTATAATATTCGTCAGATCTTCAAAGCTTCGCCAGACGAAGCTATCTACGGACTGGGCGCTCACCAGAATGGAATTATGAACTACAAAAACGAAGACGTCGATTTATTACAATATAATATCGTCGACATTATCCCTTTCATGGTTTCTTCCAAAAACTATGGCATTTTATGGGATAACTATTCTCATACAAAATTCGGTGATTACAGGGATTATGTCTCCCTCGATAAAACATTTAAATTGTTTTCCAGGGACGGTAAACAAGAAGGTTTGTCTGCAGAATATTTTGTTGATGAAAAATTTGATCAAAAGGCTATCGAAAGGTTAGAAAATAAAATTGAACACGAATACATCGACAAAAACGACCTTTTCCCGGATGGTTTTGAAAAAATTAAATCCATAAGATGGGAAGGCTATATAGAAAGTAATAAGGAGGGACTTCATAAACTGAGACTTTATTGCTCCGGTTATACAAAAATGTGGATTGATGACTCACTTGTGGTCGATTCGTGGAGGCAAAACTGGCTCCCCTGGGCTCACATTATAAAATTGAATTTGAAAAAAGGAGATAGAAAAAAAATCAAAATCGAATGGGTTCATTCGGGAGGATATATCGGATTGAAATCGCTTCCTCCGTCGGACGAAAATTATGACGGATTAATCTCTTTCTATTCGGAAGTTGCCGACCAGATCGACTATTATTTTGTTTACGGCAATAACATTGATGAGGTTATTAAAGGTTATAGATATTTAACGGGAAGAGCTCCTGTTATGCCCAGATGGGCACTGGGTTTCTGGCAATGTAGAGAAAGATACAAAACTCAAGATGAATTACTTAATGTGGTCAGAGAATACAGGAAAAGAAATATTCCACTCGACAATATTGTGCAGGATTGGTTTTATTGGAAAGAAGACGATTGGGGAAGTCACGACTTTGATCCGTTACGCTTTCCTGATCCTGATGGGATGATTAAAAAATTGCACGATAGTCTTAATACTCACATCATGATTTCCGTATGGCCTAAATTTTATGTGGGTACGGATCATTACGAAGAGTTTAAAAAGAATGGTTGGCTCTATATGAGAAATGTTGATGTCGGCGAAAAAGACTGGGTAGGTAGAGGATATGTATCAACATTTTATGACCCGTACAGCGAGGGCGCACGTAAATTGTACTGGAAACAAATTGAAAATAAATTATTCTCAAAAGGCGTCGACGCATGGTGGCTCGATGCAACCGAACCTGATATCCATTCAAATCTTTCGCCCGAAGAAACCACGAGACGAATGGGACCGACAGCTTTAGGCACGTCGGCTCGTTACAGAAACACTTATTCTCTTCTGAACTCGAAAGCCGTTTATGAAGGACAACGATTTTCAGATCCCGACAGGAGAGTGTTTATACTTACCAGATCTGCTTTTGCAGGTCAACAAAAATATAGCGCAGCTACCTGGAGTGGCGATGTTGCAGCCAGATGGTACGACTTGAAGGTTCAAATTCCCGCTGGTCTCAATTTTAGTTTGTCGGGCATTCCATACTGGACTACCGATATAGGCGGTTTCGCTGTTGAACCGAGATATGAAAATCCATCAGAAAAAGATCTTGACGAATGGCGGGAATTAAATACTCGTTGGTTCCAGTTCGGTGCATTTTGCCCCCTCTTTCGTTCTCACGGTCAATTTCCTTACAGGGAAATATTCAATGTTTCTCCCGAAGGTCACCCGGCTTACGAGTCGATGGTCTATTACGACAAATTGCGTTACCGATTAATGCCTTATATCTATTCTCTTGCAGGGATGGTAACTTTTGAAGATTATACGATCATGCGCTCGTTAATCTTCGATTTCCCAAACGATAAAAATGTGCTGAATATCTCTGACCAGTATATGTTCGGACCTGCATTCATGGTTAATCCTGTTACTGAATACAAAGCACGTACCAGGAATGTTTATCTACCAGCCGGTTCTGATTGGTACGATTTCTATACAGGTAAAAAATATTCCGGTGGGAATACAATCTCCACTTCTGCACCTTATGAACGCATCCCTCTATTTGTAATGGCGGGTTCCATTGTACCTTTTGGACCCGACATTCAATACTCAGGTCAAAAACAAGCCGACACTCTTACTCTTTTTGTTTATTCAGGAAAAGACGGCTCCTTCAAGCTATATGAAGACGAAGGTACGAATTACAATTATGAAAAAGGACTTTATTCAACAATAGAATTCAAATACAATGATAGCAACAAGGAATTAACCATTGGCGAAAGAAAAGGCAAATTCCCCGGTATGCTTTCAGAGAGAATAATCAATATCATCTATGTAAGTCCCGATTCTCCCAGGCCTTTTGAATTTGATCCCGAACCTGATCACAGTATTAAATATTACGGCAAAGAAGTTAAAATCAGATTTTAAACGAGGGAAAAAATGAAAGTAAAAATTGCCAACTTAATTATGATTCTCTGTCTTATTGCGGAAATGGCTTTATCGCAGACGCTGGAAATAAGAAGAGTAGAAAATTTTAATGAAGATTGGAAATTTCATTTAGGTGACATTACTAACGGAAACGACCCCGCGTTAAACGATTCTCAATGGCGACAATTAAATCTCCCGCATGATTGGAGTATTGAAGGTAAGTTCGATGAGAACAATCCAGCTACAGTTGGTGGTGGCGCTTTACCAGGAGGCATCGGTTGGTACAGAAAAGAATTCTTAGTTCCTGATTCGTATGCTGGTAAACGAATCTTCATCGAATTTGATGGAGTTTATATGAACAGCCAGGTGTGGATTAACGGTGCTTATTTGGGCAACAGACCAAATGGATATATTTCTTTCAGATATGAACTTACCGACTACATTAAATACGGCGATAAAAATCTTATTGCGATAAAAGTTGATAATTCAAAACAACCAAATTCAAGATGGTACAGCGGGTCGGGTATTTATCGCAATGTACGTCTGGTAGTTACTAATCCAATCTATGTCGATCAATGGGGCACATTCGTAACCACGCCATTTGTTTCCGATTCATTATCCAAAGTAAATATCGAAATTACAATCAGGAACGATAACGATAAACCTGCTTCAGTTAATATTAAAACCGTAATTTATGACGCTGAGATGCGACAAATTGCAGTAGCTGAATCAGAAACAAAGACAATTGCTTCCGGCGTAACAAAATTTGCACAAAATTTCCATCTGCATAATCCTCAACTCTGGTCTCTTAGAAATCCCTATTTATACATGGCACATACAACAATTTACGAAAACGGTAGAACAGTGGACGATTACATAACTCCATTTGGAATAAGAACAATTAGTTTTGATGCAGCGAGAGGATTTTATCTGAATGGTGAAAAAATTAAAATAAAAGGTGTATGCAATCATCACGATTTAGGAGCTCTTGGTGCGGCGGTTAATAAGAGTGCAATCGAAAGACAGCTCGAAATACTAAAAAGAATGGGTGTTAACGCAATTAGAACATCTCATAATCCACCTGCTCAAGAATTACTCGATTTATGCGATAGCATGGGATTCTTGGTAATGGACGAAGCTTTTGATATTTGGAAAAAAAAGAAAACTGAATACGATTATGCTCTCTACTGGGATGAATGGCATAAAAAAGACATCGAAGATATGATAATGAGGGACAGAAATCATCCGAGCATAATTTTGTGGAGTATTGGCAACGAAGTTATCGAACAATGGGATAAAGATGATTCACTTGGCGTTAAAATAACAAAAGAACTTACCTCGATTGTAAAAAGTATTGATTCCACACGTCCGGTTACAGCAGCGTGCAATAACACTTCTCCCGATAATCCATTATTTGAGAGTGGTGCTCTCGATTTAATTGGATTTAATTATCATCACGAAGAATATCCTGACTTTCCGAAAAAATTTCCTGGTAAAAAATT
The DNA here is from genome assembly GCF_051488685.1 of Melioribacter sulfuriphilus. NCBI lineage: Bacteria > Pseudomonadati > Ignavibacteriota > Ignavibacteria > Ignavibacteriales > Melioribacteraceae > Melioribacter > Melioribacter sulfuriphilus. The sequence continues at coordinate 50,885 of NZ_JBPSEH010000009.1, forward strand.
TATTGCCACCGAAACTAATTCTGCGCTTGCTACACGCGGGCATTACGATATGCCTTCGGACAGCATCAGAATATGGCCCGAAAGGTGGGATAAACCTTTTTACGATGGCAACCCTGACAATACATGTTCTTCGTACGACAATTGTAGAGCCCCGTGGGGTTCAACGCATCTCGATACATGGAAAACCGTCAAGAAATATGATTTCATTTCGGGAATGTTTATATGGACTGGTTTCGATTATCTTGGAGAACCGACGCCTTATGGCTGGCCGTCGAGAAGTTCCTATTTCGGTTTAATCGACCTGGCGGGCTTTCCTAAAGATTCATATTACTTTTACCAGAGTCAGTGGACTGAAAATAAAATGCTGCATCTCTTTCCTCACTGGAATTGGAAAGAAGGTGACAACGTGGATGTACTGTCATATACGAACCTGTCTGAAGTCGAACTCTTTTTGAATGGACATTCAATCGGGAAAAAGTTTATTTCTGATGAAAACTTGAGATTAATCTGGTCGATAAAATTTAAGCAAGGTACGTTAAAAGCTATCGGAGCATCTGAGGGAACTGTAGTAGTGAAAAAAAATTACACTGCCGATAAACCTTATAAATTGAGATTGGAAGCAGACCGGAATGTAATTCGAGCTGATGGCACGGATCTCTCTTTTATAACTGTGAAAGTTTTGAATATAAATGGAAATTTAGTGCCGAACGCCGATTGTCTTATTCAATTTGAAATTGATGGGCCAGGTAGAATAGTAGGAGTGGACAACGGCCTGCAAACGAGTCACGAACCATTTAAAGCAAACTACAGAAAAACATTTAATGGTCTTTGTCTGGTTATAATTCAATCTGATAAAAACTACGGCGAAATTAAACTAAAGGCGGAAGCGGAAAATTTAATTCCTTCAGAAATTATTATTTATACAAAATAAGTGGAGGAGTAGATGAAAAAATTTTTAGTATTAATGGCAGTGATTAATTTTACTGCTCCACACTTATTATCACAAACGGGTACGAACTGTTTTTTGATCGACTTTGAGCCAAAGGAAGCAACTATTCCCGACTTTGTTGATGTAGTTAAAACCGACAAGCCCGCAGATGTAATTGTTACAATAGCAACGACAGATATAATCGGGAAAATATCGAAATATATCTTCGGTAATGCATTGGCTGCCTGGATTGGTAACGATCCTATTTACGATACTATTTTCGTAAAGCAGGTAAAACAATTGGCTCCCGCTTTAATACGTTATCCTGGCGGAAGCTGGTCGGATATTTTTTTCTGGAATGGCAATGCAAAGAATGTCCCTCCAACTGTATGGGATGGTACTAAAAATTCGTGGGTTAAATTCGAACCTCAATTAGGAAAAAATAGCTGGCCTACGACTGTCGATAATTATTATCGGTTAAGAGAAGAAGTATCTACACAGGGATTGATTACCGTCAACTACGGTTATGCACGTTACGGAACAGGAGACGATCCAGTTGCCGAAGCTGCTCATCTTGCTGCTGATTGGGTGCGTTATGACGCTGGACGTACTAAATTCTGGGAAATAGGAAACGAAAATGCAGGACCTTGGGAAGCGGGCTGGAAAATCGATACAGCGCTTAATAAAGATGAACAGCCTGAAATTATTTCTGGTGAGTTGTATGGGAAACATTTTAAAATATTTGTCGATTCAATGAAAGCCGCGGCCAATCAAATAGGAGCTAAAATTTATATCGGGGGACAAATACTTCATTATGACGGTACAAACAGCTGGAACGCAGTTGACAGAAGATGGAATGCTGGCTTTTTCAAAGAAGGTGCCGAGGTAGCGGATTTTTATGTGATCCACAATTATTTTGGGCAGACGAAAAATGCAAAATCATTGCTCGACGTAGCATCCAGCGAAGTGAAGAAAAACATTGAATTTATTTTGAAAGATATTTCTGATAAAAATGCTCCTCTGAAACCCGTCGCTTTAACTGAGTATAACATGAACAATACTGGAGGAGATCCAGATTTACCAAAAACATCGATTATTAACGGTATGCAATCCGTAATACTTTTTAATGAGTTAATTAAATATAATTTTGGAATGTCCGCACGCTGGCTACTGGCAAATTGGGAAAGCGATGGGATGTTTTATCGAGGCAATGACCAAAGTATTCCGCCATGGAATCCCCGTCCCGATTTTTATTACATTTATTTTTTACAAAAATTTGTAGGAGACCACTCGGTCAAAACTGAAGTAAAAGGCAATTCTCAGGTTTTAGCATACGCTTCTACTTTTACGTCGGGGCATATTGGAGTGGTAATAGTGAACAAGTCGACTGCTACACAAATAGTTAAGATATACCCAGCGGAGTATGGTGTCGGTGAAAAGTATTATGTCTATTCATTGACTGGCGGCTGCGACAATTGTGAATTTTCACAATTTGTGTATGTCAACAATGAATATGGACCTACAGACAGAACACAGGGTCCTCTTGCAACACTTGATAAAATACCTGCTATGGCCTATGATATAGGAGATGAAATTAAATTAGAATCGCCAGCGCTTTCTGTGCAATATATTTTAATTGAACCCGGTAATAATATAGTTTCGGTTGATAATAATTTCCCAGTCGAGCATGAATTTCAACTTTATCAAAATTACCCGAATCCGTTTAATCCCACAACTCATATTTCATTCAGGTTGTCGAGTAGGGAAACTGTTTCATTAAAAGTATTTGATATTCTCGGAAGGGAAATTGCTTCAATTCTACATCGACAAAATTTAAGTGCAGGTTATTACGAATATGATTTTGACGCTCAAAGTTTAGCAGCTGGTGTTTATTTCTATAGTCTTCAGGCTGGTGACAAAATTCTGAATAGAAAAATGGTACTTGTTAAATAGCTATTATTAATTCCATAAAGAATCATATTGAACTAAATAGCGTGGTATGATGCACTTGGAAAAGATGAAACAAGAAGATCTATAATAGTAACATTAATAATGATGCATGAAGCTTAGCAAAAGTGCCTCTGCCTCAGGCGAAAAGGGGGTCAATTAACCAAGAATAAATCAGAATTGCTCCATTATGAAAGATTTTCAGAAATTACAACAAGCAAAAAACTCGCAATCATTCACGAAGAACTAAATCCGAGCAGTGGTTTGTAGCTGTGAAGGTAGAAGTAGATATAGAACAAACCGATAGATGCCGTCAATAATATTTAATGTTATCAACAAAGGAAATCAATCAGTATTAAATCAATGCTCCACCTTTTGTAATTTAAGCCCTGATGATCTTAACAAAAACAGAACCATAAAAGCGACTTAAATTGTCCTTACATTTTTTATCCAAATCAGAGTTGAATTTTTGAATTCATTACTTTGCTTCGTATAGCTTAGTTTTGTCCTTTAACCATTTCACCATACAGCTGACGCCACATTATGGAGTGGACACATTTAAAATATTTTTTTAATTTTCTTTTGTCCCCAGAAGTGCTGTGCTGAAGTGTTTATATAAGAGGAGGGATGATTATGATTGGAATGGATTTTATAAGCTTTCTGATTTTACTTATTATAAGTGTTGTTGTCTCGGCTATCCTTCATTATGCGCTCAAATATTATATTCGGCCTGGCTTCAATTCATTTCTTTCGAAAGTAATTTTTGGATGGATTGGTGCCTGGCTCGGTACACCAGTCTTCGGGAAGTGGTTTGAAGGCGTTAACTACAAGGAGGTTTATATTATTCCAGCAATCCTCGGCTCGTTTGCCATTCTCATAATTTTAATTGATTGGGTAAAATCAACTACTAAATCAACGGGGACATAGGCTAAAAGCTTTTTTCGGCACAGCACTTCTTTTTTCGTGATCGCAAGAAACTAATAGTGGATATCTTTAAATAATTTTTGTGATTATTACTGTTTTGCTGTTTCTAAATTATTTAATGTTATTGCCTTCTTTACAAAATATTTTCCTTAATAAAGTACTGGGTGTAGCTAAGAAAGCTCAGGAAATAGGTGAGCAAAATCTTTCCTTTCTTTCACGATACTACAGTTTATGTATCGCAAGTCAACTACTTTTTTGATTTTTATACCAAGCAAACACTTCTAAGTCGAGAAGACCATATTTTTGAATTATTTATAGAAGCAAGAAATCGGCTGCATTATTTTTATCTTGTTACCATAAGAAAGCTTATTTCGTGTAAGCAAATGTTATAACATAATTATAAATAGTCTGCCTGGTAATTTGTTTATTAACAGGCAGACTTTTAGTTTTTTAGAGACTTATTTAACAATAATTAGTTTCTTGGTTGCAAAATAATTTCCTGCTTCTAATCTGTAGAAATAAATTCCACTGGCTAAATTTGAGCCATCGAATTCAACTTCATAGTAACCTGCATTTTGAGATTCACTTACTAATTTTTTGACTTCGTTACCGAGCACATCATAAATGCGTAGGGTTACATAAGCATTATGCGGAATAGCATATTTTATTTTTGTTATTGGATTGAAAGGATTTGGATAATTTTGAGAGAGGATATAACCCTGTGGTAATTCATTGGTAATTACTTTTATCTCGGTAGTTGTACTTAAAACTGCAGCTATCCAGAGATCTATGTCAAGGTTTTGCCATGCAGAATTTATATCATGATATGTGCCATCAGACCATTTTTCCCATGCACGTTTTGCATTCGCACCTTCATTAGCTGAATCAGTAACCAATCCAAACTGATCGTCCACGCCCGAGAGCCATTCAATACCTATAAAGAAAGGTCCAGTGAGAGAAACATCTGTATCAATCGGAAAAGCGTTGTAGACAACGCCGGGATTTGAGATGTCTATTGAATCAACAGAATATGATTTCGAATAAAGAGTGGAACCAGGTGCTCCGTCTATCTGAGCTGATTTAACAACTAAATTAAAATTGTCGGCAGTTCCAGCAATTTGTTTGACTGCAAAATACAAATTGGCTTGAATTAAATGACTGTTTACCGTTATATCAAATCTTTGATATTTTCCTAAATCATTATAAATATTTGTACCGGACACATAGCCGCTGTCGGCTGGTGGAGTTGTTCCAACAGTCCAGATCTGTGGTGTATCGCCATAAAACAATGTTTGGGTAGTTGTTTCTCCAGATATAGAAATCTGAACAGTGTTAGTTAATGAACTTAAATTATTTGACGAGTCAAAAGCTTTTAATGCAAAATAATAGATGCCTGCTTTTAAACCGCACACTTCGAAATTATTTTGACCGATTATAAGTATTGGTGAATCGCCTTGATTTGCACCTGTTCCGTTCCAATTTATACCGTCGGTCCCATAATATAAATAGTAACCAGCTAAGTCCGATTCGCTATTTCTGTTCCAGGTGAACAAGGCACATCCTTCACCAGAAACTTGTCCGTCAAAATTTATAGGCACAGATGGAGGAGTAGCGTCGGGCACATTGATAGCTCGGTTTATAGTTTTTGTTTCCGAATTGGAAGACGTAATAGTGATTCTGTACCTATTGAAACCTGAAATATTTTTATTGGCATTAATAGAGTAAGTTATCGAAGTAGACGAGTTTGCTGTTATATTGCCGACATTTTGTACTAAATTACCAGTTGCCAAGTTCAATCCATCTAATAACTCAAGAGTGGCAGTAACATCTCCGGCAGAAACAGTTCCTGTATTAAAAATATCAAGTTGAACAGTAAATGGATTGGGCGATAAAACATCGTTTTGCAAAATTAGACTTGACGGTGCAGTGACAGTTACAGCAAGCGGTGGTAAAAGTTCCTCGTTCGGTTTTATACTTCTAAATGCTTTATTGTTAGATTCGTTTGATTCGGTAATATTGTTTAATGGATCAACTTTTACAACAATCGTTCGGTATTCTGGAGCTAAGGGTACTGTATAATTATATGTGAAAATTTCTGTGGTGCCTGCTGGAATGCTTACTATTGAACCGCTACCGATTGGAGGTGCACTGCCTCCAGCATCTGGATCGCCATCAAACGCTGTAATAACTACATTGTTAGCAGGTACGCTTCCATAGTTATGTACAGTTACAGTAATTGTAATCTTGTCTCCTGCATTGATCTCTTCATCGGACTTACTTAATTCAATATCCGATGTGGAAATTGCAAGGTCAGGATAATCAAGCGAATAGGCAAGTGGCATAAAATCCGCGCCTGCTCCACCATTACTTTGAAGAACCGAAACATACCCGGAACTTTCTATTTTATAGACATAATTACCATAAGCAGAATTAAAATAGTAAAATTCACCTTCATTAAGGGTTCCACTCCAGATAGTCGATGGATTTGTATAAGGGAATAGATCATATTCCCCGAGCTGAGTGATAGTTATATTATTATTATTTTCGAATGAAAAAACGTGTATATTGCTGGCAATAGTTGGGACGTAAAAAAGTTTGCCAAATCCTTTTCCTGTTTCATCTATTGCACGGGTCATATAATAATATGAGTCTTTCCATCCGGCATAAGGAATATTAGCTGCGGAAACCGGTTGTGAAGACGTGACTGTCCAAAAAACAGCAGAAGTTATTCCGTCGGAATGTACCTGACCCTTTTGTAATGTATATTCACTTATCGTTTCTCCAGTTATGGTATTTTTAACTATTATGTTATTGTTATCGGAATAGGAGGTAACTGTAATACTATTTTGCCAGTAACCATTATAGCCAGAAAAACCGTAGAACAAAGTTCCAACAAAGCTTCCATTGCTTGATGGTACATAATAATCCTGATCCTCGTAAGATAAAACTGAAACAGGTTTTGTTGCAGAGACCTGTAATGGAAGACCGTATGGGATATTGCCTGCATTTTTAAAGGAATAATTCTCTCCTTCATTAAGTGTTCCAGCAGCAATTAATGTACCTGTTTGAAGATTTTTAACTGTGAATCCCGTATTATCTTGATAGCCGAATATTATAAAATCATCTTGGTTGAAACTACTATTTGACATCCAGGTATTAAATTTAGTAGAGACCGCTCGCCCGGATTCGTCAACAGCATAAAAGCCATTAACTGTAGATGTAATTGCATCGCCAACTAAAACCGTGTATGTCTTATTCCCGACAATTCTAAAAATTCCGCTACCGTAATTAAATGTATGATATGAATCCATATTAAGTGTTTCACTGCTAATAAAATTATTTGAAGCATCGTAAATAGAAACGACGGTATTATCGAAGTACGAGAATACGGTTATATCTCCAAAAGTATAAACGGTTGTATTAAATGTTCCGTTTGTTTCCAGTGCGACAAAAAAATTGCGCTGGGTATTAATCTCATTTTGAATTTTCTCTGGTTTAAAATTTGCTTTTTTTTGAGCAAAGAAATTGCTCGTAAAAAAGAAGGATAAAACTAAAAAATGGATAATCACCTTTTTGCTTTTACTCATAAAACCTCCTTTTAGTAAATCTTTTTTATTGTTGATAATTATATTAGTACGTAAAGAACATATAGCGTGTTAATTAACGAAGCTTTTTACTAAAAGAAGATCTGAGTTATATTAGCAAAAAGGGTATGAATAAAATCAATATCAAACTATTAAATAAATACAGGTAAGTCAAATTGAAAAGAGTGATCTGCAACAAGTTTATGATGTCAGGGAAAAGATATGAGAAGAAATTAAAAGGGAAAATCTGTACTGGTATCGATTTCTTGATGATTCTCTTTGTATTCAGGATTTATCTTGGCTGTTTTGTGAATTGGATTACCTTCCACATAAATTGCTTTATAAGGTTTAACAGGACAGGCGTGTTCGCACGCTCCGCAACCGATACAGTATTCTTCTCGTACTTCCGGTATAAATAGATTATTTTTATAAGGAATCATGTGGACTGCTTTTGTTGGGCAATGTTCCGCGCAGGCTCCGCAATCAGTATTTTGTGTCTTGACTACACAATTATCTTCTACAAATTTTGCAATTCCCAACTGAGTGAGTTTTTTTTCTTCGACAGCTAAAGGCAGTATCGCGCCTGTTGGACATACTTCACTGCAGATAATACAATCAAAATTGCAGTATCCTGATGCATTGTCAAGATGCGGTTGTAACATCCCTTTTAGTCCGTATTCCAAAAAAGAAGGTTGTAATACCTGCGTTGGGCAGGCACTTATGCAGAGATGACACGCCGTGCATGAATTGTTGAAGTGCTCCAGACTTATTGAACCTGGAGGAGACACTGTGTATTTTCTGAAAATGGGAATAGTACTTGGTTTTGTAACCACTATTTTATTCTGAAGTTTTTGTCCAACGAATGTGAGAGAGGATAAATATACCACACTCTTAATGATAAAATTTCTTTTGTTACTATCCGTTTCGATTGTATTTTTCTTAAAATAATTTCCAGCCGAATAAACTATACCTTTTGTTGGACATGCTGTAATGCAGTTGAAGCACATCACACAGTTTTCAGATTCTACTTTCTTATTTTTGCTGTCGATGCAATTGCCTTTACAATCCCTTTCGCATAAACCACATGAAAGACAATCCTCGTTATTAATTTTTATCTTAAAAAGAGAATATCGCGAAATTAATCCCAGTAACGTCCCTACTGGACAAATTAAATTACAGTAATGTCTCCCTTTTGTTATGGTTAAATAGGTAATCAATATTAAGTAGAAGAAAGCAACAATGAAAGGCACGGTGTTGAAAGCATTTATTTCTGCAGGATAGACAGAATAAATGTCGAAATAAGACAGAACAGAAGAGACAATATTGTTGGTGAAAATTATCGCAGGTCGCAAGAAGTTACCAGCCAATCTGCCGTAAATGCTGTATGGGTCGAAAATAAGAAATCCTGTGGCAAGACCAACTATGAGGAGCAGAAAGGGAATTGCCATCAAAGTGAGTTTAACGGTTTTATTTGGAGTGATAAAACTTAGTCTTCTTTTCCGTTTTTTTATTTTTTTTACAATATAATTAATAACATCCTGAAAAATGCCAAGTGGGCAAATGGTTGAGCAATATATCCTTCCAAACAAGGTCGTTAATAATAGTACTAATATAAATCCCGCTGTTGTAAACGAAAACAAAATTAAACTTTTTAATAAAGAAGGCACAAATTGAAAAAAGAGAATTTTGTCAATAAGGCTTGTCGAAACGCTATTTGTAAAGTCGATTAAAATATATGTGACAGGAATAAAAAATACGAGAGCAAGAACTACACGAATTTTTTTCAACAGGCCAGTATTCATGTCACATTACGATTCTTTCGATGTTGAGTGATTTTAGATCTTTTACGCCCAGACCCATTGAATCGGCGATAGTTATGTAAGGAACATCATCAGGTTTAATACCAAACAGCATGGCTGCTGCCGAATCCGCTGCAACAGGATCGGTCGAAATTATTTGAGATTTCATAACAACAACATCTGACATTGATACACCTCGCGGACCGTTTTTCGTCATTACATAATAAGCATCGACAATATTTAAATCGGGTTTACGAAATGTTCCGAAATCTGCAATACATTGATGCAAACCCGTTCTATGCCAGTATCCTCTGTCCCAGACAATCCCCATTAAATTTTTGAGAGAAACTGTAATGCGTGCCGAACCATGGTGTTTTAATATTGGAAGGTTGATAAATACATCCGATTCGAGTATTAGTTCGTGAACTTTGGCTTGCTTTAGTAATTTTCCCTTTTTAATGTCTACTTCATGATAATAACTCTCGCTGTTGCCCGGAACAATGGTACCACCAGCATCTTTTACGGCTTTTTCAATTCCACTGTTGGAATAAGCTCGGCGCCAGTCGTCGCACGTATGATCGAAAACATAGACTTCCTTTGCTCCAGCTTCAAAACAGCTTTTTACGACACGGGAGACGAGTTCTGGATTAGTATCGGCGGCTCTTTCAGGAGAAGTATCCCACCCGATATTTGGTTTAATTACAACTTTTGAATTTGGTTTAACAAATTTCTTCATACCTCCCATTGCTCCAATACCTCTGTCGAACATATCGCCTGGTGTACCACCTTTTATAGCTACTAAGTCGTAATTACCACGCTTTTCTGCAAATATGTTGTTCGTAAAAGCCGGGAGCGATACACTTGCGGTAATTAGTATGCTACTCTGTAATCCTTTTTTTATAAAGTCTCGCCGCTTCATTTTACACCTCGTAATGGTTGGTACAAAATATTAAAAAGTGTAAACATATTAAAGTATATTAAGTATTCTATTCTATAGTTGAACAAATACTATCCGGCGTATCTCTGTAATATATGTAAGTGGGGTAATCTACTTTGAGGATATTAAATCGTTTAAAGGCTCTTTCATAAAAGTCGGAATCGTCGCTATATCTTAGGTTTCTAAAGCCTTGAAGTTCTAGAAAAACTTCTTTTTTACCGATAAATGTACAGCCGACTATACAATCTGAAATATGAATTAATTTAGTTAGATCATTTTTGTCTTTTACGAATGGGGTTCCAATTATTTCCAAACCTCCGTGGATTAAATCTATTTCAGCGTTCTCTGAAAGTAACTTCATCCTCAATTTCAAATGTTCGGGTTTATATTCGTCGTCGCTGCCGAGGAATGTTATATATTTTCCAACTGCTGCAAGTATACCGGCATTCATCGATAATGGCGGTTTTCTGTTCGAATGCCTCATATAACGGATGTTTTCATAATTGACCAAATACGGCTCGATAATTTCAAGCGAATTGTCCGTACTTCCATCGTCTACAATAATCAATTCCCATTTATCATAAGTCTGGTTTATAACGGAATTTATTGCTCTCGGCAACAAATTTTTTCTGTTGTATGTAGGTAGAATTATTGAAACATCGGGTGTATAGTTCTTGTAAACTTGCATAAGAACCTACGCTTTTTGTCCAAATATAGTTTTTTATTGTATGAATTTTTAATTAATTTGGAATACTATTTTCAGATAATCACACTAAAAAATGAGCTATCAGGAACAGAAAAAATACTTTGAAATATTGAAAAAATATGAACGTAAGTTCGACCCTAAAGAAAAAGAAGTATATAAGATACTCCTTCAAAGACACAAAGACGACGAAGACCTCGACAAACTTTCCTTTGAGAAGCTCAAAAATCTTTATATAAAGTATCACGTTAACAGGGAAAGGAAAAATCTGGATAATCTTTTTAAAAAACCGGAAGATAGAACGGACGAATAATTCAGGAAAAATTAATAGCGGTGGGATATGAATCATAAATTACTTAACAGAATTATTGCAGGAATAGTATTTGCTATCAGCTTATTTGTTTTTCTAATAACGGTTCAGCCATCGGTTTCTTTCTGGGATTGTGGCGAATTTATTGCATCGTCGTATGCACTGCAGGTGCCACATCCACCTGGAACACCTTTCTTCCTAATCGTTGGCAGACTTTTTTCTATGATCCCTTTTGCTGAAAACATCGGTTTAAGAGTCAATTTAATTTCAGTTGTTACGAGTGCCTTTACGGTGATGTTCCTATATTTAATCGCCGTAATGCTTATAAAAAATTATAGGAAAAAAGAACCTGGAAGTTTATTCGAAGCATTAACTGTTTATATACCCGCTGCCATTGGAGCCCTTTCGTTAAGTTTTAGCGATACATTTTGGTTTAATGCTGTCGAAGCTGAAGTGTATGCATCTTCGACTTTCTTTATTGCTTTTGTAGTCTGGTTAATGATGAAATGGAATGAAAAAGCCGACCAGCCGGACAACGAAAAATATATTCTCTTGATTGCTTATTTAATAGGGCTCTCTACAGGCGTGCATTTGATGGCTGTTCTTGCGATTGTGCCAATTGTTATGATTGTTGTATTCAGAAAATATATTGACGATGAAGAAACACTTAAAAAGACCGCAATAATATTTCTTATTCATGCTGCCGTTGTGCTTGTGGTAGCGGCTTTAATGTGGGCTTCGCAAACTTCGTCCAATCCACCAACCCCTGATGAATATAAAGACGTTGACAAACGATTTATGATAGTGCTGGGCGCCATTTCGGCTTTGATTATGGCGGCTTTGTATAAAAAGATCTTTACGAGAAATTCATTTTATATTCCAATGATTCTCGGAGGTATTACACTTGTTGTAGTTTATCCAGGTCTAGTCAAATATGTACCCAGACTTATATCATTAATATCGGGTAATGACTACACACTAAATCTCATAACCTCGATATTATTATTTGCCATTACGGCTTTTGCTATCCACTGGACTGCAAAGAATAATAAACCAACTCTCAATCTTGTATCGAAAGCTTTTTTATTGGGGCTTGTTGGAATCACCACTTATGCTATGATAATAATACGTGCCAATGAAGAGCCGCCGATTAATATGAATTCTCCCAAAACCTTTACCGAATTGGAGTCTTACCTGAATCGTGAGCAATACGGTGATTTCCCAACGTTTAAGAGAAGATTTTCCAACGAACCGCATCAAATGGGTATATACACAAATTATTCGAGCGATCTCGATTTCCTGTGGCGCTATCAGATGGATCACATGTTCAATAGATATTTATTCTGGAATTATATCGGACGAGTTTCTACTTATCAAGATAGTGGCGTCGATTGGTCGGATATGTATGGCATCCCGTTTTTTATTGGTCTGTTTGGTTTGTTTTTCCATTTTAGGCGCGATTGGAAGATGGCTTCGGTCTTTTTGGTTATGTTTATATTCCTCGGCTATTTAACGGCATTCTATCAAAATCAACAACAACCACAGCCGCGTGAACGCGATTATTTCTATGTCGGTGCCTTTTTTGTTTATTCAATCTGGATTGCACTCGGCATGAGAGGCATAATTGAATTGATTATCGAAAAATTTGATAAGATTAATAATCTTAAACCATTTTTAAGTCTTATAATGGTTGCGGGAATTATTGTAGTTCCTGTAAATATGTTCCATGCAAACTACTTCGAACACAACCGCTCGCGTAATTACGTTCCATGGGACTACGCTTATAATCTATTGCAAAGTGCCGCTCCCAATGCAATTTTATTTACTAACGGAGATAACGATACATTCCCGTTGTGGTATTTGCAGGATGTCGAAGGTGTCCGTAGAGATGTTCGAATTGCGAATCTTAGTCTTCTGAACACTCCTTGGTATATCAAACAACTTAAAAATACCGAACCTTATGGCGCACCCAAGGTTCAGATGAGCCTTTCCGATAGAGACATCGATAATCTTACAGTACAAAGGTGGGAACCCACTGAAATGTCTATTCCCGTTCCGCCCGAGGTAATTAAAAAATTCCACGTTAAAGATAGTACAATTATAAAAACAGGAAAACTTACATGGCTCATGAAAAATCCAGTACAATATGGGAATATTAAAGCCATTCGAACTCAAGACCTTGTAGTACTCGATATAATCATGCAAAGCAAATGGGAAAGACCAATTTATTTTGCAATAACTTGTTCGGACGATAGTAAGCTTGGACTTGATGACTATCTGCGTATGGAGGGTATGGCGCTTCGACTTGTGCCGGATAAGTCGAACACAGGCTCAATCGAATTTATAAACGAGCCGATTATGCGCAAACAATTATTCGACGAACCAAAAGGATTTTCGAAAGATTATCGTCCCGGATTTAAATTTAGAGGCTTGAACGACTCGACAATCTTTTTCGATGAAAACCACGAGCGATTAATACAGAACTATCGCAATACTTTCATGAGGCTTGCCGTTCATTATCTCTATAGCTTAAAAGATAGTACACGTACAGTTGAAACTCTCGATTTAATGGAAAAGAAAATTCCACGCAATATCGTAAAAGTTGACAACAGAATTCTGCATGATGTTGCTCGTCTTTATTATGCTGCGGGCGCATACGACAAGTATAAAGAAATTGCAAAAGAGGTAATTGAAACGGCAAAGTTGCAATTAAAGAACAATCCGCGAGATTATTCGAGCTGGAATAATCCGTATGATATATTATTGACCCATTATGAAAATATGAAAATGTACAAAGAAGCCGTCGAAGTTCTTAATCAATTGTCAATTTATTTGCCTTACGACGAATCTGTCAAACAATTGCTCAATAGATACAGACGGCTTGCGGGCGTTGACACGCTCGAAGTTAAATAAGCTTCGATAAATTTTAATTTTCCTAAGAAAGAGTCCGCTTGAAGGCGGACTCTTCATTTTAATAATGACTGTACAGGTATGAGAATATTAGTCTTAGCTTTATCAGGTATCGGGGATGCATTGATGTTTACGCCGGCACTATCGGTGCTAAAGAAGATTTACTCCGATTCAAGGATCGATTCCCTTGTAATGTACAAAGGAGTGGCGGAAATATATAATAGTTTACCCGAGATTTCTGAAGTTTTGTACTGGGACTTTCTCAATAAGCCAAAATTAAAATCGCTCTCGTATGTTATAAGTCTAAGAGGTAAATACGACATTTCGATTAATGTGTATCCATCAAACAGAAAGGAATATAATATTATTAACTTTTTAATCGGAGCAGAAAAACGAGCTGCTGTAAAGTATCTCCGCATGGATTTTATGAATCTTGGATTTTTGAATAATGTTAGAATTGAAGAGAATGATAAACTTCACAATGTAGAAGAAAATATCAAATTAATCGAAAAGATAACTGGCTCTTTAGTAGATTCTATTCCAGGCTTGAGCTTGAATTTTTCTTCTGATGATGAAGAATATATGCGTAACTTTTTAAGTAGATATAAAATAAGTGAAGATGAAACTGTAATTGGATTCCATCCTGGATGCTCTACATTAAAGAATCATGCTAATAGAAGGTGGAGTACTGAAAAATTTGCCGAGTTAGCTGTTCGTTTTATCAATCAACATAAAGCACGTGTGTTGATTTTCGGAGGACCTGAAGAGCATCGATTAAAAGAAGAGATAATAAAGTACGGAGGCAATTCTAATATTATTTCTGTTGATACAGATTCGTTAATTCATACTGCAGCGGTTATGAAAAGATGTAATTTGTTTGTCACAAACGATTCGAGTCTTATGCATGTGGCGTCGGCTTTAAAGTTGAAAGTGGTTGCCTTAATAGGGCCAACGAATCCCGATTATATTCATCCCTGGCGAACAGAGTATAGAATTGCTTCGCTTAATCTCGACTGCGCTCCATGCTTTTATTATTCACCCAGACCATTGACCTGTAAAAGGGGAGACGTTAAGTTTAAATGTATCAAAGAATTGCCGGTCGACCTGGTGTATAAACTTTCGGAAGAATTACTTAATTCAGGAAAGTGAGTCAATTATATAATTAGCGCAGATCTTAATATCGCTAAAACATTTTATCAAACCGATTTCACGTTTTTCTTTCTCTATCTGAGTATCCATAAGCTTTACAATATCGGACCACATTTTCCCGTGACATGCTATAGGTTTCTTGGGCATCATTTTTTTGTTGATAAATTCCCACACAATGGCAAGCTCCACCAGCGTGCCGGTGCCACCTTGAAGGACTATATATGCATCTCCAATTTTCATTAGATTTTCGAGTCTTTCAAAAAGGGATTTGCATTTAATTTCTTTGCTCAGATATTTACTCGGTACGGAATTATAAATGTCGATAGTAACTCCAATGGCTTCGGCTCCGGCTAAACGAGCACCTTTCGAAACAGCATCCATAATGCCCTGATATCCTCCAGTACAAACATTTAAACCCGCTTCTGCAAGAAGTTTCCCCAGCAGATATGCCGTTTCGTATTCTTCGTCGCCCGGTTTAGGTACAGAACTGCCGAATACGGTTACAAATTTATTTTTCATAATGAACTCAAAACAGGTTTCTCGGCTTTGAGCCAGGCAGTATAAATCATCGATGCCAACATTATAGACGCTTGATTTATTTTATCAATTG
This sequence comes from Melioribacter sulfuriphilus, assembly GCF_051488685.1. NCBI lineage: Bacteria > Pseudomonadati > Ignavibacteriota > Ignavibacteria > Ignavibacteriales > Melioribacteraceae > Melioribacter > Melioribacter sulfuriphilus. The sequence continues at coordinate 66,686 of NZ_JBPSEH010000009.1, forward strand.
TCAAATGACGGGTTCTAAACCAGAGCAATTCGTAATATTTGTTTTCATCATTATTACTGTATTGTGTTGCTTTTTTGTCGGCGTTTAAAATTATATCCACTTCGAAATTTGATTCGTAGATATAGTCAAAAATTACATCTAAAAGAGGAGCTTTTAGTTCAACTACCTGACCATTCTTCAGGTTTGCTTCAATCTCATTCAGATAGCGGTTGAACATCTCAATTTCATATCGGAAGTGTATTCCTTTCTGACCTGTGAGTTGCCCGTTATAATTTATTGTTGCGTGAAGCGGCTGATGGCCGTCCCCAACGTAATGAGCCAGGTCGGAAGAGTATAGCAATATTTTAGCACGATCTTTTTCCTTGAATGCATTTACAAGTTTATCAAATGTTTCTGAAGTAGCCCATGGTAGCAGTCCCATTTTTTTTACAGTGCTATCGCCGTAAATAGCTTTTAATGTTTCTTTCGAATTTATCATGCTTCCATTTAAAAATTCGCTGTAGAAATCGATGTCGATAAAATGCCTTTGAGGTTCATCGGGATCGTCTTTTTTTCTGTAATCCGGGTCTACGGAGTGTTCTATAATGTAATTGATTGCATCTTGTGATAAGCCAATCTCTGAGGAGATTAAGTTTAATGCATGTTTGGCTATAAGCTGATGACCTTCATTTCCCCACGCAAAGTTCAACAGGAAAGGAAAAAGGAAGCAGGTCAGAAAAAACTTGAATTTTGTCATTTTATTGTCCTATAAATTGTGTAATAATATTTCTTCGGCGGGGTCTATTATCGAAGTCGATAAGTACTATCTGTTGCCAGGTGCCCAGAAGTAAATTTGAATTTGTAAATGGAACCGTTACAGAATTGCCCTGCAACGAAGCTCGCACGTGTGCATATCCATTGGCATCGTGCCAGGTCTCGTCGTGATGATAATGTTTATTTGATGGAGCTATTTTTTCGAAAAATTCGGGATAATCTTTTAGTAATCCAGGCTCAAATTCTATTGTTGTAATTCCTGCAGTGGAGCCTGGAGCAAAAACCAGTACACTTCCCTCTTTAAATCCAGTTTCATTTAATTTCTCTTTTACTTCAGCAGTAATGTCTATTATGTCGCTGTTACCCCTGGTATTTACAGTAAAACTATACGTTTTGATCTCCATTTCGTCACCTTACTCTCAAGTTGATAACCAAAATTATAAATTTTTGTATTAATCATCATTCGGAATAGAAAAACAATTTTAATAATTTAGAGCTACAATTTAAATAAAAAGAGGATTTATATGACAACAAAGGAATTTATTGAACTGGAAGAAAGATATGGGGCGCACAATTATCATCCGCTGGATGTAGTAATTGAAAGAGCGGAGGGTTGTTGGGTGTATGACGTCGAGGGAAATAAATATCTGGATTGTCTTGCGGCATATTCTGCTGTTAATCAGGGGCATTGTCATCCACGTATTATAAATGCTCTCAAGAAACAGGCAGAAAAAGTTACATTGACTTCACGTGCATTTCGTAACGATCAACTCCCTTTACTTTATAAAGAATTGAGTGAGCAGACTGGATACGAAATTTCATTACCAATGAATTCAGGAGCTGAAGCTGTCGAAACAGCCTTGAAAGCTGCAAGAAAATGGGGATACAAAGTTAAAGGAGTTCCCGAAAATAAAGCCGAGATAATAGCATGCAAAAATAATTTTGCCGGCAGAACAATTACAATCATCAGTTTCTCTACTGAAAAACAGTACCGCGATGGCTTCGGTCCACTTACTCCTGGATTTAAAATTGTCGAGTACGGGAATGCAGAAGATTTAGAAAATTCAGTAACAGAAAATACAGTTGCTTTTATTGTCGAGCCTGTTCAAGGAGAAGGTGGTATAATTGTGCCTCCGGAGGGCTATTTGAAAAAGGCTTATGAAATTTGTAAAAGGAATAATGTTTTATTAATTACAGACGAGATCCAATCTGGATTGGGAAGGACTGGTAAATTATTTGCATTCGAGCATGAAGGGATTCGACCCGACGTTGTGATAATTGGCAAAGCTTTGTCGGGTGGTTGTTATCCAGTATCTGCAGTCTTGTCTGATCGAGAAGTACTCGGCGTTTTCAAGCCAGGTGACCACGGTTCGACTTTCGGAGGAAATCCACTCGGTGCTGCTGTAGCAAGAGAATCACTCAAAGTACTGATCGAAGAAAAATTGATTGAAAACTCAGCTGAAGTAGGTAAATATTTCATCGAAAAATTAAAAGGCATCGAATCCCCGCATGTCAAAGAAGTACGAGGTAAGGGATTGTTCATCGGAGTAGAATTAATACCGGAAGCGGGAGGAGCGCGCCGCTTCTGTGAAGCTCTTATGAAAAAAGGAATTCTTTGCAAAGAAACTCACGAAAATGTAATTCGTTTTGCTCCCCCGTTGATTATTAAAAAAGAGGAAATTGACTGGGCTTTAACGCGTATTGAAGAGGTTCTTAAAATGGCATAATTTGTTGAAGGCTGTGCTCCATATGGTGCAGCCTTCTTTTAATCGATTTGTCTCTTTAGCCACTGGTCGATCGTAAGTTTTAAGAACTGAATGTTAATAGGCTTGGCGATATAATCGTTCATCCCTGCTGCTAAACATTTTTCACGGTCTTTCATACTTGAGTGCGCAGTGACAGCAATAATCGGAATTTTACCTACATCGCCGGGTAAATTTCTAATCTGTTTTGTGGCGGTAATGCCGTCCATATCTGTCATCTCGATATCCATTAAAACAAGATTATATCTGCCTGTTTTAACTGCATCAATAGCTTCGCTTCCGCTCGATACTGCTTCCACTGTGTAACCGACTTCGCGGAGGATTTTTAACTCCAGGTCCTGACTTATCGGATTGTCTTCAACCAGTAGTAAACGTTTTTCAGACTTCGATTCTTGAATGGATGGTTTTAGTGCTTCTTGTTTTTCTATCTCTTTTTGATTGTAAATTGAAGCTGCTGCAACTCCGGATTCTTCGCTTTCCGATGGAGTGAGCCTGAACCTGGCTGTAAAGTAAAATTTACTTCCTTGACCGGGTTTACTTTCGACATTAATATCGCCACCCATCAGTTTAATGAATTCTTTCGCAATAACCAATCCTAGTCCCGTGCCTTCCTTTTTGTCCTTTTTGTCTTTTACCTGCACGTAAGGTTCAAAAAGAAGGGGAATTTTATCATTAGGAATTCCCGTACCAGTATCAATTACAGAGGTAAGGATTTCGATTGTACTTGTAGTTCTATTTTCTACTTTTACAGAAATCGTAACGCTTCCTTTGTCGGTGTATTTAACAGCATTGCCAGCCAGATTTAATACGACCTGTCGGTAGCGTGTGGCGTCTCCGTAAATTTTATCGGGCAGACCTGGATCGATCTCTTCGATAATTTCAATTCCCTTTTGTCGAGCTGCTTGACCAATTATCGACGATACTTTATGAATTTCTTCACTCAGGTCGAACTCGTTTTCTTCGAGTTCCATCTTACCTGCTTCGATTTTAGATATATCGAGAATATTGTTGATTATGTCCAGTAACGATTCAGCTGCAAGACGGGCATCCCGCGCGAATTTTTTTAGTTCCTCCTCACTTTCAAAAAGGTCATTTTCAATCAATGTAAGAAAACCCATAACCGAGTTCATTGGAGTACGAACTTCGTGACTCATATTAGCCAGGAATTTAGTTTTATAGCTACTTTCTTGTCGAGCTTTCTGCGCAGCTATGTCAGATTTAATTTTTTCCTGTCGCAATGCTTCCAGTGCTTTCTGGCGTTCGTGTTCTGCCAGCACCTGTTGAGTTATGTCCTGAAGGCTGCCATCGAAAAATGTTGCGTCTTCCTCCTCGTCGTAACTCAGCCTTACATTCATTTTAACTGCAATTTCACTGCCGTCTTTTTTAAGAAACTGTACTCTGTAATTTTTTACCTTACCCTGTTTTTCGAGCAATTTATTCAACAAATCTGCGTCCGATTTCCTTTTGAAGAGGTCGTTGAAAAAATTCAATTTATTAATTTCTTCCTCCGATGAATATCCCAGCATTCTGATAAGAGCGGGATTTACAGCGGTGAATTTGCCTGCTGGAGTAATTTGAAATACTCCCTCAACCGAATTTTCAAAAATATTTCTGAATTTTTTTTCTGAAAGGACGACTTCGTAGCTCTTCAGTAAAGCCTCGCGACGGAGTCTGTAATTAATATAACTTGCGACCACCGCCATAACGCTTATGATCATTACCAGTACAATCGATTCGAGCATGTGCTGAATATTTTGAGCCTGATTGGCTATTGCCGAAGCAACAAACACGAGGTTATAATAAACTGCAACTAAAACCTGATGGCGTACCTCCCAGCTGAGAAATAATGCGGCAGTAAATATTATTAGACTTATTATGTGCGAATTGAATACTAAGGTTTGTGGTTCCAGATAAATCATCACTCCGAAAGACGCCACGATCGACATTAAAAGAATGTGTACCAGCAAGGCGGGATGTTCTTTGCCATGTCGTGAATTAGATAATACAAGTAGTACAAAGGCGATGAAAACGGAAAATAAACGCGATACATAAAGTTGAATGCTATGCTCACTGAAATAGAGCACTTCGAAAATTAGAGCTATCCCGCCAGATGCAGCAGAAAAAATGGCCAACGATCTGAATGGAGATAAAAGCTCCTTTTGTGTTTCTTGCTTTATATATTCATTAACTTTATGCTCTAATGTTCGGGAATATTTTTTAGCTGTATTTCCTGCTGTTACCACTTGTTACCCGTTATTTTCAAAGTTAGGGAAATATTTTATGTTCTGATAATAATCATGCTTCGGGAGTATATCAATAATTATCGATACTAAATTAATAAATAAATAATTAATATATTATCGACATAATTAAAATTTCTTTAGGATGAATTGTGGACTTTTTACTGAACATCGACATTTCTCTTTTCTATTTTATTAATCATACTTTGTCCAATCCACTATTCGATAAGTTTTTTCCATTTATAACAGATCCTCGAAATTGGTTTATTGCTTATACTATTCTTTATTTAACTTTGATAATTAAGGGGGGAAGAAGAGGAAGAATTGCAGCTGTTGTTTTGATATTTCTTGTAGCCATCTCCGACCAATTGAGCAGTAACTTATTGAAAGATTTATTCGAAAGGCTCAGACCCTGCAATGCATTGTCAGATGTAAGATTGCTTGTTGGTTGTACTGGGTCATACTCGTTTCCATCGTCTCACGCAGTCAATAATTTCTCCGTGGCAATTTTTTTCTCGAGAATTTATCCAAACTATAAAATAGCTTTTTTCACAGTGGCTTTTATTGTGGCATTTTCAAGACCGTATGTTGGCGTTCATTACCCCTCTGATGTAATAGGAGGAGCAATCATTGGCTCGGTTGTAGGATATCTCTTTTCGTGGGTCGTCTTTCAAATTGATGAAAAATTCAACAAACGTTTTGTCCGAATCAAATAGGATTAAATATGGCAAAGAAAAAAGAACTTAAGACTAAACTCGAAATTGCAAAAAACTGGTTGCCCCGTTATACTGATACTAAAATTGACGAATTTGGCGACTACCTTCTATTGACAAATTTTTATAATTACGTAACTCGATTTGCAGAACGATTTAACTGCGACATTAAAGGAATCGGGAAACCGATGCAAACGGCTACCAACAATCAGGGATTGACAATAATTAATTTCGGTATCGGTTCGGCCAATGCAGCTACTATTATGGACTTACTGACTGCCAGAAATCCTAAGGGAGTACTTTTCCTTGGTAAATGCGGTGGATTAAAACATTCGACTGAAATTGGTCATTTCATTCTACCGATTGCTGCTATAAGAGGCGAAGGTACAAGCAACGACTATTTTCCGCCAGAAGTACCAGCTTTGCCCTCATTTAAACTTCACAAATTTGTTTCCGATAAAATTATTGAACGTAAAATGGAATACAGAACAGGTGTTGTTTACACTACTAACAGAAGGCTATGGGAATGGGACGAGTCATTCAAAGCATATTTGAAAAAACTCGGTGTTATTGCCATTGATATGGAAACGGCTACATTATTTATTGTAGGGTATGCAAATCAAATTGCACGCGGAGCTCTATTACTGGTGTCAGATTTGCCAATGTTTCCTGAAGGCATAAAAACTGATAAGTCAGATCGATATGTGACGAAAAAGTATACCGATATTCATCTTGATATTGGTATCGAGGCTATGACAGAAATTGGTGCTAAGGGTGAACCAATAAAACATTTTACTTTTTAAGGTAAGAACACTATTTTGTCATTGATGTTTAACTTTCGTTTATAGATGTGGAGGGAAATATGAAATCGATCTATAATATTATATTGACGATTTTGTTGCTTGTTCTGATGACTGTTTTTGTTATTCCGCAAAAAAACATTGTACCACCACAGGAAGAGAATAAAATACATAACACCGTAGAAGAACTCTTTAAACTCAGTAAACAAAAAAATTATGAAAGAGCCGCCGCCTTAATTGTTTACAATGGTGAAGATTCAAACAGAAAACTCAAGTCGGTATTAAATCCAAATAATGAAGATGAATTAAACACAGCCAGAAGGATATGCAAAAAAATTTCAGCTCTTCTGAATGTAAGTGAAAAATACACAATTAAAGAAATTGTAGATGATAATATGCAGGATAACAAAATTACCAAAGTTACAGTTTCGTTTTTAAATGCTGGACAGGAGCTCCTCGTTACACTTAAATTTATAAAATTACCTTCCGGATATGCATTACTGGAAATGAATTAATCTAATCTCATACAAAATCTGTTGTATTTTTTTCAATACTCGATAACAAATCAATAATATTGATGTTAAGAAATATTTTAAAGAACAAAAAAGTAGTTAGGTGATTTTTTCGAGTATTTATACTTTAGTGACTTTGTCGATTAAGTCCGATTTTACCTTATTTGAAAAAAGCACGATTACCTAGAGATTCAACCTATCGACAATTGTGAGTTTGATTTTATGATTTAGCATTAGATTTAACGAATGTAGCTCTGCATGAAAGATTTCTAAAGATTATTAAAATGTAGTATGCCCGGTGAATGGTATTTGTTCTTGCCATCATTCGGATTCTGGGAAACTTATTTATTGTGTTTACTATCAAATCACTTCGAATTATATGGAGTGGTTAAGTACAATAACAATGGAGAGCGTTAAGTTACCAAATTAAACAATGAACTCAGAAAATTGCTCAAAGGCGAAATAATCAATTAGAGCAAGCAGTAACTTGCTTTAATTACTTCTTATCAGCTTCGTCCAATTTCAATTCTTTCGCAAGCTATCATTCTTAATTAAAATGACGAGTGTAGTTTACTCATTTTAAAAGGATTCTGATCTGCTTAAAACAACATAAGTTTTTCCTGGAGTATTACTTAAAGCGACATACAAAGCGAATTCTGCTATTATCTAGAAGCAATATGTATTCAGATGGACTATTATATACAATTCTTAACACTCGGTAATGAATTTTTTCCATAAATGTTTATATTTGCTTGAAAAAATGCGGGAGAGGTTTATTGAACCCGTTAGGAACCCAGCATATTGCGGAATTTATTGACTGCGATAAAACCTATCTCAATAACGAAAGAAAGTTAAAATCATTTCTGAAAAAAAGTATTGAAGAATCCGGTCTTCACTCTGTAGGAATAGTAAGTCACAAGCTTGAATCACTCGGCGTTCCAGTAATTGCAATTATTAATGAATCTCATATCGGTTTGCATTCTTATCCAGAAGCGGGTCATGTATCTCTCGATGTTTTTACCTGTTCAGATCCGAATAAGCATATTAAGCTAATTGACTATCTGCGAAAAGCTCTCAAACCGAAAAAAGTTCGACTTGGATATTTGAAAAGAGGAAACATAATCGAATTTCACGAGCCGGACTGGATTCCTTCTGTCTCCGGCTACGGATTCGAAGTAAGCTACCATGCCAGCAAAATTCTCTATTCCAAAAATTCGAAATATCAAATGATAGAAATAATTGAGAACGAGCATTTCGGTAGAATGCTTTTTCTCGACAATGAACTGCAGATTTCCGAATATGATGCTGATATATATAACAGAGCATTAGTCGATCCGATTAGAAAGTCGAATATTAAAATAAACAAAGCGGTGATTTTGGGCGGTGGCGATGGTGGAGTGCTCAACGAATTATTGAAAATTAAACCGCGTAAAGTTACTCTGGTAGATATCGATCCTAAAGTAATTGAAGTAAGTAGCAAGTATCTCCTCAAAATCTCTCAAAAGTCTTTTATCGATAAGAATGACGAAATAGTCTATCAGGACGCACTCCATTATTTAAAGAATAACAGCGGCTTCGATGTTGTAGTTTATGATCTGACAATGCACCCTGAGGCTTTCTCGAAAATTCCGCGTGAAAAATTTCTCGATAATTTCTTTAATGATATTTATAAAAGCATGAATCCTGGCGGAATCCTCACGCTTCAATGTTGCTCACATTTCGACTCAGAAACGCATGCTCTTGTTGATTCCATTCTGAATAAATATTACAAAGGTATAAAGTACTACACTGTTTATATTCCCTCTTTCTGCGAAAAATGGATTTTCGCTTCCGCACGTAAATGATAGAGACTGGCGGAAGTAATTTATTACTTATAATAAAAGAGAGAAAATAATTATGTCGATAGTCAAGTATTTCAACTTCGATCAACTCCACACAAATTATCGTAATGAAATAATAGGAGGACTTACAACTTTTGTAACTATGGCTTACATAGTTATCGTAAATCCTAAAATTCTTGAAGCAGCTGGAATACCGTTCGGCCCTTCAATGGTGGCAACAGTTTTGACTTCATTTTTCGGTACTTTATTATGGGTGTCTATGCCAGACGTCCATTCGCAATTGCTCCATATATGGGTGAAAATGCATTTATAGCTTATACTGTAGTGAAAGTACTCGGCTATAGCTGGCAAACAGCATTGGGTGCAATCTTTATCAGCGGTGTTTTGTTTACCATTCTGACATTAACAAAAATGAGAAGCTGGCTTGCAAATGAAATCCCCGAATCACTAAAAATTTCCTTCGCTGTGGGTATAGGTCTGTTTTTAACTTTTATTGGACTTAACGATACTGGTATTGTAAGTCTTGGAGTGCCAGAAGCTCCGGTAAAAGTAGGTAATTTATCGGATATAAAAATTCTACTGGCGGTGCTGGGTTTTATTATTATTGCTGCATTGATGATTAAAAAGGTGCATGGTGCAATAATTATAGGCATATTGAGCGTTACAGTCCTCGGATTTTTATTGGGCGCTGCACCTCTGCCAAATAAAATCATTGATATGCCACCTTCAATCGAACCGGTATTTCTAAAAATCGATTGGGTAGGAGCTCTTACGTGGGGATTTATCGCAGTGATACTCGTTATATTTATAACAGATTTAATCGATACTCTGGGAACTTTACTTGGACTGGCCTATAAAGCCGAGATGCTGGACGAAAATGGGAATTTACCAGACATCGAGAAACCGATGCTATGCGATGCATTATCGACAGTTGTAGCTTCTTTACTCGGTACTACTACAGCCGGAGTTTATATTGAATCGGCAGCAGGAATTGAAGCAGGAGGACGTTCCGGTTTTTCTGCAGTTATAACGGCGCTCCTATTTTTGGGTACATTATTCCTTTCACCTTTCTTTACATCAATTCCTCCGTTTGCATACGGCGCCGCTTTGATCATTGTAGGATTTCTTATGATGTCGCCAATTAAAAATATCAATTTTGGAAATCTCTCGGAAGCAATTCCGGCGTTCGTAACGATCGTAATGATGTGCTTCACCTATAATCTCGGCGTTGGAATGACGGCTGGTTTTGTAATCTACCCGCTTACGATGACTCTTGGTGGAAATTTCAAGAAGATCTCAACTGGTATGTGGATCTTATTCGTATTCTCTCTTTTGTTCTACATTTTTTATCCATATTGATAAGTACAAATAATTTCTAACAATTTTCGGTAGGAGATAATATCTATAGTGTAATAAACGACTTTTTCAAAGACTGAAAATAGGAAACGAAAGCAACAATTAAAGATTTTTACGACTAAGTGATGAAAGTCTTAACAAGAAATTTCATGACGATATAAGGTCTAGTGGAAGAATTGTATGGCATATGGTACTAACTATCGTTGAAATGGCTCAATTAATGGAACTAAACGTCAGAGCAATTGGAAAGGATGCTTAATTGCTGTCAAATGTTCATGAGTAAATCGATAAGTTCAAGAAAGTAGCATCTGGACTTTATAACGAAATTGAGAAACAGTGGACTGACGAGACGTTACTTCGCGAAGACATTCTATACGGAGAAACCTGGAAACGAGGCAAAAGTCTTTCTGTAATGATGGCTCATCATATTCATCATCTTGGACAGTTAACGGTTTTTATGAGACTTGCGAGACTGAAAGTCCCTGGCGTATACGGCCTTGCTAAAGAAGAATGGGTTGTTTATGGTATGGAGCCGCAGGAGTAGTTAACTGATTGATTGATGTGTCGTGTAATTTTGAATCACTTCCATGGCCAGATTACGCATGTGTCAATTTCAGGAAAGATAACGTAATCGGCTTTCCCTTTCATAACAAGTGTGTCAGCTTCGGGAAGTTTCAAATACGATTTTGCTGTAACCAGTGTTTTGCCTGTAACAGATACATCGTCTACAATCAAAATTTTTTTGCCCTCTAAATTTTTATTTATCTCAGATAATATTTTCGGTGTTTCGTAAATAGGTTGATTGTTATTGTCTCTAAAGTTGATCTTTAATGTAATCAATTCAGCATTCAACTTATAAGCAATTAAAGAGGCTGGTACAACGCCCCCTTCTCGAATACCGACGACGGTATCATAAGCCGGAAGTTTGAACAATTTTATTCTCTCAGAGATTTCACTGAAACTAAGTTCTCTCATCGAGATTTTCTTAAGCCTCTTTTCTTTTAATCAAAATAATATTCAGTATTGTAAGCATAACTATTCCTGGAATCGCTGTAGAAAATGAATTAAATAAATAACCGTTACTTAATTGCAGTCCAGAAATATTTAAAAATGCAAAGAAATAAACGAACATAACTGATATGAAGTAACTTAATGGTGCAATGACGTATTTAAAACGACTTACATGCTTGAGCAAATATGCAGCTGTAACAAATATAACTAACTCGAGAGTGATTAATTGAACAATCTCAAAAGCTGGCTTGCCAGTTATAAGATAATTAGTAACTGGAGCTAAAAGAGATGCGGCAAATGCTACATGAAATCTGAAATACAATACGGCTATTAACGGTGCATAATAAACTGGGAGAACGTATTTCCCGAGCGGTATTCCATTTATATCAGGCAGAAGATGAAAAACTATTGGAAGGATAACAGCCAGGACAAATATAGCAAGAGTTTCTCTAATTTGTAGTTTTTCTGATAATCTTGCAGCTAATAATGTACTTGAATTTCCCATGAGTGGTTTCCCCCTTTTTTAAAAATTACTGCAAATATAAGCGATTCTTATAAATATGCCAAAAAAACTGCTTAATTTTTGTTCATCAATAGAAGAAGAGTCCCAGTTATTAATCTTGATTTTTTTTATATTAAATAAAAAAAATGTGTGAATATTGTAGACATGCATTTATGGGATAAAAAATGCGAAAGAATGTTCTTTAAAAAGTTTCTTTTAGAGCATTCTCCAGATGAACTTTTTTACTATACAAAAGATAATCATTATTATGCATATTGGCCTAAATCATATAAAGGAAGGAAGTATACACTGCAATCGAGAAATGCTTTCATCGGTGATTATACAGAAAAGTTTGTTCATGATTTGTTAAGTGAATATGCAAGAAGTATTAATTGTTACGCAGTAAGAAAGGTCATATGTAAAGAAATTGAACTCAGTAAAGATTCTCCTGCAGATGTTGCTATTTGTAAAGAAAATAAACAAGAACAGAAGCCAGAGGATATTAAAATAATAATAGAAGTAAAAATGTCATTAGTTTGGAATTGGAAATTAACTACATCACAAAAAATTAGATATGTAGGCGATTACACTACACATAAAGGTACTCCGAGCTTTTTAAGATCAGATACAATGCTTAAAGCTATCGGAAAAGCAATTAACATTAGAATTTCTTCAAATAAAGCGAATTATATACCAATAATCATTATTGGTAATACACCGATAACTGAAACGTACAGGACTAAAGTTGATAATCTTCGTGAATATGGAATTGTGCAAGGTTTTTGGTCTATTAACCCATCTCCTTTGGATAACAATGGAGAGAATATTAAAGATACCATTAAAAAAGGATTTATTAGGATAGATAATTATGATGAATTAGTTGAAAATATTAATAGATTATTAAGTGAAGATAGAAAATTTTTTTCTGGCATGAAATCAAACAGGGAGTTGGGACGTTTAATCGAGAGTGCTAATAAAGAAGTTGATATCGAGAAAAAAGCCGAGCGATTTTTAGAATTACTAAGAGAGAGTCATGAGTCCTAATAATAGAAGAAACGGTACTAAAACAAGTTCATTTGGTACTCCAGGTAAAATCAATCATGATTCATCGCAATTTTACAATTCTAAGTTATACGATGGTATTAATAAAGAACAAAAAGTAAAGTATATTGAGAATAGTATTCCACAAAATGTTTTAGACAGGCATTTTTGCCATAGCAGTGAGAGTATGCATGAATTACCTGACAATTCTGTACATTTAATGATAACATCTCCTCCATATAATGCTACTAAAGAGTATGATGAAAACTTAAGTTTAGATGAATATCTTACCTTATTGAGAAGAGTATGGAAGGAAACTTACAGAGTGCTTGTTCCTGGTGGTAGAGCATGTATCAATATTGCTAATCTTGGTAGAAAACCATACATACCGTTGCACAGCTATATAATTAAAGATATGCTGGAAATAGGATACTTGATGCGTGGAGAAATTATCTGGAATAAAAGTTCAAGTGCCAGTCCTTCGACAGCTTGGGGAAGTTGGTTATCCGCTGCTAATCCTGTATTGAGAGATATTCATGAATATATATTAGTATTTAGTAAAGGTACTTTTTCGTTGAAAAGCAACGGCAAAGAAAGTACAATAACTAAAGAAGAATTTCTGGAATGGACAAAAAGTGTCTGGACGTTCCCTGCGGTATCTGCCAGAATAATTGGTCATCCAGCTCCTTTCCCCGAAGAATTACCTGAAAGATTGATAAAAATGTATTCATTTAAGAATGACGTTATTTTAGATCCATTTCTAGGAAGTGGAACAACAAGCCTTGCAGCTCTTAAAAACAATCGTCATTATATTGGCTATGATACCGACAGAAAATACATTGAACTGGCAAATCGAAGGATCAGTGAATATAAAAATCAGATGAAATTGTTCGACTAACATTTAATAAAACACAACTGAATAGTCGACAAGTTTCTTCTCTTTGTAAACGAATTTTGCGCTGAAGAATTTTTCCTGAAAAAGCCACGGTATGAAAATTTTATCTCCCTCCCATAAATTCAATTTGCCGAATTCTTCATATGGAATCCACTCTAAATTACCTTCTGATGAATTAATCAGATTGCCATTGAATTTACTTGCTGTATAGACAAATACATACCAATCTTTTTCACCGTCGAACAAAGGAAATGTTATAAAACCTCTTAATCTGGGATTAGTAATGATTAATCCCGACTCTTCTCTAACTTCTCTAATAACACACTCTTCGGGAGTTTCACCTGCCTCGAACTTCCCGCCGAGGCCATTCCATTTCCCTTCATGCATATCGTTTTCTTTTTTGACGCGATGCATCATCAATATTTTATTGTTCTCAATAACGTAACAAAGAGTTGCAAGCTGCATCAATTATTTCTTCCTTTTATTTTTTAATCGAATCTGCTAAAATTTTGGAAATATCGTCGAGCTCGTCGAGGAACCATTTCACTTTTTCTGGTTTGGCGCGTTTGCTGTCTCTAACGAGTGCTAACCATAATTTACATTCATTGGCATATTTAAGAGAGGCAATTGTATGGATATTAATTTCCTTTGTTGTAGTAGCGGCGCTGGCTTCGATATAACTACTTATAACGCTTGTGCCGCTGCCAAAGAGTTCGTCTCCAATTCTCTGGGAAACATTGTCTTTCGGTAGCTGATCGATAAATTCAATCAGTTTTAATGTAAAAAAGTAGAGACGCTTTCTAAATTCACCTCTCGATGGCTCTTTTACCAATTTTTACTCCGTTAAATTATAAAGCGAGATATTCTTTTTTCATTAAGTAATTTTGAACGTAGTCACTTACGCCTTCTTCCAGACTCATGATTTTATTTTTGTAACCGGCGGCGCGTATCTTATCGAGATTTGCCTCCGTAAAATATTGGTATTTGTCTTTGATCTCCTCGGGCATATCGATAAATTCAATATTAACTGGTTTGTCGAGGGCTTTGAATATTGCTGTTACAAGTTCAATCCATGTTTGTGCTTTTCCTGTGCCTATGTTATATATTCCATTTTTGTCTTTATGCTCAATGAAAAATAGAGTCATATCCACAGCATCTTTAACATAAACGAAGTCTCTCTTTTGTTCACCATCTTTATAGTTCGGATGATAAGATTTGAATAACTTAACTTTTCCTTCTGATTTTATTTGTTGAAATGCTTTGTGAACTACGCTTCTCATATCGCCTTTATGATATTCGTTTGGTCCGTATACATTGAAATATTTCAATCCGACTACTTTATTGAGTAAACCATTCCTTTTGACCCAGAGGTCAAAGAGATGTTTTGAATATCCGTACATGTTCAAGGGTCTCAAATCTTCCAGATGGGATTCGTCGTCGTCGTAACCTTTTGAACCATCCCCATATGTGGCTGCTGAAGATGCATAGATAAAACGAGCGTTGTTTCTAAGAGCATATTTTGCCAATTCCTGAGAGTAATGTACATTGTTGTCCATCAGATAGTCGGCGTCTTTCTCCGTTGTTGAAGAACAAGCGCCGAGATGAATAATTGTTTCCGTATCGAAGGGGAGACTGTCGTTGATGATATAACTAATGAAATCTTCTTTGTGATAGAAATCTTCAAATGAAAGTCCGTTTAAGTTTTTCCATTTGCTATCTGTGCCGAGTTCGTCGACGATAATAATATCGTCTCTTCCTAATTGATTTAGTTTCCAGACAACAGCGCTGCCTATAAAGCCCGCGCCACCAGTTACAACTATCATATTCTTCCCATTTATTTATTATATTTTGAAATAAAATTAATTATACTAAACAATAAATAAAATAAAAGCTGACATCAAAACTAAGAATTTTTCTGTTCATATTATCACGGACATAATATTATGAATAAATTTAACTTATTAAAAGAAATATTAACGCAGCGTATAATGATACTCGACGGCGCAATGGGAACAATGATTCAGCGCCATAAATTGAGTGAGGAGGATTTTAGAGGCGAAAAATTCCGTGACCATAAATCGCCTTTGAAGGGCAATAACGATATACTGGTTATAACTCAGCCGGAAATAATAAAGTCGATTCACTATCAATATCTCGATGCGGGTGCTGACATTATTGAAACCAACACTTTTAATTCTACTTCGATTTCTCAAGCTGACTACGGCACGGAAAGTTTCGTTTATGAATTAAATTATCGAGCGGCTATGATTGCAAGAGAAGTGGCCGACGACTTCACAGCAAGAACCCCTTCCAAACCGAGATTTGTTGCTGGCGCTCTGGGACCAACAAATAAAACCCTTTCCATTTCACCCGATGTAAACGATCCGGGTTTTCGTGCAATCACATTTGATGATATGAAAGTCGCTTATAAAGAACAAGCAAAGGGATTGATCGACGGTGGAGTCGATATTCTTTTGCTCGAGACGGTCTTCGATACTCTGAACGCAAAAGCTGCACTATTTGGAATTATGGAGCTTTTCGAAGAAATGGGTGTGGAATTGCCGATAATGATTTCCGGTACAATTATCGATATGAGTGGAAGAACTTTGTCCGGGCAAACTACGGAAGCATTCTGGATTTCGATTTCGCACACAAAAAATTTACTTAGTGTTGGATTAAACTGCTCACTCGGTCCTGCTCAAATGCGTCCCTTCATTTCTGAGTTATCCGAAATTGCCGACGTTTTTGTAAGTCTTTATCCAAATGCGGGTTTGCCAAATGAATTCGGTGGATACGACGAATCGCCAGAAGCAATGCTGAAAATCTTAGAAGAGTACGCAGCCGAAGGATTTTTAAACATAGTGGGCGGATGTTGTGGCACTACTCCAGAACATATAAAATCATTTGCAACGATCGCCGAACGGTATCAACCACGAAAAATACCCAGAGTGGAACCCTTTCTTCGCTTAAGTGGTCTGGAACCGCTAATATTCAGACCCGATACAAATTTTGTCAATATTGGTGAAAGAACAAATGTTGCCGGCTCTAAAAAATTTGCACGTTTAATAAAAGAAGGAAAATATGAAGAGGCATTATCGGTAGCCAGAGAACAGGTGGAAAACGGTGCACAGATTATCGACGTGAATATGGACGAGGCGATGATCAATTCTGAAGAAGCAATGACTAAGTTTTTGAATTTAATCTCTTCAGAGCCGGATATAGCACGCGTGCCCATTATGGTCGACTCCTCTAAATGGAGCGTTATTGAAGCAGGGCTCAAATGCTTGCAGGGGAAAGGTATTATCAATTCGATTTCGCTCAAGGAAGGCGAGGATAAATTTAAAGAGCAAGCAAAAAAAATTATGAAATACGGTGCCGCCGTTGTTGTTATGGCTTTCGACGAAGAAGGTCAGGCAGATACATACGAAAGGAAAATAGCTATTTGCAAAAGGGCTTATGATATATTGACCAAAGAAGTAGGATTCCCACCACAGGATATTATACTTGACCCGAATATTTTTGCAATTGCTACGGGAATTGAAGAACACAATCAATATGCACTGGCGTATATTGAAGCCGTAAGGTGGATTAAAAATAACCTGCCACTGGCTAAAGTGAGCGGAGGAGTTAGCAATGTTTCGTTTTCATTCCGCGGCAATGATATGGTAAGAGAAGCTATGCACTCGGTTTTCCTTTATCACGCTATTGAAGCCGGTATGGACATGGGAATAGTTAACGCAGGACAGCTTGCAGTTTATGAAGAAATTGAACCTCAGTTGCTTAAGCTCGTCGAAGACGTCGTGTTGAACAGAAGACCCGATGCTACTGAAAGGTTAATCGAGTATGCAAACAGTATCGATAAAACCAGGCAAAAAGAAGTTAAAGACGAACAGTGGCGAAAGGAATCTGTAGAAGAAAGATTGAAGCACTCCTTAATCAAAGGGATTGTCGATTATATTGAAGAAGATATAAATGAAGCACTGAAAATTTATAAAAATCCTCTTTCTATTATCGAAGGCCCTTTGATGGAAGGGATGAGCGTTGTAGGCGATCTTTTCGGTGCGGGCAAGATGTTCTTACCTCAGGTGGTAAAAAGCGCAAGGGTGATGAAAAAAGCTGTTGCAGTTTTAATCCCTTATATCGAAGCCGACAAAAAAAATACTGATTCGAGCAAATCGGGCACGATATTGCTCGCCACAGTAAAAGGAGACGTTCACGACATCGGCAAAAATATAGTTGGCGTTGTTCTCGGCTGTAATAATTTCAAGATAATCGACCTCGGCGTAATGGTACCGGCAGATAAAATTATTCAAACTGCAATCGATCAAAATGTAGATATAATTGGACTGAGCGGATTGATTACACCTTCACTTGACGAAATGGTGCATGTTGCAAAAGAAATGGAAAGAAGAAAGATGAGGTTACCACTTTTGATAGGAGGAGCTACAACATCAAGAATTCATACTGCGGTTAAAATCGATCCCGAGTATAGTGGTTCGGTAATTCATGTGCTCGATGCTTCCAAAAGTGTTCAGGTGGTAAATAATCTTCTTATGGACAAAAATTACGTCGCTCAAGTAAAAAATGAATATGAAGAATTAAGAAAAAATCACGTTAAAAAAATATCCGAGAAAAACTTTGTTACTCTAATAGAAGCCCGCAACAACAAATTTCATTCAGACTGGAAAAGCTACCAGCCGATAAAACCGAATAAGTTGGGACTGACGGTTTATAATGATTATCCGCTTGAAGAAATTAGCCGCTTTATTGACTGGACACCCTTTTTTCAAGCCTGGGAAATGAAAGGAAAATATCCTGATATTTTAAAGAACGAATCTTATGGCAAAGAAGCCCAGAAATTATATGATGACGCATTGTCAATGTTAAAAGAAATTATTAGCAACAAACTACTGAAAGCATATGCTGTCGTCGGTTTATTCCCGGCTAATTCTACAGGTGACGATATCGAACTTTATTGCGATGAATCATCTACAGGATTGCTGGCTGTAATGCATACATTGAGACAGCAAATCAAGAAAGTTAAAGGACAGCCCAATTACGCACTGGCTGACTTTATTATGCCTAAAGAATACGGTGTGAACGACTATGTAGGCCTCTTTGCCGTTACGGCGGGAATAGGAATCGACGAGGTTGTAAGATATTACGAATCAAAACATGACGACTATAATGCTATTATGGTAAAAGCCCTTGCAGATAGACTTGCCGAAGCTTTTGCTGAATTGCTTCATCTTAAAGTGAGAAAAGAATTGTGGGGCTATGCCGCAGATGAAAATCTTACGAATGAAGAATTAATCTCTGAAAAATATATTGGAATTCGCCCGGCACCAGGATATCCTGCTTTGCCAGATCATACGGAAAAAATTACAATCTGGAAAGTCCTTAATCCCACAGAAAATGCTGGCATCATATTGACCGAGAGCATGGCTATGTTACCGGCTGCTTCCGTTTCAGGTTGGTAT
Source organism: Melioribacter sulfuriphilus (assembly GCF_051488685.1). Taxonomy (NCBI): domain Bacteria; kingdom Pseudomonadati; phylum Ignavibacteriota; class Ignavibacteria; order Ignavibacteriales; family Melioribacteraceae; genus Melioribacter; species Melioribacter sulfuriphilus. Next base: position 85,593 of record NZ_JBPSEH010000009.1, read on the forward strand.
ATTGCACACCCCGAAGCCAAATATTTCAACGTGGGCAAAATTGGCTTTGACCAGCTCGAAGATTATAGAAAAAGAAAGGGAATGAGCAAGTCGGAAGCAGAAAAATGGTTACGCACTATACTGAATTACGATTGAGGATTAATTATGATTATAGAAAAAATATTGAAAGAGTTATATCGAAAAGAATTCAAAGTGAAACTTGTGAAAATTTCTCCCTTGCCGCCTTCCGGTTCAGCAAGAAAATATTACAGACTGCACTCAGGAAATAATACTGTAATTGGCGCTTATAACGAAGATACTCTGGAAAATGATGCCTTTTTTTATTTGACTGGCATATTTAAAAAGCTCGGTCTAAATGTACCTGAAATTTATTCTATTGATCACATTAATAAATGTTATCTTTTGGAAGACCTTGGCGACGTAACCTTGTTTTCTTTATTAAGAAAAAAAAGAAAAGGTAAAATTCTTCCTGCCGATATTGTCAATTTATATAAGAAAGCTTTAGAAGAACTCTCAAGGTTTCAGTTAGATACTATGGGAAAAATTGATTTCCGAAAATGTTACCCCCGCAAATCGTTCGACGAATTGTCGATGAAATGGGACCTGAATTATTTCAAATATTATTTTCTGAAGCCAAGCGGTATTCCATTTGACGAAGATAAACTCGAAAAAGATTTTAACAAATTTATTGAATATCTATCTAAGGCAGACGGCAATCATTTCATGTACAGGGACTTTAATTCGCGCAATATCTTGGTAAAGAACAACGACCTCTATTTCATCGATTATCAAGGAGGTAGACGGGGTCCTTTACAATACGACATTGCTTCTTTTCTATACGATTCGAAAGCTGATCTGAGTGACGAACTGAGGATGGAATTATTAAACCATTATCTGAACATCGTGAGTAAATTCCATAAAGTCAGGCACACGGATTTCATGAAATATTATTATGAGATCGTGCTTTTAAGACTTATACAGATGTTCGGAGCGTATGGTAATCGCGGGCTATTTGAGGGCAAAGCTCACTTTTTACAGAGCATCCCTTATGCTGTTAAGAACCTCGAATCGATTCTCAATAAAATTAAAATCTCTCGTAAAATTCCTGAATTATTTCGGGTTCTCAACGAAATAACACACAATAAGAAACTCGATGTTTATAAGTGGAATCCAAACCACAAACGTTTAATTGTGCGTGTATACAGTTTCTCTTACAGAAATAAAATACCAAACGACATAAGCGGTAACGGTGGAGGTTTTGTATTCGATTGCAGAGCCATACCGAATCCAGGCAAAATTGAAAAGTATAAACACCTGACGGGTCGTAATAAAAAGGTTGCAGAATTTTTGAAAGCTCAGCCAGCTGCAATTAAATTTCTCAACGAATCGATTAGCATGGTAGATCAGGTCGTGGAGAGTTACCTCGAACGTGGCTGGCGCGATTTGATGGTTTGTTACGGTTGTACCGGCGGTCAGCACCGCTCTGTATTTTGTGCAGAGAATCTTGCCCGCCATCTCAAAGAAAAATATAATGTAAAAGTTATACTTCAACATACAGGGCTAACTTCATAATGGAAGCGTTTATCCTTTCTGCTGGACTCGGTACGAGACTGCGCCCGATTACAGACACAAAGCCGAAAGCACTCGTTAGCATTAAAGGAACGCCTCTCCTTGAAATTATTATTCAGAAATTGATCGACGCTGGCTTTAGGCGAATTGTTATTAATGTACACCATTTTGCAGAACAAATAATAAACTTTCTCAATTCGAAAAAGAATTACGGAATAGAAATTATAATTTCCGACGAATCAAGTAAATTGCTCGATACGGGTGGTGGTTTGAAAAAAGCTGCCCCTCTTTTCACTGGTAAAAATCCTGTCATGGTTCACAACGTCGATGTTCTTTCCGACATTAATCTTAAAGCATTTTATCGACTTCACATCGAGAATGGTAATTTAATCACTCTTGCAGTGCAAAAAAGAAAATCGTTAAGGTATTTTCTTTTCGACGAAAAGAAAAACTTATGTGGCTGGATGAATGAAAAGACAGGTGAAACAAAAATAGTGCGTGAGTATGAAGGAAATATCGAGCGCCTTGCTTTCTGCGGTATACAAATTATCCAGCCTGAGGTATTTCATTATTTCCCCGAAAGGGAGGTCTTCTCGCTGGTTGAATTTTATCTGGAACTTGCATCACAAAAAAATTTATCTGAAAAAAATAAAATTAGCTATATTGAATACACCGATTCTCTTTTCATAGATTTGGGCAAAATTGACAATTTGAGAAAAGCAGAACAATATTTATAAAAATCGAGATTATATTATGAAGAGACTCACTCTCATTTTATTGCTTGTTATTTACAGTTGTAACTTTATTGCTGCGCAGGGTAAAGATTGGATTAAAGAACACTATACAAAAAAAGAATATCAAATACCGATGCGCGATGGGGTTAAATTGTTTACAGCAGTTTACACGCCTAAAGACACTTCGAAAAAATATCCAATTCTTATGGTGCGCACACCTTACAGGGCAGCACCTTATGGAGAGGATAACTATCCGAATTCGCTTGGACCTAACGAAGCATTTGCTAAAGATGGATATATATTTGTTTTTCAAGATGTTCGTGGAAAATTTATGAGCGAGGGCGAATTTGTAAATATGCGTCCGTATATCCCGCATAAAAAAAGTAATAATGATGTTGATGAAACCACAGATACTTACGACACTATTGAATGGTTAATAAATAATATAAAGCACAATAACGGCAGAGTAGGAATCTGGGGAATTTCATATCCAGGATTTTATGCTGCAATGAGCCTTATTGATTCCCACCCAGCTTTGAAAGCTGTATCTCCCCAAGCTCCTATTGCGGATTGGTTCATCGGCGACGACATGCATCACAACGGCGCATTTTCACTCTCAATGTCGTTTAATTTCTTTAAATCATTTGACCAGCCAAGAGATTCTCTTACTACTGAATGGAAAACAATCGAACCGTACGATTCTCCAGATATGTACACGTTCTTTCTTAATTTAGGTCCCTTGAAGAATATAAATCAAAAATATTTCCACGAAGCCTTGCCTTTCTGGAATCAGATAATGGAGCATGGTACCTATGATGAATTCTGGAAAGCACGCAACAATTTGCCCCACTTTAATAATACTAAGCCGGCTGTTTTAATTGTTGGAGGCTGGTACGATTCCGAAGATTTATATGGTCCAGTAAATATTTATCGCTCCATCGAAGAAAAAAATTCTTCGAATGATTGTCGCCTTGTAATGGGGCCATGGAGTCACGGCGCATGGGCACGCTCTGACGGAAATTCGTTTGGCGATTTCATCTTCCCGGATAGTACAAGTAAATACTATAACGATTCGATAATATTTCCATTCTTTAATTATTATTTAAAAGGCGAAGGTAAAATTGAATTACCAGAAGTATTAACTTATAGAACTGGAAGCAATAGATGGATAAGGTATAAAGAATTTCCACCGAAAGAATCAATAATTGGCGAACTGCATCTTGGAGAAAACGGTACTTTGTTATGGGAAAAGCCGGTTTACTCAGATGTTCGCTATGATGAATTTATTAGTGATCCTGATAATCCAGTCCCTTATACCGCCACATTCTATGATTCGCGCAGGATGTATAATAGAACTTATATGAGTGAAGATCAGAGATTTGCAGACGCACGCCCCGATGTACTCTCATATTCAACCGCTCCACTCGAAGAAGACTACACAATTTCAGGACCAATCGACGTCAATATTTACGTTTCGACAAGCGGCACAGATGCTGACTGGGTTGTAAAAGTAATAGATGTCTACCCATACAACGAAGAAGACATGAATAATTCAGAAGTGGAATACGGAGGCTATCAGCGGCTTATACGTTATGAAATAATGAGAGGGAAATTTAGAAACAGCTACGAGAAACCTGAACCCTTTGTCCCCAATCAAATAACAAATATTAAATTCCGCTTGAATGATATTGACCATACGTTCTTAAAAGGTCATAGAATAATGATACAAATTCAGAGTAGCTTTTTCCCATTTTTCGATCGAAATCCTCAAAAATTCGTCGACATTTATAAAGCGTCTGAAGAAGATTTTCATAAAGCGGTCCACAGAGTATATTTCAATAGTCAATATCCTTCGCATATTAAATTTCTTACAAATAAATAACGGAGGCACTATGCTACGAAAATTGGTCGTACTATTTTTTGCCGTTGTTATAGCATCCGGAGTCAATGCTCAGACAATTGCAATTGGACCGCAGCTTGGTTATCACAAGTCGGAAGACGCAGATGGAGCAATTATGCTTGGAGCCGCTGGCAGATTTTATCTTGCTCGCTCACTAGCTCTCGAAGCCTCTATTAATTACCGTACAGAAGAATACGAAGGCGGAACTTTGAAAACAACTATGTATCCTGTAATGGTTAGCGGTATGCTCTATTTCTTTCCACTTTTGTATGGTACGGTTGGAGCCGGCTGGTACAATACTAAAATCGATTTTGCCGAAGAATTTAATTTATTGGGGCTCAAAGACGAAACTAAGAGTGAATTCGGTTATCATATCGGTCTTGGCGCCGAATTGGGCGTGGGAAATTTGATCCTTACAGGTGATATTAGATATGTCTTCCTCGATTTGAAGCTCGATCGACTGCCTGGTATTAACGAATTTAAAAATAATTTTTATATTATAACCGCTGGAGTTCTTTTCGAACTCTGATCCGATATTACTAAAACGGGAGGAATATGATACTCGATCAAATTAAGCACGCAGAATACTATTACCCACTGGGAGAGAATTTTCGAAAAGCATTTGAATTTTTAAAAAACAACGACCTGGAAAATATTGGCGAAGGAAAATATGAAATCGATGGTGAAAATGTTTTTGCGATAGTTCAAAATTATGACACCAAACCTCGAACAGCAGGTAAATGGGAAGCGCATAAAAAATACGCAGATATACAATTTATAGTATCAGGAAAGGAAAAAATTGGATTTTCTTTCCCAACCAAAATGATTGTTACAGAAGAATACAATCCAGATAAAGATATTATGTTTCTTAAAGGAGAGGGTGAGTTTTTGATTCTCGAAAGTGGTTGCTTTGCTATCTTTTTCCCTACAGACATTCATATGCCGGGTATAGCTGTAAATCTTTCAACTCCGGTTAAAAAAGTTGTGATAAAAGTAAAAGTGAATGATTAAAAAAAACGGGCTATCTAAAAGTTATCTCTTTAAAGAGAACACTAATTTTACCAATTTTCATGAGTAATTATTCGAGCTCTTTGCTTTTAGATAGCCCCTTTTGCAATCTTATTTATTTGACCGATACATTGTCTTTGAGGAATAACTTCTGCAATTCTTTTTTTTCTCTGTTTTTCCAGATGCCTTTGTGGTAAGCGTAACCAGCAATCAGCGGCATGGCAAGAGTAGCTTCCGAATAAACCATTTGTTCGTAGGTAGTTTCAACTTTGCCCCACGAGCTTGCCTCTTTGAGAGTCGAACTCGAAAGAGCTCCGTCGCGTACATCGGCAACTGTAATTTGGATTGCATATTTATGCATCGGAGCATTTTCCGTAAGAATATCTGCAGCGACAACGATATCCTGCGTAAAGTTTTTTGGTACTCCACCGCCGACCATAAAAATTCCAGTTTCTTTGCTATTTAATTTAATCTGGGTCAATTCATAAAAATCTTTTCCCGAATCGAAGGAAACATGTCTTTCTGGGTTATTATGTTGATGCATTACTATTCCAAAACCAGCAGAACAATCCGAAAATGCAGGTACGAAAATTGGCACGTTGTTTTTGTAAGCCGCATAGACTACACTGTCGTCTACTTTGGGTCCACCAATCTCATCTAAATATTTTCCGAAATGCCACAGTAATTCCCTCGACGAATAAGGACGTGGTTCAAGACTATCGAAAATTTTGGCCGTTGTATCGTCGCATATTCTGAGTTCGTCTTCGTCGATGAATGTATCGTAGATTCTGTCGATATGGAGTTCTCGTAATTCGTTGTCGTCGACGTAAGGTGAACCGATATAATGCTTGAAGCCAAGCGCCTCGAAAAAGTCCTGGTCTACCATTATTGCTCCAGTCGAAACGATTACATCCACCATGTTGTTTGTGACCAGGTCGTAAACCACTTTCTTTAGACCAGCGCTGAATAAACTACCTGCAAGCGTCAAGATTACAGTGCACTCCTTATCAGAAAGCATCTTTTCGTAAATTTTCGCTGCACGATTTAAGTCGCGGGCGCTGAATGCCATCGATGACATTGCATCTACTAATGGTACTACATTATGTTGTTTGATATCAATGTGTTTGATTATTTCCTTTAAATAATCTTTTTTCTGTCTCATTATTTCCCTTTCCTTTTTAAATTCGAAGCGGAAATATAATAAATAATTTTCTCGATTAAATATGAAAAATGTACGGAAACAAGGTAAATTCCCTTCCCCCGTTATCCATAAAACAGGTCAAAATCGGATAGAATCAAGCCAATCATTAAGGAAAGCATGCCAGAACTGAAAATTTCAACTGACCTTTCTTGACATTCTTAGAATATAGAAATATATTTGAAACCTTTGAAAAATAGCATTTTATGTTTGGAGGATATTTTGAAGCAGGAGAAAATTACAAAATTTATTAAATCCGAGGATGCTGACAAAAAATGGTACTTAATCGATGCCAAAGACCAGGTGCTGGGTAGATTGGCAGCCCGAGTTGCAAGTATTATCCGCGGTAAGCACAAGCCAATATTTACACCTAATACTGATACTGGCGATTTTGTGATTGTTATTAATGCCGATAAGATCAAGGTAACCGGTAAAAGGGAGCAACTCAAAACATATTTCCATCACTCGTTATATCCAGGCGGTGTCAAAATAACAAGCTTTTCTGATTTACTTGCCAAAAAACCGGAATATGTTATTGAGTTAGCAGTTAAAGGAATGCTTCCGAAAAACCGATTGGGCAGAAAACTATTTAGAAAATTAAAAGTTTATGCCGGCGAAGAGCATCCTCACAAAGCACAAAAACCAGAAGTAATAAGTTTATAGTGGAGAGATTTGATGGCAGATAAAATATTCGTTGGACGCAGAAAAAATTCAGTTGCCAGAGTATTTCTGAGAAGCGGCTCCGGTAAAGTAACGGTAAACGACAGGGAATTTGAAAACTATTTCCCACAAAAAGTACACAGAGACAATATCCTCCTGCCGTTTGTTGTAACTGAAACGCTCGGTAGATACGACGTTTTTGTTAATACTAACGGAGGTGGCATTTCGGGACAATCCGAAGCAATCCGATTAGGAATTGCTCGCGCTCTTGAAGCCATTAATCCCAATTTTAGGTCGTTACTAAAAGCCGAAGGTCTTCTCAAAAGAGACCCCAGAATGGTCGAGCGCAAGAAATACGGTCAGAAAAAAGCTCGTAAAAGATTTCAATTTTCTAAGAGATAATTTATTAACATTCATACTCTCGTTTTGCTTCCTGTGTCCCGCACGTATCGGGATGAAGAGCAAACTTTCCACACAAAAAGGAAAGATGAGAGTAGAAGAAAAACAGGAGAATCATTATGTCTAAGATAGGTCTTAACGAATTAATTGAAGCTGGTGCCCATTTCGGACACTTAACCCGCCGCTGGAATCCCAAAATGAAACCCTACATCTTCATGGAGAAGAACGGGATTCATATTATCGACTTGAAAAAAACTCAGGAAGCAATTGAACAAGCCAAACAGGCCATGCTTGAGCTTGTATCGCAAGGTAAAAAGGTTCTTTTTGTAGGTACGAAAAAACAAGCAAAAGGAATAATTGCAGAAGAAGCTAAAAGATGCGATTCAAACTGGGTCAGCGAGAGATGGTTGGGCGGTATGCTCACAAACTTTTCTACAATTCGCAAGAGTGTTAAACGCCTTCAAAATATCGATAAAATGGAAAGCGATGGCACATTTGACAAAATTACCAAGAAAGAGCGTCTGAAATTAACACGCGAGCGTGACAAGCTCCGTAAAGTTCTTGACGGCGTTGAAATGATGACACGACTGCCCGGTGCTCTCTTTATTGTTGATATTAAAAAAGAAGAGATAGCAGTAAAAGAAGCAAACAGACTCAATATCCCGGTTTTTGCAATTGTCGATACAAATTGTGATCCTGACCCGATCGATTATGTAATTCCTGCAAACGACGACGCTTCTCGGGCTATCGAGATTATAACCAGGGCAATTGCAGATGCAGTTATTGAAGGCAATGCAAAAGCAAAAGAACTAAAAGCTCACGAAGTCGCCGAAAAAGAAAGAGAAAAGAAAGTAACCGAAACAGAGGAAGAAAAAGAAGAGAAGCCGAAAAAACCACGCATCAGGAAAGTAAAATTCGATAATAAAAGCGAGAAGAAATCCGATACAAGAAAAACTTCTGATACTCAGAATGAGGATAACTCCAAAGAAGAGAAAGCAGAAGAACCACCAAGCGAAGGAACCCAAAATTAATACTCGACCTTTTTCAGGTCGATCTTTTGTGTTAAATGTAAATATGGAGGAATGTTTATAATGGCTATAAGTGCTGCACAAGTTAAAGAGTTAAGAGAAAAGACAGGCGCCGGTATGCTCGATTGCAAAAAGGCTCTTGAAGAATCCAACGGCGATTTTGAAAAAGCAATCGAAATATTGCGTAAAAAAGGAGCCGCTGTTGCCGCTAAACGAGCAGAAAGAACCGCAAGCGAAGGTTTGATTCTTACAAAAGTATTTGATAACGGTAAATCGGCTGCAATTCTTGAAGTTAATTGCGAAACAGATTTTGTTGCCAAAAGTGATGACTTTGTTAAATTCGCAGAAACTGCTCTTGAACTATTGCTCAAACACAAACCGGAAAATGTAGAAATGCTTTTGAATCTGTCGATTAACGGTAACACTCTCAAGGATGCTCTAAATGAGATTACCGGTAAAATCGGCGAAAAAATCGAAATTTCTAGGTTTGATATTGTCAATGTTGAAAATGGCTTGATTGTTGATTATGTACATCATGGCTCTAAATTGGGTGTATTGCTTGCTGCCGAATATGCACCACATGACAAGAAAGACGAACTTGCAGTAATTCTGAAAGATATTGCAATGCAGATTGCTGCTATGAAACCGCTGACTATCTATCGTGAAGAAGTAGACAAAGGACTGATCGAAAAAGAACTCGAAATTTATAAGGAAGTTGCACGTAAAGAAGGAAAACCTGAACAGGTGCTCGAAAAAATTGCTACAGGTAAACTGAATAAATTTTTCGAAGAAAATTGCCTTGTTGAACAGGTCTTTGTTAAAGACAATACGAAAAAAGTAGGTGCTTTAATTGATGAATTCAACAAAGCTAACGGTGCCCAGGTAAAATTAAAAACCTTTAGAAGGTACCATACGAGCGACGAAAAAAAATAATCGTGTAAGAAAAGGTCTTATTTCCAAATAAGACCTTTTTTTTTATATTGACTTACCCCTTAAAATTAATTCGAGTTTTTGATGGCGGAATTGAAATACAAAAGAATTCTACTCAAACTCAGCGGCGAATCTCTAATGGGCGATCAGTCATACGGGATCGATCCCCAGGTACTTAATTATTTTGCAGACGAAATAATCAAAGTGCACAACCTCGGTGTACAGATCGGACTGGTAATCGGAGGTGGAAATATTTATCGAGGTTTAAATGCCTCGTCGCAGGGAATTGATCGTGTCACGGGCGACCAGATGGGAATGCTTGCAACTATAATAAACTCCCTGGCTCTTCAGAATACACTCGAAAAAAAGGGTGTCTTTACGCGTTTGATGAGTGCGATAAAAATGGAAGAAATTGCAGAACCATACATAAGACGACGCGCAATCAGGCATCTCGAAAAAGGGAGAATCGTAATTTTTGGAGCTGGCACAGGGCATCCTTATTTTAGCACTGATACTGCTGCAACTCTTCGTGCAGTTGAAATTGAAGCCGATGCAATCTTTAAAGGCACACGAGTCGACGGGGTTTTCGATTCCGATCCAGAAAAGAATCCAAACGCCAGTATGTTCGATAAAATCTCTTACATGGATGTTTTACAGAATAATCTAAGAGTAATGGACCTTACTGCAATTAGTTTGTGCAGGGAAAATAATTTACCCATCATTGTCTTTAATATGGACAAGGCTGATAATCTTTATAAGATTATTACAGGTGAGCAAATAGGCACCTCAGTAGGAAATTATTAATCGTAAAATAAAAACGGGGCTGTTATGACTACAAATACTGTTATTAAAGATGCCAAAAACAGAATGGATAAAAGCTTAGAAGCATTTAGAAACGAGATAGCTAAAATTCGAACAGGTAAAGCTACAACTGCACTCCTTGACGGAATTAAAATTGAATATTACGGTTCAATGTCGCCGCTAAATCAAGTTGCAAACGTTACTGTCTTAGATGCTCATACACTTTCGATTACGCCCTGGGATAAATCCGTCATTGGAGCAATTGAAAAAGCAATAATGACTGCGGATCTCGGTTTGAATCCCATAAATGACGGAACGAATATTAAGGTTCCTATTCCACCTCTAACCGAGGAGAGAAGAAAAGAATTGGTCAAACTTGTAAAAAAATTTGGTGAGGATGCAAAAATTGCCCTCCGCAATATAAGACGCGATGCAAACGACCATCTCAAAAAAATGGAAAAGAATAAAGAAATTACGGAAGACCAATTAAAAGATCTCGAAAAAGAGGTACAGAAAGTTACCGACGAACATATAGCCCGAGTCGACGAAATGATTAAGCATAAAGAAGAAGAAATTATGAAGGTTTAATGAAATTACTGGTTGCCTCAAAAATTTTAATGGGGCAACCTTATTCCTCACTTTAAACATTTCCTCAATTAAAACCGTCAAAACTCCGAGCAGATTATAACTATAATCCATATTTTAGTATACAAATAAAAAAATCAAACAAATTTTTTGAGGTATTTATGTCAACCCTTAAAGAAGAAGCTCTTCGTTATCATAGCGAGGGCAGAAAAGGCAAGATCGAAGTTGTACCTACAAAACCGTGTTATACTGCACGTGAATTATCGCTTGCTTATACCCCTGGCGTTGCCGAGCCGTGTAGGGAAATAGCCCGCAACGACGACGACGTTTACAATTACACTGCAAAAGGAAACCTCGTGGCTGTTGTATCGAATGGCACCGCAGTTCTGGGATTAGGTGATATTGGTCCACATGCCGGTAAACCAGTAATGGAAGGGAAAGGAGTATTATTCAAAAGATTTGCTGATATCGACGTTTTCGATATCGAACTTAATACTAAAGATCCAAAAGAAATTATAAGAGCTGTACAATTGCTCGAACCAACGTTTGGCGGAATTAATCTTGAGGACATTAAAGCGCCTGAATGTTTTGAAATCGAAGAAGAATTAATCCGTACAATGAATATTCCGGTATTTCACGATGATCAACACGGTACGGCAATAATATCGTGTGCTGCATTAATTAATGCCTGCGAAATAGCAGGAAAGGAATTGAAAGATCTGAAAATTGTTGTATCAGGGGCGGGAGCTTCGGCAATTGCATGTTGCAATATGTATGTTGCCGCAGGCGTTACAATTGAAAATATCTCGATGTTCGATTCCAAGGGCCACATTAATAAGAAAAGAAACGACTTAAATAAATACAAGGAGCAGTTTGCACAAGATGTCGTTTACAAAGATCTTGCCGATGCAATGAAAGGCGCAGATGTTTTTATTGGACTTTCGAAAGGAAATATAGTTAGCAAAGAGATGGTACGGTCGATGGCAAAGAATCCAATTGTGCTTGCCATGGCAAATCCAGACCCCGAGATTACTTATGAAGATGCAATTGATGCAAGAAGTGATATTATAATGGCAACTGGAAGAAGCGACTATCCAAATCAGGTTAATAATGTACTGGGATTTCCATTTATCTTCAGGGGAGCTCTCGATGTAAGAGCGCGTAAAATTAATCAGGAAATGAAAATGGCTGCAGTTAATGCTCTAGCTAAATTAGCAAAAGAAAAAGTACCTGAAGTCGTACTGCACGCTTATGGCGGAAAGGAATTTTCATTCGGTCCCGAGTATATTATTCCCAAGCCTTTCGATCCTCGCGTTTTATGGTATGTGGCTCCTGCAGTTGCAAAAGCAGCAATGGATACAGGAGTAGCTCGCAAGCCGATCGAAGATTTTGAAGTCTACAAAGAACAACTGCAAGAAAGGCTTGGATTTTCTACTGAAATAGTAAGAGTTATGCATCATAAAGCAAGGAAGAGTCCTAAGAAAATTGTCTATGCCGAAGGTGAGGAAGAAAAAATTATTCGTGCTGCACACTCAATTTATGAAGAAAATATCGGATTGCCGGTTCTACTGGGAGATGATACGATAATAAAAAATAAAATAAAAGAACTCGAATACGATGAGAAAATATTCGAAATAATTAATCCCGAAAAATCAGACAAACTCAATATATACGCTGAAGCTTTCTATCGAAAACGTCAACGTAAAGGAATTACGCCACGAGACGCCAGACAAATGATGAAACAACCTAATTATTTCGGAGCAATGATGGTCGAGAAGGGCGATGCCGACGCACTTCTGAGTGGATTAACTTCTCACTATCCACAAACTATTCGACCTGCTCTTCAATGTATTGGTGTTAAAGAGGGATTTAAGATTGTTTCAGGGATGTATATAGTGATTATTAAAAGAAAAATCTATTTCTTTGCCGATACTACCGTCAATGTGGATCCTACTGCAGAGCAACTTGCAGAAATTGCAATTAGTGCCGCAGAAACCGTGAAGGTATTCGATATCGTGCCGAAAATTGCCATGTTATCTTTTAGTAATTTTGGGAGTGCTCCGAGTCCGCAATCACGCAAAGTTGCCGAAGCGGTTCGTATAGTTAAAGAGAGAAGACCGGATTTAATAATCGACGGCGAAATGCAGGCAGATACGGCTGTAGTGCCAGAACGTCTCGAATCAGAATTTCCTTTCAGCGCTTTGAAAGGAGGCGCTAATGTGCTGATATTCCCGAACCTCGATGCGGGCAATATTTCTTATAAATTATTACAACGGCTTACAGACGCCACAGTTATAGGCCCGATTTTGATGGGTATGAAAAAACCCGTTCATGTCTTACAAAGAGGAGATACTGTCAGAGACATAATCAATATGACGGCTATTGCAGCTGTCGAAGCAGAAAATAAAAAATAAACAGCGCGGAGCGGTTTTATACCGCTCCTTTTATCACCTTAATATTAATCGATGTTACGAAATATTTTTTATATATCAGCTAGTATTGTAGTATTTTTTTTGGGACTTGTTCTCTATGGGATGTTTTTGAATATGAAGCAAGAGAGTCTTGATAGTATTATGTCCCGTAAAGGAGTGAAAAGTTTAGGTAATGTCTCGATATTAATAGACAGAAAAAATTATAGACTGGAATTATATTCGGAAAATGAATTAATAAAAAATTATAAAGTGGTGTTTGGACAGAATAACGGAAGCATTAAAACATCTGCACACGATCTAATTACACCTACTGGGAAGTATTTTGTTTGTGGCATCGATACTGTGCATCGATATCATAAATTTATTCATATTAATTATCCCAATGCACACGACGCAACAGAAGCTCTTCGAAGAGGATATATCGATGAAACAGATTGTGCCAGAATTATTGAAGCTTCCGAGAAAAAAATTTGTCCGCCGTGCGATACTCCATTAGGTTCAGATATCGGTATACATGGAATCGGTAAATACGATTATATTTTTAGAAATCTCCCTTTTGCTTTTAACTGGACGAATGGCTCGGCCGCCGTAAGCAACAGAGACATCGACGAACTCTGCAATGTAGTTAAAATCGGTACTCCTGTAACTATTATTCATTAACGGTAAAAGTGAAAATATTAATTATCATACTAAATCTGATTTTTTTGGTACCAACCATTAATGCGCAGGAAGAGAAATACGAGCTCGCCAAAATTAATTTTGAAGGAAATAATTCGATCTCAGAAGGGGAATTAAGACAGGTGATAATTTCAAGAGAAACCCCGGGTTGGTTATCGCAATTCCTGAATTCCATTTCCAATTTCGGCAAATCGCCCGTCTATTTCGATTCTTCGCTTATTGCTGCCGATCTGAATTCAATTAAGGACTATTATCATTCCAATGGTTTTTTCAAGGTAAGTGTATCGTACGATTATCAAATTTCTGATGGTGAAATTATACTAAATTACTATATAAGAGAATCTGAACCTGCAATTATAAAAGAACTTAATCTCAAGGGTCTGGAATCAATACCTGAATCGTTCAGAGAGATGTTATTTAATCGTGTAGCAAAAGATACGGGTCGCGTTTATAAAGATGATATAATTGAGAATAATAAAAATTATGTCATTGGCTTTTTAAGGGATAACGGTTATATGCTGGCTTCTTATGAGCCGCCAGAAATACTTGTTGATACTGTCAAAGACGAGGTCGTAGCAAATATTACTTTTTCACCTGGCGATAGATACCGTATTAGTGAAGTGCGTACTTCTATAACAAGCGTAGGTGAGGATAACATAACCGATGAACTTTTAAGACAGATCGTTGGAATTAAACCGGGCGAATATTACAGCAACTATCAAATTCAAAGAGGACAGGTCCGACTTTACAGAACCGACCTTTTTACCTCTGCAATAATTAACAGTGTAATTTCAGATACTTCGAATAATTATGTGCCGCTGGTTATCAGCGCCGATGTGGGAAAATTAAATGAACTCTCTCCCGAACTAATTATGAACAACGAGGATAACACGTTCAATATGGGTCTGGGACTCAGCTTTACAAAGAAAAATTTTCTCGGTGATGCTCGAAAGTTTACGGTGTCCTCGTCAGCTGCGGCACAGAACTTTACGGAATTAATAAAACATCCTACCTTTGCGGACTCTTCCATTTTTGGTTATTTCGACACGCGTATTGTTATCGAGCAACCTTTTCTATTTGGAAAGCCGATAAATACTAAATACGAAACTTACTTTACAACTCAGAAAAGAAAAGAGGAATATAATTCTTTTATTTACGGCGCAAAGCTGAGTTTCGATTTTGAATTGCCCCAGTATACCTATTTCAATTCGTTGAATGCATATTTGAATATAGAAAGGGCGGAGTATAAATACAAAGACGTCTATTTAATAAACCTCCTGAGCCTGGACTATCAACGACTCAATTATTCTAAGGAAGAAGCAGATTCGCTTTCAGAATTCTATATCTACAATGCTTTAGGCGGCGAATTGGTGCGCACCGGTACGAACGCATTAATTGGCGTTTCATTCGGTACAAATCAAACTAACGATATTTTTTTCCCGACCGAAGGATATACTCTCAGCCTCCTCCTTGAAGAAGGCAATTCGATACCATATTTAATTAGTCGCACTTTCGGGAGTAGTTTCGACAGACCTCTTTTCTTTAAGACATCTTTAACTTCAACTTTTTTTATACCTGTCTATAATTCCCCTGGAAATTCACTTGGAATTAAATTCAAAGCGGGCAACATTTTTAATTATTATGGAGATAAAGCAGGCATTTCGATTAACCAGCGTTTTTATTCTGGAGGAAGTAATTCGATCAGGGGGTGGAGTACAAGGCAATTGGTGCCGCCACAAATTTTATTGCCTTTTGAAAAATTAAATCAACTAACGTTTGAAGATTTAGAAGCCATTTTGGCAAAAGGAGCTCCTTCGGGAGGATTTTTTCTACTGGAAGGTTCTCTTGAAACCAGGAACAGAATAATCGGAGATTTTGGCGGTGTCGCATTTATTGATTTCGGAAATACATTAAACGGTGCTGCAGATTTTCGATTCGATCGCCTTGCAGTTGCCGCAGGTTTTGGATTCCGCTACTATTCCGAATTTGCTCCTTTAAGAATCGACTTTGGTTTTAAAATTTATGACCCGTACGACAAACGCAATTTCTTCCATAAACAATTATGGAATGAATTATTACAATTTCATATTGGCATTGGCGAAGCTTTCTGATATTAATAATATTTATTAAAATGATAATTCCCTCATGATCAATTCCACTCCTATCTTCATTTTTTTTCTAAAATATGCAGTTGCTTTTTGTTGGCACTTTATATGTTATTGTGTAAAGTAAACTAAAACAGAGGAAATAGATGAAAAGTTGGTCTATGATATTGTCGGTTTTAATTTATTTTCATGCAACAATATTTCCGCAATCAAACAGAATTCAATACAATAATCAAAGTTTGTTTTTAAATGGGACAAATTTAGCCTGGCTCAATTTTGCAAACGACGTAGGGCCGGGTGAGACAGATTTCAAAACATTTGGTAATATACTGCTGAAACTTCACGATAACGGTGGAAACGCTCTTAGATGGTGGATCCATACAAATGGCACAAATACGCCGGAGTTTGATCAAAATGGATTTGTCGTAGGACCTGGTAATGGAACTATTGAGGATTTAAAACAGGCTCTGGATATCGCGTGGGAACATGAAATCGGGGTAATACTTTGCCTCTGGTCTTTCGATATGCTGCGTATTAATAATGGCACTTCAGTTGTCAATAGAAATAAAATGCTACTCACTGATACAACTTATACTAAAGCTTATATTTCAAATGCATTGATTCCGATGGTTGACTCATTAAAAGGTCATCCTGCAATTATTGCCTGGGAAATTTTTAACGAGCCGGAGGGAATGAGTAACGAATTTGGATGGTCTGAAATTGACCATGTACCAATGTCTGCAATCCAGAGATTTGTTAATCTTTGCGCGGGAGCAATTCACAGAACCGATTCGACTACACAAGTAACAAATGGAACGTGGCATATAAAAGCTCTAACTGACGTACCTACGGCAAAAATGGTTAAAATCGATTATAGACAATTACCAGAAAATCGATTAAATGAAATTACAAATGAATTTAACTCTTCTCATAATTTGTCGTTGACTTCTGAAGAGATGGCCGACTATCTCAATCGAATTTCAAGCGTTATGAATTATAATTATTACAGTGACGAAAGATTAATCGAAGCTGGTGGCGACCCCGACGGTACTCTCGATTTTTATTCCGTTCACTACTATGATCACGGAGAAGGTACATCAGTTTCGCCTTTTCATAATTCAGTGTCGAAGTGGGGATTGTCCAAGCCGCTGGTCGTTGCCGAGTTTCATATGAAAAATACTTTAGGTGTGGCAACAGCTGACCTCTATAAAACACTTTTTTTTAACGGCTATGCTGGTGCGCTTGCCTGGTCGTGGACAGACAATCAGGTCACAAAGCCAGAACAAATTCTTGCAGGCATCAAATCTTTATGGGATTCTTATAAAGCAGAAGTTGACCTGAATGGAATAAGTGGCGATTGGCCATTGATAAAAATTATTTCTCCATTGGATAAAACCGTTTTCGAAGAAGGTTCAGATGTAACTATCGAAGCCGATGCGAGTGACCCAGACGGCGAAGTGGTAAAAGTGGAATTTTTTGCTAACGATACAATTAAAATAGGCGAAGTAAATCAAGCTCCTTATAAAATCGTATGGACAAATATTGCCCCGAACAATTATAAATTAACCGCTGTGGCAACCGACAACAAAGGATTGAAAAGAGAATCGGAACCGGTTGCAATTACTGTAGGAGAACCACCGTTTATTCGCATCGAAGCCGAGAGAGCACAACGCTTCGGTTCTGGTATGAATATCGTCAGCGATCCGAACGCCAGTGGATTTGCGTACGTCGATATTAAAACAAACAACACGAATGCAAAAATTATCTGGACATTCGTGAATTACCTTCAGGAAGGCGACTACGAAATTCGTTTCGCTGCACGACTGGCTTACGATACACCGAAAAGCCAGTTTATATATGTAAATGACGAGCTTGTTACCCAATACGAATTTACAGGCAGTACTTCTGAGTGGAAGGAATTTCCTCTTATGGTACACCTTAAAGAAGGGGAAAATAAAGTGGAAATGAGAATGTCGTGGGGATGGATGCAGGTGGATTATCTCGCAGTGCCTCGCGATGTTGCAACAGATATCAATACGACTGCTAAAATTCCATCAGAGTTTGCTCTTCTTCAAAACTATCCAAATCCTTTTAATCCTTCAACAAAAATAATTTACAAAATATCGAAAACTTCAAAAGTAGAAATAACAGTATACGATCTACTCGGGAGGACAGTAAAAAAATTGGTAAATGAAATTAAAACTCCTGGTAACTATACAGTCGAATTTGATGGCACCGGACTTACAAGCGGTATCTATTTTTACAGAATAGAAACTGAGTACTGGAGTGATGTAAAAACTATGCTTTTGATGAAGTAAAATATTTTTTGCACTTTCTTCTTAAATAAAAAAAATCGGTTCCTGACTTATTAAATCAACTTGATATTGAGGGAACCGATTTAGCTATCTCAGGAATGAATTTAATGAAGATAAATTAATAAAAGATATTTTTGAATTTACAAACTGGATAATATAACTCGTAAATAACTGCAACCGAGTTGCTTGCAATTAAATTTATCTGCGACTAAATCTGCTAATAATTGTTTCTAACTTAACACTCATTAGAGAACCTGTCTGATTTGCAAAACTGTAAATGAAGAGGTCTATACTTCAGAACAGGCTCCGTTATTTTGTAAAGAGCCAATTTTTATCTAAATTTAGAGTCAATTTTTTCGGAGATTTTAAATGCTCGTTAGTATGACCGGATACGGGAAAAATGAAACCCATTTCGGAAATTATACTATTGAAACCGAGATAAAAAGTCTGAATAGCAGGTTTCTTGACTTATCGGTAAAGCTGCCCAAAGCACTCTCGAGTAAAGAATTCGAAATACGTGAAAAAATTAAAAAAAGTATTAAACGAGGGAAAGTTTATTTGAGCATTTCTCTGAAAAAAGACGGTCTGGAAGATAAATATGGCGAATTAAATACAGAAGCAGTTAGGGATGCATATAAAGTATTATTAAAAATAAAAGACACATTAGGTCTTAAAGATGAAATCAAATTGACGGATCTGTTTGTATTTCAGGATGCCTTTTTCGACGGAAGTAATGACCAAATTGAAGAGGAAATGAAATTTGTTCTTGCTTCAATTGAAGCAGCAATTGAAGAAATGAATAAAATGAAATGTGCAGAAGGCAAGGAATTAGAAAAGGACATTCTTCTTAGAATAAATAAGATTGATGAATCTTTAACGAAAATAGAAAAAAGTAAAGAGTTTTATCTCAAAGAGTATTACGAAAAGTTTAAGGAAAAAGCGGCTCAACTGGTAAGTGAATTGGTTGATGACCAGCAAAGATTAATTAATGAACTTGCGATAATATCCGAAAGATACGATATTACTGAAGAGTGCATTCGACTCAGAAGCCATCTTAAATTATTTCTCGATACAATGAAAAATACAGACGATGCGGGCAGAAAGCTCAATTTTATTCTTCAGGAAATGAATCGTGAAGCAAATACTATAAACAGTAAATCGATTTCCGAACATATATCGCACTTAGGTATCGAAATAAAAGAAGAAATTGAAAAGATAAGAGAACAAATTCAAAACATTGAGTGAGATAAGAGTGACCAAGCCCAAGCTTTTTGTGTTTTCTGCTCCGAGTGGTGCAGGTAAAACTACGATCCTTAAGGAATTACTAAAAACTTTTCCCGAACTTAAATATTCGGTTTCTGCCACTACGCGTAAAAAACGTCCTGGTGAAATCGAAGGGGTTGATTATTACTTTCTTACCGAAGAAGAATTCAAAAAGAAAATTGAAAATAATGAATTTGTTGAATGGGAAAAATTTTACGACTGCTATTACGGTACTTTGAAAAATGCCGTTGAAGATAATCTGGCAAATGGATATAATACAGTATTCGAAGTGGATGTTAAGGGCGCATTAAATATTAAGAAGTTTTTTCCAGATGCAGTTCTGATTTTTATTGTGCCACCAGATATCGAAGCGTTGAAAAAAAGATTGCTAAATCGCAAGACAGAAACAGAAGAGGATATTAAAAAGAGAATCGAACGCGCAGAAATGGAACTCGGTTATAAAGATAAGTTCGATTATGTCGTTGAAAACAGCGATTTAGAACGAGCAATTGAAGAAGTAAAAAAAATAATAAATAAAGAAATATCGGAGGTAAATTATCATGACACTCAGACCGGTTGATTTAAGAAAAATAAAGTCGAGAATTCCGAATCTCTATGAAGCTGTTGTCGTAGCTGCACGCAGAGCCCGTCAGATTAACGACGACTATAAACTCGAATTCAATACTCTTCTCAATACCGTTGTAACGAACAACGACGATGAATTTGAAGACAAAGAAAATCCCGAACAACTTAAACTTGCTCTAGAGTTCGATAAAAGGGAAAAGCCGCAGATTCGTGCTATCAATGAATTGTTAAATGAAGGCATCGAATACCGTTATAAAGAAAGGTAGAAAATTACTTAGCTGATCTATTAGTTTTAAGACTGTCTTTTCGACTGTCTAAATTATTTAATTGAGAAAGGTAGGTTAATGTCGTCGCTGGGGAAAAAATTAATAGAAGCCTTGCAACTTCAAAGAGAAATTTTCGGCGACGACCTTTTTGTTTTAAAGGAAGAAGAAATTCTGGAATCCGAAATTAAAACAACAGAAAAGATAGAAAAAAACCTGAACAACAGTCTGTTTGATGAACCATTTCAAAAAGCTGAAAGCCTCGAAGAACTCGACAGTTTGATAAACACTTGCACAAAGTGCGAATTGTCAAAATCGCGTACGAAATTTGTTTTCGGAGTCGGCAATCCACACGCGCGTGCGATGTTAATTGGAGAAGCCCCTGGTGCGGATGAAGATAAACAGGGCGAACCGTTTGTCGGAAAGGCCGGTAAATTGTTGAACGACATTTTGAAAGCAATCGACTTAACCAGAGACGACGTATTCATTGCAAATATTTTGAAATGCCGACCACCCGGCAATAGGGACCCGCTGCCCTCAGAAATGGAAACCTGCATACCGTACTTATATAAACAGATTGAATTGATTAATCCCAAAATTATTTTATGCCTTGGTAGAATAGCAGCGAACGGTTTGTTGAATAAAAAACTTTCGCTTTCCGCATTGAGAGGAAATATTTACGAATTCAATGGAATTAAAGTTGTCGTTACCTATCATCCCGCAGCTTTACTCAGAAATCCGGGCTGGAAAAAAGGCTGCTGGGAAGATGTAAAGAAATTCAAAAAATTGTACGACGAATTGAACTGAAAATATGGCCAGAACTAAAAAAGACAACAAAGATTCGACACGACTTCCAAAAGATGAAGGTGTACGTCAACCACCATCTGCAATAGAAGTGGAACGTGCTGTTCTGGGTGCAATGCTATTGGACAATAATGCTGTTCCCAAAGCAGTCGAAGTACTGAAACCCGATGCTTTTTATGATCCGCGTAACAGAACGATATTCGAGGTAATGCTATCGCTTTATGAATCCGACGAGCCTATTGATCTTGTAACTCTTTATGAAGAACTGAAAAAGTCGGGTAAATTCGAAAAAGCTGGCGGCGCCGCATATATCAGTCAATTAACAGAAGATACAACATCGGCAGCCAATATCGATTATCATTCGCGTATTGTGCTCGAAAAATGGATTTTACGCCAATTAATTTCAACTTCCAGCGAAATTGCTGAAATGGCATTCCAGGGTAAAGAAGATGTATTCGATTTACTCGATGCGGCAGAATCAAAAATATTCAGAATTTCAGAAGAAGGAATCAAAGAATCTTTTACGTCAATGGACAGAGCGGTAAAGGAATCGCTCGAACTGATCGAAGCAATTCACTCAAAAAAAACGTCGTTCAATGCAGTACCATCAGGATACTATGAACTCGATGCATTACTGGGTGGCTTCCAGAAGTCTGACCTGATTATAATTGCTGCGCGTCCTTCGATGGGCAAAACGGCTTTTGCAATGTCGATTGCCCGTAATGCTGCAGTTAATAATCAGGTCCCGATAGCAGTTTTTTCACTCGAAATGTCCACCATACAATTAGCCACACGCTTGATTTCTGCTGAGGCGAAAATAAATGCTCATAGCCTGCGAACAGGTAAATTCAAAGCCGAAGATTATGCACGCATTAGCAGAACAGTACATAAGTTAAGTAAAGCTCCAATTTATATCGATGATACACCAGGTATTACTGTCCTGGAGCTCAGGGCTAAAGCCAGGCGGCTAAAAAATGAAAAGAATATCGGGATGATCATTGTAGATTATCTTCAATTAGTCAATCCCTCCGCCACACTCGAAAGTCGTGAAAGAGAAATATCGACGATATCCCGCTCATTGAAAGCACTTGCTAAAGAATTGAATGTGCCGGTTATTGCTCTCTCGCAGCTTAATCGTGCTGTAGAGCAGAGGTCAGATAAAAAACCGATGCTTTCCGACCTGCGTGAATCCGGCTCCATTGAACAAGATGCCGACGTGGTAATTTTTTTGTATCGCCCCGAAGTTTATAATATTACTACTTATACAAATGGTGAAGCTGGTGGCGAAAGTACAGAAGGAATTGCCGAAATTATTATCGGCAAACAACGTAATGGTCCGATAGGCGAAATTAAATTGAAATTTATCAAGGAATACGCCCGATTCGAAAATTTAGAAAAATTTAGACAAGAAATAACTCAAGGCGATACCGAATCTGAAGAACCGTTCTGATTAACGTAAGAGCAATTATGAATAAACTTAATTTCCTTTTACTTTTTTTACTGCTGATGTTAATAACATTTATTACAAATGCACAGGTTTACAGTCCTGAAGATGTTGCTGTGTGCCGTAATAAATTTGAGCTGGCATACAAAATGGAATTAAGTGGAAGACCAATTAATGAAATAATAGAGCAAATCGGATTAAGTTTTATCGGGACAGATTATCAAGCGCATACTCTCGAAGCAGCAGATAGAGAATCATTGATTATTAATCTAAAAGGTCTTGATTGCTATACATTTGTCGAAGCCACAGTTGCTCTGGCAAGGTGTATCAAAAATAATGATACCTCCTTCAATGCATTTCTTAAAGAAATTGAAAAAATAAGATATAGAAATGGAATTATGAATGGTTATGCCTCGCGTCTCCATTATTTTTCAGACTGGATTTATGAAATGGAAAAAAGAGGAATTGGTAAAGATATAACAAGAGAAATTGGTGGAATTCCCTACAATAAAAAAATTAATTTTATGTCGACTCATACGAAAAGCTATAAACAGTTAGCAGGTAACAAGGAATTGACGGATTCTATTGCTATTATTGAGAATGAGATTTCATCAAGAGAATACTTTTACATTCCTCAAAATATGATAGGGCAAATAGAAGATAAAATTAAAAGTGGCGATATAATCGGCATAACTACCAATATCCCGGGACTCGATATCTCTCATACAGGGATTGCACTTAAAGGGAATGATGGAAGAATATATTTGCTACATGCTCCAGACATAGGAAAAAAAGTTGAGATTTCAAAACTCCCTCTCTCTGAATATATCAAATCACATTCAAAACAAACCGGAATAATGGTGCTGCGTATAAACTAATCTATTTAATTAAGCTCAATAATACTTTAATATTTTCCAAATCTTCTTTTTGATCCTTGCCCTTGGGAGTTTCGAGAATTTTTGGCACATGTTCAATCTTTTTATCGTTCATGATGTTCGAAAAACCTTCGAGTCCGATGAATCCTTTTCCAATGTGTTCGTGCCTATCTATCTTACTGCCCAATTCTTTCTTGCTGTCGTTCATGTGAATACATTTCAATAAATCGAGCCCGATAATATCGTCGAATTCCTTCATTACTTTTTTATATTCTTTTGCGTCGCGAATGTTGTAACCTGCAGCAAAAATATGGCAGGTGTCGATACAAACCGTTATTCTCTCCGGTTCATCTACCATATCGATAATTTTACGGAGGTGCTCAAATTTATAACCAAGTGCTGTCCCCTGCCCGGCTGTTGCTTCGAGCATACTTTTTACTTTAAATCCTTTAGTTTTTTCGTGAACATAATTGAGCGATTCAGCAATTAATTTAAGGCCGTCTTCTTCTCCCTGTCCTCCGTGGGCTCCGGGGTGAAAATTCAAATAAGGTATGCCGAGCTGCTCGCATCTTTCAAGCTCTTTTATAAAAGCTGCTCGCGACTTTTTTAAACCTTCTGGATCTTTTGAACAAAGATTTATCAAATATGAATCGTGCGAAACAACGAACTTAATTCCCGAATTTTTAAGTTTCTCTTTATAGTCGTTAATTTCGTCTTCAGTTAAATCGCGTTCAAAATATCTATTGTTGTTTTTGGTGAAAATCTGGATTGCTGTAAATCCAAGTTTCTCGGCCGTTTCGATAGCCGATGCAGGTCCGCCTTTGACAAATGTATGTGCGCCTAATAATTGTTTCATTTAGAGTTCTTCTTTATTGTAAAATAATATTAAATTGTTATCTAAGTTTAATAATAAATGATATAAAAGAAAATATGAAAATATTCATTACAGGAGGTAGTGGATTACTCGGGCAATATCTCAATTATCATCTTTCGGAAAAACACATCATCTTAACTCAATACTATAAAAATATCGGCAATTGCAACCAGTACAATTCCATTCAGCTTCAACTGGATAATTATATTAAACTTGAGGAAGTATTTGAGAATTTTAGACCTGAAATAGTTATTCATACCGCAGCAGTATCGAACAACGAAAAAGCAGATTCATTGCCGCGTAAATATGTCTATGATATTAATGTAAATGTTACGAAGAAAATTGCAGAATTATGCGAACGTTATAATGCCAGGATTATTTATTTGTCAACCGACCTCGTCTATGCTGGATACAGAGGTTCTTACCTTGACGAAAACGCAAAACTAATACCAGTATCATTGTACGCTGAAACGAAGTTGATGGGAGAACAGAAAATAAAGGAAGTTACAGGTAATTATATTATTCTTCGAGAAGCATTACTCTTTGGTTTCGGCCTGAATCATTCGACTAATTTTTTTCAGGAAACTCTGAAAAAATTAAAAAATCACGAGACAGTTAGGTTATTCACCGATCAATTCCGCACACCCCTTTCTTTGATTGAAGCAGCAAGAATGATTAAGAAGTTAATAGAGATTGAAGATATTAGAGGCGATACCATAAACTTTGGTGGAAATGAAAGGTTATCGAGATACGATTTAATTAAGCTGGCGTCTAAGCAGGCAGGAATCGATGAAAATTTGTTGATCAAAACAACGATGGATGAGATTGGCTATCCGTATAAAGTTTATGACGTTTCTCTAAATATTGACAAACTCAAATCATACGGACTTTCGCCGGCTCCGATTGAAGAATCAATTGCCGAAGTATTCAATAAATAACCCTCTTTATTTTAAGGAGCTCAGCTTATCCTTCAAAATATCATTGACAATTTGTGGATTGGCTTTTCCTTTTGTCTCGCGCATTATTTGGCCTACTAAAAAGCCGAGCACTTTTTCTTTGCCAGCCAGGAATTCTTCCACCTGCTTTTGATTTTCGGATAGAACTTTTTCTACAATTGACTCGATTTCGGAAAAGTCGGTTATCTGTACAAGATTTTTTTCTTTGACGATAGTTTCAGGGTCTTTATTGGATTTAAGCATTTCTGAAAAAACATCTTTGGCAATTTTGCCGCTAATTGTTTTGTTGTTTATCAATTCAATCAACTTGCCAAGGTTTTCTGGACTTACGGGGAATCTGGAAATATCAATTTTTTCTTCGTTGATAACTTTCAAAACTTCGGTCATGACCCAATTGCTGGCGGATTTAAAATCGTTTGTTACGGTAAGAATTTTTTCGTAGTAATCTGCAAGTTCTCGTGAAGATGTAAGAATTTCTGCATCGTAGGGAGGTAGCGCATATTTTTCGATAAAACGATTTTTCTTAGCGTCGGGAAGTTCTGGCATGTGGCTTTTTAATTCGCCGAGCATTTTATCTTCAATTACTACCGGCATAAGATCGGGATCGGGGAAATAGCGATAGTCGTGAGCCTCTTCTTTGGAACGCATTGGCTGGGCGACATTGGCATCGGCATCCCACAATAGTGTCTGCTGAATGATTTCTTTCCCATCTTCAAGCAAATCGATTTGACGTTCAATTTCGAATGCCAGAGCGCGTTCCACGTTACGGAACGAGTTCATGTTTTTTACTTCTGTTTTTGTCCCAAATTTTGTTTCTCCTTTAAGACGTACCGATATGTTGGCATCGCACCGTAGAGACCCTTCTTCCATATTACCATCGCAAATGCCGAGATAAGTAAGAATCTGTTTTAACTTGTTCAGATATAAATATGCTTCTTCCGGAGTTCTGATATCGGGTTCGCTGACAATTTCCATTAAAGGAGTACCGGTTCTGTTCAAATCAATCAATGTATCGAAATCCTGATCGTGAATCGATTTACCTGCATCTTCTTCCATATGAATTCTAGTTATCCCAATTTTTTTCTTTGTTCCATCTTTTAGTTCAATAGTTATATATCCGTGTTCGCATATCGGTTCTTCGTATTGTGAAATCTGGTAATTCTTCGGCAGGTCGGGATAGAAGTAATGTTTTCTGGCAAAAATTGATTTACGATTAATTGTGCAATTTGTTGCAAGTCCCATTAATACTGTATATTCAACAACTTTTTTGTTCAACACAGGCAGAACACCCGGCTGTCCAAGGCAAACGGGACACACATTTGTATTCGGTGCAGAGCCGAACTTTGTCGAACATCCGCAAAAAATTTTTGTGTCGGTTAATAATTGTGCGTGGACTTCGAGTCCAATAACCGCTTCATATTTTTCGTTCATAATTTAGATTAGAAAAATTTGTCTCACGAATATAATTATTTTCTCGCATAATGAACTATTTTGCACTCACAAAAATTTTATACATATTAATAAATAAAAATATGAATGGATACTATGGAGCTCGATATACTTATATTTGCTGCTCATCCTGATGATGCTGAATTATCGATGGGTGGTACAATTGCAAAATTAACCGGCGAAGGATACAAAGTCGGTATTGTGGATTTGTCTCAAGGAGAGCTCGGAACGCGTGGCACACCAGAACTCAGGTTAAAAGAAGCTGAGGAAGCCTCCCAAATACTTAAACTGACACACAGGGAAAATCTCGGATTTAAAGATGGTAATCTTAAACACTCCGAAGATTATCTGCGTACATTAATTCGTAAAATACGGGAATACAAACCGAAAATAATTTTTGCGCCCTACTTCAACGACCGCCATCCCGACCATATTGGTGTTGGAAATCTTGTCAAAGAAGCATTCTTCTTTTCGGGATTGCCTAAAATCTCAACAGAGCAGAAAGCTTATCGACCCAAACGACTTTTTTATTATATGCAAACTTATGAATTCAAACCTTCTTTTGTAATTGATATAAGTAAAACGTTCGAAACAAAAATGAATGCCGTGCGTGCATATAAATCTCAGTTCTACAATCCCGACAGTCATGAGCCCGAGACGTTCATAAGTCAGCCGAATTTTCTCAAGTATATCGAAGCACGTGCAAAAGTTTTCGGTTTCAAAATCGGGAAGGATTATGGAGAGCCGTTCTTTTGCGAAGAAGAAATTGAACTTGATATAGTCCAATTAATTAAATAAGGAGTAAGTTAATGAAGGTAGCTTTTATCGGTACCGGATTAATGGGAGAACCAATGGCTTTCAGATTGTTGAAAGCGGGCTACAATTTATTTGTATTTAATAGAACAAAATCCAAAACTGAACGCCTGAAAAAACATCAGGCAAAAGTATTTGATTTGCCTGCTGATGCAATAAGGGAAACATCGGTGATAATTACAATGCTCACGGATTTTAACGCAATAAACGAAACGTTGTTTGCTGAAAGAATTCCCTTCAAAGGAAAAACTTTAATTCAGATGAGTACCATTTCACCAAAGGAGAGTCTTTTACTGAAAAACAGGATCGAGGAATACGAAGGTGAATACATCGAAGCCCCGGTTCTGGGTAGCATCCCGCAAGTCGAAGAAGGGCAGTTAATTGTGATGGTTGGCGCTTCGAAAGATAATTACAATAAGTGGAAAAAGTTATTGAAGAACTTTGGTGACGGGGTTTATCACATCGGTGAGGTAGGAAGTGCTTCGGCGATGAAGCTCGCATTAAATCAAATGATCGCATCGCTTACTTCGGTCTTTTCGATGAGTCTTGGTTATGTCCTTTCGAGTAATGTGGACGTAAATCAATTTATGGAAATTCTTAGAAAGAGTTCGCTATATGCTCCTACATTCGATAAAAAGTTGAATGGGATGCTGAAGAGAGATTTCGATAAAGCGAATTTCCCTTTAAAGCACATGCTAAAGGACATTAATCTTATTAACGAAGAATTTTCAGAAAAAAAAGTAAATACAGAGATTATTGAAAAAGTCAAAAACATACTTCTGCAAGGAATTGATATGAATTTGGCGGATAAAGATTATTCAGCTTTGTTCAATGTGATTTATCCAAAACAAGAATAAATAAAATAAATGAAAAGGGTTTTCCAAGTAAAACAGATTACGATTATAGTTAGTATAGTCTTATCGATGGCAGTTTACTTACTGCTGGAACTTGGTGCTGGAAATGAAAAAGCCGAAATTGTTGCTGCCACGGCTACTTTGATGGCACTACTTTGGATTACCGAATCGATACCACTGGCTGCAACTTCGCTAATCCCGCTTGTAATTTTTCCATTGACTGGTGTAATCTCCGCTAAATCAATTTCCCAGGCTTACATTAATTCGACAATTTTTTTGTTCATAGGTGGGTTTATTATTGCTATAGCAATGGAAAAATGGAAACTGCATAAAAGAATAGCAGTGAACATAATTTATTTGCTGGGGAATTCGCCGGGCAAAATAATTCTCGGTTTTATGCTGGCTTCTGCTTTTATTTCTATGTGGATTTCAAATACTGCTACTGCTGTAATGCTACTACCAATCGGATTGTCAGTAATAAAAAAAGTTGAAGAGGAAAATAAAAACAACGATGTAAAAAATTTTTCAATTGCATTAATGCTCGCAATAGCGTATTCCTGTTCGATTGGAGGGCTTACTACGCCTATCGGGACTCCCCCTAATCTTGTTTTTCAACGTGTCTTCAAGATCAACTTTCCTGAGTATGAGCAAATTACTTTTGCCCGCTGGATGATGCTTGCTCTGCCAATTACAATTACATTGCTTGCGTTTGTGTGGTTTCTATTGAATAGAATAATTTATAGAACTACGGATGAAATTAGTATTGACAGGTTAATTATTAAAGAAGAGAAAAGTACACTCGGTAAATTAAAGGGTGGTGAGAAATCGGTACTGATTATATTTGTCGCCACTTCGCTTCTCTGGATTTTCCGTAGTGATATCAATACCGGTTTGTTTGTAATTCCAGGTTGGACAAAATTGATGCCTAATAGTGAATTTATAGATGATGGCACTATCGCAATTGCAATGGCTCTTCTTCTATTTATGATACCCGTAAGTTATTCTAACAGTGATATAGGATTCGTACTCGAAAGGGATGCTATTAATAAAATTCCGTGGGATATTGTACTTCTATTTGGAGGTGGATTTGGCCTGGCATACGCTTTCGTTGATTCGGGGTTATCTGAAATTATAGGTAAACAATTTATTACTTTAAAAGGACTTCATCCTTATTACTTGATTTTTTCAATTTGTTTGATCGTAACTTTTTTGACAGAACTGACATCCAACACAGCAACGGCGCAAATTTTATTGCCAATTCTTGCATCTCTGGCTTACGAATTAGATATTAATCCAATGTTGTTGATGCTGCCGGCTACGTTTTCTGTCTCGTGCGCATTTATGTTGCCAGTAGCCACGCCCCCTAATGCAATTGTATTCAGCAGCAGAAAATTGGAAATTAAAAATATGGCTTTGCCAGGAGTCATCATAAATTTAATCGGAGCTGTTATTATTACTATAGTTGTGATAATGAATTTTAAAATTAATTAAAGGAGGGGAAAATGACTTATTATAATTCCAAGGTCGTAAATTATTCATTTGACGAAGCAGAGAATAGAATTAAAGGTGCTTTACCAAAGGAAGGATTTGGTGTATTAACTGAAATTGATGTAAAAGATATTCTTAAAAAAAAGATCGACGTTGATTTCAGAAATTATAAGATATTTGGTGCCTGCAATCCACCACTTGCATATAAGGCTCTTTTGATGGAAGAAAATATTGGGGTTTTGCTTCCATGCAATATAATACTTCAAGAAAAACATGATGGCACAGTTCAGGTAAGTGTTGTTAATCCACTGGAATCGATGCAGGCAGTTAAAAATTCTGCTCTGGCAGAATTAGCTTCGGAAGTATCAAAAAAGCTGGAAAGATTTCTTGCTACTTTATAATTAAAATATTGGCAGGTTTTTTTTATACTTGTAATATAGATTATGAAAAAAATTGTATTATGAACATACGTAAATTAAGAGAAGCTGCAGATTTTGTATTTGAACAGAAAAGATACGACGAGGCGTTTTACATCTATGATGCAATTTACAAGAGTATATGGACTGCAATAGGTACAACTCATTCGGCTCTTGCAGGTTTTTCGCAAAACTTTTTGAACTCTAGCTTTAAAGCCTCATATGAATTTAAGAGTATGTTTGTGCCTCAAGCTGTAGAAAGCACTTGTAAGAAGTGGTTCGATATGGATACTGACCAGACACTCAATGAACTGATGTTTACGACATACGGCCACCTTCAATGCATCAGTTATTCGCCTGAACTTTCTGTTACAGTTCCTTCAGACGAAGTTTATAACGAATTCCTTGTGCTCCATACATTAATCCTTGAAATGAGTTCGGACAGATGGGTCAACTCGCTTCTGAAAATAGTTACTCCAGTCGTTGAAAATAATATTTTGATTAAATTAAGACCCAATTTGAAAATTGATACTGTTAAACAGAATCTAATTGAGAACTCCGCAAAAATTAAAGATACCGATTGGTATAATGTTAATTTGTTTATGCTCGATTACCTGTTCAATATTGGTGATAACAGTTCGGAACTTTTCACTTCTGTCAACGACATTGTTGGATTCTATTTCAGACAAAAGACTCACAGAAAGTCTTCCCGAAAAGAGGAGAAAACTTATACACAATATGAGAAATACGAAAAGTACGAGAAATACGAACGCTTTGAAAAGTTTGAAAAAAGAACTTCTTCGGATGATGAGGAATTCGATCCTACAAAAGCAACCGACTTCGAAAAAGCAAAATACTACGGTAAATTGCTGGGCTTATCGGGAAAAGTTACTAAATCATACATACGCAAGCGTTACCTCGACTTAATTTCGAAATATCATCCGGACAGAGTTAGCGATCTTGGAGATGAACTTAAGGTATTGGCAGAGAAAAAAACGAAACAGATCAATGCAGCATACGAATGGTTCAAGCAAAAATATAAACTATAACTAAAAAATAAGGGGGAATTAATGCAACGGCTTGTAATCTTCTTGTTTCTACTTTTCGTCACTCTTAACGCTCAAAACAAAATTATAATCAACGCCGATTTGGGCAAGTACAAAATCGACAAAAATATTTACGGACATTTTTCTGAACATCTGGGCAGATGTATTTATGATGGGTTTTACGTCGGGGACACAAACAAAATTATTCCTAATACCAGAGGCATAAGAAACGATATAGTAAAAGCCCTCAGAAAAATGAAAGTACCTGTACTGAGATGGCCGGGTGGATGCTTTGCCGATACGTATCACTGGAAAGATGGAATTGGACCTAAATCCGAGAGACCGACAATTGTTAATACTTGGTGGGGCGGCGTAACTGAGGATAACAGTTTTGGCACTCATGAATTCATGGATCTGTGTGAGCAACTGGGAGCTGAACCGTATATATCGGGCAACGTTGGCAGCGGAACCGTCCGAGAAATGGCAGAATGGGTACAATACATGAACTTCGACGGCAGAAGTCCAATGAGCGACCTACGCAAAAAAAACGGGAGGGAAAAACCCTGGAACGTTAAATACTGGGGAGTTGGAAACGAAACGTGGGGCTGCGGCGGTCATATGAGACCAGAACATTATGCAGATGTTTACAGAACCTATGCAACTTATTTGCCCGGCAGCTCAAATATTAAATTATTCAGAATTGCCTCGGGTGCCGCTGGCGATGATTACAATTGGACTGAAGTGTTGCTTAAAAATATTCCACTGAATCTTATCGAGGGGATAGGAGTTCATCACTATGCTGTAATTGATTGGAACGCAAAAGGTTCAGCCACCGATTTTACTGAAGACCAATACTTCAGAACAATGCAAGAAGCACTCAAAATGGAAAAGATTGTCGAAGGACATATAAATATTATGGATAAATATGACCCACAAAATCGTGTGGCTCTGGCTGTTGATGAATGGGGTGGCTGGTACGACGTAGAACCCGGTACAAATCCAGGCTTTTTATATCAACAGAATACAATGAGAGATGCGATACTTGCAGGTGCAACTTTGAACATTTTCAACAATCATTGCCGCCGGGTTAAAATGGCTAATCTGGCTCAAACAGTAAACGTACTACAGGCAGTAATTTTGACTAATGAGGAAAAAATAATTCTTACTCCCACCTATCATGTAATGGAAATGTACAACGTTCATCACGACGCAACAATGTTGCCAGTTAATGTAACTTCAGAAAAATATACGGTCAACGGTAAATCCCTTGATGCAATTTCTTGCTCTGCTTCGAAAGATGAAAATGGTAAAATTCATATATCGCTTGTAAATATCGACATTCGCAATAAACACAATGTCGAAATCGACCTGAGAGGTACGAATGTAAGCAAATGCATAGGCAGAATACTTACATCGGAAAAAGTTCAGGATCATAATACTTTTGAAAATCCGGAAAGAATTAAACCCGCTTCATTCAAGGGGTTTAAACTAAGTGGAAATAAACTCCAGGTAGAACTGCCTGCTACATCGGTTGTTGTACTTGAACTGGAATAATTATTTGATATACTCACACCCTTTTTCGAGGGTGTGAGTATTTCTCTAAAAGTTTGCTCTGATTTGAAAATCTATAATGTTTTGTATGTCCTGGCTTCTTCCATCAGAACTTTATATGAATAGCCGTAGCCGAAATCTTTATCGAGTGTAATTTTCCCTTCAAAAGTTAACACCTCGCCTGGATTAACATTTTCATTTGTTGTAATCGTTAAATCGTAGTTACCGTCTTTGCTTGTCCCATCTTGGATATGAACCCAATTTTTGCCCATTATTCCGGAATTAACTTTTATAACTTTGCCTCTAATTTTTACGACCTTATTCTTGTAGGCATCGGATTTAGCATAAAGTTCTGCTATTGTTATTCCGCCAGGAAGTGGTTCCACCTTAATTTCGAGCTTGTCAATTTTAGGTTTTTGGGGTGTTGTAAGTGTCCCCGTCCCGAGTTGCTTTTCTACATAATCGACGAAAAATAGCGAATCAAATACTTTATTCAATTCAGTACTTTTGAAGTTCTTCATCTCCATATAATTGTTGAAATAAATAACTTCACCTTTGTTGAATTCAGCTTTTGGTACTGCTATCCAATATTTATTGCCTTTTTCGTCCACGTTTAGATAAGTGTAATTTTTCACCTGAATAACGTCTTCAACTTTGACAGTATGGGCAAATTCATTTGACTTTTTTGTTGTTTGTTCGGACTGGTCGTTTTTTTGACATCCGAATGCAATGAATAAAAACAATACAATTAATAATTTATATGTTTTCATAATAGACTTCTGTTTATTGATACGAATATATGAAATCTTACGATAAATTTTGCTTATCTTCCTGTATAAAAAAATATGTTTAAAAAAATTTTCATAAAAATATGAACAGTGTCATTCTCGGAAAAAACGAAGAAAGAAGGATTAAAAAAGGACACCTCTGGATTTTTAGCAATGAAATAAGGTTTATCGAAGGCAGTCCTGAAAATGGTGAACTAGTTCAAGTACTGGACAACAGCAGGAAGTTTTTGGGATTGGGTTTCTACAACAAAAACTCGCTGATAAGTGTAAGAATTATAAGCAAGCTGAAGGAAGTTAATTTACATGAGCTATTAAAGGAAAGAATATTGAACGCTTATGCTTACAGGAAAAAAGTATACCCTGAAAGGAATTCTTTCAGACTGATTTACAGCGAAGGCGATTTGATACCGGGATTGATAATTGATAAGTACAATGATACATATGTCTTGCAGGTATATTCGATCGGTATCGAAAAAATTATTAGTATTATAACTGAAATATTGAAGAACGAATTTGGTGCAAAAAATATATTTACTAAAAACGAAGAGTATTTCAGAAAGCTTGAAGGCTTGCCAGTTGAGGATTACGTTTATGAAGGAAGGATGGAAAGGGAAATTATTGATGACGGTTTTGTAAAGTATGAAATTGATTTTTCGGATAGTCATAAAACGGGTTTTTATTTTGATCAATGTGATAACAGACAATATGCGGGACAGTTTTGCAGAGGAATGGATGTGCTCGACTGTTTTTGTAATTCGGGCGGTTTCGGTTTACAAGCGGCTTTTAACAATTGCAACAGTATAACGTTTGTGGATTCTTCAGCAAAGGAAATTCAAAGGGCGGAACACAATTTCAAATTAAATTCTTTTTCTGTCGATGCTTCCTTTGTAGTTGACGATGCTTTCGATTTTCTGAATAAAAAGATTAATGAAGGCAGAAAGTACGACGTGGTAATAATCGATCCGCCAGCTTTTGCAAAAAACAAGAAAAGTCTTCCCACTGCAATTAAAGGCTACGAAAAATTGAACCGATTGGCAATGAGTGTAATAAAAAAAGGTGGCATTCTGTTTACTTCTTCATGCTCTCATCATTTAAAGGACAATGAATTTATTAACGTACTTAACAATGCGGCAAATAAAGTTGGCCATTATGCAAGAATAATTTATTTCAATCACGCATCTCTTGACCATCCGCGTCTTACAGCAATGGAAGAAACCGTCTATCTTAAATTTGCAGGCGTTATACTCGATTGACTTTTATCAACGAGATCGGTATCAGTGCCAGGAAAGCAAGGAATGCACCAGCATAAAAAACGGCCTGAAGTTCGCCTAAACTAAATGCAATTCCCATCAATGCCGGCCCTATCGTTTGTCCGGCTCTTAGAACCATACCATTGACCGACATAAATACCGCTCGGTATTCAAATGGTGCAATACTGCTCAGCAGAGTCTGTATTGTAGGTAAATTCAATCCCTGTCCTACGCCGTAAATGATAATTGATAATATGAGAAGTGATATTGTATGGCTCAGTGACAGAGTAATCAACGCCGTACCGTAAAATAGGAAAGAAATAAACATTATTTTTTTATAAGATAAGATCGTGGATAGTTTACCCAAACGTGAAGAAACTATTGCCGTAGTAAATGACATAATTGACATTATTGTACCGATGTGTGCAGAATTAAACTTATAAGTTTTATTCAATAAAAACGGAAGGTATGTCAAATATGAACCATATAAGAGTATAAAAGTCACAAGACTAATGGAAAAGAGAATTATTGCATCCAGAGATTTAATTGTTCTCAACGCATTGGAAAGATATTCTCTCAATGTCTGTGTGTGGGGAGTTTCTGAGCTGTCAAGATTAGTTATCACAATAAAAGCAACCGGGATTGCAAAGGCTGGCAGAATAAAGACGTAACTCCATCTGATACTGGCAAGCAAACCACCAATTAATGGGTATGCCGAAGTAGCAATACTTAATACGCTTGCATTATACCCCATAGCCGCTGCTCGCTGGCTGCCTTTAAATAAATCCCCTATTAATGTTACATTTAAAGAGCCTAACGAAGCTGCACCAGCTCCTTGTATAAATCTTAGTATTAGGAGGTATTCGAATTTGCCAGCGAAGAAACATGCAATGCCGGCAAATCCAAACAAAAGCAGCGAAGGGACGAGAACATTCTTTCTGCCATATCTGTCTGCGAGTATTCCAAGTATTGGAGTTAATATTACTCCTGGCAGTGTAAAGAAGACGATTAACAAACCGATTTCTTTGCCACTTAAATTGAAATACGCAGCAATATCGGGAAAAGCAGGGGTTATACTCGCTACTCCCATTACTGAGATTAGCGTAATGGCATAAATTATACGCAGGTTTTTATTAACACACAACTTCATCAAATAACCAAGAAATGGATTACAAACATAATAAAACTGACGGATTACGAAATGCTACTCGTCATTGAACGAGCGGCACAAATTAAAATTAGAGAGTTTTCTTCTTAATAAGAAATTGATTTTGTATCGTAAATTTCATTCTTGCTTTTTACACCTCATAATTTACTCACCGTAATATGTTTGATTGGATTTGTCTTAAATATATTCCGATTGAGCGTTGCACACCGACCAATATAAATATCATTGTGTTTAGATAAAAAAGCTTGAGTCGGAGATCGATGAAATTACGCTGATATAATTATTAAGCCCTTAAAATAGATGAAACGATTTTGGAAAATACATAATAACTTGTTTATATCATCAATACGAATCAAATTAAATAACTGGCGTCCTATTATTTAATAAAGAAATTCTGATGGAAAGTACAATTAAGAAAAGAGACCTGAAGATTAATTGTAAAAAAAATAATGATTTATCAAAATGATAAAAGCAATAATGAAAATTATTTTTATTTTTTGTGGGTGTAAATAATCAAATTAAAAGGGCAACAATCAGGGAATAAAATGAAATACGGACATTTCGAAGATCAAAAGAGAGAATATGTAATAACAAAACCAGATACGCCATTGCCATGGATTAATTATCTCGGAACAGAAAGTTTCTTCGGTATAATATCAAATACTGCGGGCGGTTACAGCTTTTATCAGGATGCGCGTTTGAGAAGATTGACAAGATACCGATATAATAATATACCCATGGACAGCAATGGCAGGTATATTTATATCAAAGATGGCGACATGGTTTGGAATCCAATGTGGAAACCGATGAGAGTAACTCTGGATAAATATGAATGCCGCCACGGACTCGGTTATACAAAAATAACCGGTCAAAAGAATGGACTTGAAGTATCCATTCTTTATTTTGTTCCAATCGGTGCGCGCAATGAAGTTTGGCATGTGGAATTAAAAAATATGTCAAACGAAAAAAAGAATATCAGAATGTGGAGCTTTATCGAATGGTGTTTGTGGGAAGCATATGACGATATGACAAACTTCCAGAGAAATTATTCTACGGGACAGGTAGAAGTTGAAGACGGCACAATTTTTCATATAACTGAATACAGGGAAAGACGCAATCATTACGGATATTTTGCCTGTAGCGAAACAGTTTCGGGATATGACACGAGCAGAGATGCATTCGTTGGGCTTCATTACGGACTCGATGCACCCATTGCAGTAATCGAAGGCAAATGCAGAAACAGTATTGCTTATGGATGGCTCCCTATAGGTGTTCATCAAATTGATATTGAATTGAAGTCAAGCGAGTCGAAAAAAATCAATTTCATACTTGGTTATGCCGAAAATCCACCAGAGGAAAAATATTTACCCGACGGAAAAATTAGAAAAGACGAGTTTCTAAAAGTAAAAGAGAAATACCTCGTGTCGGAAAATGTAGAAAAATCATTTTATGAACTGAGGTCTTATTGGGATAGACTTCTTTCGATTTATAACGTAGAGACGGATAACGAGCATGTTAATAGAATGGTAAATATCTGGAATCAGTACCAGTGTATGGTAACGTTCAATATGTCGAGGTCAGCATCGCTTTATGAATCGGGGATTGGAAGAGGTATGGGTTATCGAGATAGTAATCAAGATATTCTGGGATTTGTACATATGATACCCGAACGTGCGCGTCAGCGAATTCTCGATATTGCATCGACTCAACTTTCAGATGGAACATGTTATCACCAATATCAACCTTTGACCAAAAAAGGGAATACCGATATAGGCGGTGGATTCAACGACGATCCTCTCTGGCTTATTTTGTCCACTTCGGCATATATTAAAGAAACAGGCGATATTTCAATACTCGATGAAAAAATCGGATACGCTGATAAACCTGACTCCAGCGCAACATTGATAGACCATCTTCACCTTTCATTGAATTATACTTTGAACAACAGAGGTCCGCACGGCTTACCACTTATTGGGCACGCTGACTGGAACGATTGCCTCAACTTGAATTGTTTCTCGACTACACCGGGTGAAAGTTTCCAATTGGCGGGACACATCGAAAATGATCGTATAGCTGAATCGGTTATGATAGCCGGCTTATTTTGCCGGGCATGTGACGAGATGGCTGCCATTCTTAATTTTATCGGTAAAAATCAGGATGCGGACAATTATAGAAACAAAGCTGCTGAAATGAGAAAAGTAATATACAAGCACGGTTGGGATGGAGAATGGTTCCTTCGAGCTTACGATTCATACGGAGAAAAAGTTGGTTCAAAAGAAAATAAAGAAGGCAAAATCTTTATTGAAAGTCAGGGCTGGTGTGTACTGGGTGGAGCCGGTCTTGATAATGGTTACGCACTCAAAGCGCTCGACAGCGTTAAAAAATACCTTGCTACTCCGAACGGAATAATTCTTCAACAACCCGCTTATTCAATTTACTATCCGCATCTTGGAGAAATTAGTTCGTATCCACCGGGTTATAAAGAAAATGCAGGAATCTTTACTCATAACAATACCTGGATCCAAATTGCTGAAACAATTGTCGGACGGGGCGAACGCGCATTTGAATATTATCTCAGTATTTGTCCTTCAAAAAAGGAAGAACAAATAGATACATATCGCTCTGAGCCATATGTATATAGTCAGATGACAGCCGGTAGAGATGCACCTACTTACGGCGAAGCAAAAAATTCATGGCTTACAGGCACCGCCGCCTGGTCCTTTGTCTCAATTTCACAATATATTCTGGGCATTCGTCCCGACTTCAATGGCCTTATCGTCGATCCGTGTATTCCTTCTCAATGGAAACTGTTAAAAGTAAAAAGAAAATTTAGAAATGCTGTTTACAATATTACAATAAAAAATCCATCGGGTATCAACAAGGGTGTTAAAAAAATTACTCTGGACGGAAATGAGATAGATGATAACAAATTGCCAATTTTAAATGATGGTCAAAATCATGAAGTATTGGTTATATTGGGGATGTGATTTTATTATGGGTATAAATCATCTATTACATTCTTGAACCGTGCGGGGAAATAAAAAAAGTCCGATTAGCTAGGGCGAACTAATCGGACTTGGTGTGTTTATGAGGGGTGTGTTGTGTAATTTCTATGCGTTTGACTCTCTTAAAACGAAATAAGTTTCATAGGGATTAATTTTTCTCCTTATTCGGAGCGCAATTCTCTAAAAATTCCAATAGCTTTCCGAAGAGTTAGCACGATAAACAGAAACATTAATGCCAGTATAACTATAAATAAATTCATCTTATTGCCTTTTTTGATTTCAAAATATCACCATTTTTATAAAGAATTTGTGCCGCTAAGCAACAGAGTGATTTGTATCAACAATAAAATGAATTTTTTCTCACTCTATTATCGTACTTTTTTATTATCAGTTTAGATCTAATCTCTAAAATTCAGGAAGCCTTAGTGTTTTTCAGGAAAGGCGGTACATCAATATTTGTCGAGCTTGCAAAACTAACATAAATTACGTGTTCTAAGTTCAATAATAAATTTAAATATGTTACACGTACCAGAATTATATTTAGGAATATTGGAGCTAATAAAGATTACTCAAAATCAGAGTTTATCAAATCAGATTTTAGTAAAGTAAGTTCGGGATTGCAGGTCAATTTAATTCGATTTAAATTTATTTTTAGTTATAATTTAATGACAAAGCTCCTCTTTTTTGCATTTCCAATCTATGGTGATCAACACGTATTGTAGTTAAAATTATTGTAATTATTATCTCTCATTAATAATATAATTGACTATCTCATTTCAAAATAAAAGTCTCAGTGATTTAACTGAGGCTTATTTTATTTGTAGCGGGGACAGTCCGCACATTTGGGAGGCGGTGAGAAAATATTTAGAAAAAAGATTTAAACTTGATAATGTGCTATAGATTACCCTTCAGTTCTGACAGGGCTTATAATTTCTCCATAGTAAAAATCATTTTTAATAATGAATTATTTTTTCTTAGTCTCGTATACTCGCTTTGCCAATTTTTTCACTAATAAAGTTTAAGATGATTTAAGAGGGAAGCTGAATCTATTCCCTATTCACTCGGTGTCCTCAGAGTTTTCCAATTTTGCTAACGCTCATCGGTTTTAACTACTAGCAAGTCTATTAGAACAAATCGTAAAATACCGTTTTAAGAGATACTACAAACTCTCTCAAGTATTTGCGTTAATGGAATAAAAATATACTCCTTAACGGCGTAGGCAGGCTTGTTAAGCAAAGTTAGAACTGGTATAAAAATTTCACATTATTAAGTATAAGTTTTTTTTACAAAATTATTTTTGAGTTATAATAAAGACTTACACTAAAGTTGCTATCAAAAATATCTAAACAAAAACGATAAAGTATGATTGATGTCTATGTAAAGAAATTTTAAGAAAAATGGCTATAACAGGATAATATTGTAAAGAAAGGTCGGTAATTTTTATATTACCATATCTATAGTTAGAATCAAGTGTTGCTAAATTTTTTGCCTTTAGAATAAAGGTAAAGATTGTAAGTGTGCTATCTATAATTTAAGTCGGGATTGATAAAGTGAACTTATGGTAAGTATATGAATCAATAAAGATGTATCGAAATTGAAAAAAGTGAGTAAACATTGCATAAAATGGTAAAATAAAAGATGCCCTGTATTGATACAAAACGCTATGTGATTATAAAAACACATAAAAATGTCGGAGAATCTTCTTACAATTTTTAAATAGGTCTAATTTGGAGCATTCAAAAAAAATTAGAGAGTTTATCTACTTAATAACAGATTGTTAGTATAACCGAACTGAAAATACCAAATTACATAAGCATGGTAGAGAAGATTTTGCTAAATGAAAGTTAATAAGTAATTTTCTCTTAACATTTAACCTTTCACTCTTTACGTTATAGTAATTAAGTCCATCTTTAAGATAATTATGAAGTATAGATTAAAGGCATGATAAAGAGTTATTTTGGGGTATAAGGGTTCGGAACTATGAAAATCTATGTTCAAATTATCCAGCGAGATATTTTACGTATTAAAAGTCCTTTTGATATAGTGTAGGTATTATGTTAGCAAAATTACAATTATGGACATCATATAGTCGTAAATAAACGAAGCTCTTCTAAAAAATGCTCCTTGAAGGGCATAGACGAAATAATTATTAAATTAACACTTATATTAGAGTCATTCAAAATATTGAATAAAAACTAGAGATAATAAAATATTTGATTCATAAAAAATAGAGTTAAAGCAAAATTAGATTTAGAATATTCTTGATAAGAATACTCTAATGACTAATAGAGTAAAGTGATTAAGAGATATAAAAGCAGATAATATTATCAACCAACGTGAAAAACAATATCAATGGATGTAAAAAGCTAAAGGTATTTATGTATAAAAGTCATGATAAATTTATAAAAGTAATACTTGAAAAGCTCAAAAGAAATTTTACCAGATTTTTGCTACTGTTTCTTCTTTATGTATCGCCTGAAAGACAATAAAGGTATACATTAACTTATGAAAAAATACATTATAAAAAATCGGAAGTAGCTGATTAATTTATTCAAACTAGTTACTTACTTTGAACTAAGTAAAATTTGAAAAAGTTACTTTCAACATGAGTAAAAAAATATTACGAGATCCATCAAAACATGGCGTGTACACTTAGGGTTAGCACCTTTAGCTTAGAGAACATTGTTTCATTCGTATGAAAGATCTTGCATGGAATGAACATAATGCAACTTTTTGTTCAGAATTCTCTATCTATATGGAAGGTTTGCTATAAAATTTTTTAGAGTTGAACAAGTAAATCATTAGACATACAATAGGTCGTCATTACAGAATGAGATATAAAATTCAGTAAATAAATTATATAAAAATAAGTTTATGCAAAGTTAGAGAGGTGCTTGGCTTTATGTTTGTATACGAGATAATAAATCAACAAAAATTATTGGACTAAAACTTAAACTAAAGAAAATTCTCTTGAATCGAATTAATAAAGAAAAGATGTTAAAAAAAAAAATTAGATCAGGAACTTCAAAGTTTTGTCAGGTTCCTCCAAAAAACTAAAAGATAAAAATCGGTGTATATAACATATTTTGTGCTATACATACAAAGCTATTTACCCAAAACAATTTTTCATTATGAATAATATAAGGAACAATACTCTATATGGTCTCACTCTGATCTTTTATGTTTCCTTTTCAAAAGAAGACTGGCAAAATAAAATTCTTGTTATACCAAAAAAATAGGAAGCATCGGTATTAAAGTGTTTACATAAGAAAT
Source organism: Melioribacter sulfuriphilus (assembly GCF_051488685.1). NCBI lineage: Bacteria > Pseudomonadati > Ignavibacteriota > Ignavibacteria > Ignavibacteriales > Melioribacteraceae > Melioribacter > Melioribacter sulfuriphilus. The sequence goes on from NZ_JBPSEH010000009.1 coordinate 128,100, forward strand.
TCAAATAGAATGCTATTTTTACAAAGTATCAAATTATTAATTAGCAAATCAATAATATTTTGTAGAAGCTGATGTTGAGCTGATGAAAAAACTTTTTTAAGAATTTTTTAAGAAATCAAAATACTTATAAAGTCATTAGGTATTTGTAGCCTTAAAAATCGATGTTGATGATTCTGATTTCTCTGAAATATTATATTGCTAAATTATAGGATTTTTTGGAAATTTAAATTATTAAAAAATATTATGAGTTTATACAAAACTTAAAGATTTCTTGAAGTGTGTCAAAGCTGATAAACAAACAGGAATTATAAAAAGAAAGATATGACAAGATTTTTAATATAGACGAGTTAAATGATAAAGTATAAATTTCTAATAAATATTGCTTAACTTGGTTAGTAATCAAAAAAAAGTATAACCGAAAAAGGTTATGAGTTATAAAAATAAATGGAAAAAAATATGAAAAAATATTCTGGACATAACACAAAAAGGAAAAGACTACTCATAAATGACTTGTACAGGTCAAAACATTCAAATACCCTTTATGTGTCCCACTACTATTTTGCTTTAAATGACGGGAAAGATTTGATTTTTTATTATAATCCTTTCTATTATTGGGATGAATTACCGGTTGAGAAAGTGGATGATACTGTTTGGGAAAATTTGGAAAAAGAATGTGCTGTATTCAGAAATTTTAATCCTGAAAAAGAAAAAAAAGGCAAAGTTTTAAATAAAAGAACACCGCACCCCCGATTTTTCCCTGAAACTCCAAGGATTGGCAACCATTACTCTCTTTTAGGCAATAGAATAGTTTCACACCATCAGCATTTTTATTTCCTTGATGATTATGGTGGCTGCTTTAAAGTCAATACCAAAGACCTGACCCATTATGATATAATAGTTATGCTAAATTGTAATGTGATGACGAGAACACCAAAATATATAAAATCAATTTTTGACCTCGAATGTTTTCGAAAACCTCTAACTTCAAATTCAAATACTATTATTGGTGCAATTATTGGTGATGTAATTGGTTCTGTCTTTGAATGGAGTAACCTAAAAACTACCGAATTTGATTTGTTTAGCCCAAAGTGTGATTTTACAGATGACACGGTATTAACAATTGCCATAGCTGATTGTATACTGAATAAGAAAGATTTTGCCAAGACTATTTGGGAATATGGTAGAAAATACCCTCGACGTGGTTATGGCGGTTACTTCAGAAAATGGTTAAGCCAGGATACATTAAAACCTTACGGTAGTTTTGGTAATGGGTCAGCAATGAGAGTAAGTGCTGTCGGTTTTGCATATGATGACATTGCAACCGTTATGAAAGTAGCTAAAGAGTCAGCGGAAGTAACACATAACCATCCTGAAGGAATCAAGGGAGCACAAGCAACAGCGACGGCAATATTTCTTGCACGACAAGCCAAATCAAAAAACGAAATAAAGGATTTTATATCATCTACTTTTAATTACAATCTCAATTTTACGTTAGATGAAATTCGTCATTCTTACAAGTTTGACGCCACTTGTCAGGGTTCTGTACCTCAAGCAATCGTAGCTTTTCTTGAAAGCTCAGACTTTGAAAGTGCAATTAGACTTGCTATATCTATAGGCGGGGACAGTGATACAATCGCTTGCATAACAGGCGGAATAGCTTCAGCTTATTATAAACAAATTCCTAAAGAAATAATTGATTTTGTAGTTGGCAAACTACCAAACGAATTTATCAAAATAATTAACAAATTTGACGAACAATATTCTGGAAAATAAAATCGCAAATGCAAAATTCATTTATGAAAACTTCTGAAAGCCAATTTATATAACATTACTAGGTTTATTAGTAATTCTTTTTTTAACTATATAGAGAAATACTTCCAAATACTAAATGTTTCATACATGCAATGTTTAGAACAGGTTGAAATTTTTAAATAATTTGACTTTTTCATACTACGTGAAATTAGCAAATTTAGCTCCTACCAGTGCTTACACGAACTCTAAAAAAAGCAAATAAAAAAAGTATTTTTTTCTTCGCTATTTCGCTCAAAAGTGGAGTGCTACTTAAAGTTAGAACGGTTGGTGCACCATAGTTACTGCTTTCTACTTTGTTGAAACTGTTATTTAATTTGTTTTAAGACCAGGATGTAATACTTTGGGAGAGCTTTCATTCCGAAACGCAGGATTTAGTTTTGTGGATGAATTTAAAAAGGTATTAGCAATGCGTTTATAAATCCATTAGCCAACGGATTGAACCTGCAACCTTCGTACAAAAAAAATTCAAAAAGAAAAAGCCTCAGTATTTACCGAGGCTTATTTGTTTGTAGCGGGGACAGTCCGTTAGCCAACGGATTGAACCTGTAACCTTCGCACAAAAATATTAAAAAAGAAAAAGCCTCAGTTATTTACCGAGGCTTATTTGTTTGTAGCGGGGACAGTCCGTTAGCCAACGGATTGAACCTGCAACCTTCGCACAAAAATATTAAAAAAGAAAAAGCCTCAGTATTTACCGAGGCTTATTTTATTTGTAGCGGGGACAGTCCGTTAGCCAACGGATTGAACCTG
>NZ_JBPSEH010000010.1:0-92908 GCF_051488685.1 Melioribacter sulfuriphilus
ACATGATTTATTTTTTCAATGAAAACGACAATACTTATAAATCTGTTCCTCTAATTGAATTTTTCAGATGTCTCTAATGGTAAAAGATATTTTAAGAAAATATACTATAAAATTAATCCGCTAAGTAACGACCTTGTCTGCTGGGAAAGAAACGATACTGTAAGCGGCGTAACCTTTATGCTCGATTTTGAGGATGTAAATGGAAACGGAGATTATACGGAAGAATTACCCGTTGATAGTTTGGAAAATCCCTGGTGGTCACGTTATATAACTTACAAATATTCGTTTACCGTTCCGAACCCTTTCTCATTACCCTGGTCAAAAATCTACACTTGTTAAAGATACAAATTGGGTAATATTAGAGGGAGATACAGTGATTAGCCACAGAATTGAAATACTGGAGTTATTCTGGTGGGAAGAAATAATAGAGAGTTTCGGAACATTTTTTTTTAGTCTTGAATCCCCGCTTAGCTACTGTACCGGAGCAATTATTAACGGGCGTAAATATGGAACGATTGTAAGCGTTGAGGATAATAAAAATCAATCTCTGCTTTCAGAATTTTATCTGAATAATAATTATCCGAACCCGTTTAATCCCACAACTACTATTAATTATTCCGTTCCTCAAAACAAAAACGGCAATTCATATTTTCATGTAAGGCTGATAGTTTATGACCCTCTAGGAAGAGAAGTAGCTGTTCTGGTTAATGAATCAAAACCACCCGGTAACTACAGTACTGTTTTTAATGCACAGAATCTTCCCAGCGGAGTTTATTACTACTCATTAATATCTGGCTCTACAATAATTACAAAATCAATGGTTTTAGTAAAATGAAATCAATTTATTTAACAATTTTATTCGTATTCTTAACATCAATTATGTTTGCTCAGTATGATGACCCGTATCAGTTTTTTCCGGCTAATTTAGGCGACCATTGGGAATATACGAGGGCGGGAGGAGACCTGCATTATACAGTACTGCGCGATTCGATAGACCCGAAAGACAGCAGCAGGTTTATATTCTTTTATGATCCGCCTTTGTATTACGGCGCTAATTATAGAATAGACAGGAATTATAATGTTTTCAACGTTCCTCAATTTGATAACCGGCATTTATATAAATTAAATGCACAGGTAGGTGAACGGTGGGTTGTTATAGTTGAAGATTCCAGCAAGTGGGAAGAATCGATGGTAAGCGGAATTTATGAGGGGTATGTATTCGGGAAACGCACATTAATAAAGGAGATTCAACATTTTCAACTATGGATAAGACCGGATTCTCTTATTGATACAACTTTCCTTGATGTAGAAAAATTAGCTTACGGATTTGGACGTATATCAAGAGAAAATTATGTATTACAACCTCTTTTATTGAGAGGCTGCAGAATAAACGGAGTAACTTATGGTATAGTTGATGTAAAAGACGAGGCTACTCCGATACCATCCGGTTTTGTTCTCTTTCAGAATTACCCCAATCCGTTTAATCCTTCAACTATTATTCGATATAAAGTGTCTGCTGCCGGGAAGATTACTCTAAAAGTCTACGACATGCTTGGAAGGGAAATCATAACACTTGTTAACGAAGAAAAGCAGCCAGGAATTTACGAGGTAAAATTCGATGGAACTGGATTGCCAACGGGCATATATTTTTACCAAATGATTACAAATGAAGCTATACAAACAAAAAAAATGATACTACAAAAGTAATAACATCATATTAACAAAATTCGGGGGCTAAAATGAAAACGCTAAAATATATTGTAACTTTGTATATTACTATATCTTTCCATTTGTTTGCACAAGTATACAATTGTGTTACTGTATCAGTACAAGAAGTTCCGGCGCAATCAAAAGGAAGATGGCTTCCTTCCGAAGGGACAATAAATGTATTAATTATCTTCGCGGAATTTCCAGATGACAACTATGATATTAATAATATGAGATGGGTTAAAAGCAACTCTCCTCAAAATATGAATAATTGGGTCGATCAAACATGGTCAGCTAACCCTACTCAAGGTTCGCTAACCCATTATTTTAACGAAATGTCCGGCAACAAGCTTCATTTTATTGGAAAGGAAGTTCACGTAATTGCACCGCATACAAGAGACTGGTATATGAATAATTACACCAGTAATCGAAGAGGCAATATTCAAAAAGAAATAATCCAACAACTTGATACAACATGGGATTTTGCCGAGTTTGATAACTGGGATTGGGTAAGTGATTATACATATTATAATAATGCCGATACATACGTTGATATGATCATTTTTGTCTGGAGGAATATTTCAGAAGATTTAAATGATCCCGATCAAGGTTTAATAGATTTAGGATTTATAAGCAATTATGGTGATTTGGGAAATATAGGAATTATTAATGTGGACAACAACCAGAGGAAAATAGCAACGTCATTTGGTGGAGGTGACTCAATACCATACGGTTCCGGTGTGACAGTAAGAAATTATTTAACCGAGGACCCATTCAGAAATGTAATACATGAATTTTCTCATTATTTAATTGGTAACAACGATTATCATAATGGTTTCGGTTTCTGGGGAATGTTATCTGCCTGGGGGATAAGAACATATGTAGCTAATGCGTGGGAAAGATACCGTTTGGGCTGGACTTCAGATTCTACAACATATACAATAAATAATACGACACAGACTCTTACGGGAAGAACCCTCAGCGATTTCGTAACAGGAGGAAATGCTTATAGATTTGTGATTAATTCATCATCACAAGAATATTTTTTCATAGAAAATCATCAAAAATTATCGTATTGGGAAAATAATGCTCCTTTCTGGGGTTCTCATGATGGAAGTGTTGAAAACGGTATTTATGTGATCAGAAAAGTCGGAGCTCCAAATCGAACAAATCCATCCTCATGGCTGCAGCTTATTCCTGCAGATGGACGTTACAATTGGGAAGTAAATCAAGCAGTAGACAATCCTTGGGGCTCTGGTCAATTGCCTGTCTTTAAGCAATTAATTCAAAATAAAACGAGCGGATATCATGATAATCAATATATTCCTTTTAGCTATGCAGGTTTAATAAGTCCTCAGCCAATTCATTTTACAGAAAATCCTGTTACTCAGGAACCTGTAGTAGATATACGATTTCATGGTGATGGTAACGACGCATTTCGTATAGGTTATAATCAAGTATTTTCTCCATGGAGTAACCCAAACAATCAAAGAGCGGCAAATCAAACAACAGCGTTTGGTTTTGAAATAACAAATTTCAGCAATGGTGTATATACGTTAAATATTTATGTAAATACTGCTGAAAATGCATCTCCTTCAATACCCCAAAACTTACACTTAACATTCTCAGACCCCGACCACCCATCGTTAGCCTGGGATTTAAATACGGAACCGGATATATCAAGTTACAAAATATACCGCAGTTATGATAATTCATCTTTTTATTTAGCCGGCGTAGTATCTCATCCAACAAACACATTTATCGATTATGAAATAAGTTATACAAAACCAATATGGGAAAAATCAGTGAAATATTATGTTGTCGCAGTTGATAATACTAATTTAACTTCGGTACCAAGCAATCAGGTTGAAATCGCAGGAATTATGCAAGATCCATTACCGAAGTTAAATGCAAATAATTTTTCTGAAGTATATAGCGAGAAGTATAATTTTAGTTTATTTAAAAACTATCCCAATCCGTTTAACCCCGCTACGAAAATCAGATTTAGCTTGCCCGAAGCGAGCTTTGTTACACTGAAAGTATATGATGTGCTTGGCAGAGAAATAAAAGAATTGGTAAACGAAGTTAAACCGTCCGGAGAATATGAAGTTGAATTTAACGGAAGTAATTTGCCGAGCGGCACATATGTTTACAAACTAACCGCAGGAAAATATTCTGCAGTCGGTAAAATGACTTTGATGAAATAAGGCGAATAATTGATTAATAGAAATTAGCGGAGAGCAATATATGATTATGAATGATGCTCTCCGTTTTTTATATATGTATTTAATATAACACAGCTATGAAATCTTTGTGATGATCCATTAGTAAATCCATTATATCTTTACGGAAGTCTGAAAGTAACCCACTCGCCCGAATATACGAAATTCGCAAACAGAATAATAAATTTGTTCGACGGACGCGTTGTGAATTGAAACCGGAATTTATTACTTTGTTTTAATCATATAATAGTTTTATTCCGGATCGGATGGACAGCTAAAAGTACAAACGCGATAAATATGAATAATAATTCTTATCCGCCATTCATGCTATACGCTGCATTAATGATTCTGCGAAAATCAACGCTAATACATTTCCATATAAAAAATTACTTTGTTTAATAATAATTTATTCTGTTCTCAATAATTATGGACACACTCAAATATCTGATGCTCGTTAGAGAATTCCCACTAAAATTTAAATAAAATTTAGATTATCTTTGTATGGTTATTTTTCAAGAAACGGAGGGAAAATGGAATATTTAGCTTCCGGAAACAGATACGACAAAATGAAATACAACCGCTGCGGGAAGAGCGGCTTAAAACTACCGGCAATTTCATTGGGATTGTGGCATAACTTTGGCGGAGTCGACGTTTTCGAAAACGGGCGGGCTATTGTACGCCGCGCGTTCGATCTCGGCATTACTCATTTCGATCTGGCAAACAATTACGGACCGCCTCCGGGCTCCGCAGAAGAAAACTTCGGGGTCATTTTGAAAAAAGATTTGAAGCCTTACAGAGACGAATTAATCATTTCCACAAAGGCGGGATGGGGAATGTGGCCGGGCCCTTACGGAGACTTCGGCTCGCGTAAGTATTTGATCGCATCCCTCGATCAAAGCCTTAAAAGAATGGGATTGGAGTATGTCGATATTTTTTATCATCATCGTCCCGACCCTGAAACTCCTCTGGAAGAGACAATGGGCGCGCTCGACCAGATTTTAAGAAGCGGAAAAGCTTTGTATGTCGGAATTTCACAATACAAGCCCGAAGAAACTAAAAAGGCGGTCGATATCCTGAAGCAAATGGGTCATCATTTATTAATTCATCAACCTCGTTACAGTATGTTCGACAGATGGATTGAAGACGGTTTAACCGACTTGCTCGAAAAGGAAGGAGTTGGAGCCATCGTATTTTCTCCGCTGGAACAGGGACTGCTTACCGATAAATATTTAAAAGGAATTCCGGAAGGTTCGCGCGCTTCCAAACCGTGGGGCTTTTTGAAACCCGAAAGAATTACTCAGGATAAACTTGAAAAAGTGAAAAAACTGAACGAGATAGCCGCAGGCAGAAATCAAACTTTGGCTCAAATGGCAATAGCGTGGGTATTGCGAAAACCGGTTATTACTTCCGCATTAATCGGCGCAAGCAAAGTGGAACAGATCGAAGACGCCGTCAAAGCGCTCGACAATCTTGAATTTAGTTCGGAAGAGCTGAACAAAATAGAGAAAATATTAAATGAATAACTCACAAAATAATTGGGAGATGTAAAGATGAAAGGAGATGCAAAATTACTCGATGTATTGAACGATTTATTGGCTGACGAATTAACAGCCATTAGCCAGTATATGGTTCATTCCGAAATGTGCGAACAATGGGGCTACGGAAAATTGCACGAAGCCATCGAAAAACAGGCTATCGACGAAATGCACCATGCAGAATGGCTCATTCAAAGAATTCTGTTTCTCGAAGGCACTCCGGTAGTTAACAAATTGAAAAAAATGAATATCGGGAAATCGGTCCCGGATTTTATCAACAACGACCAGGAAGCCGAAGCTGACGCGGTAAAAGCTTATAACGACGCCATTGCTCTAGCGCGTAAAGTTGGCGACGAATCGACAGCCGAATTGTTGACCAAAATTCTAAAGATGGAAGAAGGACACGTTGAATGGGCTGAAAAGCAGCGCGCTCAAATTTCTCAAATGGGTCTCGACGGCTATCTTTCGAATCAGGTTTAACTGTCGATTCATCGTCGGTCTGAAACTGAATTTTTCAACGTAAATAATTAACCGCCGAGTTCGCAGGAAAACGCCGGGAATTTTCTTAGAAGCGTCTTGCGTCTTGGCGGTTAATTATATGTTTGTTATAAAGCGGGAGACAATTTTTTGAAGCAGCATAAATACAAGCGGGAGCGGAACTAATTTAATAAGAGGAACGAATGAATTTCAAAGTAATAAAAAGCAATATAGTTTTCGAAGGAAAAGTATTCAGCGTAAAAGTTGACGATATTCAGTATAACGGCAGCGGTAATCTGGCAACGCGTCAGGTTGCGGTTCATCCGGGAGGAGCCGTCGTTCTTCCGCTGAAGTCAAACGGGAAGATTATTTTTGTAAAACAATTCAGATATCCGCATAACGAATTTGTTATCGAATTGCCCGCCGGTAAACTCGACAAAGGCGAAGACCCACAAAAATGTGCCTTAAGAGAACTCAAAGAAGAAACTGGCTATTCGTCAGAGAAAGTTATTAAATTAGGAAAAATTTATACTACCCCTGGCTTTTGCAATGAAGTGCTTCATATCTTCCTTGCAGAAAATTTGATAGATGGAGAACATGCACGCGAAGAAGGTGAAGAGGATATGGAATTGCTCGAAATGACACTCGAAGAAGCTGAAGAAAAAATTCTTAAGGGCGAAATCGTAGATGCTAAAACTATAAGCGGACTAATGATGTTAAAGTTGCACTACAAAAATGAGTAGTTGATAACATTAATAATTTTTTTGATATCCTTTTTTGCATATTATTTTAATTATAAAAATTAGCTAACTGCCAAATTTGTAGCTTTACAAATATACAATGAAGGCATAAAGTATTATTAATTGATGCTTTCAGCGTCCATTTCATTTAATTATTAAAGTTGAATAAACGTTTTTTGTCGGGCTACGCGGTTTTATACAGACTCAGACAATTTGAATATCAATTCAAAATGTTTTGTTAATGTGGCCTGCTGTTTGTTAGATGAATTCGTCTACTAAATTTGGAAATGAATTTTCTCCTTACATAAGATTATTAGCAATTTCTAAAAAACTACAAAAAGCGAATTTCAAAAAAATATCATCTCATGCATTAGTTAATTCTTCAAGCTCCACTTTATGAATGTTGTTAATTTTTTTGCCCAGGAAGCGCTCTGCTATTAATTTGAATTTTGATGGCAGGTCGCTTACATAATACTCGTGTTTCCCTTCATGAACGGAGTTATTGCGCAGTTGTCTGCCGTTAAGATAATCTTCAACAATCATGGCTGCTGGGGTGCCGGAATCAATCAATTTAACTTTTTTGCCGATCACTTTTTGAATTGTATCTCTCAGGAGAGGATAGTGAGTGCATCCCAGTACGAGAGTGTCGATATCTTTTTCTTTTAATTCTGTCAGGTATTCTCTGGCAATCAATTCAGCTGCTTTATGGTTGGTCATACCTTCTTCGGCCAACGGTACAAACAGAGGACAGGCTTTTTCGTAAACTTGAACTTTCGGGTCAAGTTTTTTTAATTGTTTCGAATAAGCTTTGTTGTTAATAGTAGCGTAAGTGCCAATAACTCCTATTTTGCGATTTCGTGATTCTGCTAAAGCCATTTGTGAACCCGGCTCAATCATTCCGATTACAGGCACCGTCAGTAATTTGCGTAATTCATTGAGTGCTACCGACGAAGCAGTATTGCAAGCTACTACAAGCAGTTTAATATTTTTTCTAAGGAGAAAATTTGCCGCCTGAATTGAATATTCAATTACCGTATGGTTGGATTTATTTCCATAGGGTACTCTTGCGGTATCTCCGAAATAAACTATGTTTTCATTAGGCATCAAGTTGGTAACTGCTCTTACAACCGTAAGACCTCCGATACCCGAATCGAAAAATCCGATTGGGTTTGTTCTGTTCATAAAATTCAATTTACCTCCTATAACATTTCTTCGATTGTTTCCGTTAGTTGTTGAATGATTAATTCGTAATCGTTGGCGGATACTTTCCGTTTATGGCGGTCGAGGATATAAAACGAATCGACTATATCGTCGGCCTTTGTATTGATTTTTGCAAAGTAAATCGATAGACCAAGTTCGTTCATTTTTCGCGTAATCTGATATAATAACCCGAGCCGATCCGGTGAAAATACATCAATGATTGTGTATCTATCGTGCTTTTCAAAAACAATCTTAACTTTGCCTTTACGCTTGAATAGTTTGTTTTCGAGACGCCACCATTTGGATTTAATACGGTTGAATTCTTTTGTTATCTGAAGCTCGTTTAAGGCAGCTAAAATTAAATCTGACTTTATCTTTTCGTAGCGGGATTTATCCACAGCTTCATTTGTTCTGAAATCTGTTACATTAAAATTATCGATTACAATTCCGTCCTTGCGAGTAAATATTTTTGCATCGTGAATATTCAGATCGTTGATTGACAATGCACCGCAAAGCCTCGAAAGGAGGGCATCGGAATCACGCGTAATTACGGTAATCGATGTATAACCTGCCTCTTCTTTGAAAAAGACAGAAACTTTGGAACCTTTCTCGATTTCTTCAATGTGTTGATTAATTTCTTCAGCAGAATAAAATTGTAAGTAACCCAGATCGTCAATCGATTCAATATGCTCTTTGACAGTTTTGTCTAAAAAGACCTCCGATTGCTCCATTATTTCGAGCATACTCGAAGCTAATAGTTCTTCGCCAGTAATTCTTTCTTCGAGCATTCGTTTGGTTTTATGATAAAGTTCGTAGAGCAGTTCGCCTTTCCACTGTGTCCATACAACAGGAGAAACTGCTGATAGATCGGCATACGTAAGAAGATATAAAAGATCGAGCAGTTCGGTATCCGGGAATAAATCTGAAAATAGATTCAATGTTGTCGGGTCGTTTAAGTTTCTTCTGAATGCAACCTGTTCCATTGTAAGATGGTGTCGAACAAGGAACTGAACCTTTTGAATTTCTTCCGTGCTATATCCGAGCTTTTCCATTACAGAACTTGCAATTTCAGCACCAATAATTTCGTGTCCGGAAATAGTGATCGGTTTTGCAATATCGTGGAAAAGCACAGCCAGGTAAAGAATATCTTTGTTTTTTATACTCAAGAAGAGACGACTTAGTGTATTTGATTCGTAGCTGAGATTTTCGAGATTAGTCAATGCGATTAATGTATGCTCGTCGGCTGTATAGCAGTGATAGACGCCAGGTTGAAAAAAATTTACTAACTCACCAAATTCAGGCAGGAATGCGCCAAGTACCCCCAGCTCGTTCATTACATTTAGTGTTTTACTCACATTTTTAGGTAGCCTGAGAATTTCTCTGAAAAAGACGGAAGATTGATGTTCGGTTTCATTCGATTCTTCCAGGTCGACAACGGCTTCGATAATTTTTGAACGGAGAACGTCGTCAAAACGAGCGTCGTGTAACCCTCGATAATAAAATGCCCGGAGTATTACCGACATTGTAAGTTCAATGTCGCTTGCAAGATAAATTATATTGCCCTTCATTGTAAAATCTTCATCGAGCGGAATGGAAAGATAATCTGAAATCGGTTTAGACATCTCATCTTCGAAGCGCTTTGACATAGTTATTGTAAAACGTTTTATAACGTTAGCCGAATCAAAATAGCGACGCATATATTCCTTCCAGTTGCTCTCGGTATAGCCATGCCGAAGGGCAATTTTTTCCTGATCGCTGAATTCAAGACGGTCGTTTTTATGACCGGAGATTAGATGAAGATGATTTCTTGTGTTTAATATGAACTTGTAACTTTCAAATAATCTCTTTGCTGCTTTGGGAATAATTATTTTATCTTTTTTAAGAAGTTCGAGAAAGACTTCGGTTTGTGTAACTTCTTTCTGTGTATCAATAATTATATCGTTCTTGAGAGAATAGATCCATTGCAAAACTTGCAGGTCCCTCAGACCACCAGCTGTATATTTCACATTTGGCTCGAGTACTTTTGCAGAAGAGCCATACTTTTGATATCTGAGGTTTATATCAACGAAATATTCGTTTATCAGATTCTTTTTTGTTTCCTGCTTGAGAGAACTCAAAACTTTTTTATTCCATTCTTTATAAATGTCGTCGTTGCCGCAAATGAATCGTGTTTCGAAAAATTGTGTGAATGCATGAAGGTCTTCTTTTAAAAATTTATTTATATCAGAATAATCCCTGACAGTGTGAGAAACTTCGATACCGGTATCCCAGAGAATTGTTACGCACTGTTTAATAATATTGTCGTTGCGAGGCACTTTGTCGTAGATAAACATTATATCGATATCTGAATATGGAGAAAGTTCACGTCTTGCAAAACTACCGACTGCAGCAATAGCGCAATCAAGTTTGATGTCTTTTAAAGTTCTGAGAATAAATTCTTCGACGAGGACGCTCCATCGAATCGAAAATTGAAAAGCATCTTTCAGAAGATCATCATCGTTGAAAAGGAGGTGTCGTTCCGCTATAAATATTTCTTTTAATTTGAGTGCTTCGTTCATATTTAAATAATCGGGACTGACAGTCCGTCGGATTAACTTTTGCCAGTCCCGTAAACATTTTTAAAAAATGACTTTACAATTTTACGAATTTTGCCTGGAAGAATCTCAAATATTTTGGTTCGTAGACCATTTTTAATCCTTTAATTTTCTTTCTGTCCTGATAAACCTGAGCTATCGATTCAACTGTAACGTCGATGTGGGATTGGGTATAAACGCGGCGCGGGAAAGTCAAGCGAACCAGTTCGAGTTTGGGATAACGGTTCTCGCCTGTTTTGGGATCTCTGCCTGCAGAAACAATTCCGCGTTCCATTCCTCTTACACCACTATCAATATAAATTTCGGCAGCTAAGGATTGTGCAGGGAATAAATCCTGTTTGAGATGAGGCAAGAATTTTTTTGCGTCCAGGAAAATAGCATGACCTCCAAAGGGATAAACAAGTGGGATGCCATATTTTTCGAGTTGCTTGCCACAGTATTCCACCTGTCCAACGCGTGAACTTACATTTTCAAATTTTACCATTTCCTCAATTCCTCTTGCCATAGCTTCCATGTCTCTGCCTGCCAGTCCTCCGTAAGTGTGAAGACCTTCATACACTACTACCATATTGCGTGCTTCTTCGTAAACTTTTTTGTCGCGTGTAGCTAAAAATCCGCCGATATTTACCATCAAATCTTTCTTTGCACTAACCCAGAGACCATCGAAATAGCTGCACATTTCTTTTAGTATCTGTTCTATCGATTTATTTTCATATCCTTTTTCCCGGACTTTGATAAAATATGCGTTCTCGGTTGCACGAGTTGCATCGAACCATAATTTTATTCCGTGTTTCTTGGCAATCTTGTGTACCTCCTTAAGATTTTGCAACGAAAAAGGTTGCCCTCCCGCCATATTGACCGGTCCAGCCATACTGATATATGGAATTTTTTTTGCACCAACTTTTTTAATCAAATCTTCTAACTTATCTGTGTCGATATTGCCTTTGAAGGGATGTTTGTTCTGAGGAATATGAGCCTGGTCGATAATTACGTCGACGAAAGTACCGCCGGCAAGTTCCTGATGTAAACGTGTAGTGGTGAAGTACATATTGCCTGGGATATAGTCGCCGGGCTTGATCATAATTTTTGAAATAATATGCTCGGCTGCTCTGCCTTGATGAGTAGGGACGAAAAAGGGCATACCGTAATATTTTTTAATGTTGTCCCATAAGTAGTAAAAATTTCTACTGCCGGCATAAGCTTCGTCGCCCATCATTAAGCCCGCCCATTGATAATCGCTCATGGCGTTGGTACCGCTGTCTGTAAGCAGGTCGATATAAACGTCTTCGGATCGTAGGAGGAAGGTATTATAGCCGGCTTCCTTAGCGCACTTTTCACGGTATTCGCGCGTAGTCATTTTAATGGGTTCGACCATTTTGATTTTAAATGGTTCAGCCCAGCTTCTTTTGATTTTCCGTTTTGCCATTGTGTGACCTCACGTTTTTTTGATCAGATTTGCGATCGGTTATTAATTCCAATAGCTTTTGGCTATTGCTCTTTCTGATATTCCGCAATAATATCAGAATGAATTCCGCCGCGTGTATTAAACTTAGCCGTCAATTTCATTTTACGTGGTTGAAGCACCTCCACAAGGTCGTTCAAAATTCTGTTTGTGACTGCTTCAAAATAGATGCCGTCGTTACGGAATGATTGGAGATAGAACTTGTATGATTTTAACTCGACGCAAAGCTTGTCGGGGATATATTCTAAGATTATAGTTGCAAAGTCGGGCTGACCGGTCTTGGGACAAAGTGATGTAAATTCCGGGGCAGTATGGATAATTATGTAATCTCTTTCTGGATTGGGATTCGGAAATGTCTCAAGTATTTTTTGCTTTTCATTCATAAATTAACCTCTGCTTTTCTTTGCTTGAAAATTTTTATACCAATTGAATTTTCTGATGTACAAAATTAGTTAATTACTTTTCAGACGTTGATAGATTTTCAATGCAAGTATTTTTTGAACATCAACATAAGAAGTCAAACTAAATATAAGAACGAAATAATCGTCTTCGAAATTTTTAGCTGATTTCGTTTCGTAATGAAGAAAAAAGTTTTTGTAATCTTTCATAGTATGGTTGCAATATCCCGAGTTTCATGATCTCAGATTCTTAATTTATTTTTTATACACAGGACGGATTTTGTATGGAATCGGATCTTCAATACCAGCAATTTGGAAACCACGAAGTCTGAAAGCGCAACTGTCGCAAACGCCACAAGCCTCGTCTTCATTCTGATAACACGACCAGGTTAAGTGTAATGGCGCGTTGAGTTCCACTCCTTTTTTAATTATTTCCGCTTTGGAAAGATGAATAATTGGAGTATGAATTTTAATTTTTGTTTCGGGTTTTGTACCAAGATCTGCCATCTTTTCAAAAGCTTCGAAAAATTCTGGACGGCAATCAGGATAGCCGCTGGCATCTTCGTAAACTGCCCCAATAAAAACAGCTTCGGCTTTTAAAACTTCAGCCCAGCTTATACAGGCCGATAGTATATTTGCATTTCTAAATGGAACGTATGAAGTGGGAATTTCTCTGCTCTCAATGTTGGCGCGGGACACTTCAATCTTCTTATCGGTTAAAGATGAACCGCCAATTTTCGAAAAATGAGTATAATCGATGACTAATTTATGTTTAACATTGTAAAATTCTGCAATGTCATTAAAAGCCTTTAATTCCCGGTTCTCGGTTCTCTGTCCGTAATTTATGTGCAGGAGTGCCAGTTCGTATTCCTTCTTGGCAATTGCTGCTGTAACACAGCTATCCATTCCTCCGCTTAGAGCAACTACAGCTAATTTTTTCATCTCACCCTTTTATTGTTATACTCAAAAATAACAAAATTCAACTACAATTATAGGCGAGCAACAAAACGGCACGATTCGGCAGGCAATCATCGATAGATTGTCGAATAATTTTACGATTCTTGATTAACCAGCCCATTTTTGATAAGTTTCAGTTCAATTTATAACAATTTTTGTGTGTAATATGAAATATCCTTTTGAATCGATCGAACTTAAGTGGCAAAAATATTGGAAAGACAAAAAAGTATTTAAAACCGATTTAACAAAGATTGACAATAAACTTTATGTACTTGTAATGTTTATTTATCCTTCGGCGGCTAAGATGCACATTGGACACTGGTACAATTATGGACCAACTGACACGTTTGCGCGCTATAAAAAGTTGAAAGGGTTTAATGTATTTGAGCCAATTGGTTACGATGCGTTTGGCCTTCCTGCCGAAAATTATGCAATTAAAACAGGCATTCATCCGCAGGACAGTACTCTTAAAAATATTAAAGACATTCGTGCAATGCTCGAAAGAATGGGAGGAATGTACGACTGGGATGCAGAATTGATGACGTGCGTGCCGGAATATTATAAATGGAATCAATGGCTTTTTTTACAGTTATATAAAAAAGGTTTAGCATACAGAAAAAATGCACCTGTTAACTGGTGTCCTTCGTGTCAGACAGTTCTGGCGAGGGAACAGGTGCTCAGCGACGGCGGCTGCGAAAGATGTGGCACTACAGTTATTCAAAAAAACCTGACTCAGTGGTTCTTTAAGATAACCGAATACGCAGACGAATTGCTCGAAGGATTAAATAAAATCGACTGGCCCGAAAAAACCAAAACCATGCAAATCAACTGGATTGGAAAAAGCTATGGAACCGAAATCGATTTTGCAATCGAAGGGTCGGATGAAAAAATTAGAGTATTCACAACCCGACCCGATACACTTTTCGGAGTCACTTATGTTGTCCTTGCGCCGGAAAATGAACTTGTACAAAAAATAACTAAACCAGAATTTAAAGAATCGGTTGAAAAGTATATCGAATCAATTAGATCTCTAACCGAAGTTGAGAGAACATCCACAACAAAAGAAAAAACGGGAGTTCCAACAGGCGCTTATGCTATTAATCCAATTAATGGTGAAAAGGTGCCAATCTGGATTGCCGATTATGTATTGGCAACATACGGCACAGGCTGCGTTATGGCAGTGCCTGGTCACGACGAACGTGATTTCGAATTTGCTAAAAAATTTAATCTGCCCATCAAAAAAGTAATTCTTCAACCCGGCACTGGCGAAAACGATGAATTGAAACAAGCTTATACTGATGTTGGCATTATGATTAATTCAGGAAAGTATAACGGCCTCAGATCCGATGTCGGTATCGAAAAAATTTCTGATGATATTGAAAAAGAGGGACTCGGCAAAAGAACGGTTAATTATAGATTGAGAGACTGGCTGATTTCTCGTCAAAGATACTGGGGTACACCCATTCCCATTATTCATTGCGATAAGTGCGGCGAAGTGTCTGTACCTGAAGACCAGCTTCCGGTAGTGCTTCCGTATGAAGTGAATTTTAAACCCGACGGTGGCTCGCCCCTTGCAAGTTGTGATGAATTTATAAAAACAACCTGTCCAAAATGTGGAGCGCCAGCCCAAAGAGATCCCGATACAATGGATACTTTTGTCGATTCGTCATGGTATTATCTACGTTACCTCGACCCAAATTACAAAGATGGTATGTTCGATACGGAACTGGCAAACAAGTGGGTGCCTGTCGACGTTTATGTCGGAGGAGCTGAACACGCTACGATGCACTTGCTCTATGCACGCTTTATCCATAAGTTTCTTAGAGATATTGGATTGGTTAACAGTGACGAGCCGTTCCAGAAATTAATTCATCAGGGTACGATTACGAATCAAGGCGCAAAAATGTCTAAATCGAAAGGCAACGTGGTCGACCCGAATGAATTCCTGTCGAAATACGGTTCGGATGTTTTTCGTATGTATTTAATGTTTATGGGACCTTATGAACTCGGGGGCGACTGGAGCGATAAAGGAATAGTTGGAGTCGACCGATTTGTTCAACGAGTCTATACTCTCTTTAATAACTATAAAGGAATTGCTACCGACACTCCTGTAAAAAATAAATACTTATTAAATGAACTTGCCGATGAAGAGAAAAAAATTTATCAAAAAGTCAATCAAACGCTGGCAAAAGTAGATACGGAAATTGATAACTTCAGATTTAATACAGCGGTTGCGGCTTTGATGGAATTACTAAATGACCTCAAAAATATTGAGCATTGCAGAAAAGAAATTCAATTATATACGCTCGAACGATTAGCATCAATGCTGGCGCCGCTGGCTCCTCATCTTGCAGAAGAATGCTGGAGTATACTGGGCAAACAAAAATCAATTTATGAAGAGCAGATTTGGTTCGAAGCGGATTCTGCGGCACTGGTAAACGAAACCGTGACAATTGTTGTGCAGGTAAATGGAAAAGTAAGAGCTAAAATTGAATTGCCCGTCGATACACCGGAAAAAGATGTAAGAAATATTGTATTTAACGACGACAAAATTAAAAGTTATGTCGATGGTAAAAAGATAATTAAAGAAATATATGTGCCAAATAAAATTTATAATATTGTAGTGCAATAAAAAGGAATCGCAGATGCTCGATATCAAATTTATTAGAGATAATCCGGACTTAGTAAGGAAAGGATTACGAGACAAGGGCGCTCCTGATAATGTGGAGCAAATTCTTGAACTCGATGAAAGAAGAAGGAAAATAATCGCGCGAAATGACGAATTAAAAGCGCTCAGGAATAAAGTGTCTTCTCAAATTCCAATTTTGAAAAAGAAGGGTGAAGATACTGCATCTGTTTTCGAAGAGATGAAAAGAGTTGGGGACGAAATTGCAGCACTCGATAATGAACTTCGTAAAATTGACGAGGAACTCGATGAAATTTTGAGATGGACTCCTAACCTGGCGCACGAATCGGTCCCTGTGGGTAGAAGCGCTGAAGAAAATGTTGAAGTGAGAAGATGGTTGCCTGAAGGATTTAGCTTTGAGAACGATTTCGAAATACTCGACCATATTGAACTTGGTAAAAAGCTCGACATACTTGATTTTGAAAGGGGTACAAAAATTTCAGGTTCGGGATTCCCGCTTTATAAAGGAGCCGGCGCTACACTCGAACGCGCTCTGATTAATTTTATGCTCGATTTCCATTTACAGAAACACGGCTATAAAGAAATTCTTCCGCCGATTCTCGTAAACAGAGATTCGATGAAAGGCACAGGGCAAATTCCAAAACTTGAAGAAGATATGTATTATATTGAAAAAGACGGCTTGTATCCGATACCTACTGCAGAAGTCCCGATTACCAATATACATCGTAACGAAGTATTGAGTGAAACCGAGCTGACGATAAAATATGTCGGTTATACACCATGTTTCAGGCGCGAAGCCGGATCTTACGGCAAAGAATCAAAAGGCTTTTTGCGCGTCCACCAGTTTAATAAAGTCGAAATGGTTAAGTTTACAAAACCAGAAGATTCTTACGAGGAACTGGAAGGACTGGTTAAGGACGCCGAAGACATTTTGCAAGCACTTAATATTCCTTATAGAATTATTCTTTTGTGTACAGGCGATCTCAGTTTTTCTGCAGCTAAATGTTACGATATCGAAACGTGGTCGCCTGCGGAAAAAAAGTGGCTCGAAGCTTCTTCGTGCAGTAATTTCGAAGCTTTTCAGGCCAGAAGAGCTAACATTCGCTTCAAACGAGAGGGTTCTAAAAAAACAGAATTCGTTCATACATTGAATGGCAGTGGACTGGCTACCAGCCGACTTATGGTTTCTTTACTCGAAAATTATCAAACGCCCGAAGGAAAAGTTATTGTTCCAAAAGCTTTGCAAAAATATACCGGCTTCGAAATTATCGGCTGACAACTTTAAGAGGAATTATTTCTATTTTACGGTTGTTTACTACCAGAAAGGACTTTCGAAAAGTTGTTCGGAAATTTAATCTATTTAAAAAAATACTTTCTCCGGTATAAAAGCAGTTACCTGCTTGGAATTCTCTTTATACTGATTTCTAATGTGGCTACTGTCTTAGTACCAATTCTGATAAAAGACAGCATAAATTTGCTCGGAAACAATCTGGATACCCACCTCATTTTTAACTATGCCCTGTATACTGTCGGCATTACTTTAATTGCTGGTGTGTTTCAGTTTTTCATTCGCGAAACAATTATTGTCGCTTCCAGAAAAATTGAATACGACCTGAGACAGGATTTCTGGGAACACATCCAAAAGCTGCCCTTACGATTTTTCCAGAACAATTCAACAGGAAATATAATGTCGCACGCAACAAACGATATTAATGCGGTGCGGTCGTTCGTTGGCCCGGCAGTAATGTATTCGATTGACAATGGCACATTATTCCTGATGATAATTCCAATTATGATTTCTTTAAGTCCTCTGCTCACTTTTTATGTGCTTCTGCCGCTGCCTTTTCTGTCGTATCTGGTTTATATCGTTATGAAAAAAGTCCATTTAAAATATACACGGATACAGGAAAAATTTTCCGAGTTAACTGAAAAGGCTCAGGAAAATTTTTCGGGAATCAGAGTTATAAAATCGTACGTCAGAGAAGATTATGAGTTAAAAGAATTTACTAAACAAAGCGAAGAATATCTGAAAAGGAAGATGGACCTTGTAAGGCTTCAGGCGCTTTTTCATCCTATCTTTTTTATTATCGCAGGTTTTTCTGCCATTATTGTAATCTTTGTTGGTGGCAGGATGGTAATCGACGGAGAAATTTCGCTCGGTATTATAGTTGCATTTATATCTTATCTTTCAATGTTGATCTGGCCAATGATATCTTTTGGATTTGTGGCCAATCTGGTGCAGCAAGCCGATGCTAGTATGAAACGCCTGTTAAAATTCTTTAACGAACCGTATGAAATTATCGACAGCGAACAAACCGATTACTCAATAGAAAATATCGAAGGACAAATAGAATTCAAAAATGTAAGTTTCAGATATAACGATTTTCTTCCGCCTGTACTCAATAACATCAATCTGAAAATAAACAAAGGCGAAACTGTTGCATTTATAGGCAAGACCGGAAGCGGTAAGACCACGCTGGTAAATTTAATTCCACGATTTTATGACGTAACAGAAGGTATGATTACAATTGATGGAGTGGACGTACGCAAAATACCTCTTAAGGTCCTCAGAAAAAATATCGGTTTTGTTCCTCAGGAAACATTTCTATTCTCGGATACTCTTGCCAGAAATATTATTTACGGTAATGGCGAAGAAGACGAGGAATTGATTAAATATGCTGCTCAAATTTCTCAACTGGCAAAAGACGTTGAATCTTTTCCCAAAGGATACGATACTATTTTAGGTGAACGCGGTATTACTCTTTCAGGTGGGCAGAAACAAAGAACATCGCTTGCCAGAGCTCTTGCAATCGACCCAAAAATTTTAATACTCGACGATTCTTTTTCTGCCATCGATACCCATACTGAAGAGGAAATCCTTAAAGGCTTGAAAGAATTCATGAAAAACAGAACAAGCATAATTATCAGCCACAGAATTTCAACTGTAAAAGACTCGGATAAAATATTCGTGCTTGATAACGGTAAAGTAGCTGAAGAAGGAACTCATGATGAACTTGTAGCATTAGGCGGAATTTATGCCGACCTCCACTACAAGCAGCTGCTCGAAGAAGAATTAAAAGAATTAAATTGAGGGGAAATTTATATGAAAAAAATAAAAGTCGCTTTTTTTTCAATACCGTCTAAAGAAAAAAACTACATAAATAGAAAGCTCGATAAAAATAAGTATGAACTCTTTTTCTACAAGGACACACTCTCTCCCGATAATCCAGTTATTAAAGATGCCGATGTTCTATCGGTCTTTATTTATGACAAAGTGGATAAGAAAATCCTTGACAAGGCAAAGAAACTTAAACTGATTGCCACAAGGAGTACGGGGTATAATCATATCGACACAGTCTATGCAAAGAAAAAGAAAATAGCTGTAGCAAATGTGCCTTACTACGGTGAAAATACAGTAGCTGAACATACATTTGCATTAATTCTGACTTTATCGAGAAACATTCACAAAGCATACGTCAGGGCACAGCAAAGTAATTTTTCGCTCGAAGGTTTGAGAGGTTTCGATTTACGAAACAAAACACTGGGTGTAATTGGCGCCGGCAGTATTGGCGTGCACGTCATGAAAATTGCAAGAGGATTCGGTATGAGAGTTCTTGCTTACGATGTAAAACAAAATCATATTCTGGAAGAACTTCTTGATTTCAAATATGTCGATTTAAGTACCCTGTTGAAATCCTCCGATATAATTACACTTCATTGCCCTTATAACGAAAGCACTCATCATTTGATCAATATGAACAATATTGAGCTTGTTAAAAAAGGCGCACTTTTTATAAATACCGCACGTAGTGGTCTTATCGAACCTCAGGCGCTCTATTATGCAATCGACAAAGGGATTTTTGGTGGAGCCGGCCTGGACGTTTTTGAAGGCGAAGAGCTTTTGAAAGAAGAAAATCAAATGCTTACAAAAAACGTCGAACTCGAAAAGATCGATGCAATTTTCAAAAGAAATCTTTTGCTAAGGCGCGAAAATGTTATTTTAACTCCTCACATGGCTTTCGATTCACATGAAGCGATCGAGCGGATTCTCGAAACCACCGCAGAAAATATTAACTCATTTTTCGAAAACAGGAACTACTATAAAGTAATTTAATGACCGATAACAGAAAAGACGATGAAATATTAGGGAAAGCCTACGACGCTAAATTAATGAAGCGGCTATTAACTTACGTTAAGCCGTACAAAGGTTATATATTCCTTGCAATTCTTTTGAATATTGTGGTCGCTATTTTGCCTTCAATTAGACCCTACCTGACCAAAATTGCAGTCGACGATTATATTGCAAATAAAAACTTCGAAGGACTGATAACAATCTCGGCACTTTTGCTCGGAACACTCTTGTCGCAAGCAGTGGTGCAATATTTTTTGACTTACTTTACGGAATTGATGGGGCAAAAGATAATTTTCGATATCAGGGTTCAACTTTTTCGTCACGTGGAAAAATTAGCTTTAAGATTTTTCGACAAAACTCCGATCGGACGAATAGTAACGAGAGTAACAAACGACGTAGAATCACTAAACGAAATGTTTTCGTCGGGAATCGTCTCGGTTTTTAGCGATGTCTTTGTTATTATTTGGATTTTCTTCTTTATGTTTACAATGTCGTGGGATCTTTCGCTTGTTACTCTTTCGGTAATTCCGATTCTTTTTTATGCCACTTTTTTATTCAGGAAAAAAGTTAGAGAAGCCTATCGCGATGTTAGGTATCACCTGGCTCGACTTAATTCGTACATGCAGGAACATATAACCGGAATGAATGTGGTTCAGCTCTTTTCAAAAGAAGAAGACGAACTGAAAAAGTTCTCTTCAATCAATAGAGATTACAAACATGCAAATATACGGTCGGTTTTTTACTATGCTATCTTCTTTCCTTTTGTCGAACTTTTAAGTGCTATATCGATTGGACTAATAATTTGGTACGGCGGTGGCGAGGTGGTACAAAACAATCTTACACTCGGCGTGCTAATTGCATTTCTCCAGTACACAGAAATGTTCTGGCGACCGGTAAGGGACCTTTCCGAAAAATATAATATTCTCCAAACTGCTATGGCTTCCTCAGAAAGAATATTCAAACTACTCGATGATAATACTTTCGTTAAAAATCCTGACAATCCGATTAAACTAAATAATGTAAAAGGAGAAATTGAATTTAAGAATGTCTGGTTTGCTTATAATCCTGGCGAATACGTTTTGAAAGATATTTCGTTTAAAATTAACGCCGGTGAAACGGCGGCAATCGTAGGTGCTACTGGTGCAGGTAAGACGAGCATTATCAATGTCCTAACGCGCTTTTATGATATCGAAAAAGGTACCATTTGTCTCGACGGCATCGATATCAGTAAAGTTGATAAAAGAGACTTGAGAAAATATATTTCAGTTGTTCTGCAGGATGTATATCTCTTTTCGGGTACGATAAAATCTAACATATCACTCGGCAACGAAGAGATAAGCGAACAACAGATAGTTGATGCAGCCAGAACAGTGGGTGCTCATGATTTTATAATGAAACTGCCAGGGAAATACAATGAGGCGGTTAAAGAAAAAGGGGCTACTTTAAGCGTGGGACAGAAACAATTGATTTCATTTGCACGTGCCCTTGCTTTTAATCCCAGGATATTAATTCTCGACGAAGCAACTTCGAGCATCGATACAGAAACTGAAATTCTAATTCAAAAAGCAATAGAAAAATTACTACGGGGGAGAACCTCAATTGTAATAGCTCACCGTCTTTCGACTATTCAGAATGCCGATAAAATTCTCGTTATGCATAAAGGAGAATTGAAAGAAGTCGGCACGCATCAGGAATTGCTCGCTCGAAAGGGAATCTATTACAAGCTTTATCAGTTACAATATAAAGATCAGGAAGTAATTAAAACAAACTAATGCAGGAGGCGTTATGCCCTTGAAGCAATTTATGACGCTCCCCCGTCATATCCTTGAAGGCGAAAAGTTGCATCCTGAGGCTACAGGAGAACTGTCGGCCATCCTACTGCAATTGGGACTTGCTGCCAAAGTAATCTCTCTTGAAGTAAACAAAGCAGGACTTGTTGAAATTCTTGGTTTTACCGGAAAGACCAACGTACACGGCGAAGAAGTAAAAAAACTTGACATCTTCGCACACGAAATGCTTATTCGAGCAATGGATCACGGTGGTCACTTCTGTGTTATGGCGTCCGAAGAAGACGAAAACATAATACACTTACCACCTCATCAAAAAATCGGGAAATATGTTCTTTTGTTTGATCCCTTAGACGGCTCGTCGAATATCGAAGCAAATGTGAGTATCGGTACAATATTTTCGATTTACCGACGCATTACGCCGGGTAATGGACCTGGCACAATTGAGGACTGTCTTCAACCTGGATACATGCAGGTGGCTGCGGGCTATATTGTATACGGTCCCTCAACCATTTTTGTCTACAGTGCAGGACACGGTGTATACGGATTTACGCTGGATCCAGCCTTTGGCGAATTCCTCCTTTCGCATGATAATATTAAAATTCCAGAACGCGGCAGAATTTACAGTATTAATGAAGGTAATTATAATTCATGGAGTGAGGGATTGAAAAAGTATATAAAGCATTTGCAGGCAAATAAGTTTGAAGGCAAACCGTATCAGTTGAGATATGTTGGTTCGATGGTAGCCGATATCCACAGAACACTATTGTACGGTGGTACTTTTATGTATCCGGGCGACAGGAGGAATCCAAAAGGTAAATTGCGACTTGTTTACGAATGCAATCCCCTTTCGTTTATCATTGAAGCTGCAGGGGGAATGGCTATCGATGGAGAAAAAAGAATTCTGGAATTAATTCCCTCGTCACTTCACGAACGAACGCCAATTTTTGCAGGCAGTAAAGATGATATTATTCTTTTGAAAAAATTCCTGAACGAAGAGAAAGAATAAAGCAGATTTTCAAGTGGCATAAAATTAAAGAAGGCTGGAAGAAATCCAGCCTTTAATATAAATCAGAAATTTTTGATGCCTTCGTCAATCAAAGCGGCAAGTTCTTGCTGGCTAATATTTTCAAACTTGATTTTTGCCGATCTCAAAATAACCGCTGGTGGATCACCTTCACCTTTTTTAAAACGATATAAATTGAATGCTAATCTGTACCTCTCATTCGGAATTGGTATATACTTTGCCAGCGTTTCAACAAAATTATAACATTTTTTTTCTAATGAGTCTTCGGGAAAAGTCTTTGTTCCGGGCGATGGTAATGTAGTCATAATTCAACTCGCATTTCATAATTTGTTTGTCAAAAATAATGAAGATTGTGCTTAGTTGCCAACGATATGGTTACGGGTTTTGAATCGTTCGACGAAATATCTAAATTTGCAATAAAAAATGGTATTCACTTTGTGAATGAAAATCGTCCTCTAAAAATTCTCGTAATACGACTCAGCTCACTTGGAGACGTAATACTGACCACACCTGTTATTCGCGCATTGAAGTCAAAATATAACAATTCAGAAATCGATTTTGTGGTTAAACCTCAGTATGTTGATGCACTGAAATACAATAAATATCTAAACAGAGTGCTGCAGTATGAAATAAATAATAAAAAGGAATTATTGAAATACATAGCCTCTCGAAATTATGATATCGTAGTCGATTTGCAGAATAATTTAAGGAGTAACAGAATCAATATTGCAGCGGGAGGACAAATATTCCGTTTCAGAAAACCGACCGCAAAAAAAATTTTTTTATCTAAATTCAGGATTAATTTATACGATAAAATTAAATCGATACCTGAACTTTATTCCACTGCAGTTCCCGGTTTGAAACTGGATGATTACGGTACAGAAGTTTTTTTGCCGAACGATATTCATATCGAATTGGATGAGGGCAATTATATTGGAGTTTGTCCTGGCTCAAAGCATTTTACTAAAATGTGGCCGTCTGACTATTTTGTTCAATTGGGTAACAAGATTTACGAAAGAGGAATTAAAACACTCCTATTCGGAGGAAGGGACGACAGGGAATTATGCAATACAATTGCCAGCAGAATTCCAGAGGCGGTAGATTTGAGTACGGATGACGACCTGCTAAATCTGGCGGCTCACATGAAAAGGTGTAAACTTGTTGTAAGCAACGATACTGGTTTAATGCATTTGGCTGCATCTCAAAATATTCCACTGATTGTAATATTTGGTTCAAGTGTCAAAGAGTTTGGTTTCCTTCCGTATAAAGTTAAATTTAGACTGGTAGAAAATGAAGGATTGAGATGTCGCCCCTGCAGTCATATCGGGCGGGAAAATTGTCCCAGAGGTCATTTTAAATGCATGACAGAATTAACCCCAGAACTTGTTTTTAATAATATTATAGAATTACTCGAAGATAGATGAAAATACTCTGGCAAATTTTATATAATGCTTTCTTTTATCCGCTCTTTGAGCTAATAAAAGTTGTTTCCCCCCTGGCAGGCGAAAAGGTAAGGACGAGTGTCGCTGACAGGAAGTACTTGTTCGAAAATCTAATTCCTGCTATTGCCGGTATAGACCGTAGAAAAAAATTGGTCTGGTTCCACGCATCTTCTATGGGTGAATTCGAACAAGCAAAACCAATTATTGAAAAATTAAAAGAAGAAAAAGAGTTAATAATTCTTGTTACATTTTTTTCTCCTTCTGGCTACCGAAATTCAATTAAATATTCACATGCAGATATAATTTCCTATATGCCTTTCGACACGATAAAGGATGTTAAACGTTTTCTGGACATAACGCAGCCTGACCTGGTCGTATTTATGAGATACGACATCTGGCCGAATACAATCTGGCAGCTCGAAAAAAGAGGTATACCATATATAATAGCAGATGCTACGATGCGCTCGGGCAGCAAACGTTTATTACCTGTAATAAATTCTTTTCATAAGCATGTTTTCGAAAGCGCTGCAAAAATTCTAACTGTATCTGAAAACGATGCCATTAATTTCCTCAAGTTCGGATTATCTCCAGAAAAAGTTATTCCTGTTGGCGATACGCGTTTTGACAGAGTTTATATTAAAAGCTTAACTGCAAAGGAAAAAAAAATCATTCGGGAAGATGTTTTGCAAAATAAAAAAACGCTTGTACTTGGCAGTCTCTGGGAGGCCGATGAGGAGATAATTTTTCCCGCCCTTATCAAGTTAATGAAATATGTGCCGGAACTAATGCTTATTGTCGTTCCACACGAACCCGATTTAATGCATCTCGAAAAGATTGAAAGCGATTTTCATAATAAATATTCCACAATCAGATTTTCGCTTATGAATCATTACAGAGACGAACGAGTGATTATTGTAGATTCGATTGGTATCTTGCTAACACTCTATAGTTATGCGGATGTTGCTTATGTTGGCGGAAGTTTTCGTCAAATTCATAATGTACTCGAACCGGCAGTATATGGAATTCCCGTCGTCTACGGTCCCAAAATTGAAACGAGCCAGGAAGCTATTCAAATGCATAAAATAGGCGGCGGAATTATTATTAAAAATAAAAAGGAAGCTTATAGAGCATTTAGGCGTTTGATTACCGACGATAAATATCGGTCTAAAATCGGGAAAATAGCTGGCAACTTTGTCAAATCCAATACAGGCGCTACAGATAAGATAATTAAAGAAATTTACAAATACCTATAAATAACCGTAATAAGTAAACCATCCGATTAAAAATACCTAAGTTGATAAAGTAATTCCAATTTTATACCTTTGTATCGTATTATATAATCAAATGGAGTTTTCATGAAGTCAAAATTAGAAATCTGGCAGCAATTGAACGACATGGGAATAAAGAATATTAATAATCTTTTCTACAATCTTTCAACTCCAGCGCTTTATGAACAGGCGGCAAGACGTCGCGAGGCGATGATTGCTCACATGGGACCTCTTGTCGTAAGAACAGGGCAGCATACCGGCAGAAGCCCGAACGATAAATTTTTGGTCAAAGAACCTTCGAGTCAGGAACAGATTTGGTGGGGTAAAGTCAATAAACCGATTGAAGAAAAATATTTCGATAGAATATTTGCACATATGTGTTCTTATGTGCAGAACAAGGATTTGTATGTACAGGATTGTTATGCAGGTGCAGACCCTGAATATCGACTGCCAATAAGAGTTATTACTGAAACAGCATGGCATAGTCTATTCGCAAGAAATTTATTTATCAAAGCGCATGGCGACGACCTTATAAATCATAAACCGGAATTTACCGTGATAAATCTGCCATATTTTCAAGCCGACCCGGAAACCGACGGCACGAATTCCGGCGTATTTATTATTATTAACTTCGGTAAAAAACTTGTATTAATTGGGGGAACAAGTTACGCCGGAGAAATTAAAAAATCGATTTTTACAGTAATGAACTATCTTATGCCTCTCAAAGGTGTTATGTCGATGCACTGTTCGGCTAATGTGGGAAAGGATGGCGATGTCGCAGTAATGTTTGGATTATCGGGAACTGGCAAAACAACTTTATCTGCCGACCCGGAGAGAAAATTAATTGGTGACGACGAACACGGCTGGAGCGACAGAGGAATATTTAATTATGAAGGCGGTTGCTATGCAAAGGTAATCAGATTATCGGCTGAGTCTGAACCTTATATCTATGAAACAACACGCAAGTTTGGGACAATTCTGGAAAACGTTGCCATGGATGTGAATACAAGAATGCTTAACCTTGACGACGATTCTCTTACTGAAAATACCCGCGCAGCTTATCCGATTAATTATATCCCCAATATTGTTCCCGATGGCAGAGGAGGGCATCCGAAAAATATTGTTATGTTGACGGCAGATGCATTCGGAGTACTGCCGCCAATTGCAAAGCTTACACCTGAACAGGCAATGTATCATTTCTTATCGGGCTATACGGCAAAAGTAGCTGGAACGGAAAAGGGGATAACAGAGCCCAAGGCAACATTCAGCGTCTGTTTTGGCGCTCCTTTTATGGTCCTTAAACCTTCAGTATATGCAAAATTGCTGGGGGACAAAATTCAAAAATATAACGTGAACTGCTGGCTTGTAAATACTGGTTGGACAGGTGGTCCTTATGGCATTGGCAGCAGGATGAAGATTGAATATACACGCAGAATGCTCAATGCTGCTCTTGCTGGCGAACTCAATGAAGTCGAAACCTACAAAGACAATTATTTCGG
The DNA here is from genome assembly GCF_051488685.1 of Melioribacter sulfuriphilus. Lineage (NCBI taxonomy): Bacteria > Pseudomonadati > Ignavibacteriota > Ignavibacteria > Ignavibacteriales > Melioribacteraceae > Melioribacter > Melioribacter sulfuriphilus. The sequence continues at coordinate 27,095 of NZ_JBPSEH010000010.1, forward strand.
ACTCGAAGTGCCAACAAAAATTAATGGCATTCCGGATAGTATCCTCTATCCTCAAAATACCTGGTCGGATAAATCCAAATATGACGAAACAGCTCGTAAGTTAGCAAACATGTTCAAAGAAAATTTTAAGAACTTCGAAAATAATGTTTCTGAAGAAGTAAAAAATGCCGGCCCTCTGGTTTGATAATTTATGCTGTTCCGTATGGCTATCGGAACAGCATTTTATACAATTTCAAAACGTAAGGTTTTTAGAAAAGAAATCTGTTCTGTCCTTAATGAAGAACTATCAATTTTATAATTGAAAAACTCACGCCGTATTTTATAATTTTTTCTTAAGTCGTCAAAGTAACGTGGAAATTGTTCGTCAGATAATTTTATACCTTCCTTAAGTTTAATACTATCTTCATTGATATCGTAAATATTATTTAAAATGTACTTCATTAGTTCAACATTGTTTTCTGTTTGTGGTGGTTTAATTAAGTTATTCTGCAGGGATAAATAATCGGGCTTCCAGGTTTTCTCGACTCCGATGTATTCACAAAATTTATTGTATACAAAGAGAGTGCTGTTGAGTTTGCCTTCGTAAGAATATCCAGCAATGTGTGGTGTTGCAATATCGGCGATATTGAGTAGCTCTCTGTCGATAGATGGTTCGTTTTCCCACACATCGAGGACAGCGTAAAATCTTTTATTGTGCTTTAAAACATTTTTTAATGCTATGTTGTCAACAACGGGTCCACGCGAGGAATTAATCAACAAAGAACCGTCTTTAATATTTTTAATATTGTTTTCATTCAAGAGGTGAATTGTATTATCAAGTCCACCTTTATTCAGAGGCACATGGAATGTAATAATATCGCAATCGAGCGCTTCCTGAAGACTCTTAAATTTTTCATCCCCACTTTTCCTTTTGAGCGGAGGATCATTAATTATTGTATCTATACCAAGCGACCTGGCAAATGCATCTACTTTTGTACCGATATTGCCGTAACCGATAATGCCAAGTGTACTGTTGTGGAAACTTACATTATTGCGGAAAAAAATTTCAGTAATAGCGCTAATTACATATTCTGCGACCGAATAGGCGTTACACCCGGCTGCGTCGGCAAACTGGATTCCATTTTTGCGAAGGTAATCTTGGTCGATGTGGTCTGTTCCAATTGTGGCAGTGGCTACAAATTTAACTTTAGTCCCTTCGAGAAGATTTTTATCTACTTTAGTAATCGATCTTACTAACAAAACATCCGCATCGATAAGGTCTTTGTTTGTAATTGATCTACCGTGAAATAATCTAACATCGCCAAATTGTCCGAATGCACTTTTAACCTGTGGTATGTTTTCGTCTGCTACTATCAGCATTTTAATGACCTCAAAAATTTTTTAGTGACAAAAATAATCAAATTATGATTCAATCAGGATAATAAAAAAGCCGGCTTTTTGAGGGCCGGCCTAACTTTTAAAGGTGAGAAAATTTAGAATAAATCAATTCTGCCATTGATATGCTTTGATTTATCGATAATGTTGCCGTATTTGTCGACAATTCCTTCATGACATATACCACAGGCTCGGATTTCGTAGCTTTCGTGACCGGTAGGCGGCAAACCGTGGCAGGTTCCACATGCCGACTGACTTCCGTCCACTTGATTCCATTTCGGTGAAAAATTATTTCCTGTTATTTTATCTGCTGTATAGATGAATTGATATTCCGAATTTTCTTTTTTGAATTCGAAATTGCCATGACAATAAGTGTTTCTGCAAGTGTTGTTTACAAAATCATACGACGGATTTGAAGGTCCTGAAGAAGAGAATGCACCGAATAAAACTTCTGCATGTTGTGTGTTGTCAATATGTCCGGGTGCTTCAAAGTAGGAAGGAATAATGTGGCATTCCGTGCATGCTACTTGATTGGACAGAATGGATGCATTCAAATGAGCTTGATGTGCCCCGACTGCCGGGTCTGTAGTTTTTTTTGCATTATTGGTAGCCTGTGGTGGAGCAATGTTATCGCCTTTGTAGAAATCGCCATGACAGGTTGTGCAAGCTTCAGGACCACCTGCTTTATTATGACAGTTTGTACATTGAGGGCTGGAATATCCTCCAGTATAATTCTCCCCATGGCATTGAGCGCATTGAGATAAATTCCAATTTGTAGCGGCTATAAATCTTCCGTGAAAATTATCTGAATTGGGGAGTAAAATTCCGTCGACGTGGACATTAATTGCAGGGTGACAATTGACACAGCTAACGCCCGAAGTACCACCTGAATAATTCGATGCATGGCACTGTTTACAACTTTCCATACTATTATCTGTCAGCTTTTTGCCGTGAAAATTATCGGAGGATTGTGACAAAAATCCAGTACCATGAACGCTCATTTGAGCTGGTGGAGTAATTTCCTCCTGAACGTCACTGCAAGCAGCCAAAACGAATATTAACGATAAGACCAAATAATATTTAATGTATTTCATAATCTACCCAAAATTTTAATTGTGACAATAACCGCAGAATCCCACACCTTTAATACCGTCGGGACGGGCATTGGCATCCGTATGGCACGAGTAGCATACGGCATTAAAATCGGAATGCCAGGCGCCATCCGAGTCGTTCATAAATCCGCTTACGTGGGTTTTCGGGTTAGTTCCTTTAACGCCATCGTTATCCACATGACAGAGGATACAATTCGGGTCGGCACCCTGAAGGTCGTGGCATGCAGAACACGATTCAATATCTCTTCTGGCAAGAATTGCGTGCTGCCCACCGCCGGTTCCAACTCCGATTGTAACAAAATTAGGCTTTGAATGTGAAGCCGGCATAGTTCCTTCAAGTGCATAATCGCCTCCGCCATTGTTATGACATTCAGCGCAGAAGGTTTCTACCTGATGACATGTCTGACATTCGGTAGCTTTAGTGTTTGCATCGATACCATGCGAGAAACGATAATTCAAATCATGAACCCTTGTTATCTCCTGAGTCTTTGTATTGTCTGTAAATTTATGCGGGGAGTATGGAACGTAAAAATCGGTTTCTGAATTTGTCTCTGTCATCATTGTAGTCGAAACGTGACAGGCCTCGCAAAAACTATTGTCGTGACACATTTCACAATTGCTATCCATGGCGGTGGCTTTAAATTTATGTGCCCTGAAAAACCCTGCCTGTTGATGGTCTTCGGGAAGTAAATTGACAGTTGAAACGTGGCAGACTTCACAGTCGTTTACAGCTACCGATTTGTTGTTATGGCATGTAATGCAACTACTCATCGGTGGATTGACGCTCTTTGATTCAAAGCCATAATCTACACCGTCTAATCCTTTGTGGCATGTAGTGCATTCCATCTTTTGCTCGTTGATATGAAAACTGTGGTTGAATATCAGCGAACTTTTTGTTTGGATTAGAGGTTCGAAAACATCTTCATAATGACACATCTGGCAATTATCCGTATCCTCAACGTCGTGACACGTAGCGCAAACACCTTTCTCGGGTAAAAGTCGGTCGGTTATTTTTGTGCTATTTGCCACATTGGTATGACACGACGCACAGTCTGTTACTTCACTATGAAGCTCGTGAGAAAATTTTATTATGTCTTTGTTCGTTTTACGTGGCTCGTTGCCTTTATTCGCATCAATGGCTGCTACTGTAATAAATACGAAGATTAAAAGGCCGAGCGGCAGATAAATAAATTTAATTTTCATAATAGTCTACAAGTTTGTATTAAACAAGTAATTAACTTTGAATAAAACTCTGAAATCGTTCTTATAAATTTTATTGTTAAAATACTGAGTCTGGAAATCGAAAGATAAAATTCTCCATGGTCTGAAATTAATCCCAGCCAGGAGAGAAGTAATTGAGTTGGTTTCGTCGTCGCTCGATAGTTTGTAACTGGTGTACGTAAGTCCAACAGAAGGTGTAATTAATCCTTCGACGAACGACCTGGCTAAGAAGATCGAGGCAGCGTCGAGCTCGCCAGCGTCGCCAAAAGTCTTACGGTAAGAAACCGAGCCATACTGAGTAGTAAGTCCGAGATTCAATCTCGAAGAATTTTCGGAATCGAATTTTACATTTCCATATTTTACAAAGAGGCGATAGAAAGCAGATAATTTATAGTCGAAACCTCCTTCGATTTCCTGCGAATTTCCGTAATCAAATACAGAGAATATCGAGTTGTAACGTATCCTCGGTTCCCGGTAATTATAATAGAAATTAAAGCCAAATTTGTCGGTTGCGTTTACTCTTCCGTCGAGTTCGAATTTTGAAGTCACTTCGTAATTCAAATCATATTCGTAACGAGTACTTACGTCGACAAGATTATCGTACGAATAATAAGCATCTGCGGAAAGTAACTTGTATTGATTCGATTTAGATTGAATGAGTAGAGTAATTGGGTCAAGATTCTCGTCGAGGCGTTCAGCATAGTAATCCATCGATTTGAAATTTTTGTCGATATACGAAATGCCAAGACGAAAATTATTTAGTGCAACTGTTTCAAAACGACCGCCCAAAATATAATTGTTGCTAAAGTCGTCGGTTAATTCAAGTTTTTGATAAGCTGGCAGGTTACCGCCGTAGAAGCCTGTCAGCGAAAATCCGGCATACTTTAATTTAAGATTAATACCATCGAAAAGGCCACCAGCCACAGGTGTAAAGAGTGGCTGCCGTCCAAGTTTAACAGTAGCAATACCGAAGAGGTCGCGAGCTTCGAGATAAAGATTGTAAAATCGAAAGCGTGGATCGGCATCGAGTGTATTGCTCAGATTACTTTCGAAATTAAAGCGTGTGCGCAGCGAGAACTTTGAGTAATTCGCGTTCAAATTTAATGCCTGGTACGTTCTGAAATATGTATCAGATGAACTGGCGGTATTAAATCTTTCAAAAGAATAAATTGAAGATGTTATTCTGCCGTTTATATTTTGAGCTTCTAATATAAACGGCATGAATAGAAAAAATAATAATAATAATAACCTTTTCATGTTCAGCCTTTATTTTTTAGGAACAGGGTGAGCAATTTTAGGCCACATCTGGGCAAAATTGAATTCTTTGTAAGTCGGACTTTCTTCGTTGTGGCAAGTTTTGCAATTTTTTTCAATTTCGGCTTCGTCTTTCCATATTATCAATCCGTTTTTAACAGCTTCTTCCCTGTTTTTCATAACTTTCATTGATTTATAGTCTTCTCCTGGACCGTGGCATGTTTCGCATTGGACACCATCTGCAACAGAGAATTTCTTCCCGAGTAATTTTGGGTCGACGTCATAACCGCTTGCGTGACATTTTAGACATTTTGGATTTTCGACAGCTTTTACTTCGCCTGAAAGTTTGTTTGCTTCTTCTGTCATAAGAGTTTTGTATGCATTGGCGTGTTTGCTATTCTGCCATATTTTTAATTGTTCGCCTTGCTTTTCAGTCTTGTGGCACATACCGCATGATTCTACTCCAGTATATGCGTGTCCCTGCGCCATCGATGTACCGCTTATTAAAAAGAAACATAGTGCCACTAAGATGGTAATATGGATACCATTTCTAAACATATATCCTCCATACTTTATTGATAGTTGATTATTAATTTATAATGAATATAGCTCAATCAATATCAAGAGGCAAGTGTCTTTTTATCTCTATTTCTCTCCTTTATTTACTTCTGTATTTAATTTATTGTCGAGCCATAGTCTCAGTTCGGGGTCGTTTTCGAGTTCTTTGTCGAAAATAGTATCCGGGTCAAGATTATTTTCTCTCAATGTTTTGGTAAATAGAAGAGTAGAGTTGCTTAGTTTTTTCTCTTCTCGTTTGCCGGCTTTAAATTCTTTCCATTCCAGAAGAACTTTTCTGAAATGTTTTTCGTGATGATGTCTGTAGTTCTTGAGAGTCATTTTGCCGTCGATCCAGGTCAAACTCATCGGGTATTCATGTGGATGGAAAATAACGAAGAACCAGTGCCATACGAGTATTGCAAGAGTAGCAAGGATAGCTTCGTAGAAATGAATCAACTCGCTAACTTTAATCAGCCATACAGGAGCCCAGTCGCCCACAACAGTTGGGAACCAGAGAATAAATCCTGTCGTTCCCATTATTACAGTACCCCAAATTAAAGCCCAGTATTCAGCTTTTTCAGTGTAGTCGTATTTGTCGTATATCGGTTTTTCCTTTTTGATTCTGAGGTAATAAAGTATTGTATCTCGTGCTTCGATTATGTCGGTATGTTTTGGCAATAGATTTTTGAGAACTTCTCTTCCTCGAGGTGTAAAAAGAAGATAGAAGATGTGATATACACCTACGCCAATCATAACAACTGCAGCACCGCGATGAATATATTGACGAACGGTTTCGGTCATTCCAAAGTACATTAATAATTCTGCCCACCAGCTCGTGTGATATTTAAGTGCAAAACCCGTAATTGCCAGCACTATGAACGAAACAAGCAGTAGGAAATGTTGAACTACTTCGCTCCTTGTAAAACGTGGTATGGTAATTTCTTTTTCGATTCTTTTTTTCTTCTTTTTGATTTCAAATAAGAAAATGAGCAGGTTGTGGAGAATCATGCCGCCTATGACAGAGAAGATCAGCCAGAAATAGATGTCAGTTACAATTTGTTCGACTTTGGCAGCAGTTTCATTTATTGTTACATGAGAATAACTTTGTGAAAAGACTGGAGTAGCGTCAGGGTGACATTTTTTACATGTTTCTGTAACGTTCGATACGTTGACAGTGGATGCGGGATGTTCTTTTGGTAAAATTTTGTGTACACCGTGACAATCGACGCACATAGCTGCGTCCTTATCGCCGCGCATAACTGCAAGTCCGTGATAGCTATCCTGGTACGATTTAGCCTTATTGCCGTTTATACCAAAACGTTCAGTAATACGCGGATTTTCATGGCAAACCATGCAGGTTTTTTGCTGTATTTTACGGGCTTCGAGCCTTTTGTTGGAACCGGAAATTGGATTAATATCGTGTTCGTTATGACAGTCGTTGCAAACGGGAGATTCACGATAGCCTTTTTTGGCACGTATCCAATGAATTGATTCTAAATATTCCTTGGTTTCTTTCTCGTGACATTGTCCGCATGTTTCAGGCAAATTAAATGCTGAGATTTTAGAACCTTGCTGAACTTTATTTTTTATATCGTGAACACCGTGACAGGTAGTACATGTGGCTCCTTTGTTGCCACTCTTTACCATCATGCCGTGAACTGAATTGCTGTATTTTATGCCAGGATTTACCAGCCCGATCTCATATTTTTTAGCAATCTCGGGATTATCGTGGCATTTGCTGCAGGTTTTGCTAATGTTAACAGAATTAACTGGACTTGAAGGATGGTCGACTTTTTTGATATCATGTGAACCATGGCAGTCCCAGCATTTAGCTGCGTCATCAATACCTTCGCTTAGAGCAATTCCATGGATGCTTTCTTTGTGCTGAGCGGCAATGTCGACGTGACAGGAATAGCAATTTGCAATTTCAGTAATTTTTAAATTCTTAGGATGCTTCGAAATATTTTGAGCAATAAAGCTGTGGCAATCAGCGCATTCGAGTTTGTTATGAACAGACGTAGGAAGTGTTAGTTTAACGTCTTCCTTTTTGTGGCAGCTGAGGCAATTGTTTTTGCTGACCTTTTCAACATGGTAATTTGTAAGCAATGGTTTTGCTTCATGGCATTTTGAACAATAATCTTTGGAATTGGCAGCGAGGGAAGTCGACGGCTTTTTGATTTCGTGCGAGCCGTGACATGAAACGCATCCAGGTGCGTTTTTAATTTTCAATCTATGATGAATATCTGTTTGAACCGAGGCAACCTTGTCGTCGTGACAAACTGAACAGTCAACTTTTTTAGCGCCTTTCTCCGCATGTTCTTCATCAACCACATCCTGATGACAGTCCTGGCATTCAATTGCTTCGTAGTGAACGGATTTTTCGATACTTATTTCGTGACAGTCAAGACAGTTAAAATCCTGAGCATTTATTTCATAGTTAAACAATATAAGTAAGGAACAGGCAGATAAAAGAACAATTCTACGAATCATTTAATCTCCAGATAATTTATGCGAAAGACATAATTAGCAAATATCGTGCTGAAAAATGAACGGTTGAAAATCCATAATTTTATTCGGCAATAAATTTATTTATTAAGAATGAGAATTCTCTTTCGTATTAATAAGATAATGGACTTAAATATCCTGTCTAAAGATATCTACTGGTAAAGACTAAAGCAATAAAAATGTTGATTAAAAAATCCCGCAGATTATTTCCTGCGGGATTGAAGAATTATTTTTCGAAAAACGTGCCTACAACCAGATACCAGTCTTTATCTTCCAGATTTTCAATTCCGCTAAAAGAATTCTCTTTCCCGTTAGCGCTTTTGACTTTATCCTTGAAAGTTTCGAGATATCTATCGATTTCCTCCTGATAAAAAGCCACCGCGCTTTTCCCGATTTTTAGTTCGGCAAGTTCGGATTCGAGATTATCTGCATCGAGTGTACAAATCCAGTATTTGCCGTAGGGAGTAATATCGAGCAGTTCGATATTTTCTCGCAATTCGTTATTAATTGCTTTTACCATACCGCTTAAAGGCGAAACAAATTTGATAACGCGGTTTTTCTGAATCAGGCTGAATAATGTTTGCCCTTTCTTGATATTCATACCAAGATTCGGAAATTCAATATTATCAATTCTTCCTACAATTTTTTTTGCAAAATCATCAATTCCAATCCGAGCTTCACCGTTTTCGGTAATGGCAGCCCAACAGTGATTATCGGAAATAAACACTCCGCCGGGTATCGAAAATTCTCCCTGTCCAATTTTTTCGGTTTCCGGTAGGTGAGAAATATGAACTCGAGGTTTGAGCTGTTTCTTTATCCGCTCCTGCCTTTTGATAAGACATTTTTTTGTGAAATCAAGGAGCTCATCTTCGGTAAATGGTTTTTGAACGTAATCCATTGCTCCGTATTTCATACACTCGACAGCCGATTCAACAGTTGCATAACCGGTTATGATAATTACATCGATATCCGGTCGTAAGTGTTTAATTGTTTTTGTTACCTCGACTCCGTCCATTTCCGGCATTTTAAGATCGGTAAAAACAAAATCGTAATGATGACTCTGTACAAGAGTAGTTGCTTCGTGACCTGAATTTACTGTATCGACGGAGTAGCCGTCAAGTACCAGTATTTTCCGAAAACTGTCGAGCACTACGTCTTCATCATCGACACAAAGAATACGAGCTTTCGGGTTTGGAACTTCTGCTCTTTTTAACGTTTTGACTTCTTTGCCGTAGTCGACCTTTATGACTTCAGCAAGCACCGCTTCTCTTTCTTTGCGGAGTTTTGCATCTTCATATTTTTTGATAAATAATCTGACTATTACATCCACAATTATCAAAATGATTAAAAGTAAAACGAATAACGACATATCTATTTCTCCTGTTGTTAAAAATTATCTGTCGGAACTACACGGAATTAAGTTTTCGTTTTCCTCCTTCAAATTCAGCGGAATCACTTTATAAAACCATCCTTCGAAATATGGGTCTTTTTCGATCAATTCAGGATTTTCAATGAGCTTTTCGTTGCAGTCAATTATTCGACAGCTTAGCGGCATGATAAAAGAATGGGTTAAACCGTCATTGTCTGTAATATAAGCTGAGACAGCCGCCTGGGAAATTTTATCGTTTATTTGAAACAGCTCAATTTTTCTAACCCCTCCTGTTAGTTTTACAAACAAGTCCGTCACACCTGTAACAAAACTTCCATAGCTAAATTCTTCGCTGATAATATTAACCGGCAAATCGGGTCTTATCCACGAGCCATACCCGAAACGGTAGTACGTAGAAGGGCACTGCACATAAAGTAAATCGTTTTTGTAATTAGTTCTTCTGTATTTAAGATTGCAATAGGCTATGCCTCTTTTTATAGCGGCCGAAAGTTCATCAATAGTAAAGGGCTTGGGAAGAAAGTCAAAAGCTCCAAGCTTAATCGATTTGACTGCCATCTCGGGCGTAGTATAACCCGTAATCATTATAACAGGCGCTTCGTACCTGATTGCATTGAGCGACATTAGGACTTCAAAGCCGTCTTTGTCGGGCAGCATAATGTCGCAAATAATCAGTCTGTACCGATTACTTTTTATTTTTTGAATTGCTGTATCATAAGTCTCGGCGGAATCAGCCGTTAGATTATTAAGTTTGGATATTTTAAATATCGAGTCAATAATGACGGTCTCATCGTCAACTATCAATATGTCGAAATCACTATTCATAATTTTCGGCCGGAAGTTTAATTGAAAAAGTTGTCCCTTTGCCGGTATCGCTTTTAACCGAAATAGCGCCGTCGTGATTGTCGATAATTCCCCAGACTACGGATAATCCGAGACCGGTTCCCTTTTGTCCCTTAGTTGTAAAAAAGGGTTCAAATATACGATTTAAATGTTCAGGTGGAATACCGCATCCATTGTCAGAAATTTCGATCTCGACGAATTTTCTATTGCCGGCATTGTCGATTCTTTCCCACCTCTGCCAGTCATCGTTGAACGAAGCGCACATTTCTACATAGCCTTTACCGGGTACTTCGAATTTGAATACGGGTCCGCCACAAACCGGACAGCTTAAATTCCGATCTATTAATGAGACGTCGCAAATTGGACAATGAATACTTATGCGAGAATTTTTTTCGATTGGAATTCCGAAGTAATGCTGCGACCTGCCGTAAATTGGGTCGATGAATACATTGCCTTCGTTATCGCCCGATTTCATTTTTACTCGAATGGACGACATTCCGGCTATTTTATTTTCGTTGTCGATCAAATTGTGATTCTTTGGACAAAGTGCCCCTTTGATGTGCATGTAGCCTTTAGGTGGAAGTGTCATTTGTTTTGTTTTTATTATTATTTCACCGCCTTTACTACCGATGGCGTCGATTGCGTTCAAAATAAGATTTAACAAAACCTGCTGTATTTGATTCTGGTCGGCGGCTATTTGTGGTAAATTATTTTCGAGTATTTTTGTCAGTTTAATATTGTTGAGAGCAAGTTGATTATGAACTACCGATTCTGTCCTTTCGATTATCTCATTGATATTAATAAGATTTTTTCTGGGCGAGGACTGCCTTGAAAAATCGAGTAGGCTTTTTACAATGTCCCTGCATCGCATCGTTTCCCTTACAATTACCTGCAGATCTTCCTGCAATTCGGGATTATCTTTAGCTCTTTTCATCAAGTAACTGCTGTAAGTAAGCACTCCGGTTAAAGGATTGTTAATTTCGTGTGCTACGCCTGCTGCAAGCTTGCCCAGAGAAGCCATTTTATCCGATTGGAATAATTGCTGTTGCGTTTCGTAAAGTTTTTTTGTCATGTTATTGAAAGATTTAGCAAGATATCCCAATTCGTCGTTACTTATCTCTTTAATTTCATAAGTTAAATTTCCGGCGGCAATCTGATTGGTCGCTTTTACCAGCTCTTTAACGGGATGGTCTACCCATCTTTTGACAAAAATGCTTATGATAATCCCAATTGAAAGAATTGAGACGATTGTAAAAATTAATTCCTGGATTTCGTTTCTTTTTATAGTGGCGTCTATTTCCTCGAGTGAGATCGTAATGTCCAGAACGCCGAGAACCGAAGCTTCTTTAGGGTGAGCATGACATTCGGCTTCGTAACACGATTTCTCGTTATAAATTGGATTAATTATCCCCATGATTCGCTGTGAATTATCGCCGAGTTTGAAAATACGCGTTCTTTGTTTCATAGGAAGGCGCTCGAGCGGTTTATTTTCAGCATGACATGCATAACAACTCTCGGCTTTTTTATCGAGCATTTTGCCCAGATCTTCCGGATTACTTGAATAGATGATTCTCCCTTCTTTGTTGTATATTCTGATATTGTGGATTGTTTTATCCTGTCCGATCGTCTTTACAATTTCGTCCACATAATCTCTTTGATTGAGCATCATTCCGTATCGTGTACTGTTTTTAATAGTTTCGCTCAGTTGATTTGCATGACGTTCCACTTCGGCAAGAAGACGATTAGACTGAAAATTTATTTTTATATAAGCGTATACCCCTATTATCGAAACGACAGTTAGACTTACAATCAAAATTAATTTCAATCCAATTTTTCTAAAAAAATGTATTTCATTGAGTCCGTTCATTTTTTAATTACCTTTCCGGGTTTATCGTTGGGATACGATTTATCGTCGTGACAATTTTCACATGTTTTATTCTGGTACGACGTATCCTGATGACAGTTCTCACATTCGAATTCAACGTGAACCTCGTCGAGAATTAATCCTGTTACCTTGTGGTCGAAATTATCAGTTGTCCAGATACCGTGGCAGTTTTTACATTCTTTATTAAGTCCAGTATATTTACCTTTGGTTACGTGACATCTGGAACATTTTAAGTCGGAATGGAATTTTGAAATATCGAAACCGGTGCGTTGTTTATGATTGAACATCGTTTTTTCGACGTTCGAGTGACATAAGTAACATGATTTTTGATTCTCCGTATCGTGACACTTATTACATTTTGAATGCAGTATTGCTGGCGATTGTTTAAGCGCGGATTTATTAATAGCATGGCATTTTACACAACTCTCGTTTTTATGGCAGTCACTACATTCGAATCCGAAGGTTTTATTGTGTTCTTCATGGTAAAACGTAACCAGTTTTCCTTTTGAAAAATTTGTGTTATAAACTTTCTTGACAGGGGCATTGATTTCCGGGTGAATCGATTTTTTCTCGTAAACTTTATATGCCTGATTCTTTTGCGAGCCGACAGGCGCATGACAGCTGATGCATTCGACGTTACCACTCCACTCTCGATGACATGAGATACAAAGTCGATGGTAGGCAGCTTTGAGATCAGGTTTACTGATATCGTTTCTCTTGCGCTGTGGACTATGACATTTTGAGCAACTAATTATATTTCCAGGCGGATTATAATGGTGACAAATTCTGCAGTCACCGGACATAATTGACATATCCGAATGTGCATAATGGTCGAAAATAGACGGCTCGTAAAGATTTGTTTCTTTTATCTTATCAATCTTTATTATTCGTGAAGTTTCCTCGGGCTTCTGATCTATTCGTATTAACTCTTCTCTCGGACAATCTATCAAACATGGATTCTCTTTGGTAGGAATATCACATGAATGACATGTTTTACATTCTAAATTCAATTTAGAATGTTGTGCATACAGAAATAGAGGCGTCAACAATAAAACTACTATTATTTTTTTCATTATTTACCTCTGATAAAAAATTTGGTTTTGGATGCTATGGGTTGAGGCACCGATACTATTGGGAATACCATCACAAAAGCACGGAACAGAAGTATTTCGAGTGCCACAAAACCGAGAGTTACAAATATTTCCCCAATTGAAGGGAAGTATGGTGTGAATTTATACGGTGGATTGTAAGCTATTATAAAATTATTTATTCTGTTCAGGAGTACTCCGAATATTACGAGCGCAGAACCAATAAAAAGACCCGTTCGAGTTTTCGTGAGCTTAGGAGAAATAAATATTCTGAGTGGAACTATAATGCCAAAGAAAATTTCTATTAGGAAGAGAATACTTGCGGTGTTAATTTCATTTAGATAAACAAAAGTTTTACGAATTACCATATCGCCGAGTTTAAAAGCCAGATAGATACCAAGCAAAGGAGCAACCATAGTACCGAGGTTTGAAAGGATTTTCATTTCAGGTTTTAGGCCGAAAGACTTGGAGGTAATTAGTGACTCGAAAATCACCATTGGAAAACCAACCGAGATTGCCGAGAGGAGAAAGAGCAATGGCAGAATAGGAGTTTGCCAGAGGGGATGCATCTTTGGGCCGGCAATTACCATTAATGTACCGAGTGACGATTGATGCAAGCACGAAAGAACTACACCAGCAATTATAAATATAAACATAGTTTTATTGAGAGTTTTGTCGAGTATTCTCAACAACGAATCAATCGGTTTATTAAGTGATGAGAGGAAGCCCGGCAGATTAACCCTGCCAATAAATCTTTCAGTTACAATCGGTATAAATTCGATATAGAGAACGGTAAGATATGCCATTACGCACATACCTACTTCGAACAAAACAGAATTTCCGTTCCACATAATGAGTGGATGCCATATATAATACCAGCGACCGAGATCCATAGCAACGCTGAGCGCAACGAAAGTGTAGCCCAGTAGAGCTGTCAGCAGAGCGGGACGAACAATGGCATGATATTCCTCTTTGTGCATTATGTGACCCAGAGCAGCTGTAGTAAATCCACCCGCAGCCAGTGCCACTCCAGCTGCAACATCGATTCCAATCCAGATGCCCCACGGATACTGGTTACTCAAGTTGGTCACAGCTCCAAGTCCGAAGAATAATCTTGCAAGTAAAAAGAGAATTCCTATTGTCGCAAATACAAAAATGACAATTACACCGGGAGTAAAATATTTTGTTTTGAGTGCAGTCGGTTTCATAAAATCTTCCATTATTCTTCCCCCTCCTCAGATTTTTTACGATTTTTATTAATCCACATTACGCCGCCGAGCAAAGCATAGAGTGCAATTGGAGGTAGAAAATAGGCGAATATGCCGTGTTGAATTGCTTCTGTAACACCTGGTGCAGGGCTATTCCCCAGTTTAGGAAATTGTAAATCCTCAAATTTTCTGCTTGCAAGATAGAGCCAGGCAGTGCCTCCAACTTCTGTTTCGCCGTAAATATGATTGATATATCTGTCGGGATAGAGTTCAATTTTTCGCCGTGCAACGTCAATCAAATCTTTTCGCCTGCCATAGGTGAGGGCTTCCATCGGACAAATTTCGACACAAGCGGGCAATTTCCCTTCTTTAGTTCGACTGAAACAAAAGTCGCATTTTTTAATTTCGGGTTGGATTGCTTTATGAAATTCAAAAGATGGAATTTGGAATGGGCAGGCAACCATGCAATAGCGGCATCCAATGCATTTGCTGGAGTCCCAGATTACACTTCCGTTTTCTTCTTTCGAAAAGGCGCCAACAATACATGCCGATACGCAAGCGGGATGATCACAATGCATACATTGGACTTTTACGTCGATTGGGAATTTTGGATAGTCATCGAATTCATATTCATTTACAACAGTCAAAGAAGTATGATCGGGTCGACGCATTTTTTTCATTACTTCTCTGTTATCGTAAGTTTCAAGGGGAGCAGTAGGCATATCATGAGCTGTTTTGCAAGCCCATTCGCATTTTCGGCATCCTACACATACAGTCGTATCAACCAATACACCCATCCGATCATCAGATAAAATGTTTTTAGGAGCGGCATCCGTCTTTTTGGGTAATCCTGCAATTACTGACCCTGCAACAGCTGCTGTTTTGATGAAATTTCTTCTTGTTTGCTTTGACATTTTTCCTCCTTTTGATTAAAAGCCGCATTGAACGACTTTTAAAATTACTAAATGGAGTTTATTATCTTATTCTAAATTAGATTTTAAAAAAAATTAAGTCAATGAAAAAATGATATTAAGGATATTATTGTACCTTTATTCTCTTTGATAATCTAGAAATAACTCGTTTTTTGAACGATTCTGTTAAAATATCTTTTTTAAGGCCTGAATTTTTTTTAGATTCGCATTCAATAATTTACCGGTCAAGGAAATGCCAGCAAAAATAAAATATGATCTGAATACAATCCGAGAAAAAATCAACAAGATCGACGAGAATATTATTACTTTGCTTGCTGAAAGAAGGCAGCTGAGTAAGGAAGTAATACTTGCCAAAGAAAGTAACAAAGCACCCATCAGGGATCAAAAAAGAGAAGAAGAACTTTTAAAGAGACTCGTAAAACTGGGTAAAAAAGCCGGGCTGGACGCTAATTACGTGACAAAAGTTTATTACGAAATAATAGAAGATTCTGTACGGCTGCAGCAATCTTATATCCAAAAACTTCTAAATAAAGAAGAGGGCAAAAAAAAGCAGATAACAATTTCGATACAGGGAATTGAAGGTTCATACAGCTACTTAGCAACCCATAAATATTTCGCAGGGAGTGGATATAAACTTAACTTTTTATTTAAACGTAGATTCGACGAAGTAATTGAAGCAGCAGAAAAAGGAGAAGCAGATTTTGCCGTACTTCCGATTGAGAACACAACTTCGGGTGGAATTAACGAAGTCTACGACCTTCTGCTCCACACAACGCTTTCAATAGTTGGTGAAGAAAAATTTCAGGTTAAACATTGTTTCGTTGCACTGGAAGACGTACAACTCCAAAAAATAAAAAAAGTTTACGCGCATTATCAGGCTGTAGCGCAGTGCAGTAAATTCCTCGAACAAATCCCTAATGCTGCTCTGGAGTATTTCGACGATACAGCAATGTCGGTACAAAAAATTAAAGAAGAAGGAAATATTTATCACGCTGCCATTGCAAGCGAAGAAGCTGCCCGGCATTTCAAACTGAAAATTCTGAAAAAAGATATAGCCAATCAGCCCGGAAATTATACCAGATTTCTAATTGCTTCGAGAAAACCTTTGACGGTGGACGAAAGAATACCGTGCAAAACTTCAATTGTAATAGCTACTTCTCACACGCCCGGTTCGCTCGTAGACGCTCTGAGCGTATTCAGAAAGTATAATATCAATTTAACAAAACTCGAGTCCCGTCCCATTATTGGAAATCCGTGGGAAGAAATGTTCTATCTCGATTTCGAAGGAAATACGGCTAATGAAACAATACAGAAAGTACTGGACGAACTGGGGCAATACACCCGATTTATGAAAATACTGGGAACCTATCCTTCACAGGAGCTACAAAAAACACAACTTAATTTTGCCTTTATTGACAAAGATGAAAAAAGGGATCCTGCTGTCGCTCCAGCAGAAAAAAAGAGTGCTCCGATTATTAAAAAAACTTCCAGAAGTTATCGCCTTGCAAGCCGTGACTACAAAAATGAAGACACTATTATAAAAGTAAAAAATGTTGTAATTGGTGGAGATAATTTTGTTGTGATTGCCGGTCCCTGCTCGGTTGAAGGCGAAGAGATGATAATGAAATGTGCACTCGAAGTAAAAGAATATGGGGCTAATATTTTACGCGGTGGATGTTTCAAACCGCGCACGTCACCGTATAGTTTCCAGGGGCTCGGATATGAAGGACTTAAACTTCTTGAAGAAGCGGGTAAATATTATGGGCTTCCAATTATTACGGAAGTAATGGATACCGAACAGGTGGAAGAGGTTGCCAAACATTCCGATATACTTCAAATTGGCGCCAGGAATATGCAGAACTTTGCCCTGCTGAAAGAAGTAGGTAAGACTCACAAACCAATTATGCTCAAAAGAGGATTGAGCGCCTCAATCGACGAATGGCTCAATGCGGCAGAATATATCCTTTCGCAGGGAAACAGACAGGTAATTTTATGCGAACGTGGAATAAGAACTTTTGAAACCGCCACCCGCAATACTCTTGATTTAAGTGCAATCCCGGTTTTAAAGGAATTAACGCATTTACCTGTTATAGTCGATCCTTCGCATGCAATAGGTGAAAGAAATAAAGTCATTCCGCTTGCAAAGGCCGCCAAAGTTGTGGGAGCACACGGTATTATGGTTGAATTTCATCCCGACCCTCCGAACGCTTTGAGCGACCCCGATCAGGCGCTTTATTTTGAACAGTTCGAGTCGCTTATGAAAGAGCTTTATAAGCTTTGATTCAAAATTGATAAACATATAAAAGCAGCAAAGAAAAATAGACTGCATTAGTGCGGGTAAGTCCCAATCCGTAATCAATGCCGACCGCTAAACGTGAACGAGTTGTTGCCTTAATTCCTGCGTTTAAACTGAATGTAATTCCGGGTTCCCAGAAATCGACATCGGAAAAAGTGCGGTCGTTAATTGCTGCCAATCCAATTCCTTCCTCAACAAATGTGCGTCTGTAGAGATTTTGTTCCATTATAACTTTCAAGAAGAAAGATTTAATGAATGGATAGTACCTACCTTTACGATTTTCTGGCAGAAAATATTCGGCTTTTCTTGAAAATAAAATTCCTCCTCGTATGTTGATATAATCGGGCAAAAATATATCAGTATCGATAAATAAAGTGCTGCTTAAAGAACCAACAGAAACCGAATTCCCTTTAACTGTCCCACCGCCAGCACCGACGCCTATTTTAGTAATTTGAGCATGAATTGATGCTGCACTTAATAGGATGCAAATTAAGGAAAGTTTAATTATTTTCATTCTGTCTTCCTGTATATACTCTATCGATACCAATTCCGATTAAAAATTTGACTGTAAATTAATAAGAAAGGGGCTGATATGAAAAAATGGCTTTATTTATTTACCGTCGTGCTGTTTCTTTTGGGATGTGGCCAGAACAAAGCGCAGCTTAAAATTGAGCTTGCTTTTCCAAATATCGAAGTGGATTATCCAGTAGATATTCAAAATGCGGGCGATGGAAGCGACAGGATTTTTGTGGTTTCGCAGCCGGGAATTATTTATTCATTTGAGAACAAAAAAGATGCAAATTCCCCTAAAATTTTTCTCGACATAAGTCGAAAAGTCTTATTTGGCGGCGAGCAGGGATTACTGGGACTTGCTTTCCATCCCGACTTCGAGACCAATGGAGAATTTTTCGTGAACTATACGACAGATAACCCGAGAAGAACTGTGATATCGAGGTTTAAAACAAACGACGCACGTACTGAAGCAATAACCTCAAGCGAAGAAATTCTTTTAGAAATTCTGCAGCCATATTCGAACCATAATGGTGGTCAAGTTTTGTTTTGTAACGATGGTTATCTTTACATATCAACTGGTGACGGAGGTTCAGCCGGTGACCCTCAAAATAATGCCCAAAGCTTGAAGTCGCTACTCGGTAAAATATTACGAATTGATGTTGATAGAAAAGATGATGGGAAGAACTATTCGATACCTGCGGAGAATCCTTTTGTAAATAATCCCGATGCGCGCGGAGAAATCTATGCATACGGTTTACGCAATGTCTGGAGATTCAGCTACGACCCAATTACGAATTTACTCTGGGCTGCGGATGTGGGACAAAACAAATGGGAAGAAATTGATTTGATTGAAAAAGGAAAGAATTATGGCTGGCGTATTATGGAAGGTTTTCATTGTTATAATCCTTCGACTAATTGCGACACATCCGGCTTGACGACGCCAATATGGGAGTATGGTCACAATGAACAAGGTGGATGGTCGATAACTGGAGGATTTGTTTATCGCGGAAGCGACGCCGAAGAACTTATAGGGAAATATGTCTATGCCGATTTCGTTTCTGGAAATATCTGGTCTCTTGAATTTAATAATGGAGCAGTAAAAAATGAGTTGTTATTTGATACCGACTATGCCATTTCTACGTTTGGAGTAGATGAAAAGAATGAACTCTATTTTGCAAATTATACGAACGGTAGAATTTACAAATTTACAGGCTCGCCAGTTTCCGTCGGCAAAAATAGAATTCCTGCTGAAATTCAGATCAGTCAGAATTACCCAAATCCTTTCAACAGCAGTACTATTATCGATTATTATTTAGACAGTGGAAGTTATATTTCCTTAAAATTATATGATTTGGCGGGCAAAGAGGTGTCTCATCTCATCGACGAATACAAGTCTGAAGGTTGGCACAGATATCATTTTGATACTCGTGACCTGAAGGTTAAATTAGCAAGCGGAGTTTATTTTTACAAATTCACCACTTCTCGTCAACAAAATGGTATCGTAAGGAAGATAGTTTTTTTGAAATAAGCTGTTAAAGAATATAATATTTTTTATTATAAAAATAACTCTCCTTAGTTTAATGACGCTTATGCTAAATAATTAACTAAAAAGTAAATTAATACTTGCTATTTTGTGAACTAAAGTCTAATTTTACAGTTAGTTATTTTTGCAAAAAAATATACTTAATTTTAATTTTCTTATTTGGAGTTCGGGAATGAATTATGGTAATTTTTCTGAAGACGGTAAGGAGTATATAATTACCAATGTTAAAACACCCACGCCGTGGATAAATTATATTTATAATGGCGAATATTTTTCCACTATTTCTAATAATGCGGGCGGTATCAGTTACATTAAAAGTCCATTGCATGGGAGAATAACAAGATATCGAATTAATGACGTACCATCGGACCGCCCCGGAAAATATATTTATGTAAAAGACGTAGAAACCGGAAAAGTCTGGACGCTAAGCTGGCAGCCCGCAGGTGAAAATCCAGAGAACTACAAAGTTATTCATGGTCTGGGATATACTACTATCGAATCGTTTGTGGAAGGTATCCATGCACGTGTTACTTATTTTGTTCCCTTGAATAATAATCATGAAATCTGGAATATCGTTCTTACTAATAAGTCGGGGAAAAAACGTCGTTTATCCTTAACGGGCTATGTCGAGTTTGCTCTGGGGCATGGGCTTATTGACCTTATCAATCAGTGCGACGACCAGCATTTTAATAGGGCATATTTTGATAAAAATTTAAATTCCCTTTTTGCTACAAAGACCTACTGGGTTACAGAGACTAATGGTACTCAACAACAAGAAAATAAAGAATGGAATCAATGGGCATTTTTTACGTCAAATTTCCCGATTGAAAAATATGAGACACTTCGTGAAAGATTTCTCGGCTTTTATAATAATGAATCGAATCCACAGGCAATAATGGACGATAAATTTTCAAACCTAAATACGGACTATGGAAATGTTGTGGGTGCTATTAATGTAAAAGTAGAACTTGATGCAAACAGCCAAGAGAACGTAGTCTTTTCGTTGGGTGTACTTCCTAAAGAAACTTTTGAAGAACGGAAAAAAGAAATTCCGAAAATTATACAAAAAAATTACATCGAAAATTCTTTCAAAGAAATTCAAAATTACTGGTTAAAATTTCTGCAGCATACTCAGGTTGAAACTCCCGATAAAAACGTAAATATCTTTATGAATTATTGGGTGCCGTATCAGGCTAAAGTTGCTTTTGATATTGGAAGAGTGGCAAGTTATTATTATTGGGGAATTAGCAGAGGGTATGGTTTCAGGGACACCTCGCAGGACGTAATAGCAGTTACAATTGCGCACCCTGAAAAGGCTAAAGAGCGTATCTTGCTCTTATCCAGGCAAATGTTTTCTGACGGAAGGGTATATCATCATTTTTATGACGATGGGAAAGGAGAATTGACCCGTCATTGCGATGATCCCGGCTGGTACATTCTTGCTGTAACAGAATATATAAAGGAGACGGGCGACTTTTCAATTTTACGAGAAAATGTTTCTTTCGTAGATAAAAAGGAAGGTACAGTTGAGGATCATTTACTGGTCGTCGTTAATTTCATGAAAAATAATCTGGGACGTCACAGTTTACCTATCTTCGGAAGAGGAGATTGGAACGATACACTCGATTACATTGGTGGTGACGATGGTGGAGAAAGTGTCTGGGGTGCTATGTTCTATGTCGCAATGCTCAATAAACTTATTGAACTTTTCCAATTCCTTAATGTAGATGATATAACGGATATTGTAAAACTACGTGATGAGATAAGAAAAAATATTGAGCAGTTTTGCTGGGATGGAGAATGGTTTATTAGAGCTTTCGGAAATGGAGGTATGGTCATCGGTTCAAATAAATCAAAAGAAGGGAAAATATTTATAAATACTCAAAGCTGGGCTGCTATTTCCAATTTAAACGACAAATCGAAAGTAAAACGATCACTCGAAAGCGTTAAAAAATATCTCGATAGCGAGTACGGTCCAAAAATTTGTGCTCCAGCCTTTAAATCAATTAATCCTAATATTGGTTTGATTACCAGATGTGTTGCTGGTAAAAAAGAAAACGGCGCTGTTTTCTGTCATCCCGTCACCTGGTTAATACAAGCTGAATGTATAATGAGAAACGGCAATAGAGCCTATGATTATTTCAGTAAACTATTGCCGAACCGCATTGACTCGGATATTTATCAGGCCGAACCGTATGTCTATTCTCAATATATTACGAGTGACGAACATTCTTCTCCCGGAAAAGCGAGCCATTCCTGGCAAACCGGAACGGCAGCGTGGATGTACCGAATCTTTTATGATTATATCGCTGGAATACGTCCTGATTACGATGGCTTAATTGTCGACCCTGTAATCCCTGCTTCGTGGGATTTTATCCGCGTTGAAAGGATCTTCAGAGGAACTAAATATATTATCGAGGTGGAAAATCCTGACGGCGTTCAATCGGGTATTTCTTATATTATGCTTGACGGTAAAGAAATTGTAGGAAATAAATTGCCTTTGACTAAAAATAAAATTTGTCGAGTAAAAGTTTTAATGGGAAAAACTATAGAAACCATAAATAAATAGAGACACTTATGCTTGTTCGATACGAACGAAATCCTATTATTACAAGAAAAGATATTCCTGCAGTCAACCGTCAACTATATGATGTATCTTCAGTTTTTAATCCCGGTGCGATTAAATTTAATGATAAGTATTTACTCATTCTTAGAGTTCAAACCAGGGGCAGAGAAACTTTTCTTATGAAAGCCCTTAGCGATGATGGAATTAATTTTGAAGTCGATCGTTCCATCATTAAGTTCGAGGGCATCGAGAAGGTTAAGGATAAAATCTACCACATCTACGATACTCGAATTACTAAAATTGGCACACATTATTATTTGATGTTTGCAATGGATATGGACGCTGGTTGCCGTCTCGGTTTGGCAAGAACTGAAGACTTCGATAATTATGAATTTTTAGGCATTGTTTCGCAAGACGATTCCAGGAATGGAGTCCTTTTCCCTGAAAAAATTAACGGAAAGTTTTTACGTTTTGAGCGCCCAAACAGTGTAAAACTGAAAGGTGGGCCAACAACGGGAAACACAATTTATTTATCTGAATCCGACGACCTGATTAATTGGAAATACGTAGAACCTGTTATGTCAGGTAGATTTCACTATTGGGACGAAAATATCGGATCGGGACCTCCACCAATTAAAACCAAAGAAGGCTGGATTCATGTTTATCACGGCGTAGCTACTCATTTTTCGAGTTCAAATATTTATCAAGCTGGTGTTTCTTTGCACGACCTGAATAATCCAGCAAAAGTTATTGCACGTGGCAGCTTGAATATACTTGAACCGAGAGAAATGTATGAAATGGTTGGTCAGGTCCAGAATGTTTGTTTCCCCTCAGGTGTGATAGTTGAAAAAGATAAAGACGGGTATGCTTTACCGGACAGCAAAGTATTAATCTATTACGGCGCGGCCGATACTGTTGTTGCACTTGCATTTACAACTATTGAGGAGCTTATTGATGCCGCTAAGATTTAATCTGAATATGTGTCTTATTCCTGTCGTAATTTTTAACTCATTCTTGTTTAGTCAATCACTTCCCCGCCCAATTATAGAATTTAATCCTCGACATTATATCGTCTATCGTACTGATGAAAAAATTACAGTTGACGGTTCGCTTGACGAAAAATGCTGGGCTTCAGCTCTCTGGACTGAAGATTTTATTGATATCGAAGGTACTATACGCCCTCATCCTAGATTCAAAACCCGTGTTAAGATGCTGTGGGACGATAAATATTTTTATATTGCCGCTGAACTGGAGGAACCTGATATTTGGGCGACATTAAAAAACCGCGACGACATTATATTTTATGATAACGACTTTGAAATCTTTATAGACCCTGATGGCGATAGCCATCGTTATCTGGAATTTGAAATGAATGCTTTAAATACAGTTTGGGATCTACTTCTTATCGAACCATACAGAGATGGTGAAAAAGTTGCACTGCACAATTACGATATTAAGGGACTCAAAACAGGAGTTAAAATATTTGGAACACTTAATAAACCGGGTGATATTGACAGTTGCTGGACAGTTGAAGTTGCATTTCCGTGGAGCGCTTTCAGTGAAATTACGGAATTAGAATTGCCTCCGCGCGATAAAGATCAATGGAGAATTAATTTTTCAAGAGTAGAATGGAAAACAACCATAAATGATAATAAGTATGAAAAGACAATTAATCCTGAAACAGGTAAATCTTATCCCGAAGACAACTGGGTCTGGAGTCCGCAGGGCGTAATTAATATGCATTATCCGGAAATGTGGGGTTTTATTCAATTCTCAACTAGCACCGCAAATACTAAAAATATCGAATTCTCATTTGATGAAATCGAGAAAATTAAATGGTTATTACGACAGATCTATTATGCACAGAGGGAATTTTATGAAAAAAACAAAAGGTATTGTGATGATCTCTCGCTTCTCCAGATAGCTGATATAAATCGTTATGGTGTGACTCTCGAAGCTACGACAAATTTATACGAAGTCTCAGTTAAACTTAACGCTAATTCTTTTCTGCGAATTACTCAGGATGGATTAATTAAAATTATTACAAAAAAATGATACGACGCCCGACCTATAATAACAGATGTTTTCACAGTGCTGCAGTGGATGAATTAATTGAAAACATGCGCAGTAAAATTGCTGATAAAGAGATTGCCGATTTGTTTGCCAACTGTTTTCCTAATACTCTGGATACCACAGTTAAATTTGAGATTAAAGACAATGTCCCGGATACTTTTATTATAACCGGCGATATAAATGCTATGTGGTTACGAGATTCTACTGCGCAGGTATGGCATTATTTACCTCTTGTTAAACAAGATTCGAGATTGGAACAATTAATTCTCGGACTTTTGAACAGGCAGTTAAAGTTTGTTCAAATAGATCCCTATGCAAATGCTTTTAATGATGCCGCAAAAGAAAGCGTTTGGAGCGGCGACCTGACAGAAATGAAATCCGAAGTATATGAGCGTAAATGGGAATTAGATTCACTCTGCTATGTTATTCGGCTTGCATACGGCTTTTATAAAACAACCAACAATAAAAAGTATTTTTCAAATGATTGGAAAAAATCATTCGAATTAATTGTTAGAACCTTCAAAGAGCAACAACGCAAACATGATAAAGGTCCTTATAAATTTGGAAGAATTACTTCCTGGAGTACAGATACCGTACCAGGAGACGGGTACGGAAATCCAATAAAACCAAACGGGATGATTGTCTCGATATTTAGACCCTCCGACGATGCCACTATATTTCCTTTTCTTGTCCCTTCGAATTTGTTTGCAATAAAATCGTTGCGACAGCTTGCTGAAATTTATAGAGAAATCTATGGAGATTCTGAAGCAGCAAGTGAAGCGACTGAATTAGCTGATGAAATTGAAGTAGCTGTTTATAAATTTGCCGTCAAGGAGCACCTCAACTACGGGAAAATATTTGCTTACGAAATTGACGGATTCGGCAATTGTTTGTTCATCGACGACGCCAATATACCAAGCTTACTTTCTTTGCCATACCTTGGTATCGTTTCTTATAATGACGAAATATATCTGAATACCCGAAAATTTATCTTCAGTGAAAATAATCCATACTACTTCGTAGGAAAGGCAGGCGATGGTGTAGGAAGTCCCCACACACTGCTTAATAGAATTTGGCATCTTTCCATTATAATGAGAGCACTTACAAGCAATAATGAAGATGAAATTATTCATTGCCTAAAATTGCTAAAGGCAACACACGCCGAAACATGGTTTATGCATGAGTCCTTCAACAAGGATAACCCTTATGACTATACCAGATCCTGGTTTGCCTGGGCTAATTCACTCTTTGGAGAATTAATATTAAAGATTAACAACGAATATCCTGAATTGTTAAAAAAGACTTATTGATATATGAGAAAGTATTTATTCGTACTGGTTTTAATTTCAGTAAATTTATTTGCTCAGGATCTATCCGATTATTTGGACGTAAGTCTTCCTTTCGAAGAGAGAGTGGATGACCTTTTGAAGCGATTGACACTGGATGAAAAAATTTCGTTGATGGTACATCAATCGAGTGCAGTCGAACGTCTCGGAATTCCTCAATATAATTGGTGGAACGAAGCATTGCACGGAGTGGCAAGGAACGGAAGAGCTACTGTTTTTCCAATGCCAATAGGCATGGCTGCAACATGGGATAGAGATCTTATTTATCGGATAGCTGATGTTATTTCCACCGAAGCTCGTGCAAAGTATAACATGGCATTAAAAAAGAATCAAAGAGGTATTTATCAGGGCTTATCTTTGTGGGCTCCAAATATTAATATTTTTCGAGACCCACGCTGGGGACGAGGTATGGAAACCTATGGCGAAGATCCATACCTTACGGGTGAACTGGCTGTAAGTTTTATTAGAGGATTACAAGGCCAGGACGAAAAATACCTTAAGACAATTGCTACACCGAAACATCTCGCCGTTCATAGCGGACCGGAGCCAGAAAGACATCATTTTAATGCACTTGTAGACGACTACGACTTAAATGAAACATATCTACCTCACTTTAAAAAAGCAATTACTGTTGGTAAAGCTTATTCTGTAATGTGTGCTTACAACCGCCTCAGAGGAAAAGCATGTTGTGGTAACGATACACTGCTGATTGATATTTTGAGGAAGAAATGGGGCTTTAAAGGGATCGTTGTTTCAGATTGCTGGGCAGTATATGATATCTTTAACTCGCATAAAATAGTTGATTCGCCTGAAAAAGCTGCGGCTTTGTCTGTAGTTGCAGGAACTGATCTGGAGTGTGGAAATACGTTCCTCTCCTTAAAGAAAGCTTACGAGGAAGGATTTATAACCGATAAGGAGATTGATTCAGCATTAAGTCGGGTACTCCTTGCTCGTTTTAAGTTGGGCATGTTCGATCCACCCGAATTAGTACCTTATTCCAAGATCGACGAATCTTACATTGAAAATAGTTACAGTAGAGAACTAGCTCTGGAGGCTGCTCGTAAGTCGATCGTGTTGCTCAAAAACGAGAATAACCTGCTACCTCTGGATTCAAATATTAAAAAAGTTGCTGTCATAGGTCCTAATGCCAATAATCTGGAGTCGTTGCTTGGCAATTATCACGGCTTCCCTTCAGAATTTGTGACTCCTCTACAAGCAATTAAGAGTGTTTTAAGAAATGGTAAAGTTTTCTATGAAAAAGGATGTGACTTTGCCCCTGGAGTCCCATCATTTGAAGTGATTGAATCATCTTTCCTATTTAGCGACAGCAACTTAACTACAGTAGGTCTAAATGGAGAATATTTTAATAACGCCGAACTGAGAGGGGATCCGACATTAATAAGAAACGATAAAATAATTGATTTTCGCTGGCTGGATACTTCTCCCGCTGATGATATTAATCCTGATAGTTTCAGTGTTAGATGGACAGGATACGTTATACCACCGATTACTGGCAACTATCAAATAGCTGGATATGGTTATAATGACTTTAAGATTTTTATAGAAGATTCTTTGATTGCGAGTTTCAGAGGAGAGTTTGACCCCGAAATTACTTATGGAAGTTATAATTTTAAAAAAGGAAGACCGTATAAAATTAGATTAGAATTCGTAAGAAGAGAAAGATACGGCTTTATACAATTGCTTTGGTCGATTCCATATGATGACCTTGAAGATAAAGCAATTAAGGCTGCTTTGAAATCAGATGTAGTTCTAATGTTTATGGGCCTGTCACCAAGGATGGAAGGAGAGGCATTAAAAATCGATGTGGACGGTTTCAAAGGTGGCGACCGACTAAAATTATCTTTGCCAAATAATCAGTTGAACTTAATTAAAAAAGTTCATTCTACTGGGAAACCGGTAATACTGGTTTTGCTTAACGGTGGTCCTATTTCGGTCGAGTGGGAAAGTAAAAATATTCCTGCAATATTAGAAGCCTGGTATCCCGGTCAAGCGGGAGGACAGGCTATAGCAGACATACTATGGGGAAAGTATAATCCTTCTGGTAAGCTACCGGTTACAATTTATAAGTCTGAAAATGACCTGCCTCCTTTTGAAGATTACTCAATGCTTGGTAGGACTTATCGTTATTTCAAAGGGGAAGTTCTTTATCCTTTCGGTTGGGGATTGACTTATTCTGAAATTGTTATTTCAAAAGTAGAATTATCAGCTGATTATATTTCTGAGAGGGACAGTATTAAGGTTGTAGCCTGGTTGAAAAACAACGGCAAATATGAAGGTGAAGAGACAGTACAATTATACACCAAAGCGAAAAACGATAATCGTGCTCTAAAGACATTAATTGGTTTTAAAAAAATTAGATTGGAGTCTGGTAAGAAAGGCAAAGTGGAATTTAATCTGAGTAAGGAAAATTTAGTCCGTTGGGTTGATGGTCTTGGTTTTCAAGTTATGCCGGGGAAATATGAATTAATAGCGGGTTTATCTTCGGGCGATAATAAGTATATCAAAGAAATTAAAGTTAATTTAAAATAATAAAAAACGTTAAAGTTTATTCATAAGTAAAATTAATTAGCCCAATTATTACCCTGTACATAAAAAAATATTGTGTTTATTATTTTTATTGCTTCTTATTTTTAATAAGTTTATTTTTATTACGAAAAAACAAAGAGACAATATAAGGCACAGTTGATAATTATTAAGAGGTAAATATGAAGATTAAAACTTATCTTAGCGGGAGATTTGTAATCTTATTATTACTTGCCTTCTCAGGTTTTGCTTACGCAGCGGGTGGTAGAGTAAAAGGCAAAGTTCAGGATGCACAAACCAACGAACCGCTCCCCTTTTGCAACGTCATTCTTTTAGGAACAAGTTTTGGCAGTGCTACCGACTTTGACGGAATCTATCAAATTAATGCTGTTCCACCCGGTAAATATATCCTCAAGGCTACTTTTATTGGATATAAACCGGAAGAAGTATCGATTGAAGTTAAAGAAGGAAAGACTACTGAATATAATTTCCATCTTTCAGCAGAGTCGGTCTATGGCGACACTATTGTTATAACTGCACAGGCAGAAGGGCAGGCAAAAGCGATCAACGAACAATTGACCTCCATAACTATTAAGAATGTAGTTTCTTTTGCAAAAATACGAGAACTACCCGATGCAAATGCAGCAGAGTCCGTAGCACGTTTACCTGGCGTATCTCTAATAAGAACGGGTGGCGAAGGTTCGCGTGTTGTTGTTCGAGGTCTTTCTCCTCAATATAATAGAGTAACTGTCGACGGTGTCGAGCTGCCTGCCAATGTTACTTCGAACGATCCAAACGAACATCGCTCGGAATTTAAAGCTGGTGATGAACTCTCCCTCAGCGGCGACCGGGCAACTGACCTGAGTATGATTTCATCAAATATGCTCGGGGGTATTGAGGTGGTCAAAGCAATTACTCCGGATATGGATGCTACTCTACTTGGTGGAGTCATTAATTTCTCTATGCGAAAAGCTATTAAAACTACGACAGGTAAACCTTCCTTCGAATTATTTACACAAGGCTCTCACAACAGCCTGAAGAATACTAACGACGACTATAAATTTGTCGCATCCTATGAGCAAAGATTTTGGAATAATAGTTTCGGTATTTTCGCACAGGGCTCTGCTGAAGATAGAAATCTCAGCGCAAACGAACTTTCTGCCGATTATAACTTTGCTGGAAAACTGAATATTACAGATGAAGGCGAACCAGAATTTCGCTCTATGACTCTAACCGATGTTCTCAGAGATCGTAAACGATACGGCGCCACAGTTGTACTCGATTATAAGTACAGCAATGGCAGCATCGGTTTTATGAATTTCTTTAGCAGAAGTAATACGAAAACTATCTCAAGAAAGGAATCATACCACTTATTGGACGACGACCTTTTTTATTCCGCTACTAATTCTGAAAATAATCTCGACATTCTAAGTAATCTTTTAAGCATATCTCACTCTTTAGCAGGATTTGGTATTGAACTTCGCCTTTCGCATTCTTATTCAAAAACCACTTACCCCAACGACGTAAGTTTTAACTTCTGGCAGAATGGGGCAGGCTTCGAAAATAAATTTACTCTCTTGAGATATCAACGTCCCCAGGTTATTGCTTCAAATATTATTTACGACCCCGAAGATGCTGTCTTTTTTGATATTTACAATATCGATAATATTTCTAAGGATAGAACATATAACGGTACACTCGATATAATTAGAGATATAACGATCAGTAAATTAGTCAATGCAAAAATTAAATTCGGTGGTGCCTATCAGTATCGAAAAAGATCGTATGACTATAACCAGAGCAGTGGCTCAGTATTTTATGATGATGGAGGACAGGTTGCCGCAGCAGTAATGAACGCCTTTCCTCAATTTGGTACAAGTATTACTTTCGCCGATTTTATCGACTCGTCTTACAGTTACGGAGAATTCCTGAGCGGAGATTACCAGCTGGGGCCACCTTTGAATGTTGACCTGATGATGCAGGTAATCGAAGTTGCAAAGAAAAATCCTGGTGCTGGAAACGGAGGCGGGTATAAACCTCATAAATTATCTTCGATACTTTATGATTATTCCGGACATGAAGTCAAAAGCGCTGCTTACTTTATG
The DNA here is from genome assembly GCF_051488685.1 of Melioribacter sulfuriphilus. Lineage (NCBI taxonomy): Bacteria > Pseudomonadati > Ignavibacteriota > Ignavibacteria > Ignavibacteriales > Melioribacteraceae > Melioribacter > Melioribacter sulfuriphilus. The sequence continues at coordinate 57,448 of NZ_JBPSEH010000010.1, forward strand.
ACTTCAATAAATTTCGGTCAGAAAATCTCGTTTATCCCTGGCGTGCGATATCAGAATTTAACTACAACTTATCGGGGTATTCGAGGCGAACAAATTCCAGGCGATATTCAATATACCGAAGCCGAAGAAACTCAATCGCACGGTTATTGGCTGCCCATGGTTCATTTAAGGTACAAACCGACGGATTGGCTACAATTTCATTTCGCTTATACAAACACTTTGAACTATCCTGATTATAATTCTATAATTCCCAGATACTATATCGGTACGAATTATATCCTTTATAACAACTATAGATTAAAACCTGCACGGTCTGAAAACTTCGATGCTATTATGTCGATCTATGCCAACGAAATAGGTTTATTCTCAATTGGAGGATTTAAGAAACAAATTAAAGATCTCGTATTCCCTACAAAAACCTATCCGCAAGATTTCAGTGCTTACCCCGAGTTGCAAGAAAAACTTAAGAATAGAACCGAGAGCTTTGCGCTTTACACATATATAAACAATCCGATCCCAATTGATCTGGTAGGCATTGAAGGAGAATGGCAGGCACACTTCTGGTATTTACCCGAACCGTTAACCGGTCTTGTGTTTAATATTAATTACACACATATTTTCTCCGAAGCCGATTATCCGAAAACTTACTTAATAACGATTCTCGATGAAAATTACATCCAGCACACTGTAAGTGTTGATACCTCCTATTCTGACCGTTTGCTCTATCAGCCGAATGACATCATTAATGTTGCTCTTGGTTATGATTACAAAGGCTTTTCCTTCAGAGTATCAATGCTTTATCAGGATAACATTTTCAAGCGGCCCGACTTCTGGTATCAAAACCGAGTTCACTCTGACAAATATGTTAGGTTCGATTTGTCATTTAAACAAGAATTGCCCTGGTACGGAATACAAATTTATCTGAATATAAACAATTTGACGGGTGAAGATGACATCGATATAAATCAAAAAACAAAGTACGTAACAAATCAGCAAAGATACGGTATGATGGCTGATTTAGGAATGCGTTTAAGATTTTAGAAATTATGCCCATTAAGTGGCTTAAATTAAAACACATAATAGGAGGAATGATATGAAAAAGCTGTACGCTTTCTTGATTGCCATCGGAGTCCTTTCTCTCTTGGCATTCCAGGTTGAAGTTGTGGCACAATCAACTACCGATACTGTTTATATTCCTGGTTCCCAGTCTCTGCAGATCAGTAACATAATCAATGCTGACACTGCAGTTTCTGAGTATCGTGTCTACGTGCTCGACAGAGGCGCTATCTATTATATCGAAAAAGCTTTCGAAATTAACAGGTCATGTAAGTTTATTGCGAAGGGGGATGTTACAAAAAGACCACCAGTACTGGCACCTGCAATCCGTGCCGACGGTACTTCTGAGGAGTGGTTTTTCAAGTTTATTAAGAAGGGGATAAAAGTAGAATTAAACGACTTATATCTTCTTTCGATGAGGTCAGATGGCAAGACTTTAGGATGGAGCCGTGCAATTCATATCGGCGCAGATAGCATCTGGCTTAAACTTCGTCGCGTTGTATTCGACGCCTTTACAGAAGCCGGCATACGTGTTGACGGTGCAAAATTCGTTAAACTCGATGTTCAGGATTGTCATTTCAGAAACTTTATTCATTCGACTTCCTATTTCGGTGGCCAACCTTTCTTGTCAGGCGGGCTTGATCATCCAGACAGCACAATCTTTATTAACAATACTTTCTTCGCTTGCAATTCATACATCTTTTCAATACGCGGATACGATCCGTATTCAGTATTCGAACATAATACTGTTGTTTATTCTGTAGTTAATCCGTTCTTAATAAGACAGGCTTCAAACTTATACATGAAGAATAATCTTTTCTATGCTGCGCATGCTTGGGGTGGCGATCCTGAACAAGTAATACAGGGTTGGTTCTTTAATTATCCAGATACTGTATCTTCAAGTATTTATAGAATAAGAAAAAAAGGTGTTTATAACGGTCACGAAATGACTGGACCGGAAGCATACGTCGATTCCGCAAGAGGTATTTACATTGACTTGTTCGATCCCAGCAAACGTGTTCATGTTGCTCAAAACAATGCTTACTTCAATCCGCAAAAATTAGTTAAATTCTATAATGACTGGAACGATACAGTTACAATTGCCGATAGCGTCGTTATGTTAGATGATTCAAAACAATATCTGGTAAGAAAACTTACAATGGCAAGATGGATTAACGATCTGAGCCAATGGTGTTTGGATTCTCTGACAAATCCAGCTTCGTGGGATTATTCACCGTATATTTCTGTTCAGAATAATTTAGAAGCTGACCCCGTTTTTACAGATCAGGGAGTTGTAAATCATATTGACAGTTTAGTTGCTTATGTTCGTAGAATTGCTTCGAGAAAACTTGACAATCCCTGGCATTATGAATTGAATTTCCCACCCAAGTGGCCATTGCCAGAAAATCTTGCTTATTCGAATTCAATACTACAACATGCTGGTACAGACGGCTTTGCAATCGGTGACCTAAACTGGTTCCCTGAACAAAAAAATCTATGGCTTACAGGAGTAGATGAAATTAGTCCAGAAATACCAAATGAATTTACACTTTCAGAAGCATATCCGAATCCATTTAATCCGACGACAAAGATCAATTTCAGTCTTACTAAATCTTCAAATGTAACATTAAATGTATATAATATTCTCGGACAAAAAATTAGGACACTCATCGACCAGAAGATGTCACCGGGAACATATTCGGCCACCTGGAATGGAAGAGATGATTTTGGCAGACAGGTAGCAAGCGGTGTCTATTTCATCGGTTTGGAATCCGAGTCGTTCCGTGCATTCAGAAAAATTGTTTTGATGAAGTAGCCTCCTCCAAATGCAACAATAAAGCCAGCCGCAAAGCATTGACGGCTGGCTGATTATTTTTACAAATCGAATATATCAATAATGTGGATATTGCTATGAAATCAAGAGCGCTACCAGTTTTTCTGGCATTCTTATGTATGGGATTTGGCGATGTTGTAGGTCCCCTTGTTGGTTTGGCTAAGGACAGTTTTAGCCTTTCTTATACAATGGCTCAATTAATACCGTTTACTGGTTTTATCATGTTTGGAATTTTATCGATTCCAGTAGGAATAATCCAGGATAGAAAGGGAAGAAAGTATGTACTCATACTCGGTCTTTCGGTTGCATTAATTGGATTATTGCTGCCTGTATTTAACGGTATGTACGGCATGCCAGTAAGCTTGTCTTCGGTAGGTAAGTTTGATTTCTTTGTTGTATTGGCGTCGATATTACTTCTATGTGCTGGGGCAACAATTTTACAGGTGGTTGGGAATCCGATAATGAGAGACGTTTCACCTGAAGGGGCTTATTCGAGAAACTTATCGCTCGCACAATCATTGAAAGCTGTTGGTTCTTCGATGGGATTTTTAATCCCTCCTTTTGTAGCTTATGCTTTTAATATGGAGTGGACAATTTTGTTCCCTCTTTTTGCTTCTTTGATTTTAGTTACATTGTTAATAACAGCAAGAACAGACATTCACGAAAAAGAACATAAAGAAGTACCAGCATCAATTAAATCGTGTTTTGAACTATTAAAAAATCCGTATGTCTTAATGATGGTGTTTGCGATATTTCTTTATGTAGGTGCTGAAGTGTCGATGAGCGCTGGCGTTCCGATTTTGTTAAAAGAAAAATTCGAAATAGCTGGATTTAGTTTATGGATCAGCTGGTCTTTGTTTTTTCTACCAATTATCGTAGGCAGATTTTTAGGTTCTCTTATACTCAAAAAAATTGAAGCGCACAAGTTTCTCAAATTTACTGTAACCATTTCGTTTATTGGTCTGATGTTAATGTTTACTGGTATTACTCAATTTACCTTTACGGGCATTGTCCTTGCTGGATTGGGTTTCTCGAATATATTCCCATTGGTTTTTTCGATAACGATTGAAAGAATGCCCGAGAGATCTAATGAGTTGTCGGGGCTAATGGTTACTGCAATCGCTGGAGGTGCGGTTGTATCGTTAATAATGGGAGTTGTAAACGATCTAAGTGGGGTGCTTACTGGATTTATTGTCCCGTTGTTATGCATAATTTACATCGGGATTGTATCCGTTTTCAACACAAGAATAAATTTTGTTGTGAAATAATAAGAAGAATAAATAAGAGAAAATCATGACTTTTGAAAAAGACAACAGAATTATAATGACACTGGACGGTGGCGGTACAAATTTTGTTTTCTCCGCTTTTCAGTCCGGGAAACAATTGGTCGATGAATACCGCCTTGATGCATGCGGCGACGATCTCGATAAATCAATGGGCAATATTGTTGATGGGTTTAATTATGTTTTAAAAAAACTTGATAAAAAACCTTCGGCAATCAGCATAGCTTTTCCTGGACCGGCAGATTATCCAAATGGCATTCTGGGAGACCTTGGAAATTTGCCAGCATATCGAGGCGGCGTTGCCTTAGGGCCATTCTTGGAGTCTAAATTCGGTTTGCCTGTTTTTATTAATAACGATGGAGATCTTTATGCTTATGGCGAAGGACTTGCCGGATTTCTACCGTACATAAATAAATTGCTCAGCGAGGCAGGTAATCCAAAAAGATATAATAACTTGATCGGAATTACTCTGGGTACTGGATTTGGGTGCGGCTTATTTATCAATGGTGAACTTTACAGGGGAGATAACTCGATGGCTGGGGAAATATGGCTTTTACGTAATCGAATTTCACCAGAAGAATTTGCAGAAGAACATGCAAGTATAAGAGGAGTAAAAAGACTCTATAGCGAAGCTGCAGGTATCAACTTTTCGGATACACCTTCACCAAAAGAAATTTATGAAATTGCCATCGGAAAACTTGAGGGAAATAAAAATGCTGCAGTCGAAGCTTATAAAAAAATGGCACAAGTAGTGGGCGATGCCATTGCAAATGTGGTTACTATTATGGATTGCCCGGTAGTAATTGGAGGAGGACTGGCAGGTGCTTTTCAACTTTTTATGCCTTTCTTGCTTGACGAAATGAGGAGTTATTATAAAAAAACTTCCGACGGAGCTCAAGTAAAACGGTTGATGGCACAAATATATAATCTTACTGATAATAACGAATTAACAAATTTTTTGCGCAATGAAACTAAAGAGATAAATGTTTACGGAACAAACAAAAAAGTTAAATATGACTCTTCGAAAAAGATTGGAATTGGTATTTCACAATTAGGAACAAGTAAAGCTATAGCGTTGGGCGCTTATGCTTTCGCAATAAATATGCTCGATAAACAGTGAAATAAAAACAGGAGAATCATGGAACCAAATTCTAAAGTTGAAAATTTTTTTCTAAAAAAATCCGGCAAGAAATTTATATATAAACCGACTGAAAAAATACCAATTATTCAGGTGGGAAATATTCCCGAGTTGGGTGAATTAACTGCATTCCGTTTTGTAGAGTGGCTCCAGGCAAATCCCGAAGGTGTTGTTTCTTTGCCAACCGGTAAAACGCCCGAGTATTTTATCTACTGGTTTACTCATATAATGAAGAATTGGGATAAACCGGAAATCAAACAAAAGTTAAAAAGATATGAACTGGATCCTAATAATAAACCCGACATGAAAAAAATTAAGTTCGTCCAGATTGACGAATTTTATCCAATTGATTCGACGCAGCAGAATAGCTTTTATTATTACATAAAAAAATTTTATATAAAATCATTCGGAATTGACCCTAATAATGCGCTTTTAATAAATGTTAATAAAATTGGTACTGCCGAAAATCTTCCTTTATCGGCCATTTTCCCCGATAACAAAGTTGACTTGAGTTTACGCACTAAATTGCCGGGCAGTCGCATTGAAAGATTACAAAAAGAAACGATTGAAATTGTAGACGAGTTTTGCACTCAGTACGAGAAAAAAATAAGAGAAATGGGAGGAATCGGATTTTTCCTGGGTGGTATAGGTCCCGATGGGCATATCGGATTTAACGTTCAGGGTAGCGACCACTATTCTACTACAAGACTAACAACCACTAATTATCAAACACAAGCTGCAGCCTCTGTCGATCTGGGGGGAATCGAAGTTGCTTCGAACAGACTCGTAATTACAATTGGCCTTAATACCATTACATATAATAAAAATGCTACGGCTATAATTATTGCCGCAGGAGAAGCTAAGGCAAAAATCGTAAAAGATTCGATTGAAAACAGCGCTTCAAATAAATATCCCGCTACGGTATTGCAAAAACTCAAGGACTCTCGTTTTTATCTTACTAATGGTGCAGCTTCCCTTTTATCTGAAAGAATTTATGATGATATCGAAAAAGAATCAAAATTATCTAGAAAATCGCTTGAAAAAGTTGTGATAAATCTTTCTGTTAATACCGGCAAAGAATTACTATTATTAAATAAAAGCGATTATGCAGGGGATAAACTTGCAAATCTTGTTCTAAATAAATCCGGAAAGTCTGTTAAAGAAATCAATGAGCTAATTTATAATGATATTGTAGAACGCTTTAATAAAGGCATGAATACTCCACTCAATCAAACAATTCTTCATACTGCACCGCATCACGACGATATAATGCTGGGCTACTTAGCCTTTATTAATCATCTTGTAAGAACTCATTTGAACAAACACCATTTTGCAATTTTTACCAGTGGTTTTACTGCGGTTACTAATTCTTATATGCTTCATTTGATGACTAAACTTAAAGAGTATTTAACCGCTGGTTTGTTCGACGAAAGATATAAAACCGGATACTTCGAACCCGACAATACTGAAGCCAAAGACAGCGATATAAGCCTTTATCTTGATGGGATTGCCGAAAATAATATTTCCAAAAGAATTGAGGCAACTTCCAGAAGAATGCTCAGAAATATTATAGAGATTTATGAAGAAACAAGTTTAAGATATATCATCGACAGAGTGGACGAGTTGATTAATTATTTTGGCACTCAATACCCCGGTAAAAAAGATATTCCTCACGTACAAAAATTAAAAGGGATGTTAAGAGAATGGGAAGAAGAATTAACCTGGGCTTATTACGGCTTCAGATCCAAGGATGTTTCGCATCTCAGGCTCGGTTTTTATCAGGGGAATATATTCACTGAAAATCCCGAATTGCAGAGAGATGTTATTCCCATACTCAATTTAATTAGACAGATCAAGCCGACTATTATAACTGTAGCTTTTGACCCCGAAGGAAGTGGACCAGATACTCATTACAAAGTATTGCAAGCTGTAAGTGAGGCTCTTAAACTGTACGAAAAAGAGGAAGATATTTCCAAACTCAAAATATGGGGCTATAGAAATGTTTGGTACCGATTTCATCCCGCAGAAGCCAACATTTATGTGCCAGTTAGTCTGAATTCTATGGCTATTCTCGACAATGTTTTTATGAACTGTTATGGTTCTCAAAAAGATGCAAGTTTCCCAAGCTGGGAATATGACGGTCCATTTTCTCAACTGGCAAGACAAATATATGTTGAACAATATCAGATTATAAGGAACTGCCTGGGGAAAAAATATTTTCTGAACAATCCAATACCAAGAGCGCGCGCTGCTCACGGCATGCTCTTCCTTAAAGAGATGAACGTAAAAGAGTTCTACCAGTATTCAATGGAATTAAGAAAATCGGTTGAATATATAAAGTAAGTTCACGGTTAAATTGTAACATTAGCTTTTATAATGCACTATCATTAGGAAATTTGTTAATTAATTCTTATCATAAAATGAAACTTTGGGGCATGCTTACAAAACCGAATTCCTCGAACGTCAGCCAAAAAATTCTTGTAGTCGAAATGAGGATCGACGAGTTGATTAAGAGAGAAATCAATGTGGTGTAGAAAGATATTGGAGTAAATTAAATATAAGGGGGTAATTATGAATTTCAATGATCATCCAGTATTTCAACTAAACACAAAGCACGTTAAAGTTGGAATAAGACCTGTAATCGACGGCAGACGAAAGGGCGTTAGGGAATCGTTAGAAAATCAAACTATGTTAATGGCTAAGCGAACTGCCGAACTGATAGAGAATAATCTACGCCATTCCGACGGTATGCCCGTTGAGTGTATTATTGCCGATACGTGCATTGGAGGAGCGGCAGAAGCTGCGTTGTGTATGGAAAAATTTAAGGCAAATAACGTAGGTGTTTCGATTTCTGTTACTCCCTGCTGGTGTTATGGTACTGAAGTAATGGATCTTACTCCAATTATTCCAAAAGCCATTTGGGGCTTCAATGGAACTGAAAGGCCAGGGGCTGTTTATCTTGCAGCTGCCCTTGCGGGTTATAATCAAATGGGTATCCCCACCTTCGGAATTTACGGAAAAGATGTTCAGGAAAGCGATGATTCGACGATACCGGATGATGTTAAAGAAAAATTACTCCTCTTTACAAAAGCAGCTCTGGCAGCTATGGAAATGCAGGGTAAGTCTTATCTCTCCGTGGGATCGGTTTCTATGGGTATTGCTGGTTCTATAGTCGATACGCATTTTATGTATAACTATCTCGGCATGAAAACCGAATTCGTCGATATGTCTGAGTTAATTCGCAGGATTAACTGGAACATATTTGATAATTACGAATTTCAAAAAGCCTTAAAATGGGTTGAGAGTAATTGCCTGGAAGGTGACGATCCAAATAATCCTCCAGTTCCAGAAGAAGTGCGCAAGAGTGAATGGGAAACTGTAATAAAAATGACTCTGATTTTCAGGGATCTTATGGTTGGCAATCCTAAACTTGCCGAACTGGGTTTTGAAGAGGAAGCACTTGGACACAATGCTATTGTAGCAGGATTCCAGGGTCAAAGGCAATGGACTGACTTTATGCCTAATGGAGATTTTCTCGAAGCGATATTAAACTCGTCTTTTGACTGGAATGGAATTCGCAAACCGTACATTGTAGCAACCGAGAATGATAGCCTTAATGGCATTAGTATGTTGTTTGGACATTTGCTAACAGATACGGCTCAAATTTTTTCGGACGTGCGTACATATTGGAGTCCAGAAGCTGTTAAAAGGGTGACGGGTAAAAAGCTGAATGGAATAGCTGAAGGCGGAATAATACATTTAATAAATTCGGGTTCGGCTGCGCTCGACGGCACGGGCAAACAGCGTCTTAATGGTAAACCAGCTATTAAACCTTTCTGGGAAATTACTCAACAGGAAGTTAAGGACTGCCTTGACGCCACAACGTGGTGTCCGGCAATAAGAGAGTATTTCAGGGGCGGAGGCTTTTCGTCTCACTTTTTGACAGAAGGTGGCATGCCCGTAACAATGTGCAGACTCAATTTAATAAAGGGTTTGGGTCCGACACTTCAAATTGCAGAAGGTTATACAGTTGAACTCGAGCCTGAAATAGATCTTATTCTGCAGAAAAGAACCAATCCTACATGGCCAACAACTTGGTTTGTGCCAAAATTATCGGGTAAAGGAGCTTTCAAAGACGTATATTCGGTTATGCTAAACTGGGGTGCTAATCATGCCGCTGTTTCATACGGTCATATTGGCGATAAATTGATTACACTTGCATCAATATTAAGGATTCCTGTTTATATGCATAATGTTGAAGATGATCGAATTTATCGACCTTCTGTGTGGAATACATTTGGTACATCGGATAAAGAAAGCGCCGATTTTGCCGCCTGTAAAAATTTCGGCCCATTATATAGATAACTTTTATGAACGGTAAATTTGATAAATCAACCAGTCCTTCTCTTGTGCAGCGTAACCATTTAATTCCTTTTATTCTTATAACCAGCTGCTTTGCGTGGTGGGGGCTTGCTAACAATATGACAGACACTTTGCTGGCAGCATTTAAGAGAATAATGAGCTTATCTGACTTCCAGACCTCGTGGATTCAGATTGCATTCTACGGTTCGTATTTTTGTCTGGCATTGCCTGCTGCACTTTTCATAAAAAAATTTACTTATAAGGCTGGTGTATTACTTGGATTGGGATTGTTCATAGCCGGAGCTTTACTCTTTTATCCTGCAAGTAAAACGATGAACTATTATCACTTCCTGCTCGCACTCTATATATTAGCCGGAGGCCTCTCAATTCTGGAGACTTCTGCCAATCCCTATGTAATTGTTATGGGTGAACCATCAACTGCTACACGAAGATTGAATCTTGCACAATCGTTTAATCCCGTAGGTTCTATTGCCGGAGTCATTATTAGTCAGCTTTTTATTTTATCACAGTTAAACCACGCATCGAGTGCAGAACGGTTATCAATGGCTCCTGAACAACTAAAAAGAATTCAGTCGGCTGAATTGTCCGCCGTTATGGGACCATATGTAGGTGTTGCGATAATACTTTTATTATTGTGGATAGTTATTGCACTTACAAAAATGCCTCTCACAAAAGATGAAGTCGAATATGGAAATGTTAAACAATCCGTAAAAAGATTATTAAGAAATAAAAATTATCTATTAGGAGTTACAGCACAATTTTTCTACGTGGGAGCTCAGATAGGTGTATGGTCTTTTACAATTCGTTACGTGATGAGGCAGCTGGAACTGAATGAAAAAAATGCAGCCACTTTCTATCTTATATCATTAATTTTATTTGCATTATTTCGATTCATTTGTACGGGTTTGATGAAATATGTTTCACCTGCAAAATTACTCGTATACTTATCCGGTATAGCAGCGGTTCTTACGTTTACAGCTATAGTTTCCAGAGGGTATATGGGTGTTATCGCCCTTGTGTCGATTTCTGCGTGTATGTCTTTGATGTTCCCGACGATATTCGGATTGGCTGTAGAAGGCTTGAAGAATGATACTCAAATTGCAAGTTCTGGACTTATAATGGCAATTCTGGGAGGTGCAGTTTTAACTGCTTTGCAGGGTCTAATGTCCGATCTGACGTCCAATATCAACTTCTCTTATATCATCCCTTTTATTTGTTTTTTAATAATACTTTATTACGGTTTATACGTCGTCAAGCAGAAGAAGAAAATATCTATTCCACGGTAATTTCGTCTACAAACAACCAGGCTTTGCTTCCTTTCCCTATGTGCCATTCGGGACAAACTCCGATGTTTTTTGCCTCGATTTTTATATACCTGCATTTAATACCATTAGTATTAATGCTTATATTCTGAACCTCGGATTTTTCTTTTTCTTCACTCTCCTCGGGAAATTTCTTCCCTATCAGTGTGAAATTATCAACGTTTTCAGAAACGTAGAAATTAATTACTTTCGGCAAAAAAATATATGCATTTATATCTTTGAGAAACCCGATCGATATTTTATTTATATCTCGATTCTTTTCTAAATCGATTATAACTTCAAGGTCTTTACCATGATAACCCTGCCAATTGCCATCTTTAAAGTAGCTACTGCCGTGGACTCCATTTACAAGCGCATATTTACCTCCTCCAGAATACTCAGAAGAATATTCTGTAAGGGATACAATTTCGTATTTCCCTTTATAATACTTAGTTTGAACAGGTAAACTTTTTTTACCGTTTCGAGAGATTGCCATTGCTGTAATTGTAGTTGTAGAGTCGATAATAATTCTTCCATTGTAACAGGATGAAGAACTATCGGGCTGTGAACCGTCGAGCGTATAATATATTTTTGAGTCAGGGATGTCGCAATTTATTCTAACCTCTATCGAATCTTTGAAAGTTGTACCGGCAGTTGAAAAGGAGATTGACGGCGGACTAATATATAAACCAAAAGTAGATAATGTGGGATTTGTTCTACTCCGTTCAATAATGATTCTTACTTTCGAAGTAGTAACGGGACTGAATTTAAATAGTCTTTTATATCCGACTGTAGTACCTTCTGCAAACTTTTTCCAATGATTTTCATCCCAGTATTCAAGTGAAAATTTTTCAATTCTCTGGCCTTCCAGAATATTTTCCTGTAGCATGGCACAATTAAAGGTTCTTACCGTATCGAGAGAAATAACAATAACGGCGGTAGAGTCCGAACCGTTTGTTGTCCAGAAGGTTTCATTGTTGTTATCCAGAATTAAATTTGCTTCGTTACCTTTTTTTTCGGAGGAGATATAAATAATCTTACCGGTTGCAAGATTTTTTCCGAACGTATTTTCTATCAGGTATTTAAAACCATTAAGACTCATGATATCTTCTTCGGCAAAAAGACCTTCTTTATTGGGCGGAACATTTAAGAGTAACACACCGTTAAGTCCAACAGAATTAAAATAGATGTCAAAAAGCTTTTCGGGCGATTTAACGAAATTATCGTCTTCTTTATGATAGAACCATCGGGGGCGGATAGAAACATCAATTTCGGCGGGGTACCAGATAAGTGATCGGGCTTTGAAAATTTTTTCTCTTCTACCCAGGTCTTCTTCTGTAAGGTCACGTGGAATAAATGCATTATCCAATATTTTCTGCTGGGACGATGCAGCAATCGAATCCTGATTCAAAATATTGCCGGGTAGAACGCTCCATTCAGTTTTTCTTCCATAACCTGATTCGGTGCCTACCCATCTTACATCCGGACCCATATTTGCAATTATGCACTCGGGCTGAAGCTGTCTAATCAACTCATAATATGTATGCCATTCGTAAATCTGTTTCTTTCCATTTGGTCCTTCTCCGCATGCGCCGTCGAACCATACTTCGGAAATCTGCCCATAGTTCGTTAATAATTCTCTTAATTGATTTCTAAAATATTCATTATAATCATCGGTACCGTAGGTTTCTTCGTGTATGTCCCATGGAGAAAGATATATTCCGAATTTGATGCCTTCTTTGCGGCAGGATTCCGATAGCTCTTTTACAATATCTCCTTTCCCGTTTTTATAAGGCGTATTCTCGATATCGTAATTGGTATATTTACTTGGCCACAGACAAAATCCGTCGTGATGTTTGGCAGTAAGTATGATAAGTTTAAAACCAGCATCCTTTAAAGTTTTTACCCAATGATCGGTATTAATAGATACCGGGTTGAATATTGATAAATCAAAATCTTTTCGTCCCCACTCAAGATTCATAAATGTATTCATACCAAAATGGATGAAAGCTGTAAGTTCCAGTTTTTGCCACTCGTATTGACGTTTTGTTGGAACTACATTAGCAGCTTTATAAATAATTTCTGCGGGCGTATCGTCTTGATTAATAAATACGATATTGCTTTTGTACTGTGAAAAAATAACCAGAGGAAGAGTAAAGATTAATAATAATATCCTTCTCATATCATGTCCTTAATTTCATGGTAAATGTATATTGATCCTTTCCCACACTTCGAAGTTCTTCTGGAATTATGATTGTAATTTTTTGTTCCAAGCGTTTGTAATCAAGTATTCTGTCGTGTTCCAGAGTCGTGACGGTCGGTTCTGCTTTTATCTCTGGAATAACTAAGTTGATTTTTTTCGGTAAGGTAGTTTCTCCTTCTTTAATTCTGTAAAATACATAAAAGGTATTGCCACGACGTGTAAAAGAAATTTGATTCTGGTTATAAGGAAAGAGAGGTGCCGAATCATAAATTGCCTCGCCATGTATATTCATCCATTTCCCAATTTCGCTCAACCGCTGATAGGCTTCCGGTTCCCAGTCTCCCTCAGGAGTAGGTGCAATATTCAATAGTAAATTACCTCCTTTTGAAACTATATCGATTAATAGATGAATTAATTCTCTCGTAGATTTATACTTTAGCCCTGGTTGATAAGACCAGGAAGGTGTCATCGGCATACATGTTTCCCACGGATAAGGTAGGGTGTTTTCGGGAATCTGGTTTTCGGGTGTAAGGTAATTTTGATAAGGACCCGGCACTGCCCGATCGACAATTATTAATCCAGGTTGCTTTTTCCTTGCCTTCCTTGCAAGAAGTGGAATGTTAATGTCCTGGTTCTGAATGCGATAAATATTGAAATTTGCCTTTTTACGTTCTGACTCCAATTCTTCTTCCGTATAGTTTCGCACCCAGCAGCCGTCGAGCCAGAGGATGTCAATTTTTCCATAATCAGTCATCAGTTCCATAATTTGATTATGAGTAAATTCTACGAATTGATTCCATCTTTCCGGATATTTTTTTATGTCATAATTAACATTTCTGTCGGGAGTGGCAAAACGTCTCCACCAGTAATAGTCGGAGTGCCAGTCAGGTTTTGAAAAATATACGCCAATCATAAAATTATATTTTCTGAAAGAATCAAAAAGTGCTTTTGTAATATCTCCTTTTGGATTCTCTCTGAAAGGACAACGGCTTCCAGTAATTTTATAATCGGTATAATGGCTGTCGTACATGCAGAAGCCATCGTGATGTTTTGTTGTAAAGATAAAATATTTCATACCGGCAGAATGTGCTGCATCAGCCCATTTATCAGGATTGAATTTAAGTGGGTTGAAAGTAGTAATAAGGTTTTCGTACTGTTTTTTGTATTCACAGTAATCTTCGATATTACGTTTACACCAGTCTTCGTCTTCTGAACACAATGACCACGATTCAACTATCCCCCATTGGCTTGAAGGAGCCCAGTGCATTAACAGGCCAAATTTCAAACTCTGCCATTCTTTCAATTTTTTGAGAACTCGTTTATCTGTTTCCGGGTAATAAACTTTCAGTGCTTCGTCAATATTTACGGCACCGGCGTGCAACGATTTCTTTTTCTTTTCTGACATAAAATTCCTCTTTAGATTTATTCAACTACGATTTCATCTATAAAGAGCCAGGCTTTATGACCCGCTCCTGGATGCCATTCGGGGCATACTTTTATACTTTCAGCGAATACTTTTATAAAACGGGCTCTGGCTGCACTATAATCCACCTGAAATTCTTTTACGATTATTTCAGAATTTTGTTGTGGGGTAGTGTTTGTTATTACTTTTTCGTCTGTAAATTCAGTTCCGTCGTCTGAGATTGAAATAATAACTTTTTGTGGAAGGAATACCCACGAGTTTGAATTTAATATGAAACGAGGTACAACTTTCGAAATTTCCTTTATAGAACCTAAGTCAATAATTGCCTCGAAATCAACACCGTGGTACCCCTGCCACATACCATCGTGAAAATCGTTTGTCCCTCTTATTCCATCGACTAAAGAATTGTCGCCATTAGCCCTGTAATGCAGGCTGTAACTGTTAATTAATCTTATATCTTTTCCAACGGCCTTATGAAAAATGAAATCGAAGTTAATCTTTTTATCCAAAAAAACTGTATCTCTGAAAGCTGCGGCCACAAGCTTTGTCGTGTTGCCAATTAATATTGGTTCTTTATAAATATTTGCCCTGTACGTAGGCATTATTCCGTTCGTTGTATAACGGAGATCGATGCCTTCTTGATGGATGTCGAAGGTGACTCTATACTGGTTATTATCGCTGTCGTGGTCAATTTTATATGTAATCAGTTTTGACTCCCTTCCGTATTTAATGCCCAGTGCAGCAAGGTCATCGTATTTGAATTTAAGACGTTTGTAGAATTCGTCATAATTTTTCTGGCTGTTTGTCCAGAATACTTCTGAAAGGGCAAGAATACGGGGAAAAAGTTGAGTGTCTACTTTTTCCTGAGGGCAATGTTCTGTCCATAAATTGACTTCGCTTCCTATCACGTAAGCTGCTTCTTCTGCGTTAAGTTCTTCGGGGACTGGTTCAAATGAATATGCTATTTTGAGATCAAGATTATCCGGGTCATAGTTTAGATATGTATGCGAAGTAGGAGAACAAATAGTTGCATGTTTTTGATGCGCCGCTGCTATTGCACCGTCGTGTCCCTGCCAGGATTGAACTATTACTCCGGGGGCAAGTCCTCCTTCAAGTATTTCATCCCAGCCAATTGCCACCTTGCCTTTCGATTCTAAATATTTGACAATCCGTTTTACGAAATAACTTTGCAATTCTTTCTCATCTTTTAAACCTTCCGATTTGATTCTCGCCTGACAGCGGGGGCAGTTTTTCCATCTGTCTTTCGGAACTTCATCGCCGCCGATATGAATATACTTCCCGGGGAATAGTTGAATTACTTCATCCAGTATATTCTCCAGGAAGATAAAAGTAGAATCTCTGCCGGCACAATAAACATCTTTCATAACGCCCCACATATTTGTAACCTGGAAGGGTCCACCTGTACAGGAATTTTCAGGATAAGCTGCCAGTGAAGCGAGGCAATGACCTGGCATTTCAATTTCTGGAACCACATTTATATATCTGCTTTGTGCATAGTCTACAATTTCTTTTATATCCTCCTGAGTATAGTATCCCCCGTAAATTGAATCGTCGGCTTCTTTTCGCCATGCCCCAATTTCGGTTAATTTGGGATATTTCTTGATTTCGATTCTCCACCCCTGGTCGTCGGTAAAATGCCAGTGAAGAGTATTGAACTTGAAATACGCGAGAATGTCGATGTACCTTTTGATGAAATTTTTACTCATAAAATGGCGGCTACAGTCGAGATTCAAACCCCGCCACTGAAATCGTGGTTTGTCTTCGATTTTGCAAGCGGCTAATTTGAATGGCTGACCGTTCCGTTTCATTTTTACTTCGGGGGGGATAAGCTGGAATATTGTTTGAATCCCTCTAAAAATTCCTTCGTCTGTATTAGCATAAATATGAATTGTTGATTCGTTAATCTCGATGTTATACGCTTCCTCGTCGCTTTCAGATGGTAATTTACCCAATTCAAAGGTTATTGTTTTGTTTTTAGTTGTATTGTTGAGTAGACTAATACCTGTCAGTTCAAATATTCTATTTGTAAAATAAGCTGTTAATTTATTATTAGTTGATATGACGCTTATTTTATTGTCAAAGGTAAACATCCCTTTCAATGGAATAACTTTCTCCGGTTTAGGAATCAGCGATTGTAATGCGCTGTTTTGTCCATAATATTTAGGAGTTATAGATAACAGTAACCCAATCATAATTACGGCAGAAAGCTTCATAACTGCCTCCATTGTATTTTTTTATAAAAAATATACCTTTGACAATAATATGCAAAAAATCAAAAAAATACTAAAATTATTTTGGCAATTTATAAAAAAATAGTTAAAATAGTTTTATTAAATACGGCGTTTATTTTCATAAAATAAAAACGTTCTAAAAATAAAGTTACTTAAATTAAAGAATTCTGCTTTCACTTAAAATCTAAAAAATATGGTGATTTTATGGATTTAACTTTTTATGAATGGTTAATAGTAGCCGTAGTAATGAGCTTTTCTTTCTACGGGGTTTATCTAAGTAAAAGACATGTAAAAAGTGTGGCCGATTTTTTGTCGGCAGGTCGTTCTGCAGGCAGATATATGATAACAGTATCTCAAGGAATGGCTGCAATTGGAGCCATTACCATTGTTGGTCAGTGGGAAATGAATTATGTAGCCGGTTTTGTGCTGCGCTGGTGGGAGTTTATAATGGCTGTTGTACTCTTAATTGTAACCGTTAGCGGATGGGTTATCTACAGATTCAGACAGACAAGGGCATTAACTGTAGCACAATTCCTCGAAATGAGATACAGCCGAAATTTTAGAATTTATGCAGGTATACTGGCGTTCATATCGGGACTACTGAATTTTGGAATTTTTCCAGCTGTCAGTGCTCGCTTTATTATTTATTTTTGCCGACTCCCATTGAGTTTTCAATTCTTGGGAGTTGAATTTTCCACATTCCCAGTAACTATGGCTCTTTTGTTGGTAGTCTCTCTCTATTTTGTTTTTGTAGGTGGACAGGTGGCTATAATAGTTACCGAATTTATACAGGGCATTTTCTTAAACATAACATTTATTGCTATCCTCGTTTTTTGTCTTTTCTTCGTCAACTGGGAGCAAATAATGCAGGCTGTAAGTACTGTTCCAAAAAACGCTTCTTTGATTAATCCTTTTAAGGCGAGTGAGGTTCAGGATTTTAATTTCTGGTATTTTCTAATTAATGTTGTTGGAATTATCTATGGTAAAATGTCATGGCAGGGAGGACAGGGATATTATTCTTCTGCCAAAAGCGCCCATGAAGCTAAAATGGGTGAAGTGCTGGCAAACTTCAGAGATATTCCAAGGTGGTTATTCTATATATTCGTCCCGGTTGTGGCTTTTACCATTTTGCACCATGTGGATTTTTCAAATGTGTCGATGGCAGTCGAAAAAACATTGAATGGAATCGATAACAAAGCTGTTCAAAACCAGTTAAGAGTTCCTCTTGTTTTTTCCGAAATATTACCTTTCTACTTGAGAGGTGCACTGCTTGCGGTAATGATTATGGCGACTGTTGGTACAAACAGTTCATATATGCATTCATGGGGCAGCATCTTTATCCAGGATGTTGTTCTACCTTTCAGGAAAAAGAAATTTTCTCACGAACAACACCTCAAGGTTCTCCGTTATTCGATACTGGGTGTTTGTGTATTTATTTTTCTCTTTAGTTTATTTTTCCCGATGACCGAATATATTTTTCTCTACTTTGCTATTACAGCAGCAATTTTTGTTGGCGGCTCGGGTTCAGTCATTATCGGAGGGCTTTACTGGAAATATGGTACTACTGCAGCGGCTTGGGTCTCGCTCACTATCGGTTCGATTGTCGCTGTAAGCGGTATAATACTTCAACAAATTTATCCTGATTTTCCAATAAATGGACAATATTTCTGGGCAATTTCGATGGGAGTTTCGTCTCTCAGCTATATCCTTGTTTCGTTGTTGGGAAAAAGACAGGAATTTAATATGGATAAAATGTTACACCGCGGTCAATATGCAATTAAAGACGAGAGCATCGTTGTCAACGAGGTCCCTCTAAAAGGGTTTCGTATGCTCGGTATAGGTAAAGAATTTACGAAAGGTGATAAACTGATTTATATCATTTCGTATGTGTGGACATTTGCATGGGTAATGGTTTTTATTATAGGTACGATATGGAATCTTTTATACGATGTACCTGATTCGGTTTGGCTGGCTTTCTGGAGAAAGTATGTCGAAATAAATCTTGCAGTTTCATTCGTTATTATCATCTGGTTCATAATTGGCGGAACCGTCGATTTTAAGGATATGATGAACCGTCTGAAAACCATGACCAGAGATTATAACGATGACGGCACAGTTAACAACAATGAATAAACGAGGCTAATATGAAAACCAGAGTATTAATTTCATTTCTTGTGCTATTTTTTACATTGTTAAACTTAAATGCTCAGACCTCTGATACGATATTAATAAAAGACGGATTAGCTATCCAGATGGACTATCCCTATAGAGATAATGTAATTAGTCCCGATCCGATTGTCGGTTCAATTGTTACCGATAACTGGAAAGAGCCCACTGCAGGAGAGAAAATTAAAAAAGGTGATAAAATTATCGGACAATGGCGTAAAATTGATGCCGATGAGAACGGCTGGTTCAATGCCCCTGAATTACAAAACGGTTATGTCTATATGAAATATAATTCTGAAAGAGACAAAATCGTTTTACTTGAAGCAATGGGTCACTCTTTTGTTTTTGTGAATGGCACTATGAGAAGCGGTAATCCTTACAGAACAAAGGATATATATGAAGCGTGGGAACCCAGGTTTGATTATTCATTAATTCCCGTTGAATTTAAAAAAGGTGTTAACTATCTTGTTTTCCGAT
This sequence comes from Melioribacter sulfuriphilus, assembly GCF_051488685.1. NCBI lineage: Bacteria > Pseudomonadati > Ignavibacteriota > Ignavibacteria > Ignavibacteriales > Melioribacteraceae > Melioribacter > Melioribacter sulfuriphilus. The sequence goes on from NZ_JBPSEH010000010.1 coordinate 76,964, forward strand.
GCAATAGAAGTGGGGCATTAAAAGTAAAAATTCATCAAAATATTCCTCCAATTCTTTTCAGTAAAGAAGACCTTACTGTACCCGATTTGATCATCGATCAACCAACCTCGTCCTTCGGTGCCATTTTATTAATAAATGCTGATAACCGAAAATTGAACAACTTGTTTATTAAAACTTATGCAGGTAGTTCTATAGTAGGAAGTATACCAGCATATTCGAAACTTCCCGTAATTAATCCGCTTTCAGTTTATAAAGCACCTTTTAAGATTGAACTTCCTGCAGTAGATAAAAGGGACGTTATTAAGCTGACGATTGACCTTGTAGAAAAATCGAATCATGGAGAAAAAATTTTAATTTCAGAACGAATTGAACTGAAAGTAGTAGATAGATTTGAAACGAGAAGAGAAACATTTATCAGTAAACTAGATGGAAGCGTACAATATTATGCTGTTAATCCGCCGCTTGAGTTGAAAAACAAACCAGCTCTCTTTCTGAGCTTGCACGGAGCCGGCGTCGAAGCAATTAACCAGGCTAGTTCCTATGGTCATAAAAATTGGGGATATATTGTAGCTCCTACAAACAGAAGACCATACGGTTTTAATTGGGAGAACTGGGGCAGAATTGATGCTCTTGAAGTACTTGAAATTGCGCTGAAGAAATTTAACATTGACGAAGAGAGAGTTTATTTGACAGGACATTCGATGGGAGGACACGGTACCTGGCAGCTCGGTATTAATTATCCCGACCGTTTTGCAGCCATCGGACCAAGCGCTGGATGGATTAGCATCTGGTCGTATCGAATTAGAAATCTAATCGATACATCAGACGTAAAAGAAATGCTGGTTCGCTCATCAAAACAGAGCGACACTTATCAATTTGCCAAAAATCTCAGCAAAAACGGGATCTATGTTATTCACGGTGATGCAGACGACAATGTGCCGATATCTCAAGCTGAATCGATGCTGGAGGTGGTTTCTAAGTTTCATAAGGATTACGAATTCCATATTGAAAAAGGTGCCGGACATTGGTGGGATAATTCCGACGAAATTGGTGCAGATTGCGTGGACTGGATGCCAATGTTCGATTTCTTTGCGCGCCATTCCATTCCAAAAAAACAGATGATCAGAAAAGTTGAATTTACAACGGCTAACCCAGCTATTTCATCAAAATATTATTGGATAGAAATTATTAATCAGGAAAGACAACAAAAACCAAGCAAAGTAGATTTCACGCTGGAATACGGCAAAAGAGTTTTTAAAGGAGTAACTGATAATATATGTTATTTAATGCTTGACGTTTCGGTACTAAATTCAGGTTTGCCTTTTTCCGTAGAAATTGATGGACAGAAAATTGAGAATATCCATGTAACTCCGGACTATAAATTATATCTTCGTAAAAATGGCGGAATATGGGAAATCGCCACCAAACCGGATGCTGGAAATAAAAATCCTACGCGCCTTGGAAACATAAGAGAAGTATTGAATAACAATGTTTTATTTGTATATGGTACCCACGGAACAAAAGAAGAAAACAAATGGGCTTATGAGAAAGCTCGGTTTGATGCAGAGTATTTGTGGTATCAGGGAAATTCGGCAATCGAGGTTATTGAAGATGATCAATTCGATCCACTTGTTTATAAAGACAGAAATGTTGTACTCTACGGTAATGCTGCCACTAATTCGGCCTGGAATAAATTATTGAAAGATTCCCCTGTCAACGTTGAAAAAGGAAAAATTAAAATAGGAGACAAAATTTACTCCGGCAAAGATTTATCTTGTCTAATGATCAGACCGAGAAGAGACAGTGATATAGCCAGCGTAGCCGTTGTTGCAGGCACCGGAATAAAAGGAATGAAACTGGCAGAATTAGCTCAATATTATCACCCTTATCTTAGTTTTCCGGATATTGTGGTTTTTGACAGCAATATTCTCGATTCGGATGAAAATGGAATTCGTTATATCGGTTATTTCGGAAACGACTGGAGCATTGAAAATGGTGAATTTATAAATAAGTTTTAGGTACTTATATGAAAATCATTAAATATTTCTTTGCCATAGTTTTTACAGGTGCAGTTTGCATTGTCGCACAAAGTAAACTTACACAATTTGTGAATCCATTCGTCGGAACTGACGGACATGGTCATACATATCCAGGCGCCACTTTACCATTCGGTATGGTACAGCTAAGTCCTGATACGGATACTGAAGGATGGGATTGGTGCTCAGGCTATCATTATTCAGATAATTCATTAATTGGATTCAGTCATACTCACCTCAGTGGCACGGGCTGTGGCGACTACGGTGATATTTTATTTATGCCTACAACAGGTAAATTGAAAATTGAACCGGGTTCAAAAAATAATCCGGATTCCGGTTATCGCTCTCGTTTCAGACATGAATCTGAGATTGCTGAACCTGGTTTTTATTCAGTCTTTCTCGATGATTATAAAATTAAAGTGGAACTAACTGTTACAAAAAGAGCAGGATATCATAAATATATCTTCCCGAAATCCGATAGTTCTCATATTCTCATTGACCTGAAACACGGAATTCAGGACAGAGTAATCGATTCAAAAATAATTATTGTTAATGATACAATAGTAAAGGGATACAGAAGATCAACAGGATGGGCTAAGGACCATACAATTTTTTTCTTTGCAGTTCTCTCCAGGCCCATCGAATCTTACTCAATTTTTAAGAACGGAAAAACTGTCAATTCTAATAAAGCATCGGGCAATAACATAAAAGTCGCTCTCCATTATAAAACCGAAGCCAACGAAAAGATCTTTGTCAAAGTTGGAATCTCGCATACGAGTCTGGAAGGAGCGGAAAAAAATCTAAGACACGAGATTAATAACAAAGATTTCGAAAGTATAAAAAAAGAGGCTGAGAGCGAATGGGAAAAACGCCTCTCCTCAATTATCATTGAAGATTTAGATGTAACCAAAAAAAGAATCTTTTATACTGCACTATATCACGCTTTTCTAAGTCCTAATATTCAATCAGATGTTGACGGCCGGTATATTGGCATGGATGGAAAGATTCATAAGGAGGGAAATTTTACCCTCTATACGGTTTTCTCACTATGGGATACCTTTAGAGCGCTTCATCCTTTGTTTACACTAATTGCTCCAGAAGAAAATGTTGATATGATAAATTCAATGCTGCGTAAGTACGAAGAAAGCGGTCAATTGCCGATATGGGAACTCGCCTCGAATGAAACAGGCACTATGATTGGTTATCATTCAGTCCCTGTAATTGCAGATGCTATAATTAAAAATTTGCCTGGTATCGATATAAATCTTGCTCTAAAAGCCATGAATAGCTCTGCAATGTCCGATTTTCGGGGACTCGATGTTTATAAGGAAATGGGTTATATACCTTCTGATTACGAGCACGAGAGCGTGTCAAAAACTCTTGAATATTCGTACGATGACTGGTGCATAGCTCAAATTGCCAATCGAGCTGGTAATAAAGACGCATATCATTATTATCTCGAACGCTCAAAATACTATGTCAATCTTTTTGATCCGGTAACACGTTTTTTCAGACCCAAGAAGAATGGGAAATGGGTTTCTCCTTTTGATCCTTATGTTGTCAGCAGGGATTATACTGAGGCAAATTCATGGCAGTATAGCTTTTTTGTGCCTCACGATGTCAATGGTCTGATTGACCTTTACGGTAGTGACGAGAATTTCGAAAACAGACTCGACGAGCTGTTTAATGCCAATACAGAATTAAAAGGGCGACATCAGCCGGATATTTCGGGACTTATAGGTCAATATGCTCACGGCAACGAACCGAGTCACCATATTGCCTATCTTTATAACTATGTAGGGAAACCGTATAAAACTCAGGAAATTGTAGATAAAATTCTGAATACATTGTATACTGACAAACCTGATGGATTAAGCGGTAATGAAGACTGCGGGCAGATGTCCGCCTGGTATGTTTTAAGCAGTCTCGGATTTTATCCAGTTTGCCCGGGAAGTAACGAATATATTATTGGTAAACCTCACTTTGAAAAAGCAGTAATCAATTTCACAAATGGTAAATCGTTCGAAATTAAGACCGAGAATTTATCAGATAGAAATATTTATATAAAATCAGCAATACTAAATGGTTTGAACCATTCTGAATCGTATATAACCCATGAAGATATTATAAATGGCGGAAGTATAGTCTTTGAGATGACCGATAAACCAACGAATTGGGGATATAATAAATCCGACAGACCACACTCTTATGTCGATCTCCAGTTCATTCCGATTCCTTTTATTAAAAGCGGTGAAAAAGTATTTAAAGGCGAAACAGTGATTGAATTGGAAAGTATAGACGCAGCGGAAATTTATTATACCCTGGACGACTCTGACCCGATAACAAACGGCAAATTGTATAATAAGCCATTAATTCTAAATAATTCGAGTCAGCTTAAATTTGTATCGACTAAAAATGGCAAATACAGTAAAGTAGTAACTTCCGAATTTCACGAGGTACCGAGTGATTGGGATATTCATTATAATACTACGTTTGACAATCCATATACAGGAGGAGGAAAGTGGGGACTGATAGACGGTATTAAAGGAAATGAAAATTTTAATTCGGATGCATGGCAGGGATATGAAGGAAAAAATCTCGATGTAATTATAGATCTTGGAAAATCTATGAAAATAAATAAATTATCGGTAAGTTTTCTCCAGAATATCGGTTCGTGGATTTTTCTACCTGAAAAAGTTGATTTTTATTTATCCATCGATGGAATGAACTATGTAAATGTTTATAGCGGGGAATATAAGTTAGCCGAGTACGATAAATTCGAAGGAATTAAGAGTTTCAGTGTCGAACTCAAAAATAGTGAAGCCCGATATATTAAAATAATCGGAAAAAATATTGGATTGTGTCCTTCCTGGCATCCTGGAAGTGGTGGAAAAGCATGGATCTTTGTCGATGAGATCGACATTAATTAAAACTTGTAATTGATATCGATATGTATTATTTATATAGTTTAATTTCATAGGAACAAAAAAGAATGAGAAGTAAAAAATTAATTTCGTTCCATGCGAGAGTTGTTAAAGACATTAACGAGCAATTGGTTTTGAATTTAATTCAGGAGAATGAAGTTATTGCCAGCTCCGAATTAGCTAAAATTACCGGTATGAGACCCTCGACAATATTTAATATTTTGAAAGAACTATCGGCTAAATCTTTCGTGCTTTTTTATGGAAAAGGGGATTCCACCAGCAAAGGCGGCAAAAAACCGTATATGTGGACACTCAATAAAGATGCTGCTTATGTAATAGGACTGGACATCGAAGTAGGCGAAATGTCTTTGGTAGTTCTCAATTTTAAAGGCGAGCTGATTTATAGTCGCAATATAAAGATTGATACTGTAAATACTGTTGATGAGTTAGCCGAGAGTATAATTACTGCCGTAAATTTTGCCATCGAAGATAACAATTTAGAGACATCGAAAATACTTGGGGTTGGAATCGCATTTGCAGGTATTGTTGATTGTCAACGAGGTGTGGTTGTTATGTCGAGTATATTACCAGATCTTAATTTTAATCTTATTGAAAAATTGAATGTATTTCCTTTTAAAGTATTGCTTGAAAATAACGCAAATGCAGTAGCAGTTGGATATAAATGGAAAAACAATATTAAAGCCTCGAGAAACTATCTAACAATTTTGATTGAAATTGATAAAAATGTAAGCGGTCTTGGAATCGGAATCGTAATAAACGGCAATTTATACAGAGGTTCTTCATATTGCGCCGGCGAGCTTTACCCACATCTGCCCACACTCAAAGAGATACTGGCATCCTACAGAAGCCGCTTTCACGAAGGGAAAGTACTGAAAAATTTTTTGAATTCTATCGATTCTATCGATATTGAATTGTTGCTCCATGCTGCAAAAGAAGAAGATGAAATTGCAAAACTGATCTTTTCAAAGATTGGGAGTATTGTCGGACAGACAATTGCCCCTGCTGTTTCACTTTTGAATCCCGATACACTTATACTTACAGGAGTGGTTTCAGAACTTGAAGGTGTTATCATAGAAGCGGTTAGGAAAGAGATTGAAATGAGGGTAATCTCTATTACGAGCAATGCACTTGAGATCGTAGTAGATAGGTATCATCAATTCTCCGTAGCAGTTGGCGCTGCATCTCTTGTGCTGGAGAATTTCTTTAAACTACCTGTGGTCAAACAATAGTATTGACCGATGCATACCTTAAATTATATTGACATAGCTGTCATCTTGTTTTATTTCCTGGTGGTTTTTTTTATCGCATTATATTATTCCAAAAAAGCCGGTAAAAATACCGGTGAATTTTTTCTATCCGGCAGAAACCTCCCGTGGTATATTTCGGGTACAGCGATGGTTGCCACTACCTTTGCCGCAGATACACCACTGGCAGTTACCGAATTAGTTGCTAAAAACGGGATATCGGGTAACTGGCTCTGGTGGAATATGGCAATCGGTAGTATGCTTACTGTATTCTTTTTTGCGCGTTTATGGCGCCGCGCTCAAATTATGACAGACGTGGAGTTTATTGAACTTCGATACGATGGCAAAGCCGCCGCAGCCCTTCGAGGTTTTAAAGCACTCTATCTCGGATTATTTATGAATATAATCATTCTCGGTTGGGTACATAAGGCGATGGAAAAAATATTTGCTGTGATTTTTCCACAGTACGATTCGTTTGGACTTGTTGTAATTGCTGCAATCATTATTGGAATTTACTCGGCTGCCTCTGGACTATTAGGCACTTCAAGAACGGACAGCTTTCAGTTTGTATTTGCCATGATCGGATGCATTATCCTTGCCGTGATAGTGGTCTCGTTACCTGAGGTGGGTGGAATGACGAAATTGAAAGAAAAATTATCACCACAGGTTATATCGTTCATTCCAAGAATTGGAAGTAGTGAAGTAGTAAGTGGAATATTTTCAATATCAATTGGTTCGTTTTTTGCCTATGTGGCTTTACAATGGTGGGCAAGCTGGTATCCTGGCGCCGATCCAGGTGGAGGAGGATATATTGCCCAGCGAATGATGTCCGCCAAAGACGAAAAACATAGTCTTTTTGCGACTCTATGGTTTACGATTGCGCACTATGCTATCAGACCCTGGCCATGGATTCTGGTTGCACTGGCAGCGCTGGTAATTTTGCCGCGCACGGATAATCTTGAACAACTCAAAACGCAAAATCCTGATATGTATGATAAAGTCGTTGAAGCATATAATTCAAATACAGACTTAAATACTCTTCAATATGCTAATTCACCAGAATTTAAAGAAATGTATGAAGTTTATGAAAATACTGTAGACCCTGGAATGATGTATCCCAAATTGATGGTACGATTTTTACCAGCTGGTCTGCTTGGTCTGCTTATTGCAGTTTTTCTTGCCGCTTATATGTCGACCATAGCTTCGCAACTGAATTGGGGAACCTCGTATATTATTAATGACTTTTACAGAAGATTTATAAAAAATAATGCCGACGAACGGCATTATGTAATGATTTCAAGAGTAAGTATTCTCATTCTTACGATACTTTCACTTTTGATCACAAAATATTTTCTCTCTACTATTTCAGGAGCATGGGAATTTATATTGAATGCAAGCGCAGGTATTGGTGCAGTACTGATATTGCGTTGGTACTGGTGGCGGATAAATGCCTGGTCTGAAATCTCGGCAATGATTGCCCCATTGTTTATATATCCTCTTGTTAGATATTATCTCGGAATACCCTCGCCGATCTCTCTTTTTCCAATAGTTTTAATAACAACAATAATCTGGTTGATTGTAACTTATACGACAAAACCTGTCAATCAAAAAAAATTAATTGAATTTTATGAAAGAACTGAGCCGGGAGGCATTGGATGGAGAAAGATAACGGATTTGATGGGGATTAAACAATCAGGCAGTATTTTTGTTAGAATGTTCGTGAATTGGTTGGCGGGCATTGTTGTCATTTATTCGTTTTTGTTTGGAACGGGTGCACTGATTTTTCAGAATTATTTTAAGGGATTTATTCTTCTTTTAATTAGTTCGTGTGGTGCTTTTATAATTTATTATAATCTGAAAAAAATTGGTTTTGAGAAAATTATAAAATAATTTCCTCCTCCTTGAATCCTTTTCATCCCACTTTCATCATATGCTAAAAAAATTTGTGGTACTTTAAGATGTCTGCACAACCGAAAGTAATAATATTTTCAACACCAACTTGCAGTTTCTGTAATGCAGCAAAGAGATATTTCCGCGAAAAGAATATCCGTTTTAAAGATATCGACGTTACGCGGGATCAGGCTGCAGCCAGAGATATGATGAGACGGACAGGCCAAACTGGCGTACCGGTAATTTTAATCAATAATCAACCAATTGTGGGATTCGATAAACCCAAAATAAACCGTTTGTTAAACATAAAAGATTAGGAGTTGCTGGTTTATGAAAGTAAAACCATTGGACGACAGAGTTTTAATCGAACCTGTCGATGAAGTATCTAAGACGCCATCGGGCATTATAATACCCGATACTGCAAAAGAAAAACCGATTATCGGTAAGGTTCTTGCAGTTGGAACCGACGAAGACTTACGCCAAAATATTAAAGAAGGCGACCGCGTATTATTTGCCAAATACGGCGGCGAGGATATTAGTGTCGATGGCAAAGACCTCAAAATTATTCAGAGGTCGGATATTCTTGCCATAATTGAAGATTAGTAAATTTGCATATGTTCCTTTACTGGTAAAAGCGGTACTGACTTTAATGTCATTACCGCTTTTTTAATAAAAAATTGCCAGCCAGATCGTTTCTTTTTCTGCGGAAGTCTTATCCACACGGTGTTTCAACCGCGAAGGTATTATTAAATAATCCCCCTCTCTGAGCTCGACTTTTTTCCCGTCTTCAAATTCAAGTCGGGCGTATCCTTTTAAAAGTAATACAAATTCATTTTCATCTTGATCATACCAGAAACCTTCCGGACTTTTCTGTCCTTTCGAAATTATTCTTTCTATTCTTAGTTTGTCCGTTCGTAAAATTTCTTCAAAAATTTCATCTGGAATTTTATCGGGAATCTTTTCGTAAAGATTTTTTAATTCTGGCAACATAATTTATTCGGGATAGTTGACAATTATTATTTTCATTTCGTCTGAAACTGCGGCTTCATTTAAAACAGAATCGATTTCGAACATATCCTCAGGATTACTGATTTCGAGTATAAACTTTTCATAGCCTGCGAGAATTCTGAATAGAATGTTTTTACTGATCAATTGCCCTCCGGTTGCAGAAGAGCGGCGATTGTAGAAGATAACAATTTTCAAGGGTATATTTCTTTGAACAGCTTCGATCAATCCAAGATGACCTGCAGATATAAAAGCAAAATCGCCGGTTAATGCCCAAACATTCTTGAATCCTCCGAGATATGCACCCAATGCCAATGGGATCGAGCCGCCCATATAAGTAACAATGTCGATCGAGTTGTACGGTGGAAAAGCAAACGCACTTGACGAGCCTGTATCGCCTGTTGTAATATCTCTCTTAATGTTCTTAAATACTTCGAAAAAAGTGATATACTTAGATGCTCCCTCTTTAACTTTTGGGGTCAAACTTTCGGGCACAATCGGTAATTCTGGACGCGATACAGCTTCGAGATTACCGCCTTCTACTTTTGTCGTTAAAACTTTGTATTGATATTCTGCAAGTAATGGATGAACTACATGGAAATAGATATTTCTTTTATATGAAAAATTCTTTTTTAAATCCAGGCGTGGCTCAAATGTGCACGGTTCATTAATCGTCATGGCATCAATTAGAAGAGCCGCAGGAAGTTTTGTTTTCTCAGAGAGCTGATAAGCCGTGTGTACATCGTCGTAAATTTTTGTTTTATCCGCCTTGATTACGGGAATATTTATGGATCTTAGAATGGGATAAATATCGAGAATATTGTCGGAATGTTTGCCTGTAAAGTCTTCAAAAACAAACAAAACCAATCCTGCTGCTGGTGATGTGTAGAGCGAATCAGTAATACTGTTTGCTGCTTTCATTACACCGTGTGATTTGCAAAGTAGTGCAGAACGTTTCCCGATTATTGATGCTCCGTGTGATATTGTATAGGCAACTTCTTCGTGATACGATATTTTACCAATTTTGCCAGCAATTTCGTTGTACGACATAAACGTTTCGGATGCGCCGAAACCGGGCACAAAAGTAACTACTTCTACTCCGTTGTCGTGGAGTGCCTGACCTAATGCTTTATGGATCGGTTCCATCATCATTTGTATTCTTTTAATGAATTGATCGCTTCTTTAATATCATATCCCGTCGGATTCTGGAATACTCTCAATTCAAATTGGGGAATTACCGCAAGAATATGGTCAAATATATTCGATTGAATTTCTTCGTACTCGTTCCAGTTGGTAGTTTTAGTGAATACGTATATTTCGATCGGCAATCCTTCAGGACCGGGAGGTAAATGCCTTACAAGAAATGTCATCTCTTTGTTTATCTCTTCGCGCTGCAGAAGATATTCTTTGAGATATGCTCTGAATGTTCCGATGTTTGTCATTCTTCTTCCATTGACAAGGACAGAATCGTCGATGTTCCGTTCCTGATTATATTTATTAATTTCCTCTCTTTTCGTTTTTATATAATTTTTTAATAACTGAATACGTTCGAATTTTTCAATCATTTCTTCGCTGCAGAATTTTATACTTGACTGGTCAATATAAACTGACCTTTTGATTCTCCTGCCACCTGCAAGAGTCATTCCCCTCCAATTTTTGAATGAGTCTTCAATTAATTTGTAGGTGGGAATAACTGTAATTGTTTTGTCCCAGTTTTGTATTTTTATGACATTTAAGGAAATATCGATTACCTCGCCGTCTGCACCGTATTTGGGAACCTCGATCCAGTCACCTACCTTTACAAGGTCGTAAGATGAAATCTGAATGCTGGCAACGAATGAAAGAATTGTATCTCTGAAAACCAGTACAAGCACAGCTGTCAGGGCGCTCAGACCACCAATCAGTGCCCACGGCGATTCGCCAAGTAATGTCGATATGAAAATAACTCCACCGAAAATATAAACGATTATTTTTACAACCTGTATGTATCCTTTTACGGGCTTTTCTTTAAATCTTTCCATCCGATTTAAAACGCCCGTAAATCCCGTCAATAAACCATTAATAGTAAAAATGACCAAGAGTACAATAAGCGCATTTACAAAAACATGAATGAAATTTTCAATTGAAGGGATGGTATAAGCGAACAGTTTGATTATTATCAGCGGTGCAATGTAGGAAACGTTTTTAAGAACACGATCGTGCAGTAGAATATCGTCAAACTCAGTTTTTGTGTGACGTACGAATTTTTTTATTAGACGGAGCAAAATATATTTAGTAAGTGCATATACTATTACCGCCAAAAGAAGAATGCCTAAGAACTTAAGGTTCTCGGCAACAAAAGGAAATTTTTTCACAAATTTTTCTATACTTTCCATTATAACAAAATCCTTGAATTACGAAACTAATAAAATAGTTAAGACCGGAATTACCGTAAGAAAATATTATTTTTATATTCACTAATTTAATTGACTATGGTATTAGAGACAAAAACAAAAGCCTACCTGGCGTGGGCTGCAATTTGTATAATTTGGGGGACTACATATCTGGCAATAAGGGTTGGAGTGGAAGATCTGCCGCCTTTATTTTTTGCGGGTTTCAGATGGTTTTTAGCCGGTCCAATTCTATTTTTATTCCTCATGAAAAAAAACTACCGTCTGCCAGAGTGGAACGACATTAAACATTCCACAGTAGTGGGCATCCTGCTATTGGGATTTGGGAATGGATTTGTTGTCTTTTCAGAACAATGGATTCCAAGCGGCCTGGCTGCACTTTTAATAACTACTGTCCCTTTCTGGATTGTTGGCATCGAATCTTTTTATGTAAAAGGAGCGAATCTAAATTTACAAACTGTGATTGGTTTGTTGTCAGGAATGGTGGGTGTAATGCTAATTTTTGGTAGCAATATTATAAGTATTTTTGATTCTCATTATCTTAAAGGTGTGGCAGGACTTTTCGTTGCTGTAACGTGCTGGTCTTTTGGCACAATTTACTCGAAATATAATACGACGAAAGTTCATCCTTTAATGAGTGCCGCTCTTCAGATGACAATTGCAGGTACGTTGATGACTTTAGTCAGTATTATCATCGGAGAACATAGACATCTCAGTTTTACTACAGAAAGCACACTGGCTTTTATCTACCTCTTGATAATTGGATCGTTAATCGGATATGGTTCTTATATCTATGCAATCGAACATCTACCCGTCTCGTTCGTTTCCACTTATGCGTATATCAATCCTATAATTGCAATTTTTCTGGGATGGCTTATTCTGGACGAAGCATTTAATCTGGTATTGCTTTTATCGGCTGCAATAATTTTGACCGGGGTTTATCTGGTAAAAAAGGGGAGTGTGGAATTGAGAATGAAATTAAGCAGGACGGAGAAGTGACCGCCCTGCTAATTTGTAGTTAAATTCTCCTTTTTAGAAAACCTTTGATTAAATCGTTAACTGCTCCAGGATTTTCGACTGGCGACATATGACCCGAAAGTGGGATTATAGCAAATTCAGAATTAGGAATTTGTTCTGCCAGTTTGCGCATTGTTTGATGAGGTGTTAAGCTGTCGAACGAGCCACATAATACAAGAGTGGGAATTTTAATTTCGGGTAAAACATGGGTCGTGTCGGTACGACTCATAATCGCAATTATTGCACCTTTAACTCCTGTGGGATTGTTCCGGTAAGCTTTTTCGAGCGTTGACGTATAATAATTCGCTTTCTTTTTAACTGCCTCTGCAGCAAAGCATGTCGGGACGAATTTATTTATAAATGCCTCGAGTCCTTTTGTATTAATCATATCAATATTTGCAGAGCGTTTAATTTTGCCTTCGTTATTGTCCGCTTCTGCTCTGGTGTCGCAAAGTATTAATGCACCAAATTTATTTTGATTTCTTTCAATGGCTCTCAGGGCAATATAACCACCCATCGATAATCCGCACAAGACCGGTTTACGAAGCTTCAATTCCTTAATTACCATAAACAGGTCATCAACATAAAATTCCATTGTATATTGTCCATCGCCGATATGGCTTTTGCCAAGTCCTCTTACATCGTAAGTTACGCAATAATAATCTTTCTGAAGTTCTTTTACCTGTTCATCCCACATTGTATGGTCGTATGGAAAACCATGTACAAATACTATCGCGTTATTTTTGGGGTCGCCATAAGTATAAACCGCAATTCCGTTGATATTGGTTTTCATTACTATTCCTTTACTTATTTTTTCGTAAATTTATTTCTATTAAGAAACCAAAATAATATTTCTGATGGATAAAAACTATTCGACATTATCGAATTTATTTAAGTACGAAAAAATTATTCGTTTGTCGTTAATATTAGTCGGGTTGCTTATTGCTTTAGAATTAGAACTAATCCGTATCCCTGTAAATAAAGGTTATGAAGAATTGATGCGCTTTATTGGTGGTCCCAAGGAAACCGATAGTTCGATTGTTATTATTCATATTAATTCAGATGACATTGAACAGCTTGGAGGATGGCCTCTTAAAAGAAGTTATTATGCTTTGTTGGTTGACAATCTGAATCGGGTTGGGGCAAAAAAAATTGGAATCGAACTGATGTTTTCTTCAAGACTGGCGTTTCAGGAGATTTATAACGATTTGTTGAACGATGTTTTAGAGAAGTCAAATAATAATATAGTTTTATCTTCCATTATTACAAATTCCGATACGATTATCTATTCACAGCCAAAGTACGAAATCCCTTCGCTCAAAACGGGACACCTGAACTATATTGATTCTGACGGATATTACGTTCCTGAGTTTATATCTGTAAATCGTCGTTACGAGAAAGCTTTTGCAATTGAACTTGCAGGCAAAGACGATGCGGAAGCGAAAGATTTGCTTAAAGTTAATTTTTATAATTCATGGCACAAATTCAAAACTTACTCCTTGATTGAATTCTTCGGAGAATTTGAAAAAAGGCCGGAAAAATTCAAAAATAAATATGTATTAATTGGAGTGAGCGATCCTACCATTGCAAAAACGGTCAAGACTTATTACGATGATGAATTACCGGGTGTCGGATTTCATGCCTTTGTTCTCGATAATATTATTACACACCGATCATTGAATTACAAATACTCAAATTTATTGTCAGTACTTTCAGTGTTGTTCCTCATTGGATTCATTTATTTCTTCCACTTTGGCTCAAATGAAATACGGATTGTTTCATACCTGTTTTTTATACTAATTGCGTCATTTATTCTTTTTAATTACTTCTTCGTAATATTCAATTTTACGATGGCTTTCCTGCCTGCAATTTTATGTCTGGCATTCGAAGTTTATCTTAAAATAATGGTAAACAAACAGCAGGCGACGCATGCGTTGAGCGAAAGCGAGTTGTTGAAAAAAACTCTTGAAAGCAAAGAAGCTTTGCTCGAAAACATTTCTAAGATTTCTGAACAAGCTAAAGGTGAATTGCTAAATCAAATAGAAAAATTAAAAAATGAAATAACACAATTAAAGGAGCTCGAGCAGGATTCACAGCCAGTGGAGAAACACGCAGGAAGGCATCAATTCGAAAATATTGTTTATAAGAGCAGTGCAATGGACAAAGTAATTAAAACAATCGAAAAAGTTGCACCAACAGATGCAACAGTTTTGATCATTGGCGAAAGTGGCAGCGGCAAAGAACTGGTTGCAAGAGCAATTCATAATTTAAGTAATCGTAGAGAGCAGGAATTTATTGCTCTTAATTGTGCTGCTTTGACAGAAAGTTTACTCGAAAGTGAATTGTTTGGATATGTTAAAGGAGCCTTTACAAATGCTCTCAGCAATAAAAAAGGATTATTTGAAGCAGCAGACGGCGGTACCCTATTCCTTGATGAAATTGGGGAAACAAGCGATTCGTTTCAAGCAAAACTATTAAGAGTTATTCAGTTCGGCGAATTTCAGAAGGTTGGCTCCGCTCAAACGCAAAAGGTCAATGTACGTGTAATAGCAGCTACTAATCGAAATCTTGCACGTTTAATTGAAGAAGGTAAATTCAGGGAAGATTTGTATTACAGACTCAATGTACTTAATATCGAAATTCCTCCATTAAGGGAAAGGAAAGAAGATATTCCTGTTTTAGCAGAATATTTTCTCGAAAGAGAGGACGACAATTTAAGGTTTTCAAAAGCCGCACTCGAATGCTTGGTAAAAAATGAATGGAAAGGGAACGTAAGAGAGCTGGAATCGATTGTAAAAAGAGCGGCTATTTTTGCTAAAGCAGAAGAACGCAATATCATTTTGATTACGGACCTGCCCGACGAATACAGGCATTATCGTAAAGCTGACATGGAAAACTTTATTCTCGATTCCCTGCGTGCTAAAAAATTTTCACATTCTTCTGTTGTGGAAACAGCCCGGGAAATTGGAAATGTCAGCCGAACCATCGTAGGTGAAATTTTGCGAGGACTCTTTTTTAAGAATTATGTCCAAAACAATTATAATTTTGAAGCAGCTGTAAAAGCGATAGCCGGAACTGAAGACGAAGAAATATTAGACAGGTTAAAATCGAAGGCTTCCAAGTATATCGAAAATATTAATAACGACCTGAAAAAAATTAAAAGTAACAATTTTGAAGAGGTCAAAAAAGTCTTTGCATCTAAATATAAAAACCTGCCTGTACGTTATCACGATTATCTTGACGATGTTATTAAATATCTACTCTCGGATAAAAATCGGAAGTTAGGTCAATTTTAGTTCTTATGGTTACTTGTACTCGGTCGCTTCGATACGTCCTTACCAGGACTACTCAGCGACCGCACGATGAAAATTTAGAAGATATCTGAATAGACCGAAGAAGCGATTTCCCTTGAAAAATA
>NZ_JBPSEH010000011.1:0-85739 GCF_051488685.1 Melioribacter sulfuriphilus
CATGATTTATTTTTTCAATGAAAACGACAATACTTATAAATCTGTTCCTCTAATTGAATTTTTCAGATGTCTCTAAATAATAATATGGTTGAATCGGCGTTTTTGGTCTATTCACATCATATTGGTTTACAATCCATACCTGAAGAACAGGCAAAGGCTGAATTATTTCTTCGTGACGCAAATATATATAAACATACAGAGCAGTTTTTGAATGATTATCTCATGAAGCATGTACAAGCAGATTGCGAACTCATAGAAAAGCAATCTAATCTAATTTCTGATTGGAATGGTCTTACAAGACGTATTGCTTTATCCTGTTTGGTAGATGCTGATCACGGTGACACTGCTTACAATTATGGAAAAGAATCTCTAACTAGATTTATAGAACCTCGATGGGAAGAAAGATTAGATTCCCTTGATAAATATATAGAAAGACTTCAAAAGGAATACGACGGAAGTAAAAGAGCTGAATTGAGAAATAAAATTTATAATGCTTGTAAAGAAACAGACACAAATCTCCCAATTTATTCTTGTGATAGCCCAGTTGGTACTGGAAAAACAACTGCTGTAATGGTCCATTTATTAAGGACAGCAATTGCAAAAAATTTACGGCACATTATTATTGTATTACCATACACAAATATTATTAAACAATCAGTTGATATTTACAGAAAGGCATTAGTTCTTAAGGGTGAAAATCCATATGAAGTTGTCGCCGAACACCATCACCAAGCCGATTTTGATTCTTTAGAAACACGACATCTGTCAACTCTATGGAAATCACCCATTATTGTTACAACTGCTGTTCAGTTTTTTGAGACGATTGCGAGTAACCATCCCTCAAAACTTAGAAAATTGAACGAACTTCCGGGTAGTGGGATTTTTATTGATGAAGCACATTCAGCAATACCAAATCATTTATGGCCTCTGACTTGGAAATGGATAAATGAATTTGCTAAAAGATGGTCTTGTTATTTTGTTATCGCTTCTGGTTCTCTCCCAAGATTCTGGGAGCTTAAAGACTTAATGGAAATACAGCATTCAATCCCAGAATTAATACCCCAATCCCTTAGAGATGAAGCATTAAAACAAGAGTCTGAAAGAATACAACCTGTAAGCTATCGCTCAACTCTCAATGACGAACAATTAATGCATTTAGTTCTTTCTAAAAATGGGCCACGTTTAGTTATTTTGAACACTGTTCAATCGGCAGCTGTATTAGCTGATAAATTGGCTAAAAAACTCTTTGCAGCAGAAACTTATTCAGTAGATATAAGAACTTCCAAAGTCTTGCACCTTTCAACTTCTTTGGCACCTAAACATAGAAACGTTATTGTAGAGGAAATTAAAAGACGATTGAATTTACCATTGAATGATCAGGATAGGGATTTTACTCTGGTTGCAACGAGCTGCGTTGAAGCAGGATTAGACTTTTCATTTAGAACTGCATTTAGAGAAAGTGCTAGTGCAGCAAATTTAATTCAGGTTGGTGGCCGTGTTCGAAGAAACATAGAAGATTTTGAACCAACTCTGATTGACTTTAAAGTAGAAGGTCCTCTTTTTAATCGTCACCCTGCCTTTACTATTTCTCGTCAAATTTTAGAAAAACTTTTTGAGGAAAAACGGTTTGAAACTGATGCGCCTGCTGACTTAATAACGGAAGCCTTGAGAAGAGAAATTATGTCAGATACTCAGAATAAACATAAGCGTTTACTTCAGATGGAAGAGGATATGAATTATCCAGAGGTAGATAATCTTTATAAAGTTATTGCAGCAGATACTCGTTTTGTTCTTATCGATGAAGACTTAATAGCTAAAATTGAAAATCACGAAAAAGTTGAGCCAAGAGAAATTTTGTATAATAGCGTACAAATTTGGGCAAACAAAATTGATAATCTTGGCTTAAAGCCACTAAGGAGTTTTTTTAATAGTGGCATTTATGAATGGTGTTATGAATATGATCCAGATTTTCTCGGGTATATGAAAGGACTTCTCCCTATACTTTATGCGGACGCCAAGGGTTTTGAAATATTCTAATAGATAAAATAATAACAAAACACTTATTATGTACACCGAAGATGATTTCGTAATGATAAGTGCTTTACAGCATTATATATTCTGTCCACGTCAATGCGGGTTAATTCATATTGATGATGTGTGGCTGGATAATCTTTTTACTGTGCGTGGTGAAATACTTCACGAAAAAGTTGATACTGATACATACGAAACAAGAGGAGATGTTAAAACAGTGCGTGGATTAAGAATTCATTCTTATAAATATGGACTAGTAGGTAGATGTGATGTTGTAGAATTCAGACAAACTCCAAATGGTAAAGAAATTTTGCCAGTTGAGTTTAAAGCAGGAGAACCCAAAGAGGATATAAGTGATAAAGTTCAGCTTTGTGCACAAGTATTTTGTCTCGAAGAAATGCTTAATATCTCGATTGAAAGAGCAGCATTCTTCTATGGAAAAATTAGAAGACGAAATTTTATTGATATTGATTCTGAATTAAGGAATCAAACAGTAGAAGTAATAGCAAGTGTGCGGAAAATTATAACTGATAAAAAAGTCCCTGTAATTGAATACACCTCCAAATGCCGCAATTGCTCACTGATTAATATTTGTCAGCCTAAAGCATTAAATCAAATTAAATTGCAGAAATATCTAAAGGAACTTTATAACTTATGAGAAAACATCTCAACACACTTTATATAACTTCCGATGATGCTTTTGTAAGAAAGGAGCACGAAACTTTTGTCGTAGAAGTAAAAGATTCTGAAGGTAATTCAAAAAAAGCATTTCAGGCACCAATTCGTACAATTGAAAATATTGTTTGTTTTGGATTCAAACCATTAACTCCGCAGCTTATGGCTTTCTGTGCTGAAAATAATGTCGGTATAAGTTATTTAACTCCTGAGGGAAAATTTCTTGCAAGAGTTTACGGGGCACAAAAAGGAAGTGTATTATTGCGCAAACAGCAATATGCAATTTCAGATAGTGAGCTTGAATCATTGAAAATTGCCAGGTCTATCGTGGCAGCAAAAGTAGCCAATTACAGATATCTTTTATCTAGGCATCAAAGAAACCACCCGGATATATGTCCTGATTCGGTTTATCATGCTGCAGAACGGTTAAGAAAACGTATTCAAAAAATTCTAAATGCAAACAGCCTTCTTGAGTTAAACGGTTACGAAGGTGAATGTGCGAATATTTATTTTGGGGAACTCTCGAATTTAATTACTGCACAACGCGAGGATTTCGTGTTTTTACAGAGGTCAAAACGACCACCTTTAGATCCAGCAAATGCACTTCTTTCTTTCCTTTATGCTATATTAGCAAATGATGTACGATCTGCACTTGAAACTGTTGGTTTAGACCCTCAGGTAGGTTTTCTTCATCAAATAAGACCGGGAAGACCATCACTTGCGTTAGATTTAATGGAGGAGTTCAGAGCATATCTTGGAGATAGAATAATGCTAAATCTGATAAATCTTCGACAAGTTACAATTAAAGATTTTGACTTCAGGGAATCGGGTGAAGTAAGAATTTCAGACGGTGCAAGAAAAGAAATTCTTGCAGCATATCAGAAGAGAAAGCAGGAAGAAATTACTCATCCTTTTTTAGGTGAGAAAATAACTATCGGTTTATTGCCACATATTCAGGCACAATTGCTTGCAAGATACATTAGAGGTGATATAACTGAATATCCACCATTTTACTTAAAATGAGGTAATTATGATGGTTGTAGTTAGTTATGATGTATCTACAAAAACAAAAAGCGGGCAAAAGCGGTTACGAAAAGTAGCGGAAGCCTGTCTAAATTATGGAATCAGAGCACAGTATTCAGTTTTTGAATGTGTTGTTGAACCCGGCCAATGGGAATTATTGAAGAATGAATTACTGTCAATTTATAATCCAGAAGAAGATAATCTCAGGTTTTATTACCTTGGGTCAAACTGGCAAAGAAGATTAGAAAATTTCGGAGTTAGCAAGAATATTAAAGCAGATGATCCATTTATTATTTAAGTAATACGAATTGCTAATCTAAGTCCACACAAAATTATGGGGGGATTAGCAAGTGAATAAATTGCAAAAAACAGACAATAATTAATAAAATATTATTCTCGTGATGAATTATTTTAATGTTAGCAGGTATTATTTTATAAGAGCTTATGTTCAAATAAGTTAGACATTGTACAGTCGCACGCCGTGTGCGTGCGTGGATTGAAACGATAAGTAATTCTTTATGTTGTCTTGCCATCCAGGTCGCACGCCGTGTGCGTGCGTGGATTGAAACTCTGTAAATGCAGCGCTAAAAGAAGTTAGCTGGAGTCGCACGCCGTGTGCGTGCGTGGATTGAAACAACGTTGGAGAAGAATACGTACCTGCTTCTGAAGTCGCACGCCGTGTGCGTGCGTGGATTGAAACATCGCATATCTGATAGCTCTGCGCGTGTATGCGGTCGCACGCCGTGTGCGTGCGTGGATTGAAACCTCTATTGAACGCGGGGGCTGACGGAATAAGGGGTCGCACGCCGTGTGCGTGCGTGGATTGAAACAATATGGGAAAAGCTATAGAATTACCTGAAATAGTCGCACGCCGTGTGCGTGCGTGGATTGAAACGTGACTATACAAGACAGTCTCGATGCTGGCAATTGTCGCACGCCGTGTGCGTGCGTGGATTGAAACATTAAAGTCGTCGACTGGCGGATACAATATCTCGGTCGCACGCCGTGTGCGTGCGTGGATTGAAACTTATAAAGGGAATCAGACAAACCGATCAAACTCGCGTCGCACGCCGTGTGCGTGCGTGGATTGAAACGTGGTCAAGGCAACTCTTGTTGCCAGGTTCCCCGTCGCACGCCGTGTGCGTGCGTGGATTGAAACAATATAGCCTACTAACACGTCACCAAGCGGTGCAGTCGCACGCCGTGTGCGTGCGTGGATTGAAACACAGGTTTGATTAACGAGGAGCAGGCATTCTTTGGGTCGCACGCCGTGTGCGTGCGTGGATTGAAACTAATTTGTTAAGCTCCTCAATTGCTTCCTCTGAAAGTCGCACGCCGTGTGCGTGCGTGGATTGAAACAGCAAGTCTTAATGGGTCATTTGTGGGGTCAGGAGTCGCACGCCGTGTGCGTGCGTGGATTGAAACTTTAAAAGCAAAGGCAGGCTTAACTAATGAACGAAGTCGCACGCCGTGTGCGTGCGTGGATTGAAACGGGATCAAAAAAAATTTGGGCGTTAATGAGGATGTCGCACGCCGTGTGCGTGCGTGGATTGAAACGAGATAAAGCAACTATGAAATTTGTGCCCTACGTCGCACGCCGTGTGCGTGCGTGGATTGAAACCAAGGACAAATAGACTAAGCGCCGCAATTTCCAAAGTCGCACGCCGTGTGCGTGCGTGGATTGAAACCAAGGACAAATAGACTAAGCGCCGCAATTTCCAAAGTCGCACGCCGTGTGCGTGCGTGGATTGAAACAAGTACTGGTAATTATGCCACAGCAATGTTAAAGTCGCACGCCGTGTGCGTGCGTGGATTGAAACAATTCTTTCTTTGTAAAAGCTCAATTGTATTTTAGTCGCACGCCGTGTGCGTGCGTGGATTGAAACAGTATAGAAAATATTGAATTGTTTTTTGGTTTGAGTCGCACGCCGTGTGCGTGCGTGGATTGAAACTTGAAAATGATGCGATAACTAAATTAATAAAAGCGTCGCACGCCGTGTGCGTGCGTGGATTGAAACATTTGATGTATTTATGTAAAAGTCTCCTGCTTTTAGTCGCACGCCGTGTGCGTGCGTGGATTGAAACGTGCACCGAGGATGAACATAAATCCTAAATTGCGTCGCACGCCGTGTGCGTGCGTGGATTGAAACATTGATTCATCTGTATAATGTCCCTCTGGAACTTGTCGCACGCCGTGTGCGTGCGTGGATTGAAACTGACACATACCATAACCTATAGATACAACCTGATAGTCGCACGCCGTGTGCGTGCGTGGATTGAAACAGTCTCAATTCAGTGTTCATAATGTTAATATCTTGTCGCACGCCGTGTGCGTGCGTGGATTGAAACTTATAAAGGGAATCAGACAAACCGATCAAACTCGCGTCGCACGCCGTGTGCGTGCGTGGATTGAAACGTGGTCAAGGCAACTCTTGTTGCCAGGTTCCCCGTCGCACGCCGTGTGCGTGCGTGGATTGAAACAATATAGCCTACTAACACGTCACCAAGCGGTGCAGTCGCACGCCGTGTGCGTGCGTGGATTGAAACACAGGTTTGATTAACGAGGAGCAGGCATTCTTTGGGTCGCACGCCGTGTGCGTGCGTGGATTGAAACTAATTTGTTAAGCTCCTCAATTGCTTCCTCTGAAAGTCGCACGCCGTGTGCGTGCGTGGATTGAAACAGCAAGTCTTAATGGGTCATTTGTGGGGTCAGGAGTCGCACGCCGTGTGCGTGCGTGGATTGAAACTTTAAAAGCAAAGGCAGGCTTAACTAATGAACGAAGTCGCACGCCGTGTGCGTGCGTGGATTGAAACGGGATCAAAAAAAATTTGGGCGTTAATGAGGATGTCGCACGCCGTGTGCGTGCGTGGATTGAAACGAGATAAAGCAACTATGAAATTTGTGCCCTACGTCGCACGCCGTGTGCGTGCGTGGATTGAAACCAAGGACAAATAGACTAAGCGCCGCAATTTCCAAAGTCGCACGCCGTGTGCGTGCGTGGATTGAAACCAAGGACAAATAGACTAAGCGCCGCAATTTCCAAAGTCGCACGCCGTGTGCGTGCGTGGATTGAAACAAGTACTGGTAATTATGCCACAGCAATGTTAAAGTCGCACGCCGTGTGCGTGCGTGGATTGAAACAATTCTTTCTTTGTAAAAGCTCAATTGTATTTTAGTCGCACGCCGTGTGCGTGCGTGGATTGAAACCCATGCTGTTGCCGTTAACTCTAAGAGCAAAACAGTCGCACGCCGTGTGCGTGCGTGGATTGAAACGAAAGCGGGATTTTGCTTTATTAAATTAATGTAGTCGCACGCCGTGTGCGTGCGTGGATTGAAACTAGCTAATCTCTGTGCGTTTTGTTCAGTGATGCTGTCGCACGCCGTGTGCGTGCGTGGATTGAAACACTCGACAATGTAAACGAGGGTAGTACTTACGGAGTCGCACGCCGTGTGCGTGCGTGGATTGAAACCATCGGATACGGGGGCAAAACAATAGCCCCCGGTGAAAGTCGCACGCCGTGTGCGTGCGTGGATTGAAACCATCACTCATTATACGATCGCGCAAGTTGCAATTGTCGCACGCCGTGTGCGTGCGTGGATTGAAACCGTCCCAGTGCGGTTTAATACTATCAAAGTATTAGTCGCACGCCGTGTGCGTGCGTGGATTGAAACTATATTTATTCGCTGTTCTACTGCTTTTGGAATAGTCGCACGCCGTGTGCGTGCGTGGATTGAAACGATGTAGGCTCGATTTTAGCAATGAAAGACGAGGTCGCACGCCGTGTGCGTGCGTGGATTGAAACGATATAGTTAATCCCTGCCCAAAAATAGGAAACGTCGCACGCCGTGTGCGTGCGTGGATTGAAACTATGATAATAATAACTATTAATGGAGGTAAAAAGTCGCACGCCGTGTGCGTGCGTGGATTGAAACAAGATAAATCGCCTGAAGAAATAAAAAAGCTATAGTCGCACGCCGTGTGCGTGCGTGGATTGAAACAGATAGATAATAGCAAAGAAGGGAAAATTATAGAGTCGCACGCCGTGTGCGTGCGTGGATTGAAACTCTAGCATACTATTTGCCCAGTCTGCTCTAATTAGTCGCACGCCGTGTGCGTGCGTGGATTGAAACAATCCCGAGAGGGACGAGTATCGAGCAGAAATGGCGTCGCACGCCGTGTGCGTGCGTGGATTGAAACAACAGAGTACGCAGAAGAGATCTACTCAGACGAGTCGCACGCCGTGTGCGTGCGTGGATTGAAACTAAATTAAGAAAGGAAAGAATGACAGAATATAAGTCGCACGCCGTGTGCGTGCGTGGATTGAAACTAAATATACTTTTACAAACACAGGTACACTTGAGCGTCGCACGCCGTGTGCGTGCGTGGATTGAAACACTATAATATATAATTAAATCGATATTTTTTACGTCGCACGCCGTGTGCGTGCGTGGATTGAAACTTTATAACCATTTTCTAAATATGTTTTTAAATTAGTCGCACGCCGTGTGCGTGCGTGGATTGAAACATTATATCGTTTATTTTTTAACCTTTTAAGAGCGTCGCACGCCGTGTGCGTGCGTGGATTGAAACGTGTCTATATCAAGTACCGCCTTATTGCTATTATGTCGCACGCCGTGTGCGTGCGTGGATTGAAACAACTGAGAATGTATACTCCTAATACAAAGAAAATGTCGCACGCCGTGTGCGTGCGTGGATTGAAACTGCATCGTGCTGCTTAATCAAATCTTCGATTTTGGTCGCACGCCGTGTGCGTGCGTGGATTGAAACAGCTAGTTGCAATCCTGCTGTGTTTGGATCAGGGTCGCACGCCGTGTGCGTGCGTGGATTGAAACCCTACATCATCCGAAGTTAATCCGTGCGAATTTGTCGCACGCCGTGTGCGTGCGTGGATTGAAACACACGTAAAATATCTGAAAGAACATTATAATATAGTCGCACGCCGTGTGCCTGCCTGACGGCAGTCAGGCGTGCATGGATTGAAACATAATTCTATCTCCTAATTTGTTATAACCGTTACCGTCGCACGCCGTGTGCCTGCCTGACGGCAGTCAGGCGTGCGTGGATTAAACCTGTTAAAACTAAATGTCCATATCCAACGAACAATAATAATTACCGCTGTTTCGTTTCCACTCACGATAAAGGAAATCTCAAATAAATGATTCTCAAAATATTTAAAGGCAGCGATGAATTTGTTAATAAACTTAAACAACGCAATTGCTGGGATTACAACACTGGAAAAGCTGCTCTTATAATTTCGGGATTTTCTCTATATAAAAATCAGCTTTCATTAATTGATTATAACCGACCTTCTATAAAAGATTTGCCAGACGTTTTTTTGAAGATATGCCGGAACTACTACTTCCAATAAAAAAATCGGGTTGGATGCTTTTGAAAAACAAGTTAAAAAGTTTTTTTAACCTTGAACCAAATGATTTTTTCGCTTTTTGATACCTAAGAGGGCGATAAAATTCTTTTTGCATATAATAGGTTAAAACACTTCTGTGAAAAACAAGATGGAGAGAATAGTTCGCTCCACTAATATTAAAACTTTGCAAGAGTCTTTTGAAGTTTATCAAAGTATTTAAAAATCTGATAAGGATTTTCTTGAATACAGAAAAACTTATATTGGATTATCCAAATACGAGATTTTTGTTTTAAAGAATGGAGAAAGATTCAACATTATCCTGGTATGCCTTCTCATATAATCTAAAAGATATTGACAGGGTTCATATAGGTATTTTAATCTAAAAACAAAAAAGCCCCGATAAATCGGGGCTCAATACTGTAAGCATTATCCAGGTCCGTGCCTGCTTACAGACGATGCAAAGTTATGCTCACGGAAGCACCTTACACCGTTAATCAAATCTATCATTTTATCAATCCCTTGTCAATGCCAGAACTATCTTCTCCTTAATATTCTCAATATCCTGATTGTTTAATTCCATAAATGGTCTTACAGGAATTCTATTTGAGCCCATGATTTTTCTATCCTTGCTTTTAGAAATACTATCTTTTGTTACAAATAAATAGCCAACTTTTTAATGGTTATCTCTGCCTAAAATTATTAATACGTTTGATTTTAATGTTTCTTATCAAAATATACTACAGTATGCTGCTTTAATTAATATAATATTGCAATACTCTAATCTTTATAATGGTCTTAACCTAAACGATTTTATAGGGAAAAGGTAATATTAGTAAACAAATAAAGCAGATGAGATGTTTTAGAATTGACAAAATTTTTACTGATACACTTTACTTAAACATCTCAAAATAACAGGTTAATCTTAAAATAGATTTGCCCTCATTATATTTTTAGTTTTTTCTGAAAAATATTAGTGAAAAATATATTGTAATACACGTTTAAAGTAGTATTCCGATTTCATTTCCCAATCAGTTGGAATTTATTATTTTAGTGTACGGAAATAAGAATGGGGGATTCCATTTTGATAAAAATTTTATGGTGAAATTTATGTCGGGCTTCCGACTTAAAATTGTTTTTATATTATTGTTGACATTTCACATTTCAGTTAGTGCTCAATATAAAAGTCTACGTTTCGAGCATTTCACACCAAATGAAGGATTATCGCGAGCAAGTGTCACCTGTATTATTCAGGATAAAAAAGGATTTATCTGGGCTGGAACATTTAACGGTTTAAACCGTTTTGACGGCTACGATTTTCATATATATCATTATGTTCAAAATGATTCTTCGAGTTTGAGTCATAATTACATCTCTTCGATTGCACTGGATTACAAAGGTAACCTATGGGTGGGTACAAGCGATGGCTTGAATAAATATGTAAGTTCACGTGATGAATTTGTACGTTATCGTCAAAATAGAAAAAATCCTTTTTCGATCAGCGACAATCAAATTGAAACAATTTATGAAGATAGACAAAAGCGGCTCTGGATCGGTACACGTAATGGTGGACTTAATTTATACGACGAGAAAACCAACAGGTTCAAACATTATTATTATGGAAAAAATAGTCCCTTTAGAATTAGCAGTAATTTTGTAAGAGAAATTTTCGAAGATAAAAAAGGGAGGCTCTGGATAGGTCATTGGAGCGGGGCAATCGATATAAAACATAAAGGCGACTCAGTATTTAAGCCGCTCAAATTAAACGGTAAAAAACTTACAAATATGCCCATCACTGCAATTTCCCAATCGAAGGACGGAACTATCTGGATTGGAACACAGGGCGATGGACTACTAAGACTTTCTTTCGATGAGGATGATTCGTTTACAGTAAAAAGATATCACCATAACCCTGCCAATAAAAACAGTATAAGCGGAAATGTTATCTTTTCTCTTATGATTGACCAAAACGGATTTATTTGGATTGGAACAGAAGACGAAGGTTTATCAATATATGACCCGTTCAACGATTATTTCTTAACTTACAAAGCAAACCCGATCGATCCATTTAGTTTAAATAATAATTCGATCTATACAATTTTTGAAGATAGAGACGGTAATGTATGGCTTGGAACCTATGCTGGGGGAATTAATCTTGTGGTAAAAGGGAAAGCATATTTTCATCATTATAAAAATTTACCGGGCGATAATTATTCTCTGGGACATAATATTGTAAATAACTTCTGGGAAGACGATAAAGGAAATATCTGGATTGCTACAGGTGGAAGTGGGATCGATATTTTCGACAGAAAAACCAATCGTTTTTTGCACAAAAAACTAAGAAAAAATGATGGCAGTATTGATGTAGTACTTTCTTTTTATGAGGACAGTAGAGGTAATCTCTGGATAGGCACATGGGGTAATGGCCTTTTCAAGTATAATCCTAAAACTGAACAATTTACTCATTATACCAAAGAGAGTCACGGATTAGCAAGTGATAATATTTTTCAGATGGTTGAAGACGACCATCATCGATTGTGGCTTTGTACTTTCTGGGGTGGACTTACCCGTCTGGATATTGAATCTGGAAGTGTAAAAATTTACAATACGAGAAATTCGGGCATAAGTGACAACGACTTGAGAGCCATAATTAAAGACCATTCAAACAATCTCTGGATCGGAACGGATATAGGCCTCGAACTCTTCAATCCCAAGACCGAAACATTCAAGTTATTCAGGCATAATAACGAGAATCCCAAAAGTATTACTAAGGGATTTGTCACTTTTATTTTAGAAGCTCATGATTCTTCACTCTGGATTGGCACTACAAGCGGACTCAATAAATATGAACCAAAAACAGATGGATTCATTCATTATACTACTAAAGACGGTTTAGCTGGCGACGAAGTTATGGCAATTGTAGAAGATAAGAATAATATTTTATGGATTAGTACTACTAAAGGGATTACTCGTTTTAATCCATCCGACGGTTCGGTTAAAAACTATGACGTATCAGATGGCCTACAGAGCGGTGAATTTACTGCACGTTGCGGGTATATGACTTCTAAAGGAGAAATTTTATTTGGCGGGAATAATGGATTTAATCTGTTTGAACCCGACAAACTAATTGACAATAAATCGATACCACCTGTTTATATTACCGACCTGAAAATTTTTAATAAACCGGTAGCAGTCAATAAAGAAGATTCCCCATTGAAAGAAAATATTGTCGACACAAAACAATTAATCCTTTCTTATAAGCATTCGGTTATCTCTTTTGGATTTGTCGCATTAAATTACAACAGTCCAGAAAAAAATCAGTATGCTTATATGTTAGAAGGCTTCGATAAAGATTGGAATTATGTGGGTAACCTAAGAACAGCTACGTATACAAACCTCGATGCTGGCAAGTACAGATTCAAAGTTAAAGCATCGAATAATGATGGAGTCTGGAACGAAGAGGGAGCGGTATTAAATATTGTGATTGAACCGCCATTCTACAAAACCTGGTGGGCTTACCTTATTGAATTTTTGATGTTAAGCAGTATTGCATATTTTATATCAAACTATTACATCAGCAGAAAACGCCTCAGAAATGCATTAAAAAAAGAGCATCTTGAACTCGAAAAAATGTACGAACTCGACCACCTAAAAAATCAATTTTTCACAAACGTATCACACGAACTTCAGTCGCCGCTTACCCTCGTTCTCAGTCCTCTTGAAAAACTGATTTCTTCCGAAGAAGTCGGGGATAAAATAAAGAACAACTTGATGGTCATCTATCGCAATGCCAAACGACTTCATAGAATGGCCAATCAATTGAAAGATTTGAATAAACTCGATACTGGAGACCTAAAATTATACCTGTCGAGAGGGGATATTATTAATTTCATACGGGAGAGTACATTTTCTTTCCATGATTTTGCTATTGACCATAATATCGATTTTCGCTTTTCAGCTGGAGTTGAAAATTATACGGCTTGGTTTGACGCCGATAAAATCGACAAGATTCTTTATAACTTGCTTTCAAATGCTTTTAAATTTACACCCGACGGCGGTACTATTTCAGTTTCTGCAAATATAATTGATTCTAACGCTTACAAAGGGAACAGCTCTGAAGAGAAAGCGAAAAATTACCTCGAAATTATTGTTGAGGATAATGGTATAGGTATTCCTGAACATAAAATTAAACATATTTTCGAACGCTATTATCATATTGAAGATTATAAAGGCAAGCGCTACGATGGTATGGGAATTGGACTCGCACTTGTCCATGAACTGGTTAACCTTTATAAAGGTTGTATACTGGTTGATAGTAAGGAAGGCGAGGGAGCTAAATTTACAGTACAAATTCCTGTTGATGAACATTTTCTGGAGGAAAATCAGCTTGTTGCAAAATTCAAAATGTCGTCGAGTAATCAATTTTTAGGCGAGCAAATTAACAATAAGAACGGTGAGGCATCACTCAGTAAATATAAATTACACAACGTTCCTGTTTTATTAATCATTGAAGACGATTATGAAATAAGGGAGTATATAAAAAATTCATTCCAGTATGCCTACCGCATTCACGAGGCTGAGGACGGGGAGACGGGATTTAAAAAAGCAATGCAGATTATACCCGATATTATAATAACTGATATCAAAATGAAAAAATTAGACGGTATCACATTATGCAATAAACTCAAAAACGACGACAAAACAAGTCACATCCCGGTTATTATACTAACCAGTTATAATACACAAGATTATCACATTAAGAGTATTAATCAGGGTGCCGATGCTTATTTACCGAAACCGTTTAATATTAGCGTTCTCGAAGCATACATAACGAACCTTCTTGAGTCAAGAAAGAAAATGCAGGAAAAATTTAGTAAGGAATTTATTTTCGGAGATTCGAAAATTCCTTTAACCGACATCGATGCTCAGTTCCTCGATAACCTTGTGAAAATAATTGAAGATCATATCTCCGACGAAAAATTCAACGCTGACATGCTGAGTAAAGAAATTGGCATGAGCAGAATGCAGTTATACAGAAAACTTCGCGGTTTGACTGACCAGACAGTACACGAATTCATTCGAAACATAAGGTTGAAAAAAGCAACACAGCTGCTCGAGCAGAAGAAAATGACCATTACGGAAATTGCCTATGCCGTAGGTTTCAACGACCTGACGTATTTTGCCCGCTGTTTCAAAAAACAATACGGCAAATCGCCTTCTGAATACATGTCTAATAAAAATAACTGACCTATTTCTTTCCTTATCAGAATGTTACTATAGTCCTAAATTTTGTTACTAACGTACAAGACTGTAATGTTAATTTCAGGTATTTTGTCTTTTAGCCATTTTTTTACTGGAGGAATTATGAAGGGGGAAAAATTATTCTTTATTTTATTGATAGTTATTGCAACAGCCTGTGCCCATAAGGAATATTATTATAAGGAAGCAATTGTTGTCCAGACTTCAAAGTCGGGCGATAAGTTGACCAACAAAGGAACTTTCAATTTAAGCTCACAATCGAATAACACCGACATTGTAATTAAACTCTACCCAGATTCACTTTATCAACAAATAATTGGATTTGGCGGGGCATTTACCGAAGCCTCAGCTTACGTTCTAAATCAGATTAGTCGTGAAAAGCGAACTGAGGTACTTAATGCATATTTTTCAGAATCGGGAGCTGATTATTCATTAATGCGAACTCACATCAATAGTTGTGATTTTTCATTGAGGAATTACTCTTACGATGAAGTTCCTGGTGATACGGCACTCGAACATTTTAGTATCAAGGAAGATATTGATGACCTGGTACCATTAATAAAAGATGCAAAACAAATTTCAGCGGATGGTTTTAAATTATTGGCTTCTCCATGGACAGCCCCACCATGGATGAAAGATAATAACGACTGGAACGGTGGAGCATTAAAACCCGAATTCTATCCCGTCTGGGCTAAATTCTTTGTTAAATATATAAGAGCTTATGACAGCCTTGGTATTGATATATGGGGTGTAACCGTTGAGAACGAGCCACTGGGTAACGGTGAGCAATGGGAAAGTATGATTTATACCCCAGAACAAATGGCAGATTTTATTAAAAATCATTTAGGCCCTCTTTTCAGAAAAGAAGGTATTGATGCGAATATATTGATTTATGATCAGAACAGAGATGAAGTGGTTCAGTGGGCAGAAAAAATTCTTAAAGACCAGGAAGCAGCAAAATATGTATGGGGAACTGCTGTTCACTGGTACAGCAGTACGATTTCGTGGTATCCTGAAGCTTTAAACGAAGTTCATGCAAAATTTCCAAACAAACATTTAATGCATACAGAAGGCTGCATCGATGCTGAAGTTCCTGTATGGAAAGACGACCTCTGGTACTGGAGCAAAGAGGCAACCGATTGGGGGTATGATTGGGCATCTCCTGAAACCAGGCACCTCCATCCAAAATATATTCCTGTTTTTAGATACGCACGTGATATTATAGGAGGACTTAACAGTTGGTTGACAGGGTGGATCGATTGGAATATTGTGCTTGACGACAAGGGCGGGCCAAATCATGCAAAGAACTGGTGTATTGCACCGGTCATCGTTAAACCAGAAAAAAACGAAGTCTATTACACTCCGCTCTATTACATAATGTCACATTTCAGTAAGTATATAAGACCAGGCGCCCACAGAATAAAACTTGATATCAATAATTCCGACATCATGTCGACGGCGGCCATCAACGGAGATAAATCGATTGCAGTGGAAATTTTCAATCCGACAGAAAAAGAATATAAATACTCAATCGAAATTGAAGGAAAATTTATCAATTACTCTATCCCAGGAAATTCATTACAAACGATCATTATTAAATGATATGCCCGTAGAATTAAATAGCGATAGCTTGAGTCTTATAATTGACCTGCCCCATGAAGGCTATTCAGGTTCACGGTTTGACTACACAGGGAAAATTAGGAAGGTCATTTATGAAGATTTGCATATCGGTACATCGGAAACAGAAATTTATGATACTAAAAAAGGTTGTGGGTTTTTTAATGAATTTGGTATCGACTCACCTTTAGGTTACGATGAAGTTGATGTAGGTGAGGAGTTTGTCAAACCAGGAGTTGGTTATCTGAAAAAGGTGTCGTATGATCTTTACGATTTCTTTTATGAGTACTCGTTTCGCCCTTTCAATTATGATTATTGGATCGACAAAGAGAAAATTATCTACCATTATAAATGCGATTTCAATGGTTACGGTTTTGAAGTCCTAAAAGAAATTGTTCTAACCGGCAATCGGTTCAATATAAAATATAAATTTGAAAATACGGGCGAAAAAGTAATCCAGACCAATGAGTATGTTCACAATTTTATTTCCATTAATTCGAATAATCTATCGAAAAATTATCGACTGATCTTTCCTTTTCAAATCATAAAAGATGATATTAAAAAAGTTAACGATAAAGAAAACAAGTTAATTTTTCACGAAAATTTAATTAGCTGGAATGATGAACCAAAGACAGAATTTTTTCTGGATACCATAAAAAGTAATTGTAGTGCAATATGGACAATTTCAAACAGGATGTTAGGGTGCGAAATATCCGAGAAAGGGGATTTTACTGCATATAAAATTAATTTATGGGGAAAACGCCATGTAGTGAGTCCAGAATTATTCAAAAAAATTGAATTAAATCCTAGCCAGAAAGAAGAATGGAGCCGAACTTTTTCATTTAACAGGATCCATGAAAACGTTTGAAAATAACGAAATTAGATACAATTAGCCCGTGTTACTATTGTACTATAGATTGTTACTATAAGCCGAGTGTATACTTTAATAAATTATTTTTTTTGCAACCATCGAGCCAGCATTATTAGAAAATATTGGAGTAAAAAATGGAGCATAATGGCGAGAAATTATCCCTGAAAGAGAAGATCGGATACGGTCTGGGAGATACTGCTTCGAATCTTTATTTCCAGATGTTTGTCAATTTTTTGTTGTTCTTTTATACGGACATATTCGGAATACCAGCAGCAGCTGCCGGCACGATGTTGATGGTCTCCCGTATCTGGGATGCAGTTAACGACCCGATTATGGGGGTTATAGCAGACAGAACCAATTCAAAGTGGGGAAAATTTAGACCATATTTGATCTGGATGTCCGCTCCTCTGGCAATATTTGGAGTGCTGGCCTTCATAACTCCACCTTTCGATGTAACAGGTAAAATTATTTATGCCTACATAACTTTTACTCTTGTAATGATGGCATACACTGCAGTAAATATTCCCTATTCGGCTTTGATGGGAGTTATATCTCCAAATTCTCTTGAAAGAACGAGCGTTTCGACTTATCGTTTCGTGCTTGCATTTGTTGGTGCGTTTATAGTTCAAGGTTTAACTTTACCACTTGTTAATTTTTTTGGCGGAGGCAATCAGGTATTAGGCTTCCCATTTACGATGGGTGTCTACGGAATCCTTGCTTGCATTTTATTCTATATTACATTTAAAACTACTCGTGAAAGAGTCGTTGTCTCGTCAGAACAAAAATCTTCTTTGAAAGATGATATTAAAGATTTAATTCGGAACCGCCCCTGGATGTATTTACTTGTAATGGGAGTTTTTACGCTCGGCTATATAATTATTCGAAGCGGCACAATTATTTACTATTTTAAGTATTACGTCGGTAGCGAAGCTCTTGCGTCGCTCTTTATGGTACTCGGTACAATTGGCGTTATTGCAGGCGTGGCATCCACTCAATTCTTTGCGAAAAAATTCGGTAAAAAAAGATTCTACATTTTCGTAATGTCATTGACTACAATATTGACAGTCCTTTTTTATTTCCTGCCAGCCGACCAGATTTTTTTGATTTTCGCTCTCCATGTTTTAATCTCATTCATAATGGCACCGCAGGCTCCATTGTTGTGGGCAATGTATGCCGACACGGCTGACTATTCTGAATGGAAAAATGAAAGACGAGCTACCGGACTAGTATTTTCTGCAGCTACGTTTGCCCAGAAATTTGGTATTGCCTTCGGAGGAGGATTGGCAGGATGGCTGCTGGCTCTTTTCGGCTTTGTTCCAAATACAGACCAAACCCCTGAAACTTTAAATGGAATTAAAATGATGATGAGTTTTATTCCCGCAGTTGGAACTTTTGTTGCCACTATTGCCGCGTTCTTTTATGAACTTGACGATAATACAATGAAGAAAATTGAACTTGACCTAAAATTGAGAAAAGGTGAAGTACAACAGGAGGCTATAAAATGAAAACCAAAATTTTATGTATTATTTTCTTAGCTCTGACATTACAGGTAGAATTGACATATTCCCAGGAATATCAATTGGTCTGGTCAGACGAATTTGACGGCACTGAACTAAACCCAGATAAATGGGATTTTCAGATTGGCAACGGGCCGCCAGCAGGTTGGGGTAATAATGAACTTGAATACTACAGAAAAGAAAATGCAACTGTAAGTGACGGTTTTCTTACCATTACAGCAAAGAAAGAAAATTATCAAGGTTTTTCTTATACATCTTCACGCATAAGGACTCTCCACAAGGGAGACTGGAAATATGGAAAGTTTGAAATCCGCGCGAAGATGCCAAAAGGTAAAGGACTCTGGCCCGCAATCTGGATGATGCCAACTGATAATGTTTATGGCGGATGGGCTGCAAGTGGTGAAATAGATATTATGGAATATCTCGGTCACGACACTACTACAGTTTATGGCACTCTTCACTACGGTGGTACGTGGCCAAATAATGTACATACGGGTAAATCTTACACCCTCAAATCAGGTGGTTTTAATGAAGACTTCCATACTTTCACTCTAATCTGGGAAGAAGGAAGAATCGATTGGTATGTTGACGGACAATTGTATCAAACGCAAACGCATTGGTATACATCTGGGCATAGTTTTCCAGCACCTTTCGACCAGCGATTTTATCTAATCATCAATCTGGCTGTGGGCGGTAACTGGCCAGGTAATCCCGACGGTTCTACTAAATTCCCACAAGAATTTGTTATCGATTATGTAAGAGTTTATCAAAAAGTTAGTACGGATATTAATGACGAAAATAATTCGGGAAAACCGGCGGATTTTTATCTGGGACAAAATTACCCAAATCCATTTAACTCACAAACTGTAATAGAATACAGGCTGCCCAAAGCTTCTAATGTTAAAATTACTCTTTACAACATGTATGGACAAACTACCGGTGTATTGGTGGATAAATATCACAATGCAGGTAGCTATAAATATTCTTTTGATGCAACGAATCTGAGTTCTGGAATTTATACTTATTCATTAAATGCCGGGGGGCACACAAAAAGTCGTAAGCTTGTATTAATAAAATAATTGTTGATATGAATAAAAATAGTATACAAATTGGTTTTTATCCTCTTCGTTACGAAACTAAAAACGTTAAAAACGAGATATTGAAAATCGATAACGAAGAATTTAATTGTATACGCAATTTTGATTTAATGAATTCTTTCCTGATGAGTATTGTAAGCAGTTCGGACCTCTGGATGTTCATTTCGAGTTACGGTAGCCTTACTGCTGGCCGTATCGATCCCGACCATGCATTATTTCCTTATTATACGGAAGACAAAATTCACGACAGTCGCGACATTACTGGTAGCAAAACAATATTTATCGTACGAAAAGATTCGAATAATTTTTTGTGGGAACCTTTCTCTAGTAAATATGAAGGCATTTATAACATTGAAAGAAATATATATAAAAGTATTTCGGGTAATAAAATAATTTTTGAAGAAGTAAATCACGACCTGAAATTAGCTTTCAAATATCAATGGACATCGTGCGATAAATATGGATTCATAAAAAAATCGTCTTTAGTAAATTTAGACGATTACGATGTAGCCGTCAGATTGCTCGACGGGATAATGAATATTATGCCTTCGGGAACGAATCGAAGATTCCAGCTTGAATATAGCGTTCTGCTCGATGCATATAAAAAGAATGAGCTGATCGAAGATGTTAACCTCGGCATTTTTACACTAAGTTCTGTGCCTACAGATAGAGCCGAACCGAATGAATCCCTCGAAACTACTGTCGCCTGGTCTTGTGGCTTGCATGAACCAGACATTCTCCTTTCAACTAATCAATTCGATAAGTTCAGAAGCGATTCGGATATTACTAAAGAACTACACTCTAACGGTCAACGAGGATGTTATTTCCTCCATTCTGAAATTAATTTAAGATCCAATGAACTAAAGAGCTGGTATATTGTTGCCGATGTTGATTATGACCATGTAAAACTGACTGAACTAATTTCGTTACTCGATTCGGGTGTCGATATCGCATCGTCAATTGAAAAAGAAATTGATGCTGATACTTCTAAACTAAATTTATTAATTGCAAAAGCTGATGGCTACCAACTGTCGAGCGATCGATTGACAAATTATCGTCACCTGTCGAATGTAATGTTTAACATTATGAGAGGCGGAGTTTTCGAGAATAATTATTATATCGACAAAACCGATTTTGTAAAATACCTGCGTTCAATAAGCTTCTTTTTATATAATAAATATCTATCAATGCTGGAAAATCTACCTGATGAATTTACGAGGGATGAGCTTATACAATTTGTCCATAAAACGGGTGAAAAAGAATTACTTAGGATTGCAATCGAGTACTTGCCTTTGTCGTTCAGCAGAAGGCATGGCGACCCGAGCAGACCGTGGAATTTATTCTCGATTAATATTAAAAATGATGACGGAAGCAGAGTTTATAATTACCAAGGTAACTGGAGAGATATATTCCAGAATTGGGAAGCCTTGTCTTATTCTTTTCCTGAATATATCGAGTCGATGATATTCAAATTCCTGAATGCTTCTACTGCAGATGGATACAATCCATATAGAATTACCAAAGAAAGTTTTGATTGGGAAGAATTGGATCCTGAGGATGAATGGTCTTATATCGGATACTGGGGGGATCATCAAATTATTTACCTTTTACGACTTCTCGAAAACCTGGCTAAATTCAAACCTGGCAGATTAAAAGAATTGCTCGAGGAAGATTTATTTGTCTTCTCTAACGTACCATATAGAATAAGACCTTATGATGAAATTCTAAAAGACCCCAGGAATTCAATCAACTTCGACCATGATTTGAATCGCACAATCAAGAAAAAAGTGTTAATGCTGGGCGAGACGGCTAAATATCTGCTTGATAAAAATGAACTACCTATTAGAGCCACACTGGCTGAAAAACTATTAATTCCGCTATTGACAAAAATTTCGAATTTTGTGCCCGAAGCCGGTATCTGGATGAATACTCAAAGACCCGAATGGAACGACGCTAATAATGCCCTTGCCGGTTATGGAGCTTCGATGGTCACTCTTTATTACATACGACGCTATATTACTTTTATGCTCGATTTAATCGATACTCTTGACAAAGAAAATCTTACACTTAGAAAAGAGCTATTCGAATTTGTTGATGCTATTGCAAAAATATTTTCAGAAACAAAGAATTTATTCAATGAAAAATTAAATGACGAAAACAGGAAAAAAATTGTTGACGCTTTAGGGAAAGCAGGGAGCGATTATCGTCATAAGATTTACAAGAACGGTTTCAGCAACACAAAAATAAGTTATAACAAAATAGAACTGCTGGAATTATTAAAATTAATGCTGCAGATAGTTGATCATTCAATTAAATTCAATGCGAGGGAAGACGGATTATACCATTCGTATAATTTGATCGACATTAAAGATAATGCTATCTCGATACGTCGTCTCAGTGTAATGCTCGAAGGACAGGTAGCAATTCTTAGTTCAGGCTATTTGTCCGGTAGTGAAGTATGCGACCTGCTCGACAGTCTTAGAAACAGCGCATTATACCGCGCAGATCAAAATAGTTATATGCTCTATCCTGAAAAAGTATTACCCGCATTTCATGAAAAAAATTTGATACCGAAAGAAGAAGTTGAAAAGTCGGAACTTTTTAAAGTAATGCTTTCCAAGTGCGATTACAGAATTATTGTTCAAGATAAAAAAGGTAATTATCACTTCAAAAAACATTTACGCAACTCAGCATTGCTCAAAAAAGAGATGGAAAAATTAGTTGATGATTACAAAAGTCTGGTTGAGAAGGAGAAAGATTTGGTCATAAAAATATACGAAAAAGTATTTCAGCATCTCTATTTCACAGGCAGATCTGGAACATTTTATAAGTATGAAGGCATCGGCAGTATTTACTGGCATATGGTTTCAAAGTTGTTACTGGCAGTAGAAGAAAATTTTTATGGAGTTCTTTATTCCGGTAAAAATCTCAATCTATTAAATAAACTAAAAGAACACTATTATGAAATAAAGGAAGGTTTAGGAATACATAAATCGCCAGATAAGTACGGTGCCTTTACTACCGATCCATATTCACATACGCCGTTAAATTCTGGCGTTCAACAGCCTGGACTTACTGGGCAGGTAAAAGAAGATATAATTTCAAGATTGGGCGAACTCGGAATTGTTATCAATGAAGGAAAAATTTCTTTTATACCTCAGCTTTTAAACGATGATGAATTTCTGAATAAATCCCAGATATTCAACTATTTCGATGTCTCTGGTAAAGAACAAACAATGATACTAAATGCAGGCATGTTAATATTCACATTCTGTCAGGTACCGATTGTTTATTCAATTTCGGATGAATCAAAGATTATTGTCAATTTAAATGACGGCGAACGTGAAGTGGAAACAGGTTTACACCTTTCAGAAAAATGGAGTAGTTCGATATTCCGGAGAGAAAATAAAATATCGAGCATTATTGTATTGATAAATAATATAAATAAGTAATAAACATAGGTGGCTTATGAAGAGGTTACAAAACTATCTTATGATACCGTTACTTCTGTTCTTATTGATCCACGGTATTATTTATGGAAGTTCAAAGATCAGGGGCAAGGTGACCGATAAGGGGACGGGGGAACCGATACCTGGAGCAAATGTAATTCTAAAAAATACAAATCTTGGAGCGGCAACCGATATTGAAGGCGAGTATATGATTATCGCTGTTCCATCTGGAAAATATACGCTTCAAATTTCTTATCTGGGCTATAAATCCCAGCAGTACGAAATTGAAGTCCCCGACAACAGGACTCTCGAATTTAATGCACAACTCGAATACATGGTTCTTGAAGGAGAGGAAATATTAATAACAGCACAAGCTGAAGGACAGGTACAGGCAATTAACCAGCAGAAAAGTGCATTAACTGTGAAGAATATAGTATCAGCAGCCAAGATTGAAGAGCTTCCAGAAGCAAATGCAGCAGAGGCTGTTGGTCGCTTGCCCGGAATATCTTTGTTACGTGAAGGAGGCGAAGGTAGCAAAGTTGTAATTAGAGGGTTGTCGCCTCAGTACAATAAAATTCAATTGAACGGTGTTAGTATGGCTGCCACAGGTGAAGCAGACAGAAGCGTCGATCTGAGTATGATATCACCTTACATACTATCGGGAATTGAAGTCAGTAAAACAGCAATGGCTGACCAGGAAGCCGATCACTTGGGTGGTACAGTTAATTTTATTTTGAAAGGAGCTCCCAAAAAACCGTCGTTTAATTTTACAGCTCAGGGAGGTTATAACGGTTTACGCGACGAAATTGGCAATTATTATTATGTACTGGGTGGAGGTAAACGATTCTTCGACGATAAACTCGGTGTGTTTACTCAGATTAATCTTGAAAGAACAGATAGAAGCAATAACAGCGCAGGCGCGGGCTACCAAATGCAGCACGATACTATTACTTTAGCTAACAGTTTAAATCTGGAAGATATCGATCGCGTCAATAAACGTATGGGCGGAGTACTCGTATTCGATTATGAGTCAGCAACCACAAAAATTAAGTTGTCGAACACATTGAATAAAATCGATATCAACACCTTCTTGCGACAGGAAAATTTTGACGCTGTTGGAAGAAATCATAATTATTATGGTAATTATTCAGAACGTGACTTACACACAATGATTAACGCTCTTGACGTTGAACAATTTATTGGTAACGTAAAAATAACAGGTGGTGTAAGTTATTCCCGATCATCAAATAAATTACCCGAACAAATTTCGATGAATGCTCAAGAAGCAAATGCGTTCGTAAGAAACTGGACGTGGGACGATTATCAGATCTATCCTTTTGATATTGTTACTAAAGCTTTGAATGATACCACAAAGACATACCTTAATAGACTTGTTAAGAGCAGCAGTGATATGCTCGAAGAAGAAGAGGCTGCAAATTTAAATTTCGAGTTTGGATTTAAGATTGGTAGTGCAGATTTAAAACTGAAGTTCGGCGGTGAATATAAACATAAATATAAAAAGTACGACTATGAGCAAAGCGAAATCCCAATTGCCTGGAATGACCTCGACATTGTAAGGCTATATCTTAAAGATAGATTTGGATTAACAAACTATGATATTGCTGGAGATTTTCCTTATGCTCCTTTTATAGATAGGAATTACAATGCCGGTGATTTTAAGGCAGGTGTTGATTATACCATAAGTCGTGTTCCCAATAAAAATACAATGGTAGATGTTTATCACGAAATTGAAAATCTAACAAGTGTGCGTGGTATTCCTACAGGAAAAACAGTTTATTATGACTATGTACCTTCAATTTCAAATGACTATTACGGTTACGAAAATTATTTTGGCGCATATATAATGCCTACGATCACTTTGGGTGGCAACAAAGTGATATTTATTCCGGGTTTCAGATATGAGTATAACAAAACAGAATATACTGCTAACAGGTCGAACAGTCCGGGAAGAGATACCGATCCTTATGTTTACTTTCCATACACTTCAACACGGAAGAATGAGTATCTGCTCCCGATGGTTCATCTAAAGTATCAGGTTAACTATTGGTTTGATATCAGAGCCAGCTACACACAAACTCTATCTCGTCCCGATTATGTCAGAATAATACCCACCTGGACTACCTATGGCAACAGTATTACCTGGAACAATGTAAATCTGAAGCCTGCTGAAGCAAAAAATTTAGATCTCTTCTTATCGTTCTACTCTGATAAGTTGGGACTGTTAACTTTTGGCGTATTCAACAAGCAAATCGAAGGTTTTATTTACGGCACTACAACATGGATTGCCGATTCTTCTTATTTACAACCGGAATGGCCGGAAAGTGTAAAACCAGGCGGACAAATTAACGGATTTATCAACAATCCAAACACTGCAAAACTTTGGGGTATTGAAGCAGAATGGCAATCGAATTTCTGGTTTCTGCCTGGCATCTGGCGTGGACTTGTTATTAACGTCAATTACACTTATACCAACTCCGATCTCAAGTATCCTAGGACAGTGCCTATTTATCAATATGTACAGGTAGGACCTATTAAAATACCTAAAATAGTTGGCACTGGCGACGGAAGTTATAATGCACGTCTTCTTGACCAACCTACGCATATTTTCAATTTTACCGTCGGATTCGATTACAAAGGATTTTCAGTGCGTGGTTCAGCTCAGTTCAAATCCGACGTATTCCGTGCTGACAACTGGTACAAAGAGTTACAACAAACAACCGATCCCCTCACACTCTGGACTGTGAAGGTAAGACAAATGCTACCAGTTGATGGTCTGCAGATTTACTTTAATATCAATAATCTGACCAAAGCAGTGGACCAGACATCAAATTACGGTACGGGATGGTTCAGCTATAGAAGTTATTACGGTCTGACAGCTGATCTTGGTATTACTTATTCACTCAATTAATCTTAAGGAGGTCTTTTGATAAATAGCAAAATTATTAATTGTCCAGTTAAATACTATAACAAACCAATCAATTAGGAGGTACAATGAAACTAAAAAAACTTTTACTGTTTATTTTGATGTTAACACTCTATGGGGGAGTAACACTTGCACAGCAGACAGATACAGTTTATGTTCCAGCAAACAAATCTAATGGCGAGCCATATGTAAATTCACTAATCGATTATATTGTAGCCGACACTAACGCTGCAGGTGAGCAACTGCATTCTGTTTATAAACTTGAAAGAGGAAATTTCTATATAGTAGATAAGGCAGTCGATTTAAAGAATCCAGTTAAGATAGTTGCTGATCCTCCAGTAGAAAATGATCCACAAAAAGCCCCACCGAAAATCTTATCGAATGTAACAGCAGATGGTGGAACAGCTACAATGAATTTGATCAATACCTGGGCAGACATTACTATTAAAAATGTTTGGCTTGCAGGTATTGATGTAGGCGGTCAAAATAGAGGATGGGGATTTGGACAGGCGCTGGCCGTTCAGGATTCTTTTGTGACTGTAACGCTTGACGGCGTATGGCTCGATTATAATGGATGGTCTGCCATTGCAACTGCTCAGCCACATACAAGCTGGTTCATAAATAATCTGCATGCTCGTAATGAACAAAACCCTGGTGACCAATGGACAACATTTGTATTTTTCTTTGAACAGGCAGGTGTTGTTGACACCTTTGTTGCCAAAAATTGTACATATTTCCAATCGAACAGCTTCTTTATATTCCCGCCAGATGTTGTTCAATATATTGAAGTTGATCACTGTACTTTTGTGAACCTGCTGAAATGGCCTTTCCATGAAACCCAATGGCTCAAAGCAAAATTTACCAATAATATTTTCTATAATGTAAGTGCACTTTCTTTAACCGAAAAGGAAGAAGAAGGACAGGACCCTGACCATCTTGAATATGGTCTTATTAATGTTGATACACTTGCAGCAAATGAACTGGGCGAACCTGGTGAGTACACAATTCCAGAAAGCGAGAGAGAAATTATTGTAAAGAACAATCTTTATTATTTCACACAGGACTTACAGGATTATTGGGCTAGTAATGATAGCGTTAAAGCTCAGTTATGGATGAACAGCTGTACCAGGGCCATGTTTGATAATGATACCGAATGGCCAGGTTTAGTTGAAGAAAATACCTGGAATCAGGACCCGATGTTCAACGATTTCCCAAAACTTCCTGAAGCTACTGCAAAGTTAGTTCAAGTATGTAAAGATATAAGAGCCGGTTCTACACACGAATGGGACTGGGATGCAGACCAGGTTTCAGATCCACAGTTCTATCGCCTGCTCAATCCATATCCACTTCCAGAGAACTTCAAATCTTACGCTGGCTTGGTAGGAACAGACGGTCTTCCGCTGGGTGATCTGAATTATTATCCTGGATTGGTCAGTGTAGAAGAAAATTCACAGAGTGTTCCGAATAATTTCGAACTGTTGCAAAATTATCCAAATCCGTTCAACCCCTCTACAATTATCAGATTCAATTTGAACAAATCCGGCTACGTTAAATTAAACGTATTCAATCTTCTCGGAGAAAAAGTAATTACTTTAGTTGACGAAGTTAAAAATGCAGGCAGTCATTTTGTAACATGGGATGGAAAAAATTCCGCGGGAATCAATGTACCTGCTGGTATCTATTTCTACAAGCTTGAGATGGAAAATAATATCCAGGTCAAGAAAATGACATTACTTAAATAGCCTCCATTTCGGGGCGCTCAATTTATTGGGCGCCCTGAATTTTTCTATCTTCTTTTTTTAATAACGGGAGAGGCAATGAGCGGCAAAAGAATTATACTCACCATTCTTTCATTTTTTTTTGTTACACTTCAACTTCATCCACAAAAAATGTCAGAATCATTTTATCCACCGTATCTATTCGATTCACTTGCAGTCTATTTAACGCCGGATAAATTTGATGTGACTCCAGATGCAGAAGGGGATGATACAAAAGCACTGCAGGAGGCAATCGACGAGGTCGAAAGAAAATCTAAATATGGTATCGTTTTTATTCCCGAAGGTGAGTATGAAATTTCGAGTACCGTCTATATCTGGAAAGGAATAAGAGTAATTGGTATTGGCAAAAGAAAACCTATTTTTGTTCTTAAGGAAAATACGCCTGGTTTTAGCAACCTTAAGCATAAATATCTGTTTCATTTTGCTAGCAATAAACCCTTAGAGGGAGAACAAATAATTGATGCCAATCCTGGGACGTTTTACAGTGCACTGAGTAATGTTGCAATTGTAATAAAAGATGGCAATTCTTCAGCAGTTGCTGTTCGATCGCATTTTGCACAGCATTCTTTTATTTCACATGTCGACTTTTATGTTGGTAATGCTCTGGCAGGCATTGAAGAGATTGGTAATGAAATTGAAGATTGTAGCTTCGTGGATGGGAAATATGGCATTATTGCAACTAAAACCTCACCAAGCTGGCCATTTCTTATCATAGATTGTACTTTCGAAAATCAGAAAAATGCCGCAATTAAAACTGAAGAAGCCGGTCTTACTATTGTTAATTCTGTTTTCAAAAATTTATATAACGCAATTACTGTTAATCCAGATAGATCAGAAAAACTTTTCATCACCCATTCTTATTTTGAAAACATCCGCGCCACACTCCTTACACTTAGCGAAGAATATAATTCGACTGCGCAATATAATTTGAAAGATGTATTGTGTATAAATGTTGATACTATTGCATTTTTTAGAAAAAGTGGGAAGACAATAAAAGTGCCCGATAAAAAATTTCGGATAATTAATTTTATACATGGACTTCAAATCGATAGTCTATCTGCCAGATCTGAAATCAAGACACTCTTTGAATATGACAATGAAAATGAGCCCTTAATAAACTATACTAAAGAAATTCCTCCACTTCCTAAAGAAAAAGACTG
Organism: Melioribacter sulfuriphilus; assembly: GCF_051488685.1. Taxonomy (NCBI): domain Bacteria; kingdom Pseudomonadati; phylum Ignavibacteriota; class Ignavibacteria; order Ignavibacteriales; family Melioribacteraceae; genus Melioribacter; species Melioribacter sulfuriphilus. The sequence continues at coordinate 28,807 of NZ_JBPSEH010000011.1, forward strand.
GGTAAATATCAAAAGACTCGGAGCGAAGGGGAATGGAATTGATGACGACACAGAAATTATCAAAGAAGCAATTTCAAAATATGATGTTATTTATTTCCCTTCGGGTAGATATAAAGTTAAAGAAACTATCCAGCTAAAGAATAATACTGTTTTAATCGGCTTGAATCCTATTACTACACAAATAGTTTTAGAAGAAAAATCACCTGAATTCAATCGTGAAGGCAGTCCAATTGCTTTAGTGGAAACTTCAAAAGGTGGGAATAACATAGTGACTGGTTTAGGTATCGATCCAGGTCTATATAACAACAGAGCAGTTGCAGTAAAGTGGATGGCAGGGAGTAAATCATTAATGAATGACGTACGGCTTCTTGGTGGACACGGTACTTATACTGTTTCAGGTAAGTACGTCCCAATTTATAATGAATACAGAACAGGAGATCCTTTGAAGGATTGGGACTGGGATAAACAATACTGGAGTTTGTGGATTACCAATGGAGGTGGAGGAATATTTAAAGATATCTGGACACCGAATACGTACGCAACAGCAGGTGTCTACATTTCCGAGACTTCTACACCGGGTAAAATTTATGCTATGTCTGTGGAGCATCACGTACGCAATGAAGTTATTTTTAAGAACGTCTCTAATTGGGAAATTTATGCTTTACAGATGGAAGAAGAGAGTGCCGAAAGCCCCGAAGCGCTCCCATTGAAAATTGAAAACTCATCAAATTTATTATTTGCGAATCTCTATCTCTATAGGGTAATTAGAATTAAAACTCCATATCCGTACGGCATCCTTGTAAATAAAAGCAAAAATATTGACTTCCGCGGCATACACGTTTACAGCCCTACAGTATTTTCATACGACAATACATTGTATGATGTAAATAAAAAAATTTACGTTCGTGAAAGAGAAATTGCACGACTCTTAATTAAAGGCACTGAATCGCCAGATAAAAAATGCAACTTAGTAAAGTTGACAGGCGGTTTTGAATTTATTGCTGGTGCTACTCTCGATGAAAAAGGCAACCTCTATTTTACTGATTCACGTTTTAAGAGGATATATAAATGGTCGGCAAATGACAGCACACTTTCTACCGTTAAGGATTTAACATTTGAGCCATTGGCTCTTGCTTTTGATAAAAGTGGCAATTTAATAATTACTTCAACTTCAGGAGGAGTTTATAGTACAAACTTAGACAGAACTGATGAAAACCTTTTACCCTTGAAAACAATTAAACCTGGAATTATACAGCCTCAATATGCTGCGCACCCATCTCATCTATGGCGGGACGAACACGATTTCCTGACGATTACAACAGATTCCATTGCTTGCAACCCATATAGCCATTCTTCATATACTATCTATTTCCGAAATAATAACAATCCATTCGAAGAATATTTTATTTCGATAGACAGTACGTTGATTATTCCAAAGTACAATGACCTTAACAGAGCAGTCGCGCTCAGACTCGCATTTCCCGGTAAAGAATTTTATATGGCAGATGAATTCGGTCAAAAAACCTGGAAATTCAAAGTCAGGAATAACGGTATGCTTACCGATCCTGAATTATTTGCAGAACAGGGAGAACTCGACGTAGCAGTCGATTCGCAAGGAAATGTCTACATTCCTGCAGGCGATGTTTACGTCTACGATAAAACTGGTAAATTGCTGAAAAGAATTAAAGTACCAGAAAGACCAACTAATGTGGTGGTCGACAATAAAAAGAATCAGCTTTATATCGTTGCAAGAAGTTCAATTTATAGTTATAAAATCAGCGAATAATCGGCATATAAGTGGCGCAATGAAATTTTTTACCACGATTTTTTTTCTATTAACAATTTTTACTATCGAGGCACAAGTTATACTGAAAGATACAGTTATAACATGGTATACATTCAAGTACAACCTTAATGACGATTATACGATTGCATACTATTCACAAGAGCCATTCGATACAGTATCAATTAAATTAAATGCTTTTATCCTCGAAAACGATTATTTAAAAATTTTATTGGTACCTTAATTTGTAGTAAGAAAACTTTCCATGATATATAAACCAACAGGACACGAACAGCTATACAGAAATCCCGTTGGTGTACCGTATGGAGTTGGTCAGGATTGGTTCTATTAGAAATGGTTGATGGTTTATGGTGGCATATTCCCTACATTAACTGAGCCAGAGCATGGTAAAACCTGATTCTTACCCTGGGATTTTGATACTCTTCATCAATCTGTGGACAGCATAAGTTGCGTTATTAGGTGGTGGGATACAATTCAATTTAAAGATGCAGATCCGTATAAGTGGAAATACGGTATGACCGATATCCTATGCGATTATATCATTACACTCGTTAAAGGAATGCCAGTTCTTAATACAGAAGTAGTACTTAAGAATAATAAAGGTGAAGACATTGAGTATGAATACTGGACATGTATGAGACTAGCGCCAGGCTCAACGCCAGATAATACATTTTGTACGGGCGGTCTTGAAATAATTGTCCCTGCCGAAAAAATTAAAATACCTTCCTGGTATCCTGACATTGCTCGACAAGAAAAACAAGTGATTGGTCAAAGAGGCATCTATTACTTCGAGGAATTACGTTTTTGGAAAAATTGGACAAACGACGGCATCGCTTATATCTGGGATGACGAAAATCGTAATTACTGGGGAGCAATAAATCGCAACAACGAAGAGGGATTGATAAGGATTGCTGATAATAACATTACTCCTGGTACAAAAATCTGGGCATGGAAATACGACGATTATGAAAGTATCAATCCACTTGTTAATCCGCAAAATATGAGAAGACCTTATGTGGAATTATGGGCTGGCAATTCACATGAATTTTTTGAACCAGCAGTTCTACCAGCTGGTTCTACGCTTAAGTGGCAGGAAAAATTTTTTCCTACTATAAATATCAATAAAATAACACGGGCAAATTATAACTTTATCCTCTCCTTAGATACCACAGATTTTTATAACAACAGAGAAATTCAAATTAAATTTGCCACAGATAGCCCCGCCGTTGACCATATCGTTTATGTGAAAGCAGAAGGCGATACAAATTTTATCGTAGTATTTAAACGGAATATAAAACCAGATCCCTACTCAGGAAACGAGATCTTATTCGAAATACCCGACGAAGTTTATGCTTCCAGTATCGATTCGTTACGAATAATGGTAACAAATCCGAACAACAATAAAAACATAGACGTTACCATACCACTGAAAAAATAACCTCTGTAAGTGAAAAAGGATTAAAAAGAATCGACAAGTTTTATCTTAAACAGAACTATCCGAATCCGTTCAATGCTGTTACGAATATCGACTATTATATCCCTGAAGCTGGCGAAGTAAAAATTATTGTTATTGATGCTTTAGGCAGAGTACTACTTTATAGTGGAAATAAGCACGAGGGCAAACAGAGCATCGAATGGTATGCGAGTTAATTTGCTTTGAGAATATACTACTACGGTATTTTTTATAATGGCAAATCGGAAATAAGAAAAATGATTCTGTTGATATGAAATTTTAACAACTCTACTTAATAAAATTCATCTATGTTGATTCCATAGTGTCCTGTTTGATTTTTTCTGAGTTGAGCGAATAAGTATAATTAACTATCAGTATCGATTACAATAATTAAACTCCACTATTTCTCTTTCTATTTCGAGCGTTTATCGAAATATTTTTTTATACTTGCCGTCGTTAATATTCAATCAAAGAAGAGCAACGATATGAGAGCTACAAAAGTTTTTATATTAACCATAATATTATTTTCGTTTGTAAACTCTACAGGCGCAGAGAGTAATGAAAACATTAATGATTGTGATACTCTGAAGTTTGTCAGTTTCCCGGACTTTTTCAATTTCGATATACCGGAGCCCTGGCCAGATTATGATACTGCGGTTGACTATTTTCTGACTCAGGTTAAAAACGAAAATCCCGATTTTGTATTGATTGCTGGTGATCTTGTCAATGGCCACTGGTGGGACAGTCCTCAATGCGTTGAACATATGGGCACTGTTTACTATTCTGGATGGGTACGACGACTCAACCGATACGGCTTAAAATACTTTACAGCTGTGGGCGATCATGAATTGGGCGACGATCCCTGGCCGCCCGAAAAAATTAAATTGATCCCCTATTTTGAAGAGATTTACCGGAAAATTCTTGACATGCCTCAAAATGGTCCCGAAGGGAAAAAAGGATTGGCATATTATTACAGGGAAAATGATTTGTTATTGATAACTGTAGAAACATTTGAAGTCGTATCAGACACTATGAATCTTGGAGTTATAGGAGAACAGCTCGACTGGTTAAAAAAGGTATTGAGCGAAAATCAAGATGCAAAATTCAAAATTGTACAGGGGCATGTTCCGATATGGGGGAATATTAATGCACGTTCCTCCAGTAAATTGATGCTCAATGGAGGAAAAGAGAGTGAATTCTATAAAACTTTGAGAGATTATAATGTCGACTTATATCTTGCTGGTGAATTTCACGACGTTACAATTCTTCAGTCAGAAGGTATATGGCAGATTGTTCACGGTTCGTCGTGGGGAAGAGAAATAGTAAACACACTCGATTATCTCGTTGGCGAGTTGTGTGGTAATCAGCTGAAACTGACGATGAAAAGAATTTATATTGACGCTCAGGGTGAATATATGTGGAATCTCAACAAGGATAGAGGACCACGAGAAAAAGTACGAATTAATGATAAAACACTTTTAAACGGACCTGAAATAACGGGAACTCTAACGATTATTAAAGACAAAAACGAAAAGATATTTACAGAAAGAACAGGTTATTTTAATGAGTAATTATGATCAATAAAGTTCAATATCTAATTGCAGCAGGAATTGTAATCTCTTTCTTACATTACTTATTATTATAGCTAAAGCACAGGCTCCTGAGAGGATAGCTCTTTTTGCAGTATATTTAATTAATATTGAAAAGTAATGTTCATTTAATCAGTTACTGAGTTAATTAAGTGAGAAATAATAAACAGGCTGAATTGGTATTGAGCCACTTTCAGCCTGCTTTTTTATTATTTTGCAATATAAGCTCCAACGGCTTTGTATCTTTTCCCGATTAACTTTTCAATATAAGTCGGCAATTCCGTACCGGCCTTTGCAGCAGGAAATTCTTTTAAGAGTTCAAGGTTATGTAGTTCTATATTTTTGAACAACGGACCATTATAGTTTTTGTAATATTTACTATGCTCTGTGTATTGTGGAAATGCAACTGCAAATTCATCGTATGAATCAAATAGATATTGGCAGCGTTCGTTATTAGCAGGACTCCAGATAAAAGCCGGTTTGTGTGGGTCGACTGACTTATGAATATAAACATTATAATCCAATTTTAATACCTGAGGATCATTAATGGAATCACAAATAGTTGCAGGCTGCCATATATAAAGCAAAGGTCTGTTGTAACTTTCGTCGGCATATAATAGATTGTTAACGAATTCGTGTCCCACTCTTTCGTCTACATCAGGGCCTGTGCTTGGATGCCATCCGAAATGGTCGCCCTGAGCGCTTCGTGCATTGCGGGAAATACATGCCATACTATTTATAAATGTATTATTATAAAACTTCACATTTGAGCTGTTGAGCGCCCAGACGCCGTGGTCGCAATTAACGAAAACATTACCTGCACAAATGGCTCCCTTCGAAATTTCGAAGAAAAAACCGTTGTTACTCGGCCACGGTTGTTCGATTGAATAAGGCGATTTGAAGTTCCCGATATTTTCAATCCAGTTATTTATGAAAACGCCGTCTACATTACCTACGTCGTACCATATTCCGTTCGAGTATGGATGGTCAATTACAAGATTATCATTACATGTTACCCGATAACATTGATTAAATATTTTTACTGCTGCCGGATAGTAGCCGGTGATTTGTTCAATATTGTTTCGTTTAATAATATTCTTTTCTAATAACACGTCAGAAGAACTGAGGATGTAGATTCCCTCCGTGCTTGTGTCGCTGATTAAGCAGTTGCGAATTACGAGACTATCGCCTCGGAAATATCCAGCTACGCGCGAACAGTAAGTAATTGTACAATTTTCTATAACTGTACCGACGACGTCTTTTCCATGATCTTTTTCATTAGACAAACCTTCAGGGTCTTTGCCTTCGATTTCGATGGCGCGGTATGCATATTGCGTCAATGTAATGCCTCTGAGTTTAAAACCTTTTTTATCTGGAGTCTTTCCATTGATTTCTTTGGTTGTTCTAATAAACGCCGCATCGAAAGCTGTAATTTCGATTAAATGATTTTCGGGATTAATGCCAATATAAACCAGTCCTCTTTCGTAATCGATGTAATAACTGTTTTCGTCCACTTCGCCTTCCCATCCAGCAGATTGGAGGAATCTCCCGTCGACAAAAACCATATCATTGTTGAATTTATGCAATGGCGTATTTTTGCCTTCACGATCCCTGCGCCACCAGCTTTGTGGTTTGGAAGGGAATAGACGTTCCCATTTTGTAATCCAGAGACCATTACCCAGGTTCTCCCATTTATCGGCGACGTACGTACCTTTAAGAATTGGCTGTTCGTCCTTATAAGGTTGAATTGTTATCCCTTGATTGAATATCAGGTTGCCAGTTCGATACACACCACCGCGCATAACAATGGCATCGCCGGTTTTTGCTCTTTTAATAGCTTCCTCGATTGTTGTAGGGTTATCGAGACTTGTTCCTTCAGCTCCGATATTACCATTTGGAGAAACATAATAAATCGTACCGCTTACTTTGGGCAAATCGTATTTCAAAGTCATCGGTCCATAAGGACCTCCGGAAGGTTGTGCTAAAAGAGGAGTACTAAACATTATAAATAAGAGTAATTTTTTTACAGATGATTTTAGTAAACTTAAAAGAATTTTCATATTTCCCCCGTCTTTAATTAAGCAATTGAAAATTAATAACGATTGTAAGTTAATAAAATTAGTGTATTAAATACATAAATAAGGAATGACTTGTGTGCTATTAATTTTTAATCTGTTTCAGCTTACTTTTTGCAGTTCTGTAACCGATTTCAATTAATTCTTCTGCTTTATTGAATTCGAGGAGTTTGTATTTGCAGGTATCCGGCTCGATCAAAATATCGGGTCTGGCAATTCGTAGTGTAAGCTCGCTGATTTGAACTTGGACTATAATGAACATCTGATACAAAATTTCCCAAAACTTTGGGTCGGGTGTTTCATTCCGGCTATTGATGTAATGAAGAGGATTTTTTATAAAGTACTGAATCTTTTCGTTTAGTGATAACTTTTTGAGTTCGTTGTCGGACATCTTTTTGTTTTCCGTTTCGTGAATTTGATTTATTCCATAGGTTTCGAATCTTCGTAAGTTGACGGCAATAACGGTATCGATATTTTGTTTCCTTACAATATCCACAGGAGTCGGATTAACCAATCCTCCGTCAAGAAGTTTATATTTACCGTAAGTAACCGGAGAAAAAATAATCGGCAGAGAGATACTGGCACGTATAGCAGTTGTCAAATCTCCCTTGTCAAGAACCACCATTTTACCGGTTAAAATATCGGTGGCAATTGCAGAGAATGGAATCTTTAGGTCATTAAAATTTTTGCCGCCGAAAATAGTACTCAAAAATTCATCCAGATAATCTGAATTAACAAGGGATGATAAAGATAAAGTAGGGGTAAAAATTTTAGCCATCAATTTCCAGTTGGTCTTAAGGGCAATTTCTTCAATTTCTTTTGCGCTCATTCCCATTGCATAAGCGCCACCTATCAATGCACCAATACTACTGCCCGATATGTAATCAATTTGAATTCCGTATTCTTCAATGGCTTTAAGCACTCCAATATGAGTAAGTCCTCTTGCGGCGCCTGTACCAAGCGCAAGACCCGTCTTCTTATTTTTCATGTCCATCATTTTCAGTAAAAAATAAAATGGAACACAATTTAAGAATAAATGATGGATTAAAGTTATTTGAGTCGTTAAAAAAATTGACAGGCGGTAAATTTTAATAAAAAATTGAGCAATCTACTTGACAAAAGAATGAGGAAGTGTTAGATTCGCTTAAAGGTTTTCGAAAACCTTTTCGTTATTGAATTTAGACTCTGTTTCTTGTCCTCTTTATAAAATTAAATAAGAGGAGGGTTGTTTTGCCCGGCTTCGACATAAATAATGATGCGGCTAAAAATTACGACTCGGAAGAGAAAAAGTTTATTACAGCTATAGTTGATGAAATTTCCCGCTCGATTGAAAGAAAGTATAGCACTTTCTTTAGAAGTACCTTCCCTCCAATCCCCGTAGGTGTGTCAAACAGGCACGTTCATCTTACCGAAAAGACATTTAAAAAACTCTTCGGTTTAGATGCTAACCTCGAAGTTATGCGCCCTTTATATCAACCGGGAGAATTTGCCTCGAAACAGACACTCACAATCGTCGGACCAAAAATGAGATGTATCGAGAATGTAAGAATACTTGGGCCTTTGAGAAAGTATGATCAGGTAGAAGTTTCACTTACTGATTCGATCTATCTCGGGCTGGAACCGCCGGTTACAAACTCGGGCTCACTCGATTCAGCGGCCCCTATTACCCTCGTTGGTCCTAATAGCTCGGTTTTCCTAGAAAAAGGCGCAATAATTGCAAATAGACATATTCACATGAATTCTCAAGACGCTCTCGCTCTTGGAGTCAAGAACGGCGACAATTGTAAGGTTAGAATAGCAGGAATCAAAAGCACTATATTCGAAAATGTTTTGATTAGAATTAATGACAATTGGCGGCTTCAGATGCACCTTGATACAGACGACGCAAATGCAGCATTCATAAAAGGCGAAGTGTATGCCGAATTTTTGGGGAAAATGTAAATATGAAATTTGGTCTAGTCATAGGAAACGTAGTCTCAACCAGAAAAGCAGGTAGAATGAAAGGCTTGAAAATTCTTGTGGTTAATTATCTTAATGAAAATTTAGAACAGACTGCTCACACTGCCGCGTGTATCGATACAGTTAATGCCGGTCAAGGGGATATTGTTTTGCTTTGCTCGTCATCATCGGCAAGATTAACAGCACAAACTAAAGAGGTAGCAACCGACAATACGATCATCGGAATTGTCGACTCGGTTTCACACGGGAATAAAATTATTTACAAAAAACAAAAAAGTTAGTCTTGGACAAAATTAATATCAAAACACTAATCGAAGTAATTATTAAAGAAGTTATAAAAGAATTAGAAAAGAGAGGTTACGAATTTACCTATGAAGAAATCGAGAAAAGTAAAAACGACTCATTCGAGATTGATATGAGTAATTTCAAAACACCTGTGCTTACAGAAAACATGCTAATGCAGATTGAAAAAAACTTTTCTGAGATTATAATTCCCACAGGCACAGTTATTACACCTGGCGCAAAAGAGTTTTTGAATCAAAGAAGAATAAAAATAAATTATAAACAAATCGGATAGGAGAAAAAATGACAAAAGGAGTTGCTCTTGGTTTTATCGAAACAAGAGGTAATACAGGAGCAGTTAATGCAATCGACGCCATGCTTAAAACGGCAAATGTAGAATTTGTGAAGCGCGTTGAAATAGGCGGAGGATATGTAACTGCTCTGGTAAGAGGTGAAGTGGGTGCTGTCCGTTCTTCTGTCGAAGCAGGTGCAGAAGCGGCTGCACGAGTGGGAGAATTGGTCTGTACCAATATTATACCGTCGGCACACGAGGAAGTCTTCGAACTATTAATGTTAAAAAAATAGGAGCATGATATGCTGGAAGCATTGGGAATAATTGAAACCCTGGGTTTTACGGCTGCAATTCAAGCTGCTGATGCAGCAGTTAAGTCCGCCAATATCAGATTAGCACAATGGATTAAAGTAGGAGGCGGCAGAGTGAGCATTGTTATAAGAGGCGACGTAGCTGCCGTTAAAGCTGCTGTAGAAGCCGGCACACAGGCAGCTTCGAATATTGGAAATGTATTATCCCAAATTATTATCCCTCGTCCTTCAGAAAAATTGTCGGGTAAATTTCCTATTGAACCTCTAAATTTGAAGAAGTAATAAAAGCTAAACGAGGATTGCAGTGAATCTGAACGAAAATGAAATTAGAAAAATTGTCGAACAGGTAGTCGAAAAAGTAGTGTCGCAAACAATGACCCGTTCAGCTGAAGTAAGCTCGGACAAGGGTGATTGGGGAGTATATACTGATATGAACGAAGCAGTCGAAGCCGCTCACGAAGCTTTCCAGAAGTATAAAGAAAGAAGCCTTCAGTGCCGTAAAAATTTTATCGATGCAGTACGAAAAATGGCTCTCGAAAATAAAGAAGAATTAGCTGAAATGACTGTTGAAGAAACAGGGATGGGGCGTGTCGACCATAAAATAGCAAAATTTGTGAATGCCGCTAATCATAGTCCCGGGGTAGAATATTTATATCCAAAAGCATGGTCGGGCAAAAACGGTCTGGCAATTGACGAATATGCGCCGTTTGGTGTTATTGGTAATATTTCACCAAGTACACACCCTGGTCCCACTATAATTAACAATATCATAATTCAATTGGCAGGCGGAAATACGATTGTTTTTAATCCACATCCGTCGGCTAAAAAGGTGAGTGCAAAAGTAATTCAACTTGCAAATAAATATATGGTCGCCGCAGGTGCTCCGAAAAATCTGGTAACCTGCGTTGCCGAGCCCACGCTTGAAACGGCAAAAATTTTGTTTGGACATGAAAAAGTTGAACTTTTGTCGGTCACCGGGGGACCTCAGGTGGTTAAAATGGCTCTGCAGTATCTCAAAAAAGTTATTGCGGCTGGTCCAGGAAATCCTCCTGTATTAGTTGACGAAACCGCCGACCTCGAACTCGCAGCAAAAGAGATTACTATGAGTGCAAGTTTCGACAACAATATTCTTTGCATCGCTGAAAAAGAAATTTTTGTTGTCGATACTGTCTTTGAACAATTTATGGATGAAATGAAAAAAGCAGGGAATTATCGCCTTTCAAACGAAGAGATGAATCGACTGGCTGAAAAAGCTCTTGAATTATCGGGCAAACACTGGTTGATAAAAAGAGAATTCGCTGGGAAAAGTGCCGCCTTTTTAGGAAGTGCAATAGGTCTCAAATTGCAGCAGGATGTACCTTTACTGTTCGGTGAAGTTGAAAAGAATCATCCCTGGGTGGTTGCTGAACAGATGACTTGCTGCATACCAGTTGTGAGAGTAAGAGATTTCGAAGAAGGGCTTCAGGCTGCATTAAAAGCAGAGCACGGTTTTAAACACACTGCCAGTATTTTTTCAAAGGATATAGAGCGGGTCACACGATTTACTCGCATTTTGGACTGTGACGTTCATGTAATTAACGGCGGAACTTTGAGAGGAAATGGCGGCGACCTCGGTGAAGGTTATTTTTCTCACACAATTGCAACGCCAACCGGTGAAGGCATTTGTACTCCAATTCACTTTGTTAGAAAACGCCGTATAATGACGCATAAATCTTTCAGATTTGTATAAAAATATTAATGGAAGGAGCATACAATGGCAATTAAAAATGCAATCGGTATTCTGGAAACAAAAGGCTTTGCGCCTTTAATATTAGGTGTCGATACAGCGGTAAAAGCCGCTAATGTCGATATTGTGGAATGGCGGCAGGTGGGAAGCGGATACGTTTCGTTTGTAATTGAAGGCGATGTGGCTGCAGTACGCGCGGCAATCGACGCTGCCAACGAAGCAGCCTCCAGAGTCGGAGAGGTTATTTCTCAACTGGTAATTCCACGACCGGTAGATGAATTGGAAGAATCATTTAATCGTGATATTAAATAATGATATTTGCAAAAGTAATAGGAACTGTAGTTTCAACTCATAAAGATCCTAAATTAATAGGGAAAAAAATGCTACTATGTAAAGAAGTCAATCACGAGGGGAAACCGATCGGCTCGTACCATGTGGCAATCGATGCCGTTCAAGCAGGCGATGGCGATTTTGTACTTTTGACTTATGGTTCGTCTGCCCGTATGACGGAAATTACAAAAGATTCTCCAATCGATGCAGTTATTGTAGCTATTATTGATGACGTCCAGATTACTAAAAAGATTACAGCTTAGTCATGAAATTGGGAATAGTTATTGGAAAAACCTGGGCATCTAAAAAAGTTAAAGAACTGGAAGGATGTCATTTGTATATCGTTCAACCTGTTTCGTCGGAAATACAACCGATCGGCAATCCAATTGTAGTAGCCGATCCAAAAAATATTGCTGCCGAAGGCGACCTGGTGGTCTACGTTACAAGCACCGACGCGACGCAAGCGTTCGATTCAGGATTTGCGCCCGTTAATGCAAGCATAGTTGAATTAGTTGAAAGTGTGGTTTAATGTATCTTGCAAAAGTTACAAAAAAAATAGTTTCCGTCGTTAAGCACGAAGCTTATAACGGTAAAAAAGTTTATGTCGTTAGACCTGTGCTTCCAGACGGTACGATATTAGAAGATGAACATGTGGCTCTCGATTATATTGGAGCTGGTGTGGGCGACATTGTTGTTTGTGGTGGCGCCCCAGGTGTGGCTCAATCTATTTTCGGTCTCAACCTGGCCCCCATCAGGACGCTTATTATTGCCATCGTAGACAAAATTGATTATAACAAAACTGAATTATAAAATATCAGCTGGCATTTATAAAGATTATATTGCATGTTCAGAAAAATATTGGATATTTTATTTAGATGTTTACAAAAGAAAATAATAATAAAGGAATAAACCATGCAAAACGAATGGGAACTACGTAAACATATTGTGGAGGTCGGTAAAAGGATCTGGACGCGGGGATATGTAGCTGCAAACGACGGCAACATAACAGTTTTATTAAACGACAATGAGGTTTTAACTACTCCAACTGGAGTCAGTAAAGGTTTCATGACAACCGACATGATAATTAAATGTGATAGAAAAGGGAACGTAATTACAAAAAATTCGAAATATCGTCCTTCGAGCGAATTAAAAATGCATCTCGAAGTCTACAAAGAACGACCCGATATCAAATCTGTGGTACATGCGCATCCGCCATTTGCAACAAGTTTCGCGGTTGCCGGCATCCCTCTGGACAAATGCGTATTGCCAGAAGCAATTATTGTAATAGGTGCTGTGCCTATAGCCCCTTACGGTTTACCATCCACCTCTGAAATACCAGATAAAATTCGACCTTACATTAAAAACTCGGATGCAATCTTGCTCGAAAACCACGGGGCTCTCACTCTTGGCAGTGACTTGTTCAATGCTTATTATAAAATGGAAACTCTTGAACACACTGCCAGCATTGTCTGGAAAGCCATTCAATTGGGCAATTTAAATATTCTTTCGCCTGAAGAACGCGATCGGTTGCTTGGTTTGAGAGAGAAATTCAATCTACCAGGAAGAGTTACAGTCTGCAGTACGGATCCTCTGCCAATAACTCAAACTAAAAACACTCAGCCACAGAAATTAAATGAAAGTATGATTCAGGATATTGTGGAACAGGTGATGGCAAACTTAAAGAATAAATTAACAAAATAGATCGCCATGAAAATATTAATTGCTAACCCGGGTAGCACATCGTACAAGTGCAAGTTTTATGATGCCGAAAATATGGATATAGTGTTTCAGGCAGTAGTTGAAAAGATAGGTCAAAAGGATGCAATATTCAGATATGCTTTCAAAGGAGAGAAAGAAATTATAAATTATCTTGAGATTAAAGATTATTATTCAGCAGTTGATATGACTTTAACTGCACTTAAAGAAAAATATTCGACAGACGAGATTTCAGCGGTTGGTTTCAAAACTGTTCATGCAAAAGGAATATCGGGATGCGTTGAATTAAGTGAAGAAGTTTTAGAAGCAATGAAAGAATATCGTCCTCTGGCTCCGGTACACACAGACGTTTATTTAACTGCCATATCGATTTTCAAAGATCTGTTGCACTCCGTTCCTTTAGTTGGTTTGTTCGAAACACATTTTCATACAAATATTCCTCCCGAAGCTTATATGTACGGGATCCCTTATGAATATTACGAAAAACATGGAATTAGAAAGTATGGCTTTCACGGTGCATCGCATCGTTATATTGCAATGCGCGCAAAAGAATTGTTCGATGCAAACAAAGTAATTTCGTGTCATCTTGGCGGCAGTTCTTCGGTCTGTGCCATTAAAAATGGAGTATCGATTGATACTTCGATGGGAATGAGTCCTCAATGTGGTTTGATAAATGCCAAACGTGTTGGCGACCTCGATTCGTATGCACTTCTTTACTTAATGCAAAAAGAAAATCTATCAATCGAAGATACAGTCGAAATATTAATGACAAAAGGTGGACTCTATGGTATCTCCGGCATTAGATCGGGCGATTTAAGAGATATTGAATTAGAAATGGGGAAAGGCAATTACCGCGCAAAACTCGCTTTCGATACTTTTGTCTATAACGTGAAAAGGTATATTGGAGAGTATCTTGCAATACTTAATGGTGCTGATTGTATAGTATTTACTGCTGGTGGAGGACAAAATAGCATTTTATTGAGAAAAAGGATTACGGAAAACATGGAAAATCTCGGTGTCATCCTCGATGACCAAAAGAACGAAATGAATCCTAAAGAAGGGTTGATATCAAGCGAAAATTCACGTGTTAAAATTGCAATTATACCTACTAACGAAGAGTTCATTGTTGCCTCTGAGGTAAAAAAATTTCTGGATAAAAAAAATTAATGAAAACAAAAGAAGAATTGTTGAAAGAGTTTATAATCAATGCAGAGGCTGCCTGTGCAAATGTAGTTACGGTAAGAGGGGACATTTCCTCAATTAAATCAACTTTACAAAAAATTACTGAAGGCGAAAATGAAATACTCGTATCGAATCCAGGCATTATAGAACACAGTTTTTTCGAGAGGCTATTCGATGAAAAAAAATATTTAAAAAGTTTCGACAAAGAGAAATTAAAAAATACCCGCACGGGAATTACACCAGCAATATGCGGCATCGCTTCTTCGGGCTCGGTTGTAGTTCCAATTCTCGACGACTATACAAGTTATATTTCCATGTTAGTACGAAATCATATAGTAATACTCGACGTTAAAAATATTGTAAGCAGACCGCGCGAACTTTTTGACGAAGAAAAAGGAAATATATTTTTGAATGGGAGTTACTCAATCATAACAGGGCCGAGCGCTACAGCCGACATGGGACCTCTGGTGCGGGGTGTACACGGACCAGGTAAATTGCATATAATTGTAATGGAAGAGTAATGAACGATAAATCAATTCATCCGAAAGATTTTGCAAGCAAAGCTATTAAAGATAATTTATTTAAAGCAATCGATTATTCTCTGGCATTTGAAACCGATTCAATTCGACATAACACACAAACTTTTAATAATGGACGTTACAGGGCAATAAGTCAAATTGAGGATTATGAAAGACTAAAGGTGAGGGCACGTGAAATCAAAGAGAACTCGATCAGGAATCTCCCCTTCTTGATCGAAAAACTTACTGAAACAATCGAAGCGCGAGGGGGAACAGTATTTTATGCAAAAGATAAAAAGGAAGCTGTAAATTTCATAAAAGAAATCTGCCTGGCAAATTCGGTTAAATTAGCCGTAAAATCCAAATCGATTACTTCAGAAGAAATTAAATTGAACGAAACACTTAAAAAAGAAAATATCGAAGTGGTCGAAACCGACCTGGCAGAATTTATTTTGCAGTTATCCAATGAACAGCCTTCGCATATTGTAGCCCCTGCAATTCACCGCAGCCGGGAAAGCATTTCAAAGCTCTTCAAAGAAAATATTAAAACTACTGACCCTCTTGAAACAGGAGAAGAATTGACTGCATTTGCCAGCAAAACGTTACGCGAAAAATTTCTCAAAGCAGATGTTGGAATTACAGGTGCAAACTTAATCTCTGCAGAAGAAGGGACAATCCTTCTGGTTGAGAGCGAAGGGAATATAAGATTGACGACGCATCTGCCAGCAATTCACATCGCAATTGCTGGCATTGAAAAAATTATTCCCACCAGAAAAGATTTTGGAATTTTTATCGAATTACTCGCTGCCAGTGCTACCGGGCAGGTGTTGACGTCCTACACTAATATACTTGAACCTCCTTTGAAAGCGCCAGTACTCAATCTTAACAAAAGATCCGATAAAGAGAGAAAATTCTATCTGGTTTTAATCGACGACGGTCGAATGAATATGAGAGATGATCCCGATTTAAAAGAAGCACTCTACTGTATTAGATGTAGTGCTTGTATGAATGTATGCGCAAATTTTCAGACTGTAGGAGGACACGCATTCGGAGGCGAATGTTATACCGGTGGTATCGGCGCAAGCTGGGCTGTCGGAACTACCGGTAAACTGGAAGAAGGACGTTTCGCAGAACTGTGTACTGGCTGTTCACGTTGCATTCCAAATTGTCCGGTTAAAATTGATATACCGGCTTTGAATACAGTTATCAAGAATAGATTATTAAAACTCGAGGCTCCTTCTTTTCAAAAGATATTCTTTGCTTACTTCAGCTCTTTGGCGAAGATTGCTGCTAAATTTCCTTCGATCGTAAATAATTTTATGAAGTTGAGTCCAGTTAAACTATTGATGGATAATTTCTTAGGAGTCGAAAAAGAAATAAAAATTCCTGAATTCCCCAAACATACGTTTATTGAATTGTATAAAAAAAGAGAATCAATAAGTACCGATAAGAGAAAACAAAAAATTATTGTCTTTGCGGATGTCTTTACAAATTACAATAATCCCAATGTAGGCCTGAGTGCAATTGAATTATTAGATAAACTTGGAATTCATGCGGAAATTAGCAAGGTATTTGATGACGGGCGAGCAGCGTTGTCGCAGGGCATGATTCAATACGCAGAAAAAAAAGCAGCACAAACAGCATCTTATCTAAAAAACTTAATAGACGAGGGCTACGATATCATCGTACTCGAACCGAGTGTATTGGCTATGATACGCTCTGATTACAAAAAGTTATTACATGACGATAAATTGTTTAACGGAATAAAAGGAAGATGTTTTGATATGTTCGAGTATTTGAATCGAAAGATTGCTGATGGAATAATCGATATAAATTTTCTAAGAAAAATTATTAAACCAGTCAGCGAGAAAATATTTTATCATGGACATTGTCAATTGAAGTCGATTGGTCTGGGAAATGAAGTTTCTGAGTTTTTTAAAAAGCTCGATTTCAACGTAGAAGTATCGACTCAAGAATGTTGCGGGATGGCCGGCAGTTTTGGATATAAAAAGCATTACTATAAAATCAGTAAGTCATTAGGGATCAGTTTGTGGGAACAAATAAAGAATAAATTTGGAAACAAGGACGAAATAATAATACTGGCAAGTGGAACTTCTTGTAGAGAGCAATTAAAAAATTATTCTGAAACTATAGAAAAAGTTTATCATCCTGCAGAGTATTTAAATAGTTTGATTGACGTGAAAATAGACGTTAAGAATGGCGGATAAAAAAAGTTTTATACTAAAAAAATAACTTGACAGAAGAAAATATTCTTAATATTTTCCTGTCGACATCGAAAACGTTTAAGTAATGGTACGAGGAGCTTAGAAGGCTCTTTTTTAGGGTTAAATTACTTAAAGGTTTTCGAAAACCTTTTCCGACTGTTGTTTATTTCTCCTTTTTCTCTATAAGTCATTCAAAATTTGGGACTTACGTGGCGGAGCTGTACCCAGACCTTCTCCTTAAATACTCTTGAAATTAATTACTTTATATCGTAATATTAGCCATCAATAATACTACTTTTGAGTTTTGACTGTGAGCATTAAAAAGAAAAAAGTTACCCTTAAAGATATAGCTACCGAACTATCTCTTACTCCTGCTACTGTGTCAAAAGCACTGAGAGATTCAACCGATATTTCTTCAGAAACCAAAACTCTTGTTAAAGAAAAGTGTAAAGAGATGGGCTATCGCCCGAATATTTTGGCTCGATCGCTTATTACAAACAGGAGCAAAATCCTGGGCGTCCTCATTCCTGATCTCAGAATTTCGTTTTTCTCAGAAGCTGTTCGAGGTATGTATGAAGAATCGGGCAACGAAGGATACGAATGCATTTTAATGGTTCACGACGAGGATGCTAAAAAAGAAAGGAAAAAAATTGAATTCTTATCGGATATCGGCGTGGACGGTATTTTATTGAATGCTGTTGGCGGTGACGAAAATTTAGAACTCTACAAAAAAATGGACGAAGAAGGAATCAAAATTGTGTGCTGGGATCGTAAAATTCATCAATTGCCATTTACTACCGTTAAAATTAACGACGTCGACGCTGCCTACGAACTTACAACCGACATGATTAAAGAAGGTCGCAGAAACATCCTTTTTCTTGGACCGAATACACTCATACCTGTTTGCGAGGACCGTTTCCAGGGC
The DNA here is from genome assembly GCF_051488685.1 of Melioribacter sulfuriphilus. Taxonomy (NCBI): domain Bacteria; kingdom Pseudomonadati; phylum Ignavibacteriota; class Ignavibacteria; order Ignavibacteriales; family Melioribacteraceae; genus Melioribacter; species Melioribacter sulfuriphilus. The sequence continues at coordinate 47,194 of NZ_JBPSEH010000011.1, forward strand.
TATAAAAAAGCACTCGAGGATAATAACATCGATTTTAATCCCGACCTCGTACTTCAAACATTCCGTAGCATTGAAGACAGCTATAATAAAATGACAGGCCTTCTAAATACCGGCATTAAAATCGACGCTGTAATTAGTATCGGTGGCTTGATTACTTATGGCGCAGGCAAAGCTATTCTCGATAAGAATCTTTCTATTCCAGATGATATACTCCTTGGCGAATTTGGCGATAACACGATTGTTTCCCGTCTTGGTGTGCCGTACTATTCCGTCCAGCAAAATCCATATATAATTGGAAAAACTGCTACCGACATCCTTATCGATATGCTCGAAAATAAAAAAAGCTACGACGATTACGAAGACGTAACAGTAGAATACAGCATACTCAAAAGATAGCGTAAAATGTCTGGACATTTTTCCTTGGGGTTTCTTTCTTTTCCATTTCTACTAATTATCTATTCTTTTATCGAAGCAAATTAAATAGGTAATAGATTTATTTGTACAAACGGGTTATTCCCATTTAACTTCATAGAATCATAGGCTCATCTTTTCTCTTAAAAAGAATATCAATCTTTCTTTCGACAAATAATAATCACGGGTAATTTATGGCTGAAAAAAAATTTATTGCATTCGACATCGGCGCCGAAAGCGGCAGATGCATGGTGGGTCTTTTAAATAATAAAATTATATCTCTCCACGAAGTGCATCGTTTCAGAACTCCATCAATTAAATATGATTACGGATTCCACTGGGATATTCTGGCAATTTATGAAGAAATTATCGAAGGACTGAAAAAGGCAAAGAAAGAGTTCGGTAATTATTTCGACGGGATTGGTATCGATACATGGGGAGTGGACTATGTACTGCTCGATTCCGAAAACCGACTTCTTGGATATCCTTACCATTACAGGGACGATCGTACTGATAATATGATGGAAGAAGCTTTCTTACTCTTGCCTAAAGAAAAAATATATAAATCCACCGGCATACAATTCGTTCAGATTAATACCATTTATCAATTATTATCCGAACGAAAAAGAAAAGCAAGTCTTTTGGACGTCGCCGATAAAATTCTTTTTATCCCTGATTTCCTAAATTTTTTGCTTACTGGAGAAAAAGTATCCGAGTATTCGATTGCATCAACTTCAGGACTGGTTAATCCTGTTACCAGAAATTGGAGCTGGGAAGTTATTGAAGCTTTAGGTCTCAGGAAGGGCATTTTCCCAAAACTTATTGAACCAGGTTTAGTACTGGGAAAAATTTCAGCTTCGACGGCAAATTTAACCCAGCTGGATCCAAACATATCTGTTATAGCTACAACGTGTCACGATACTGCTTCGGCTGTAGTCGGTGTTCCGGCCTTAAGTGATAGCTGGGCATATTTAAGCTCGGGCACATGGTCATTAATGGGAGTGGAACTTAATCAACCTGTATTAAGTGATGATGCACTTAATAATAATTTTACAAATGAAGGCGGTTTTAACAATACAATTAGATTCTTAAAAAATATCCTGGGACTTTGGCCTATTCAGGAATGCAAACGTTACTGGGACGAAAAAGAAGAGAAGAAATTTACTTATGCAGAATTAACTGAAATGGCTGATAATTATGGTAGTGCAGGAGCCTGGGTAGACCTTTCTGATTCGAGATTTTTAAAATCAGGCGATATGCCCGAAAAAATAATTGCTTTTCTAAAAGAGACCGCACAAAAGCACGACAATAATTACGGGTTTGTCATCAGGGTTATAATCGAAAGTCTTGCATACAGTTACAGGGATACATTAAAAAAAATCGAATCGGTTACCGCTAAAAAAATAGAACGACTTCATGTAGTTGGTGGTGGTATTCAAAACGAACTACTTACTCAATTAACGGCAGACGCAACAGGATGCGAAGTAATTGCCGGGCCGGTTGAAGGAGCGGTGTTGGGTAATATCGGAGTGCAGGCAATTTCAAAGGGGATTGTTAAGAATATCAATGAGTGGAGAGAAATTGTCGGTAATTCCTCCAAACTGAAGACCTATTTACCCAATAACAAAGACTATTTTGATAAAAACATCGAACGATATAATAAAGTATTGAGATGAAAAAATAATTCTATAATTAATAATTCTCTAATTAAAAAGGGAGTTAAGTTATGAAAGTAAGTAAGACAATACTCAAGTGTTTGATTCTAATCTTGTGTATGGCAGGTATTATTCAGGCTCAGAGCTCGGGCAGAATAAGAGGTAAAGTTCTGGATAAAGAAACAGGCGAAGTTCTCCCGGGTGCAAATGTATTATTGGAAGGTACCAGTATTGGCGCTGCAGCATCATTTGAAGGTGAATATTACATCCGTAGCGTTCCCCCCGGAAATTATACTCTGATTGTAAAATATCTGGGTTACAAAGATGAAAGAATACCTGTTACGGTGGTCGCAGGTAAAACTATTGAACTTGATGTTGAACTTGAATACGTGGCTCTTGAAACAGGCGAGGTTGTAATTACAGCTCAGGCAGAAGGACAGATGGAGGCTATCAACCAGCAACTCTCAGCAAATACTATTAAAAATATCGTATCGTCCGACCGCATTAAAGATATACCGGATGTAAACGCTGCTGAATCGGTAGCTCGCTTACCCGGTATCTCATTAATACGCAGTGGTGGTGAAGGACAAAAAGTTACAATAAGAGGTCTTTCACCTCAATATAATGTTATGATGGTCAATGGTGTACGATTACAATCAACAGATCGTGAAAATCGCAGTGTCGATCTCAATATGATTGCTCCAAATATTCTCTCTGGCATTGAAGTTACTAAAGTTCTTACCGCCGACATGGATGCAGATGCCGTTGGCGGAACTGTTAATCTTAGAATCAGCAAAGCTCGCGAGGGCTTGCATACTAACTTTTCTATGCAAGGTGGATATGCTTCGCTGGCTAACGACAATCCTTATGGTAATTACAGAGCTACTGCGCTTGTAAGCAACCGTGTTTTTAACAATAAACTGGGGATACAAATTTCTGGCTATCTCGACAATTACAATAGGAATTCTGATAGACTAAGTGCCTCCTATACGACCAACGTTGAATCAATAACAAATGAGGGACTAATACCGACACTATTAAATGATGTCAATATTTATGACATAGTTAGAGATAGGAAAAGATTGGGTGGTAGCCTTGTGTTTGATTATCAGTTCACAAACGGCACGTTATTGTTAAATAACTTCATTGGCAGTCTAAAAGAGCATCAAGTCGAGCAGAGAAACTATTTCACAACCTCGTATGATTGGAGAGGGTATGCTTATGACCAGGAATTTACAAATACAGTCATAAGTAACGCTCTGCAAGGTGAATTTGAATTTCTAAATCTAAATCTCGATTTCTCTCTTTCTAATTCAATTACCACGCAACGTCATCCTGGTGATCTGACACTCGACATGAGAACTCGCTCTGGTGGTGTTCAGGGTTGGGTGCCAGATTCTGTTATAGCCGGTAAAGAAAATCAGGTTTCCCCGAGTATGCTTTTAAATCATCTGCAGGTTCTTGAGCAGGATAAAATTATTAATAACGCCAGCACTCTCAAACGTGATGTCGATGAAACTGCTCAATCGGCCATCTTAAATGTTAAAATGCCGTATAATTTTTTAAGTTTTATTAGAGGCGAAGTAAAATTAGGCGGTAAATACGAAAGGAATACTAGAAAAAATGACGAAACTGCGTGGGGTATTGATGTAGATAGAGGAGGTCTTGCCCTGGATTTCAATACTTTGCTAAGAGATGTAATATGGACAGACCTTGGCATTTCTACCCAGGATAACGGTCTCAAGGCTTCTTTATTTGCCGATCCAGAATATGATATCGGCGATTTTCTATCTGGCGAGGAAGGAATTGGCAGCAATGTTTTCTATAATAAAGTCTCGATCTGGAAAATGCATCATTTAGCTGATCTGGCTAAAGAATACGGGTACTATCTTATTTCACCCCTTGAGTCGACTCAGTATGATTATCACTATACAAGAAACTTCTATGCCTTTTATGTAATGACCGAAATGAACATCGGGAAATTTATTACTTTGACTCCAGGTGTAAGATATGAAAAATTTGGTTTCGATTATACTGCAGATTCAACGTATGTATTTGGTCGCTTGACAACACCGGGCGAATATTATTATGACTATAAAGAAGTACACTGGGATTCAACAAAAGGTGAAAATTGGTTCCCTCAAATTTTACTGCGTATTAAACCGACAAATTGGCTTGACATTCGCCTGGCAAGCACAAAAAGTATTATTTATCCCGACTATCGTGCTGTCTCCCCTTATCTCTTTATCGATACTTACGGAGATCCTGTTTTACGCATGGGTAATCCTTATCTAAAATCTGCCATCACACAAAATTATGATGCTTATGTCTCTGTTTATGATAATTACATTGGACTTTTCACAGCAGGATTATTTTATAAAGAAATTGAGAATTTAATTGTACCTATTACTTACTTTACCAAAGATGCTTCCAAAATAAATTATCGCTACCCGCTAACTCCAAATCAAAGAACAACTATTTATACCTGGACAAATCTCGAAGAAAAATCTTATGTACGAGGTTTTGAAGTAGACTGGCAAACTCATTTCTGGTACATGCCATCTTTCCTTAAAGGGCTGGTCCTAAATATCAACTATACACATATAAATTCTCAAACTCGTTATCCATACTTCAAAAGTGTAGCAATAGGCAGCGGCATCTTTAAAAAATATACTTATATTGATACAACTCGCTCGGGCAGATTAGTTAATCAACCCAATGATATTTTGAACTTAACTGTCGGTTATGACATAGGTGATTTCTCCGCAAGGCTATCGTTCCAGTATACTGATAATGTTTTAAGAAGTGCTCATACAGTTTATCAGGAATTAGACTCATATACCTCGCCTTATTCACGATGGGATTTTACTGCATATCAAAAACTTCCGTGGCTAAAAGGTCTTCAAATTTATCTCAACATTAATAATATAACGAATGAACCGGATCGTCAATATGTAAGTGTTCTGGAAAAACTTTCAGGTGTCGAGTATTATGGTACGACAGCTGATCTGGGAATACGATATTCGTTTTAAGCTATCTTTCCTTTTGCAAGGTTATGAAATAAAGGAGGTGATGAAATTTAAGTGAAAATTTTAATCACAATGCCAAATGCTCCCATTAAATTAATTATCAAATTAAAATCTAGGAGGACTCAATGAAAAAGTTAGTATTACTTTTTATGTTTTTTGTTATGCTATCGCCGTATTTACTTGCACAAAAGGTGCTGGATCCAAATCAATTTGTAAATGTGCAAATTGCTGCAGATACACTCGCTGACGGGACGCACGATCCAGCTAAGACTGTTTATTTAGCCGAAAGCGGCAAGATTTATGCATTTGATGGTACTCTCGATGTCGATTTTGACCTTGTTATTTTAGGACCTGACAATACATGGATCAAAAATCAAACTGCACCGCCTGTATTCTTGCAAATTCCCGCTGCAAATGGAGCTGCAAGAGATATGATCCATATCAAAAGTGGCGGAAGCGTTAAGCTTAAAAATGTCATTTTCGATGGCAATCTATCTAATGGTGAACTTGTTGGCGCGTTTATAGTTAATCAAGGAGGGAATAAAGTAATTTATGACAATTGTGCATTTGGCGAATGTCAGTGGTTTACAATGAGAAACCAGGCTTATGCTGATACAATCAGTGTTACCAACTGTCTTTTTATCAATATGGTTCGTAAAGCCAGCTCACCTTTTAACGGTATGCTCCTCCGTATCGATGCAGGTGTAAAAAACTTTATATTTGAAAACAATACCTCAATCAATTCAGGCAGGTTATTTGGCAACGGTGGCAATTTCTTTACATCAAAGCAAATCGAAGTTCATAATACTTTTCTCAATATGCAGATAAATGGGCATGAACTACACTGGTACGAAGCTTTGCAGGCAAATAATATTTATTATAACTGGAGTTATAGAGGACGGACTCTAAGAACGAATTTTTATGAAGCACCTTTTACAACATGGGAGCATCATTATGAAATAGCCGAAAAGCTGGATTCTATATCACTCTATGAAGGTATGAATGCATTTTATCTTGACCCCGCTTTCCCTGAATTCTGGAACAAGGAAATTAATCCTCTCGTTGCATCTGATTCTGACAAAGTTATTCCATGCTTTTTGTGGCCAAAAGGTGTTGATACCACGATTACTGTAGATAATGATTTTACAATAGGAAAAAATTATTGGCAGTTTGATCCCATGTTTGTTAATAATACCAGTAAGCTTGATAGTATGCTGGCATGGGATAAATATTACTGGCTTAAAGGAGCAACCTGGCCAGACTGGCGCATTGAATTAGTAGTTGATTACGATGCAGAAGGTCAACCGATACTGAATTGGCCTCCGAAATTTGATTTGAGTTATACGAATGATACTTTACTTACGGGAGGTACCGACGGATTGCCGCTTGGCGATTTGAACTGGTTCCCGGATAAAAAAGCTATTTATCTAGCAAACCGAGACCAGTATCTTGCAGCTCTGAGAGATTCCATGACGAATGCGAAATTTGTTTATATCCCGGGCGATAGCCTCTCAGCATTCATTACAAAAGAAAATCTTGTCTCTGTTGAAACATACGATAATAATGTTCCAAATCAATATTATCTCGGTAATAATTATCCCAATCCTTTTAATCCGACTACTACAATTCGTTTCGGTTTGCCAGAACAAGCCACCGTTACTTTGACCATTTACAACGTTCTGGGTCAAAAGGTATATGAAATGACCGAAAAAAATCTCTCTGCTGGAAATCATTCCTTCAACTTCAACGCTTCTAATCTAAGTAGCGGTTTGTACATCTATACATTATCTGCTACAGGTACAAACGGTAAAAACTTTGTTGCCTCCAAAAAAATGATGCTGCTGAAATAATGTAGCTTATTTTTGTGCCGCTTATTGGATCAGTGGTCAGTCTGTAATCAGATTGACCACTAACTTTTATCTTTACGATGATCAAAAATGTCAAAGAGATTTATGAATGTGGAAAGAGACATTCCTATTTATAAGGAGTACATTTAATTTGAGTGATAGTAGTGAGATAAATGGATTACATTTATAGTCATTTCAAATTAGTATTCTCTTTTTTATTCAGCAATTTTTAATCCCGCAGTGATCTGAATCAAATCGAAAAATTTATAGTGGGAGGGTATTAATGAAATTAGTATTGAGGATTATCATAATAGCAACTATGGTATTGAACTACACATCGATTAATTTATTCGGGCAATCGTTTCGAAATGAAAATCTGGGAAGGGGAGTAATTGCAGTGCCCGCAGAAGATGGGGGGATTTTTATCGGGTGGCGATTACTCGCTGACGATCCCGACAGTATAAAGTTTAATATTTACAGAGGGAACACTAAAATTAACGATATGCCATTATCGACGACTAATTTTATAGATTCAGCTGGAACTCTAAATGATAATTATAAAATTGTAGCTGTCATCGATGGCAATGAAACTTCAATATCAGAAGTAGTAACACCGTGGGAGAATATTTATAAAACAATACCGCTCCAGCGACCGCAAGGTGGAAGAACTCCAGATGGAGTTGACTATACATACAGTCCCAATGATGCTAGTGCTGCCGATCTGGATGGAGACGGACAATATGAAATAGTTTTAAAATGGGATCCTTCCAACTCAAAGGACAATTCAAAAAGTGGCTATACTGGCAATGTATATCTCGATGGTCTTGAGCTCGATGGTACTCTTCTCTGGCGTATCGATTTAGGGCGAAACATTCGTGCGGGTGCGCATTATACGCAATTTATAGTATATGATCTCGACGGCGATGGTCGCGCTGAAGTAGCTTGCAAAACAGCTGATGGTACTATTGATGGTCAGGGAAATGTAATTGGTGATCCCAATGCAGACTATCGGAATTCAAGCGGTTATATCCTAGCGGGCCCAGAATATTTTACAATATTTGATGGATTGACAGGCAAAGCACTGGCGACTACCGATTATTTACCGCCTCGAGGTAACGTAAGCCTTTGGGGTGATTCGTATGGAAATAGGGTCGATCGTTTTCTTGCTTGTGTCGCATATCTTGATGGAGAACATCCAAGTGTTGTTATGTGCCGTGGTTATTATACTAGAACTGTTCTTGCTGCATGGGATTGGCGCAATGGACAATTGACTTCACGGTGGGTCTTTGATACAGATAAAGGATACCCAACTTATGCGGGGCAGGGGAATCATAACCTAAGCGTGGCCGATCTCGACGGTGATGGTAAGGATGAAATTATTTATGGCTCTATGGCTGTCGATGATGATGGAACAGGGCTGTGGAATTCAGGACTCGGACACGGGGATGCATTGCACGTTTCTGATATTGACCCTAATCGTCCTGGCCTCGAAGTATGGGGCATTCATGAAAAAGCTCAAGTTGGTTCAGCTCTTCTCGAAGGAAGAACAGGCAAAATTATATGGGGCACAGGCCCCGGTGATGTAGGCAGAGGTGTTGCAGCCAATCTGTTAGATTCATACGAAGGAATGGAATGCTGGGGCGGTACAGATGGATTGAGAAGCGTTAATAATATTAAAGTAGGTCCAAATCCTCCTTCTTCTAATTTTGTTGTCTGGTGGGATGGCGATCTTGAACGTGAATTGCTCGATAATATTTATATTCAGAAATATGGTAACACCACCCAACTGTTACTAAAAGCAAATGGTTGTGCCTCTAATAATGATACTAAAGCAACGCCTTCACTCCAGGCTGATTTATTCGGCGATTGGAGAGAGGAAGTGATCTGGCGAACAAGCGATAATACAGCGCTCAGAATTTATACAACAAACATTCCGACATCTTATCGTATTGTTACTTTAATGCAGGATAGGCAATATCGTCTTGCAATTGCATGGCAAAATGTTGGGTACAACCAGCCACCTCATCCAAGTTTCTTTGTCGGTAAAAGCATGTTTATTCCCGATAGCCTCAAACCTCCAGCAAAACCAATAAATTTAAGAGGGACATCCTTAGGAGATACAATCCTGGTTGAATGGGATATGAATGTAGAAACCGATGTTGCAGGTTATCTCCTTTACAAAGGAAAATCTGCAGAAAAATTCACCGACTCGATCGATGTCGGCAATGTGACGTCTTACCTCGATACAAATGTTAAATATGATACTACATATTTCTATGCATTGAGAGCATACGATTTTCACGGTAATAAGTCAGATTTATCAGACGTAATTTCTGTTACTCCAACTTTAAGACCGGAGCCTCCAACCGCCATTTCGTATCGGCACGATAATAATTCGTGTTTGCTTATGTGGGAGTATTCAGATATCAATTTAATTTCACAAATAAATATTTACAGATCGGAGTCAAAAGATTTATCCTCGCCAGTAAAATTCAAGGCGGAAAAGAATGTAACTTCATACGAGGATAAAAATCTAACTAAAGGGAAAAATTATTACTACGCATTAACGGTTACAGATACAAATAATGTGGAATCTTTACGAACGGGAGTAATTCAAATTACACCAGCAGATTCTTTTGTTTATCAATCAGAGGATGCAAATTTAATTGGAACTGTCTTTGTGGAAAATAATCATCTTGGATATCACGGATCTGCCTTTACAAATTTCGACGCCAGCAATAGTACAGTTGAATTTACCAGTATGCCCGGTTACGGCGGCGGTCCTAAGACTTTATTATTCCGTTATGCGCTGGGAAATACCGACAGAACTGGAAGTCTGATAGTCAATGGGAAAGCGACTAATCTTACTATGCGAAACACCGGCGACTGGACTAATTATGTCATAGACAGTGTTGAAGTAAATTTAAATGAAGGATACAATAACACAATCAGTTTTTCTGCCACAGGTTCAGATTTCGGAAATTTAGATGAAATTATTATCAAATCTACTTTTCTTACAACCGTAGAAACAATCTCCGAGTTACCTGCTAAATTCGTACTTTATCAGAATTATCCAAATCCTTTTAATCCATCTACAATTATCAGTTATACTATACCAGTATCAAATAAAGCCGATAATTCAAGAATCCACGTGTTATTGAAAGTTTATGATGCACTTGGCCGTCAGGTTGCAACACTTGTAGACGAACAAAAAGAACCGGGAATTTACACAGTCGAATTCAAAGCGGATGATTTACCAAGCGGTATCTACTTTTATCAATTATCGGCAGGCAATTATATCTCGACAAAGAAGATGATTCTACTTAAATAAATTTTTTATATTGACAATACTTGTATGATTCATTTTCTTCTCAATTTTGTGGATTAAAAAAATACAGGAAAATCTATGATAGTTAATCCTATAAGAAAATCAAATCTGTCAGCACTTTCATTTGTAATACTATTTTTAATGGGACTAACAGTTTGCGGAAAACCTGGCAAATTGACTGTACTGAATAGTAACGAATCATTTACTTCATTCAAGATAGAAAACAGGTACGGCCATAATATTTTAATTGTACCGGCAGATACTCTGGGTGCTATTGGTTTTGTAGTTGGCGGCAAAGTTAATTGGCTTATGGGAGTACCCGAAATAAAAAAATCTTCCGATAATCAATTTATGTATTTATGGGAAAACGATTCCGACACAGTCATTTTAGTTACCAGAGAAACGGATAAAGAAATTCAATTTAATTTCAGATTGGTAAATAAAGATGTCCAACCTTCCGGCTGGATAATAAATACAAAGGCTGAGCCCGATGAATATTTTACTGGCATTTTCGAAAGAGTTGTTGATGGCCCTCAAGAAAAATCGTGGGAAAAAGATATCAAAGAAGGACTTGATTTAAGAGGACAGCGAGTTGAAGTAAAGCTAAAACCAACAGTATCTGCTTATGCTCCCTTCTATATCTCATCGGGAAATTATGCTCTGTTTGTTAAAGGAACGTGGCCAGGTATAATCGATTTTTGTAAAGAGTTTGAAAATGTGGTTCATATATCCTTTGAAGGTTCTCAATTCTCTTTTTCATTAATGATGGATGAATCGCCTGCAGAACTTGTTAAGAGACATGCGCTTGAGACCGGTCCGTCATTTGTGCCTCCTAAATGGGCCTTCGGACCGTGGAGATGGCGCGATGAACATTTTAATAATAAAAAATACTATGACAGTACAATTGTAGAATCTCCTTACAATTCACAGATAACCGAAGAAATATTATTAATGGCTGCTTACGATATACCATGTACAGCATATTGGATCGACAGACCGTGGGGACCGGGTGTAAGAGGTTTTGACGACTACAAAATTGATTATGAACGCCTACCCAATTTTGAAAAAATGATTAAATGGTTGGATTCGAAAAATATTAAAACAATGCTCTGGATAGGTCCGTTCGTAATGGGGAAAATGGCTGATACGGCAGCAGCTAAAGGCTACGAGTTGAAAAGTCGTATCTGGAAAAATTCCCGACAGGCTTTAATCGATTTCACTAATAAAGAAGCCTGTAAATGGTGGGGGGAAAACGGACCTGCAAAATTGGCTAAAATCGGCATAAAAGGTTTTAAGCTCGATCGAGCAGACGGTGAAAAGCTTCTGGATTCATTACATTTATTTACATCAATTGGTACTAGTTACAGAGAAAACTATAACGATTATCCGCGGCAATATGTAAAAGCAACTTACGAGGCAGTTAAACCGATTTTGGGCGACGATTTTATTTTATTCCCACGTGCACAATACACTGGAAGCGCAAGATATGGAGGAATGTGGGCTGGCGATACAGGAAATCCTCCCGAAGGTCTCAGGTCTGTAATAATTGGGGCTCAAAGATGTGCTATTATGGGATATCCTATCTGGGGTTCTGATACCGGTGGCTATCCTAGAAATATTAATAGAGAAGTTACAAAACGCTGGCTGGGTTTTTCATGTTTCTCTCCAATTATGGAAGTGGGACCCACAAATAATCGAGTCTTCTGGGATATGGATTATGAACCTTCTTTTGATGACGAACTTCTAGCAGTGTGGCGATTCTATGCAAAGTTGAGAATGTACCTTGTAGACTATATTTATAATCATGCTAAAATTGCAAATGAAACTGGCATGCCGATTATAAGGCCACTCTTTCTCGAATATCCCGAGCAAAAAGAGTGCTGGAAAGATTGGACTACCTATAAATTTGGAAATGATATTCTTGTATCGATTATTTGGGAAGAAGGTAAAACAAAAAAGAAAATCTATTTACCCGAAGGCGAAGTGTGGATCGATCAGTGGGATAAGAAAGAATATAACGGTGGACAATTTATTGAAGTTGATGCTCCATCTTATAAAACACCTTTCTTCATACGTAAGGGCTCAAATTTGATTTTGCCTGACTTGAATGAACTATATAAAGAATCAGTCGAAAGAACCAGAATCAGGTATAACCTCAAAGAACTCGAATCGAGAGAAAATTGGCAATAAAAATAATCTTTTAGCTCTCTGAGTTCTAACTCTATTTTATATCAATTAATTCTGCTTCAAGAGTAATCCCCTTGATTTAAGAAGAGGAAGGTATGTATAAAAAAATAATTTTTACTCTTACGATTTTATTATCTACAGCACTTAACGTTCAGTCACAAATTTATGTTGCCGCGGATGGGAACGATGCAAATCCTGGAACTATCGATAAACCACTCAGATCGCTCCAGAAGGCGCAGGCACTGGCTAAAGCCGGCGATACGATATATATACGAGGAGGACTTTACAAAATTAAAGAAGATCAAATTTCCCGAATAGTATCGAATCTTTTTGCGTGTGTTACTTATCTGGATAAAAGTGGTTCGGAAGGGAAAACTATCAAATACTGGGCTTATCCTGGTGAAACTCCTGTATTCGATTTTTCGGAAGTTAAACCTGCCAATCAAAGAGTAGTGGGTATTTATGTAATAGGCAACTATATCCATTTGAAGGGAATCGAAATGACAGGCATTCAGACCACAATTACAACGCATACGGAATCATATTGCATTTATAGTAAAGGGAATCACAATATATTTGAACGAATTAGTATGCACGACAACGTAGGAACAGGCTTAAGGCATTATTCGGGTGGATATAATTTATTCTTAAATTGTGATTCATACAGGAATTGGGATAATGTTTCTGAAAATAAACTTGGTGGAAACAATGATGGCTTTGGTTGCCACCCAGATGCAGGTGGGAAAGGGAATGTCTTCAAAGGTTGTCGTGCATGGTTTAATAGTGACGACGGCTTTGATATAATAAGAGCCGACGAATCTGTTATATTCGATAGTTGCTGGGCTTTCTTTAATGGCTATTCAACTTCATTCCAGAGTCTGGGTGATGGTAATGGATTTAAAGCCGGTGGCTTTGCTCACGATACCCAGGATAAAATTCCTGATCCTGTACCGAAGCACAAAATCGAATTCTGTATTGCAGCTGGAAACAAATCAAACGGTTTCTATTCAAATCATCACTTGAGCGGCAATGAGTGGTATAATAATACGGCCTATAAAAATAGTGTCAACTTTAATATGCTGAATCGCCCAAAACGTGAGGATGCGACTAATATTGATGGCGATGGATACGACCATGTATTAATAAATAATTTGAGTTATCAAAAGGGATTTGGCTTAATAGATTTTGCTAATATCGATACAAGCAAAAATACACTCATTACCAATTCCTGGCAGTTCAACTTATCACTTAACGACGCCGATTTTAAAAGTCTCGATATAAATTTACTTATGTCTCCAAGAAAGGAAGACGGTAGTTTACCAGAAATCGATTTTATGCGTCCTGTTCAAACCAACAAGGTTATTGATGCAGGAACAATTATTGGATTTCCTTATTTCGGGAATGCACCCGATTTGGGTGCCATCGAATCGGAATTCATCACTTCTATTAATTATAACGACACTAATTTACCCGCTAACTTCAGCTTATATCAGAATTATCCCAATCCTTTTAATCTGGAGACAAATATTACATATTATTTGAAAGAACCAGCTGAAGTAAAACTTGCAATTTATAATTCCATCGGGGAGAAAATTAGTACACTTGTTAATGAGTACCAAAAACAGGGCTATTATAAATTGACATTTGACGGCAACGGTCTGGCAAGTGGAATTTATTTTTATAAATTGGATATAAATGATAAATCAATTATGAAACAAATGACGCTGCTTAAATAAAAATTATTCATTCATTAAGAATTAATATGACTAAGTATAATTCTCATAGTGGTGATTTCTTCTTCTTTTTATTAATTGTTGTAATCTTTTTTTTGCGCAATGAAATCAGTTTAGGACAAAAAGATTTATGGCCTGAAATAAATTATACTACAAAACCATGGACAAGATGGTGGTGGCACGGGAGCGCAGTTACAAAGGATGACCTGAAATTTAATATGGAAGAATTGAGCAAAGCCGGCTTCGGAGGCGTTGAAATAACTGCAATTTATGGTGTAAAAGGCTACGAAGATTATGATATAAAGTTTTTGACTCCGGAATGGATCGATATTTTGAAATATACTTTGAATGAAGCTAAAGAATTGGGACTTGGAGTTGATGTTGCCAATGCATCCGGATGGCCTTTTGGCGGTCCCTGGATTTCTGAGGAAGATGCTTGTAAGAATATCCAGTATAAAATTTATAGTTTGAAAGGAGGAGAAAAATTAAAAGAAGAGATAGAATTTATTCAGGAACCGTTAGTTAGAGCCGTAGGACGCAAAGTTGATATTTCGGAGATAAAATTCCCAATCAATGCAAATCCGAATTTACAAGAGTTAGCGCTGGATCAAGTACGCTTCGAAAGGAAATTGCCTTTAATTGCACTGATTGCTTACAACAGTAACGGTGCAATGCTCGACATAACAAATAGAGTTGACAAAAGTGGTAAATTACTCTGGACAGCTCCTGAAGGGAATTGGGAAATTTATGCACTCTTTCAAGGATGGCACGGTAAAATGGTAGAGCGAGCAAGTAGAGGAGGAGAAGGAAATGTAATCGACCATTTTT
The DNA here is from genome assembly GCF_051488685.1 of Melioribacter sulfuriphilus. Lineage (NCBI taxonomy): Bacteria > Pseudomonadati > Ignavibacteriota > Ignavibacteria > Ignavibacteriales > Melioribacteraceae > Melioribacter > Melioribacter sulfuriphilus. The sequence goes on from NZ_JBPSEH010000011.1 coordinate 62,212, forward strand.
CAGAAAAAGCGCTTAAGCATTTTTTAGAGCAATTTGATAAAAATGCAAAAGGGAAAAATCTTGACGGTATAAGAGCATTTTTCAACGATTCTTACGAGGTAGACGATGCCATAGGCGAAGCGAACTGGACTCCACTTATGTTCGAGGAATTTAAAAGTTTGAGAGGCTACGACCTGAAGAACTATTTACCTGCTCTTTTCGGAAAAGATTCTGATGAGATGAATTCTCGAGTGCTCACTGATTTCAGAGAAACTGTTTCCGATTTACTATTGAAGCGTTTTACTAAAGTCTGGCAAAAATGGTCCCGTAATTATAACTCAGTTGTCCGTAATCAAGCACATGGTTCGCCGGCAAATGTTCTTGACCTTTATGCGGCAAGCGATATTCCAGAAACCGAAGGCACCTTGCCTCTACGAATTAAACTTGCTACTTCAGCAGGGCATCTATCTGGTAAACAATTAATCTCTGCTGAAGCTGCTACATGGCTAAACGAGCATTTTTTATCGACATTATCGGATGTTAAAAAAAATTTCGATCGCTATTTTGCAAATGGTGTCAATCATCTGGTTTATCACGGCACGCCGTATTCACCACAATCAGAAGACTGGCCTGGACGGCTCTTTTACGCCTCTGTCCATTTTGCACCCACAAATACCTGGTGGGACGACCTTAAAGCTGTAAATTCTTATGTAGCCAATTGTCAGGCATTTCTACAATCCTCCAGACCTGATAACGATATTTTACTCTATTTCCCTATTTATGATATCTGGTCAAAACAAGATGGAAATTTATTAAAACATCTGGGCACAAATAATGATGAATTAACAGAGGACCTAAAACGGCTTAGCAATTTGTTTTTGAATGAAGGGTATCAGTTTGACTTTGTTTCCGATAATCTATTGCGAATGTTGTCGGTAAAGAACGGTAAGATTGTATCCGCTAATTTTGCAGAATACAGAGTCTTAATAATTCCTGAGACAATTTTTTTACCGCTTAATACCTTCAAAAAAATTATTGAATTAACTAAAGCAGGAGCAACAGTAGTATTTAGTAAAAACTTACCTGCTGACGTACCCGGCCTTCATAACCTCGCAGAGCGAAGAAAAAGATTCGAGAAACTCAAAAGCAATATTAAATTTGAAAAAGCTGACCAATGCCTTCTAAGCAAATTAGGAAGAGGAAGATTAATTATAGCTGAAAATATTCAGGAAGTTTTGAATGATATAAATATTAAGCCAGAAAATTTATTGAAAGAAGGACTCTGGTTTAATCGAGTTAAACGTAAGGAGGGGCTCTGTTATTTTATTAGTAACTGGAGCGATAATGAATTTGATAAGTGGGTCAGAATACGAAGGAGTGGGAGTGATGCCCTCTGGTTCAACCCGATGGAAAGAAAGTTTGGAAAAGCAAAAGTGAAAGTCGTCAACAATGAATTTGCAGATGTCTATCTTAAACTCGACAAAGGTGAATCTATAATTTTGCAGTGGTATTCAAACAGTCAAAACGTCGATGAATATAAATTCTATCGTGCAACAAAAGATACCGTTGAATTAAACGGCGAATGGAAAGTAACTTTTGTTAAAGGAGTCCCCACTTTACCGGATTCAATGTCTACTCATACACTGGATACATGGACAAAATTTTCTGACGAGCTAAAATGGTTCTCCGGTACTGCAAAATATACAATCACATTCGCAAAGCCAGATTTTGCTACTGATGCAATTCAACTGGATCTCGGTAAAGTTTTTCAATCGGCTGTTGTTTTTCTTAACGGTCACAAGTTATCAACACTTGTTGGACCTCAGTATCGTGTTGTTATTGATTTAGAAAAACTAAGAGAAATAAATACTCTCGAAATATTAGTGACAAATTTGATGGCAAATAGAATTATCTACATGGATAGAAATAAAATTAATTACAAAAAATTTTACAATATAAACTTTGCTGCTCATGAAAGAGAAAACATGGATGAAAATGGTTTGTTCACTGCCCAAAACTGGGAACCGCTGGATTCAGGTTTGGTTGGTCCAGTAAAATTAATTGGTCTTGTTGCTGAATAATGAGTATACCCTTCGTATTATTTTTAACTTATCAGAGATAAATAAATTTTATATGGGCATATTAAAAAAATTGTGATGTTATTTTATTCCAGAAGATTAACTTGTTTAGCTAAAATTGGTTTAGTACCTCTTCTCTTTTGCTTTCTTACAAATTCGAATTTTGCACTGAGCTACAACAATTTTGGAAGCGGCAATTTCCGAATTGTATCTAAAGGAAATAGTGTGCCAATCATCTATGATAAGAACGATGCTGAAGTAGTTTATAATTGTGCAGTTGCACTGGCAAATGATATAAAACTAATTACCGATATAATGCCTGATATTCATAACAATTTAGAAGTCAATGATGAGTCAGCAATTATTGTGGGTACAATTGGGAAATCAAAAATCATCGACAGTATTAAGGCAACGGGAAAATTATCTGTTGCATCAATTGAAGGCAAATGGGAGAGCTTTGTAATTCAAAAAATAAATAATCCCTTATATGGTTTAAACCAGGCACTTGTAGTTTGTGGTAGCGACCCGCGCGGAACAGCTTTTGGCATATTCGAATTGTCCAGACTTCTTGGAATTTCACCCTGGGTTTACTGGGCTGATGTGTTGCCGCAAAAGCAAAAAGAACTTGAAATATCGATCGATAAAATTGTAATGGGGCCGCCTTCAGTAAAATATCGCGGAATTTTTCTCAATGACGAAGACTGGGGTTTGCAGCCGTGGGCTGCTAAGAATATAGATACCGATATTAAGGATATTGGTCCTAAAACATATGCCCGTATTTTCGAGCTTCTGCTGAGACTCAAAGCAAATTTTATTTGGCCTGCAATGCATCCATGCACGAAAGCATTTTTCTACTACAAAGCAAATCCTTTAATGGCTAAAAAATATAATATAGTCCTTGGTTCAAGTCACGCCGAGCCGATGCTAAGGAATAATGTGGATGAATGGAATAATAATTTTATCAATGAGTACGGAAAAGAACCTAGCGAATGGCGTTACGATACTAATTCCGACGAGATTAAAACATACTGGGAAGACAGAATCAAAGAATTAGCGTATTTAAATCTGGAAACTGTAGTAACCATCGGGATGCGTGGAATTCACGATAGCGGTATGCCCGGACCTGACAAATTAGAGGATAAAGTTGAACTCCTGAATAAAGTGATAGAAGATCAGAGAGATTTACTGGCCAAACATTTCAAAAAAGATGCTGCTGAAATTCCTCAAATATTCTGTCCCTACAAAGAAGTGCTCGATCTCTATTATGCTGGCGCAAAAATACCAGACGATGTTACGATTGTTTGGGCTGACGATAATTACGGCTATATTCGCAAACTCTCGACATCTGAAGAACAAAAAAGAAGCGGAAGAAGCGGAGTCTATTACCATTTATCCTACTGGGGCTACCCTGAAGACTATCTCTGGTTGTGTTCAACATCTCCTTCTCTTATTTCTTATGAAATGAGTAAAGCTTATGAATACGGCGCTGATCGTCTATGGATCTTTAATGTAGGCGATATTAAACCTGCCGAAATGGAAATTGAATTTGCTATGGATTTAGCATGGGATATCAATTCGTGGAATCCAGTAAATTCAGAAAAATATATTGAATATTGGGCATCAAAAACTTTCGGGAAAGAATACGCAAAAGAAATAGCTGAAATAAAAACTTTATATTATCGATTGGCAGCCTCCGGAAAACCTGAACATCTCGATAAAATCGATTTTACAGAAAATGAAGTTAAAGAACGTCTTGCAACGTATCAGAAGATTGCACGTAAAGCCAGAAGCTTGAAGGAAATAATTCCAGAACGTCTCCAGAATGCTTATTTTGAATTAATCCTCTATCCCATTTTAAGTGCTGCATACATGAATGAAAAAATATTTTATGCTCGAATGGGAGATTACCAGAAGGCTAGCCGTGCTTACAATGAAATAAAGAAACTGACAGATATTTATAATACTAAAATTGCCAATGGCAAATGGAACGGTATGATCTCTATGAATCCTCGTAATCGACCAGTTTTTAATGCGCCGGATTCAATGAATAATTTTTATAAATCCGTTTCAAAGGATAACCGACTAAAACCGATAAAAATTATTTATGTCAGAGAATTAAAATTTGATACAACAAAATTATGCCTCCTGCCAGGATTGGGAATCGACGGCGAAAGTCTGTCATGGAAAAACTTTACTGGCCCCATCTATGACGAAGGAAATGCGTTAGATGCTCCAACTGCCTCCATTCAATTGCAACTTCCATCAGGCAAGCATATTATTGAATTAATCTGTTTGCCGACGCATTCCGTAAATGAGACACGCGGACTTCGCACGGCAATATCGATAGATAATCGCCTTATCGATATCATCGACGTAAACACGATCTCTGGAACTGCGGAGTGGAGTCTGAATGTTCTCAGGGGTTTTGCTTCTGCCAGAACGGAATTTAATCTAAACGTGAATAGCATGGTCAAGCTACAGCTGTCGCTTCTCGATCCTGGTTTATCTATTAGCAGAATTATTATCTACTGAATATGCTAATATTCTTTCTCTATCTTATCACATCATTGTAAATTAATTATTAACTAATATAGTAGAGAGTTATGAATAACATGTCAAGAAAACTTGTAAGTTCATTAATTTTTTTATGTTCGATATCAATTCTCTCGGTGATTATCAACGCCAGACCATCAAATAACGATACCATCTGGTTAAAAGGAAAGTGGAACTTTCAAATTGACCGGGAAGATATTGGTGTCAAAGAAAAATGGTATCAAACAAAATTTACGGATGTTATTATTCTACCCGGTTCGATGAGAGATAACAACAAAGGAGATGATCTTTCAGTTAATACAATATGGACAGGTAGCATTTACGACAGTTCGTGGTATTTTCGACCCGATATGGCAAAATATAGGGAAAAAGAGAACCTGAAATTTCCATTCTGGCTTACACCCAATAAACATTATGTTGGAGTTGCCTGGTACCAGCTCGAAGTAAAAATCCCGGATGATTGGAAAGGTCGTAAAATAGAATTGTTTTTAGAACGCCCTCATTGGGAAACGACGCTCTGGATTGACAGCATTGAAATTGGAATGCAAAATAGTCTTTCAACACCACACAGGTACGATTTATCGCATAAATTGACACCAGGTCGTCATCTGCTTACTATTCGTGTGGATAATAGAATTAAAGAAATTAATGTAGGACCCGATTCACACAGTATTACCGATCAAACTCAGGGGAACTGGAATGGAATCGTGGGCGATATCTATCTCAGTTCAACTTCTCCAGTGTCTTTTTATGACATTAAACTTTTCCCTGATATCAATAATAAAACCGTAGCTGTAAGAGCAGTATTATCTAATATTACTGAGAAAGAGAGAGCTGCAAAGATTGTATTAAAAGCAAAATCATTTAATACTGAAAAAGTAGATGAAGTAGCTCCTTTGATCAGAGATATTAAAATTAATAAAGGGAAGACTGACGTTGAGATAATTTATCCGATGGGAGAGAATATTCAATTATGGGATGAATTCAATCCAGCTCTCTATAAAATGACGATAGAGTTAATTGATGAATCGGGTAATATAGACGAAAAAGAAATTCAATTTGGAATGAGAGCTTTTACAATTAATGGTACCCGCTTCAAAATTAATAATCGACCAGTATTTTTAAGGGGAACGGTTGAAAATTGTGTATTCCCTTTAACAGGTTATCCACCTACAGATGTTGAATCGTGGGAAAGGATATTCAAGATTTGTAAAGATTTTGGTCTAAACCATATGAGATTTCACTCTTGGTGTCCGCCCGAAGCCGCATTCCATGCTGCAGATAAGTTAGGATTTTATCTTCAGGTTGAAGGTCCCAGCTGGGCTAATCACGGAGTTACATTAGGCGATGGTTTGCCAATTGACCAGTATATCTATGAAGAAACCAAACGTATATTAGATACTTATGGAAATCATCCTTCTTTTTGTATGATGGCTTACGGGAATGAACCTGCCGGTAAAAACCAGGTTCAGTACCTCGGGAATCTTGTCAATTATTGGAAATCGATTGACAATCGCCACGTCTATACATCTGCTTCAATTGGTAAGAGCTGGCCACTCGTTCCGGAAAGTCAATTTATTGTTCGCTCTGAACCGAGAGGACTTCCATGGGATCAACGCCCCAGTAGTTTATTCGATTATTCTAAAAGAATCGAAAATTATTCTGTCCCTTATGTAGTTCATGAAATGGGGCAGCACTGTGTCTTCCCAAACTTTAATGAAATAAAAAAATATACTGGGGTATATAAAGCCAAGAATTTTGAATTGTTTAAAGAACTATTAGAAAAGAATCATATGGGTGACATGGCTCAGGAATTTTTAATGGCTTCGGGGAAATTACAGGTGATTTCTTACAAAGCTGAAATTGAGGCAGCGCTCCGCACAAAAGGTTTAGCCGGTATACAATTGCTTGCTCTTAACGATTATCCCGGACAGGGAACTGCACTCGTTGGTCTACTCGACGCATTCTGGGACGAAAAAGGATATATCGACGCAAAGAAATTCAAACAATTTTTCGGGGAAACTGTACCTTTAGCAAGAATTCCAAAATTCGTCTTTTATAACAATGAAATATTCCAGGCTGATATCGAAGCTTTTCATTTCGGCAAGCATCAATTATTGAATGTTACACCTCAATGGAAATTGATTGATTCAGAGATGAATACTATTGCTGAAGGGAAATTAAATACGACAGATATTCCAATAGATAATTGTACTAAACTGGGCAGTATTACTTTTCCACTTTCACAATTTAATTCTGCAATAAAACTTACTCTTGAAGTTTCGATTGGTCAATACAAAAACAGCTGGGATTTCTGGGTCTATCCATCTGAACTTCCTGAAATAGATCACAGTGAAATTTATTTTACGGATAAACTTGATGCTGAAGCCAAATCGGTCTTAATTAAAGGCGGAAAAGTATTTTTATTTGCGGCTGGGAAAGTTGAAAATGGGAAGGATGTTGTTCAGTATTTAAATCCCGTCTTCTGGAATACTTCATGGTTTAAAATGAGACCGCCACATACGCTTGGAATCCTATGCAACCCTGAGCATCCGGTATTTTCATATTTCCCCACGGATTTTCATAGTAATCTCCAATGGTGGGAAATTCTCAATCGTCAACAGGTAATGAACCTTGAATTATTTCCACCTCAATTTAAACCTTTAATACAAACAATCGATACCTGGTTTTTGAATAGAAGATTGGCAGTGTTATTTGAAGCGCGGGTTGAGAATGGAAAAATTATGGTGTGCAGTGCGGATTTACAGAATAACTTAAATGAACGACCGGTGGCAAGGCAATTACTCTATAGTATAACAAAATATATGCTGTCAAATAAATTTAATCCCGAATACAAAGTGGATTATTCAATCATCGAAGAACTGTTTGAAAAGAAAGATCGCCCACCAGCTATTGATTTCCATACAAAACAATCCACAGACGATTTAAAACCAGTGAAATAGATTTCTAACTATAACACCGTCAAGGGCGCAAAATATGAATTTAATTTAAGAGATATAGTTCTCTTGAAATGCCTTTCTAAATTCATATCAAAAAAAATAATAACTAATTTATTAACGAGGAGGGGTTATGAAGCATAGGTTCACGTTTCTTTTCTTATTGTTCTCTGTGCTTTGCATAAGTGCTTTGAACGCACAATTTGTGCAAAGAAGTGATTCACTCGGGTTGGTAGTGATGCCAGCAGAAAAGTACGATGTATATCGACCTGGTCTGGAGGCTAAAGTTGGTGACACTTTTGCATTGGAGGATTCTATCGAAGGCTTTATGGGTCAGGGTTATATGCGCGCATATATGGCTAAAGGTGACGGTAGTACAAGCAACGCCGAGACAATCAATATTAAATTATCTTACTATGTTAACTTTGTTGATACAGGCACGCATTATATTTGGGCGTATGTATTTTTCCCCGACGGCAATAGCGATTCTTTCTTCTATGGCGTTGATGGAAAAGTTATTGGACAGGTATCCGGCCAACCGCGAGGTTCATGGTCGTGGCATAAAGGGAGTGCTCCTTTTATCATTGATTCTGTAGGTGTACATTCTATCGATTTCTTCGGGCGAGAGCCAAATGCCATGCTTGACCATATCATCATAACTTCCAGCGAGACTTTCGATCCTAACATTAATACTGAATGGCTTCCGAAGGTAATTGCTTTTGTGAGTCTTCCCGACAAAATTGACCCGGCAACTAATGAGAATGCGGATAAGCCTTTTATCGATGACTTGATAGCTGCAGGTTATGAAGTTTTTACAGTTTATACAAATTCTCTTGAAACTGCGTCTCAAGGTTTACTGGACAGTTTAAATTCAGCAGATCTGGTAATTATCGGTCGTTCAGGTGCAAGCGGTGATTTCGGCGGTTCTCATAAAACTGCCTGGAATAATATCAAAGCACCGATTATGCTACTCCATTTGTGGGCTGCGCGCAACAATCGTTTGAACTGGTTGCCTACTGGTACAACCACTTCGTATGATAATGCTGGGGATACTATAAAAGCCAAAATTGTATTGCCGGCTGACCCCGTATTTGCAGGTATAACACTTGCAGAAGATAGTACCATGAATTGGGTTGTATCTCCTTATGATTTTATGGCAACAACCAGTGGCGGAAACGGAACTGTTCTTGCACGTGAAGCCGGAACGTCAAATGTCTTATTCGTTCGATGGGAACCATGGGTAGAATTTTATGATGGTGCAGGTGATATGCCAGCAGGATACCGTACTTTAATTGGTAACGGTAACGACCATGCAGGTCCCTTTAATTATTATAACTTTACTCCAGAAGCTAAACAGGTATATCTGAGAGAAGTTGAAAGAATGGTAAATTTACCTGAACCACCACCCCGACCAGTCGGCCTGGGTAAAACAATTGCTCTAATAACTAAGGCGGATAATATCGACCCAATTACAAATCTAAGTGCAGACCAGCCAGTAATTAATAATTTATTGGAAATGGGGTATAAAGTTTACACACTTTATTCTGCAGCATTGGAAAATGCTTCTCAGGGCTTGATTGATACATTGAATTCAGTTGATTTAGTCATTATCGGGCGCTCTGGTGCAAGTGCAGACTTTGGTTCAACTCATAAAGAGGCATGGAATAGTATTACCTCTCCTTTATTACTCCTGCATCCATGGGTTGCTCGTAATAATAGATTAAATTGGTTGCCTACAGCAACTGTTACAACCTTTGATGTCGCAGGTGATACTCTAAAAGCCAAGATAGAATTACCAGACGATCCTGTTTTCCAGGGGATTGTATTTTCTTCCGATAGCACTTTGCCCTGGGCTACTTCGCCTTATGATTACCTGGAGACGTCAGATGGTGGTAACGGCACTGTATTAGCAAGAGATGCTGGAAATAATAATGTACTCTTTGTTCGATGGGAACCGTGGGTCGAATTTTATAATGGTTCAGGCGACATGCCGGCTGGATATCGGACTTTGATTGGTAATGGTAACGACCATGCCTACGCTACCACTGGAAATGCTTCTTTGTTCAATTTCTATAATTATACAAAGGTTAGCGGACAGGTAATTCAAAATGAGATAGTTCGTATGGCTTCGCTTGGAAAGGTACCAAAACCTGTCTCAGTCAATGAAAAAAATAATCTACCAAAGACCTATACTTTAGAACAAAATTATCCCAATCCGTTTAATCCTACAACGACTATTAAGTTTTCAGTGCCGAAAAAAAGTAATGTTAAAATTACGATTTATGATCTATTGGGTAGATTTGTTCATCAACTTGTAAATGCGGAGTATGATCCTGGAGTCTACTCGGTTCAGTTCAATGCAGCCAATCTTTCATCTGGAGTATATTTCTATCGCATCGAAGCAGATGATTTTATCAGTGTAAAAAAACTTATGCTTTTGAAGTAGCCAGTCCTATTTCAACGCCAGGTTGTGAAATCTAAGGCACAGCCTGGCATGACAATCTTATCATATATTATGAAAAAAAATTTTAATAATTATTTTCTCTTTTACATTAAACTACGAGTTATTCGTTCTCTCTTCTTATTGATTTGTATAAGTACCACAAGTTTAATAGCTCAAAACTTACCCGATAGATCTGTCATACTTGGAAAGATGCTCCTGGCTAATGAATATTTTATGAATAAATGGCCGGACCCAACTATTGACATTGTTACAGACAAAAGAAGACCAAGCAATATATGGACTCGTGCTACGTATTACGAAGGATTAATGGCATTATACAGAATTGATCCTGACGAAAAGTTTTATAACTATGCAGTTCAATGGGCAGAAAGTCACAACTGGGAACCTGCGTACGGAGGCACTACGACTCGTAATGCTGATAATCAAGCCTGCGGTCAAACTTACATTGAGTTATATCAAATTGATCCGAAGCCGGAACGAATCGAGAAAATTAAATCTGTCATCGACAATATGATTAACAGTCCTGAGATTAACGATTGGTGGTGGATTGATGCTTTGCATATGGCAATGCCTGTATTTGCAAAACTTGGTACTATCTATAACGATACGACATATTTTAATCGAATGTATGAAATGTATATGCACACAAAAACTGTTGAAGGTGATTCGGGTTTGTACAATAAAATTGATCATTTATGGTGGCGGGATAAAAACTTCGACCCGCCCCACAAATCTCCAAATGGTGAAGATACTTACTGGTCAAGAGGAAACGGCTGGGTCTTTGCAGCACTCGCTCGCGTCCTGGATGTACTTCCAGAAAACGCTCCTCATCGAGATGAGTACATTGAAACATTTATCGAAATGGCAGAAGCAATAATTAGTGTCCAGCGAGAAGATGGATTCTGGAATGTAAGCTTACACGATCCCAGCGAATATGGTGGAAAAGAATCATCGGGAACGGCGTTGTTTACGTTTGGCTTAGCCTGGGGTATTAATAAAGGGTTATTGAGCGCTCCGACTTACAAACAATCAGCAATCAAAGGCTGGATTGCGCTTTCTGAAGATGCACTCCATGAAAACGGATTTTTAGGTTACGTTCAAAGTACAGGGAAACAACCATCCGATGGTCAACCAGTTACTTACGACAAAGCTCCAAATTTTGAAGACTATGGACTTGGAGCTTTCCTGCTTGCCGGGAGTGAAATATATAAAATGGCAGGTGACATTACAGATATTTCATCGTATACATCGAATGTTCCTGCAGAAGCAGTAGTTTATCCTGCATATCCAAATCCATTCAATCCTCAAACAACGATTTCATTTAGTTTACCAGAAATAAGCGATGTTAGAATTGAACTTTATGATTTGCAAGGTCAATTAATAGAAACCTTTCTCAATAAAACGCTTAACGCTGGTTTCCATAAAATAAATTATCAAGGGAAGTATTTATCTAACGGTGTTTATCTACTCAAAATAATTATACGATACAAAAAAGCTAATAAAGTTTTTATGGAAAAATTAGTTTATATGAAATAACTATTCAACGATAAATAAGATATCATGAAAAAAATCGATTTTGTTTACGAGGTCTGCATCAATAGAATAATTAATGTATCACTTTTTATAATTATTCATAGCCTCTACCTTGGTTTAGCAGATGCACAGGATTTCAAATCGGTAAAACTAAAATGGTTAGACAATGCTCCTCCTGAATTTTCAACTGGAGTTAGCTGGGGTGTACCATTTCCTGAAGGTAAAATCGATACATCCGCAAAATTTATTTTAAAGGATGAATCCGGTAAAACCTTACCGCTTCAATTCTGGCCATTGGCTTATTGGCCAGACGGTACGTTGAAATGGATCGGCTTGAGCACTGTTGTCACACCGAGTGTCGGTTCTTCATTACACTTAATGTTAAATGAAGATATTACTGAAGAACTTACGAAACAAAAAGTAATAGTGAATGAAAACGATAACGATATTGAAATTAATACAGGTGTTATAGAATGTAGAGTACCCAAAAGTGGTACTCGATTGATTAAACAAATTCTATATAATAATAAATTGATTTCAAGTAGCGGAAGTTTAATATGCTTATTGCAAAATGGTTCTTCTAAAGAATATGGAGAGCAACCGTCTATTGAAAGATTTGTAGGAATGATTGAAAAGGTAACAATAGAACAGAATGGTCCAGTGAGAGCAGTAATAAAAATTGAAGGTAAACATCATTCTGAATCGAGAAACAGAAGCTGGTTACCATTTATTGTGCGACTCTATTTCTATGCAGGGCAACAATCGATGCGTATTGTTCATACAATAATTTATGATGGTGATCAGAATGTAGATTTCATAAAAGGATTGGGATTTGTGTTTGATATCCCGCTCGACGAACAATTGTACAATCGACATATTCGATTTTCTGGTGACAATGGTAGATTGTGGGATGAGCCATGTCAGCCATTGAGCGGGAGATATCCGTTAGACCGCAGAGAAGAATATTACGACAGACAGCTAAGAGGTCTACGAATTCCGGAGCCGGATTCGCTTTCAAAACAACAGCAATTCCTCATAAATAATTGGGCTTCGTGGAACGACTATAAATTAATTCAGCTCAATGCTGACGGCTTCAGAATCCTGAAAAGAACAAACGATAAAAGTACATGGATAGATGCAGGTTACGGTAATCGGGCGAGTGGATTGGCTTTTGTCGGCGATGTATCTGGTGGATTGACTGTGTGTCTGAGAGATTTCTGGCAATCATTTCCTTCCGCTTTTGAAATATCTGATGTCAAAAAAGATATAGCACACTTAAAAACCTGGTTGTGGACACCAGACGCAGAGGCAATGGACATGCGCCACTACGATACATTAGCCTGGGGTCATAATCTCGATGCAAGTTACGAAGACGTTCAACCAGGATTCAGTATTGCAACAGGTGTTGCCCGCACAAGCGAATTAGTTCTGTTCCTTTCTGACAATGTACCCAGTTACGAAACCCTTCATCGAATGATAAAAACGGTCAATCAACCTCCGCTTCTTGTGGCTACTCCTGATTACTTACACAGTATCCCCGTCTTCGGGGTATGGAGTTTGCCAGATAAAAGTAATAATGTAAAATGCTGGATTGAAAACCAGCTCGAAAACGCATTCAAGTATTATCAACTGGAAGTAGAGCAGCGTCACTGGTACGGTTTCTGGCATTACGGGGATATACAACATAGTTACGACCGTCGCCGACATACGTGGAAGTACGATATGGGAGGCTTCGCCTGGGCTAATACAGAACTGATGCCTAATTTATGGCTCTGGTATAGCTTTTTAAGAACCGGCCGAAGTGACATTTTTAGAATGGCAGAGGCTATGACACGACACAACAGCGAGGTGGATGTTTATCATCTCGGACCTTTAAAAGGATTGGGCAGCAGACATAATGTTGTTCATTGGGGATGCGGTGCAAAAGAAGTACGTATATCTCAAGCAGCATTAAATCGATTCTATTATTATCTTACCACCGATGAAAGGTTGGGCGATATAATGCATGAAGTTACTGACGCAGCTAACGAAGCTATTGGAAGAATTGACCCTTTGCGTTTAATTAAAGAAAAAAGTAATTATCCTACACACGTTCGCTTCGGTCCCGACTGGCTTGCGCTTGTTGGCAACTGGATGACTGAATGGGAGAGAACTGGCGATACTATTTATCGTAACAGAATTATGACTGGTATTAATAGTCTCTACGAAATGCCGTATGGTTTCTTCTCTGGAAAAGATGCAGCATTTGGATACGATCCTGAAACTTATAAGCTCTATCGTCTCAATGACAATGATATTGGTTCGGCGCATCTTTCGGTATTAATGGGAGGACCGGAAGTTGCATTCGAATTAACAAATTTATTGAAGAATGAAAAATGGAATAAACTGTGGAATCAATTTTGCAAATTATACGGCGCACCTGTTTCGGAAATAGAGAAGGAATTCGGAAAGAAAGTCGAACTTGGTACTCCAGGTTCATGGTACGCCAGATTACCTGCCTGGTATGCTAAAGTTTCAAAAGATTCTGTCTATGCTGTCCGTGCCTGGGAAGAATTTCTTGATGCAAAACCAAGATACTTCCGTACAGTTTTCAATATAACTAAATTCGATAGTATTCAGAGTTTGCAACCTGTATGTGAAGTTCAGGGAGTTTCTACGAACAATACGGTACAGTGGTGTCTGAATGCAATTGAATTACTTGAACTTGTGGGCGATAAAATTCCTGAAAGTATTATCCAAAAATTTAGCGATAGCCTTTGTACAGAACAATACCAGATAGGCGATTTGTTGTACAGTGACGACTTTGAAAATGGACTGAATAATTGGATCGTTGAAACAAAAAAATCTCCCTTTTCAAAAGTCGGAATCATTAACGGGAAATTGAGTATCGATGTCGAATACGGCACTACTATTTGGTTCAAAGAAAAACTCGAAGGCAATTTGTTGATTGAATATAAAAGAAAAGTAATTGTTGACAAAGGTTACAACGATAGATTATCAGATCTCAATCAATTCTGGATGGCTTTAGATCCACGTAATAAAAATTTGTTTACACGCGACGGCACATTTTCTTCATATGATTCGCTGTGCCTTTATTATGCCGGCATTGGTGGTAATAGTAATACAACAACGAGATTCCGTAAATATCAGGGCAATGGCCAACGGACTCTCATTTACGACTTTAATGACGAAAAACATCTACTTCAACCTAATAAAACCTACTTTATACAGATTGTAGTTTATAACGGTACTACAAGTTTTTTTGTCGACGGCAATTTATACTTTAGTTACAAAGATAGCGAACCATTGACCGAAGGATATTTCGGGTTCCGCACTGTTAAATCGCACCAGGAAGTTGACGACTTTAAAGTGTACCGCTTGAAATAATTTAATTCATACTGGAATTAAAAGTGAGAACAAAAATAATATTTATATGGCTTGCTCTAATAATAAACGGGGTATTTTATTCAAATGTCTTTTCACAAATAGGAAAAAGATTTCCATCCGAACGGAAGGTGATTAAAGATCCTATTACGGGAGTAAAACTGATTTTTTTAACAAGCACTGCAGCGGGCGATTCTAAAATTTATCCTACACACAATCAATGGACATCAGACGGTAATTGGATTATTTTCAGGTCGAGAAGAGTTAGAGGCGAAGCTCTGGCCGTTAACGAAACAAGCGGCGATATCGTACAGGTTACCGAAGGAGGTTACGTTGGAACGTTAATAGTTGCCAGAAAATCGATGAAACTCTATTATATGAAAAGATTTAGCGACGAAAATAGTCCAAGAGAAATTATCGAAGTTAAACTTGACAGATTATTTGAAGACAGTGAAAAAGGCACTTTGAAAGATGCATCTTTTTATCAAAAAGTTTGTGGAATTATTCCGGCTGAATACGAAGCCAACGGCGAACTTGCTTTTGATGCAGACGAAGAATGGCTGTGGTTCCGTGTAGGAAGAAAAAAAGCAATGCAGTATCTACCTGAAGGTACTAAAATCGAAAATAACTTCGGCCCGCGTAATATGGGTGCCGGTCCAGGAGGTATTGCCGGTATTAATATTAATACGGGAGAAATTAAGTATGTAGTATCAGTCCCATTTCAGGTTGGGCACATTCAAACTAATCCCTGGGTGCCTGGCCAGATTATTTTCTGCTGGGAAACTGGCGGAAAATCTCCTCAACGTACATGGATTGTAAATTCAGATGGTACTGGCTTAAGACCACTTTATCCAGAAGCTCCATATGAATGGGTTACTCACGAAGTAGTAATTACCCCCGAAGAAGTTGCCTTCGCAATAATGGGGCACCGTAAAATTCACTTCGATAATAGCAACGTTTCAAACGATACGATAATAGACGAACCAGGACAGGAAATCGAATGGGGCAATTGCGGAACAAGAGAAAAACCGACGGGACTGGCAATAGTAAACATTAAGACACGAGAAATGATAATCGAAGGCCAAATACCATATGGAAGTGGATTCTGGCATGTCACCGGATCTTCTGACGGGCGATTTGTTGCCGGCGATAATTTTGCACGCGAAGTTTATTTAATCAACCGACATTCCCATGAAATGATCTTACTCTCTGCTGGCCATAAAACTACAGCCGCAGATCATCCTCATCCTTCTTTCAGTCCTGATGGTACTAAAATTATGATTCAATCTGCAATGCTTTCAGAAGATGGCAAATCGATGAATATTTGTATCATTCCTCTTCCGGATAATTGGCTCAAGTAATAAGATTAGCGACATTTACTTATTTAAAAAATAAAAAGGAGATAAACTGTGAAACGAACGTTAATTTTTGCAATAATCTTATTTAGCAGTTCAGTCTTATTTGCACAGGTCAATAGTGAAGACGAAAAAGTAATCAGAAAAGTAGCCGACTATATTGTGGAACATGGAGTTCTTGGTTTTAAAGACTTGAAGACGGGAAAAATTTATCAGTCAACCCAGGATGCTCCTGATGGGGCACAACTACGGTTTATTTCTCCCTTCGGTGAATGGCATTATACAAACGGCGTTATTAATATGGCTCTAATTAATCTGTCTAAATTCACCGGTGATAAAAAGTATGCAGATTACGCTGCAGCGCACGTATCCTTTGGCATGGACAATTATAAATATTTCCAGACGAGATATAATGAAGAAAAAGATGGACCACACTATAACTTCCCATTTGGGCAATTGTGGACAATGAGTGAACTCGACGATTGCGGTGCAATGGGGGCAAGCATGATGGATGTCTATGAATATGTTAAACGCGATGACTACAAAAAGTACATTGAAGATGCCGCCAGACATATTTCCGAAGGTCAGGAACGTCTTGAAGATGGAACACTGGTCAGAAAATTTCCACACGAAATGACACTATGGGCAGACGATCTTTATATGAGCGTCCCGTTTTTGGCAAGAATGGGTAGATTCTCGGGCGATACAAAATATTGGAACGATGCAATCCTTCAGATTAAAAACTTTACAAAATACCTGTGGGATGATAATAAAGAATTATACTGGCATTGTTACTATAGCGATGTGAAACGCAATGGTGTGGCACATTGGGGTAGGTGCAATGGATGGGTAATGATGGCTAAAGTTCATCTTTTAAATATCTTACCTGAAAATTATCCCGGCAGGGAAGAAGTTAGAAAAGACCTCGAAAGACAGATACTCGGCATTGCCAAATACCAAAGTCCTGAAGGTCTATGGCATCAATTGCTCGATAAAAATGATTCTTACCTCGAATCGTCCTGTTCGGCAATGTTTGTCTATTCGATAGCACGTGCGGTTAACCAGGGATGGATCGACAAACGCTACGCATCCGTTGCACTTAAAGGATGGGAAGGCTTGAAAAAATATAAAATCAGGTCTGATGGTCAGGTAAACGATATTTGCGTAGGTACAGGTATTGAGGATAATCTTGTTTTTTATTATGAACGTCCTGCCAGATTAAATGAAAAACATGGTATCGGTTCAGTAATAGATGCAGGAATTGAAATCATCAGGTTAAAAGAGAAATTGAAAAATAAGTGAGGTGAATTTATGAAAACATTTGCCTTTAAAATGAAACTTAAACCCGGCTACAAAGAAGAATACAAAAAAAGGCATGACGCCATCTGGCCGGAGTTAAAAACTCTATTGTTACAAAGTGGTGTTAGAGATTATTCAATATTTCTGGATGAAGAAACAAATACTCTCTTTGCCGTACAAAAACTTGCGGGCGATTCTTCCTCGCAGGATCTGGGTTCAAATCCTATTGTCCAGAAATGGTGGAAATATATGGCTGACATAATGGAGACCAATCCAGACAATTCACCTGTTACCGTCCCTCTCGAGATGGTATTTCATATGGACTAATAAATAAAAGGATAAATAATATGGACTCATTAATGAGTATTATTCTTATTGCATTCGGCAGTATATGCGCTGCCAGCTTTTATGTCCCCATTAAAAAGATCAAAGAATGGTCGTGGGAATCGTACTGGATTGTTCAAGGAGTGGTATCGTGGATACTGGCACCATGGATTTTTGCTTATTTCACAGTTCCAAATCTTCTGGACGTTTTGATTAATTCTGACGGCAATGCTGTATGGGCCGCATTCATCTTTGGAGCACTCTGGGGCGTGGGCGGTTTGACATTTGGATTGAGTATGAGATATCTGGGAGTTGGACTCGGACAATCGGTTGCGCTCGGTTTTACGGCTGCCCTTGGAACTTTGATTCCACCTTTTGTCTCGGGAAGAAATTTATTTACAACTTATGAAGGAAGATTAATTTTATTAGGTGTGGCTCTCTGTGTGACTGGTATTGCAATCGTCGGATACGCAGGCGTTCTCCGTTCACGCAATATGCCTGAGGAAGCCAGAAGGGAAGCCATAAAAGATTTTGCTCTTAAAAAAGGATTGCTGATAGCCGTTCTTTCGGGTTTAATGAGTGCCTGTTTTAATTTTGGAATTAACGGTATTCCCGGTGTAATCGACGCAGGCTATGAAATTCAAAAAGTTGCTGCTTCTTATGGGACTGACCCTCTCTTCGTTGTAAATCCCGTATATATTATTGTGATGTTCGGAGGTTTTGTGACGAATTTTGTTTATTGCATGTATCTAAATTATCAGAACAAAACCTTCAGCGATTATGTAAATGTAAATAAACAGGTACTGCTAAATAATCTGCTTTTCAGTCTCCTTGGTGGAACGCTCTGGTATTTGCAATTTTTTTTCTTTGGAATGGGGCAGAGCAAACTACCCGAAGAAATGTTTGTCTTTGGCTGGAGTATTTTGATGGCGCTTAATATTCTATTCAGCAATGTATGGGGCTTGTTGCTTAAGGAATGGAAAAATGCGGGTGCCGGTACACTTGCTACTTTGATTGTCGGTTTAGTGATATTAATTCTTTCCACATTTGTAATCAAATTATAATCATACACTAATACGGAGGATTAAATGAAAAATCCAAAAGCAGTTGAACAGGCATATCAAATTGCCAGAGAAGTATATGCTGAGTTAGGTGTAGATACCGACGAAGCACTTAAAAAAATGGAAGAGGTGAACATAAGTCTTCACTGCTGGCAGGCCGATGATGTCGGCGGATTCGAAACTCCCGATGCAGAATTGAGTGGAGGAGGAATCCAGGTTACAGGAAATTATCCCGGGAAAGCCCGAACTCTTGAAGAACTAAAAGCTGATATTGAAAAAGTTATGAGCTTGCTTCCTGGCAAACAGCGTCTTAACCTTCATGCTATCTACGGAGATTTCCAGGGTAAAAAAGTTGACCGCGACCAGATTGAAATAAAACATTTTCAAAGCTGGATCGACTGGGCAAAAAAACTCGATATTGGTATTGATTTCAATCCTACTTGCTTTTCACATCCATACGCCGAAGATGGATATACTTTATCGAGCAAAAACGAAAAGCACAGAAAATTTTGGATCGAACACGTCAAACGTACAAGAGAAATTGCTGCTGAAATAGGAAAACAATTGGGTAAACCTTCAGTTAACAATATCTGGATTCCCGACGGTTCGAAAGATATACCAGTAGACAGAGCAACACATCGCGCTCTGTTAAAGAAATCGCTGGATGAAATTTTCGAAACGGAATTTCCAAAAGAATATCTTAAAGACTCGCTCGAAAGCAAACTCTTTGGCATCGGCTCCGAATCGATGGTTGTTGGATCTCACGAATTTTATACCGGTTACGCAGTTAAGAATAATAAATTGATTTGTATCGACAGCGGTCATTTCCATCCAACTGAACAAATCGGGGATAAGATTTCTTCATTATTATTATTCGTTGATGAATTACTTCTGCATATCAGCAGGGGCGTCCGCTGGGACAGCGACCACGTTGTAATTTTTAACGACGAAGTTAAATTAATAGCTGAAGAGATTGTGAGAGCCAATGCTCTGAAAAGAATTAATATTGGTCTCGATTTCTTCGACGGAAGCATGAATCGCATCGGGGCATACGTCATTGGCACAAGAGCAACACAACTTGCATTTCTCTTTGCACTGCTTGAACCAACTGATAAGCTTAGAGAATATGAAGAAAACGGACAATATTTTGAACGCCTGGCTTTTCTTGAATTGCTGAAGACAAAACCATTCGGAGCTGTATACGATTATTATTGCCTTATTAACGACGTCCCTGTGGGCGAAGATTATATTACAGTAATTGAAAATTACGAAAAAGATGTACTCAGTAAGAGAAAGTAATTTATTTGTAAAGGGCAGATCATTATAAACCGTCTAACTTCTTTCATCTCATTTACTCAATTATTTACGATGATATATCGGTAATTTTTATTCCATCCTAAATATTACTTTTTTAGACAAAGTAGATTACTAAGGTCTAATACGATTTATAATATTCTGCTCTTTTTTGTAAAATAGAGTTAGTTTTTTATAGGTCTGATATTTTGTACAAAAACATAACAAGGGAAATTTTATGAAACGTCGTGATGCCATTATAAAAACTGTTGGCGCCATTGCATTGACTACCATTTCGCCGTCATTGAGTCCTTTTATCTTTGCATCAAAAGGAGGAAAGGGAAAAGAATATAACGTACTTAAATTTGGTGCAACTGGAGACGGAAAGACGCTCGATACAAAAGCCATACAGGAAGCAATTGACAGAGCATATGCAAGCGGAGGCAATGCAAAAGTTATTATCCCTGAAGGATACAAATTTTTGATCGGTACTATTGTTTTACAAAGCGGAATTGAATTTTTTATCGATCAGGGTGCCGAACTAATAATAAGTACAAATCAATCAGATTATAAAAATTCGACGGTGTTTTATGCAGAAGGAGCGGAAGGATTGACTATATCGGGTTACGGTAATATTGAAGGACGTGCCACAGAATTTATGTCACACTACGAAGAAGAAAACGAATGGTGGATTCCCAAGGAATGGCGCCCGAAAATGTTTATTCTGAAAGAATGCAAAAACCTACAACTGAAAGATTTTTCTTTCAGTAAAGCACCCGAATGGGGCGTGCATATGCTCGGATGCGAAAATGTCCTTGTCGATGGAATACGGGTAAGGAATTATCTGGATGTACCTAATTCCGATGGTATTGACCCCGATCATTGTAGAAAAGTTGAAATAAAGAATTGCGACATTGTTTGCGGCGACGACGCAATTGTTGTTAAAGCTACCAGACAGGAGAAAGATTACGGTGCGTCTTCAGATATTCGTGTTTATGATTGTATACTAGAAACTCAGGATTCTGGACTGAAAATTGGTACAGAAACTACGAGTAATATTAATAATGTTGTTTTTGAAAATTGTAAGATAAAGTCGAGCTGCAGAGGAATAAACATTCAACTCAGGGATAACGGAATTGTAAGCGATATAGCTTTCAGGAATATCGAATTTATATCGAGATATCATTCTGACCCATGGTGGGGACGAGGAGAAGCTATTTCATTTACAGCTATTCCGAGAAATCCTGACACAAATTCAGGTATAATTCGTAATATACTTGTGAAAAATGTTTTTGGGAAAGCTGAAAACAGCATCCGTATTAACGGCACGAAAGAGAGTATTATCGAAAATGTTACACTAGAAAATGTATCGGTAAAATTCGAACGATGGACTAAATACAAAGGTGGCCTGTTTGATAATCGTCCTACAAAAGTTTACGAACCGATTGAATACAGAGACAATCCGGCAATAAGTATAAAATATTCAAAAAATGTTTCTATAGTAAACTCCTCGGTCAAATGGGGCGAAAATTTGCCTGAATATTTCTCAAATGCCATAAAGGTTGAAAATTCAGAAAACGTAAGGATTAAATCTTTTTACGGAAATTCTGCCAATCCAGATCAATATGACGATATTTTATTTCTATAGGAATAAGAAATGATGACATCATTAAGAAGTATATCGTTGCTTCTTTTAATAACAATATCCAGTTTTCCCCAGATGCGGGAGGATACAACCTTTAAAATATTCCAGTTTCCACATAATAAAATTCCTGTTATCGATGGTAATATAAATGATTGGTCAATAGTACCCGATTCATTTGCAATTGGAATAGAACAGCTGTGGGAGGACTCAGGAAAGCAAGATAGAGTTGATAAAAAAAATCTTGATGTAAAGGTAAAAGTTGGCTGGGTCAAAGGATTAAATCGACTCTATTTTCTATATGAGGCTTACGACAATTTCTGGAATTTTTCACGAAGGGATCATCACAACGACATTTTCGAAGTCGTAGTCGACGGCGATTTATCAGGCGGTCCTCTGGTCGACCATGTTCATTATAAAGTCTGGCGCGAAGATGCAGTAGGTACTGCAAGAGTTAAGCTTGATCCGAGAATTAAACCGGAGGACGAACATAGGTCAATGCACGGAGTGCACGCTCAAAACTATCATATCTTTACACCGCCGGGTAAAAAGGATTGGTGTATGGTGTGGGGTGTACAGCCATGGATAAAAGAATTCCCGTACGCTCTCTCAGCCTGCAGATATGATTTTAATAAAGCTGGTGACGCCGGTAAGTTGATCCTCGAATTTTACATTACACTGTTTGACTATGCGCCTGCTGATGGTCCTACGAGAGCGGTAGAATCAAAACTGAAAGAAAATAATTTTATTGGACTATCGTGGGCGGTTATCGATTATGACGATTCGACTTCAACAAGTCATAATGGATTCTGGAATCTCTCGCGTGAACATACAATGTACGGCAATGCATCTTATTTGTGTCTTTTCAAATTAATGCCGATGCTGCCAGAATATCTTCCCAGAATTAAAGCAGACTGGGATTTTAAGATAATCAATTTTGACAAACGGATTGTTGCATTTCAGGATCAATCGATAGGTAATATTAAAAAGTGGAAATGGGATTTCGGCGATGGTAACTTTTCATACGAGCAAAACCCAATTCATCAATATGAAAAAGGAGGGGATTACAATGTAACGCTTTATGTTGAAGGTCCGGAGGGTAATGATGAATTGACAAAAGTCTGGGACGTCTCTTTTTAAATAATCTAACAAATTTTCATTTTAATGATGATAAAGAAAGATATGTCCTGAAAATAGTAACTCGATTATAAGCTTTACGAATGGGCAATACAATAAAATTAAAAAACCTCATTTCTTTAACAGGAATGAGGTTTTTTATTTACTTAAATTAAATTCAACTATCTGTAAAGATTAAATAAGATATAAACAAACGTATAAAAAAATTGCCGGTTTTAATTTTTATGATCTTGAGTTACTTAAATTTTTACTCACCACATGCAGCCTCCGACCCGCTGATTTAAAAACAAAAAACCCGGAATTAAAACTTAATCCCGGGTTTAGCTATCATTGGTGGGCCCAGAAGGACTTGAATTTTACCCGCCACAGGCGGGCCTCCGACCCGCTGATTTAAAAACAAAAAACCCGGAATTAAACTTAATCCCGGGTTTAGCTATCATTGGTGGGCCCAGAAGGACTTGAATTTTAC
>NZ_JBPSEH010000012.1:0-74673 GCF_051488685.1 Melioribacter sulfuriphilus
AGACCTTCGCCTTAGACCACTTGGCTACGCCGCCCAATTAAAAAAATTAGAAGAACAAATTTACTGGCGGTCGGATTCGCCCGCCTAAGGCGGGTTACACAATTTTAGTTAAACCACCAGTAGCTGCCAACAAATTGAAAATTGTATTACATAAAAAAGAAATCCCGATATAATCGGGATTTGCTTGAGCGGGAAACGGGACTCGAACCCGCGACATCAACCTTGGCAAGGTTGCGCTCTACCAACTGAGCTATTCCCGCAAAATGCTATTAAGAGATTAAGCATTATTTGCTATAACTCTTAATTTCTGCTTTTTCTCAACTTTTATAAGAACGAGCTTACTAAAATTTTGTGCGTAAATATAACACTCTAATTGATATCACGCAATAGCTTTTTAAACTCTTGGTCCGTGAGTATATCCTCTGAATGGACGAGAATGTTGAATTGTTATGAATGCGTGCTTATCAATTGTTTCCACGATTTTCATTATTTGTTTTAGTTGTTTTCTTTTAATAATTGCTATTAATATTGAAACGCCGCCCGAACTACCTTCTGCGGGTAAAATAGTTACACCAAACTTCGCTTTCCTTAATGCATCTGCAATTTTATCGGTGTAGTACAGAGATATGATATTAATCTGAACATAACCAACTGCAATTTTTTCTTCAAGGGTTATGCCCATTATATTACCGATAGAAAAACCAGCTGCGTATCCGATTAAATTAACTGTGTTATCCATATGAGCCACAATATATCTCATCGCAAAAATCCAGATTAATACTTCGAAAAAACCAGTTACTGCGGCGTGGTATTTTTTAGCTTGAACAACGAGCATAGTTCTTAATGTACCAAGTGTGACGTCGCAAATGCGCATTAGCATTATAATTACTGCTCCAAATATTATTTCCCAAGAAATAGAGAATTCCATAAATATCTTTTTTTATTTTACTTTTGTAGTATAAAAAAATTTTAATGGTAATGTACGAAGAAGAAAGAAAAGAATTAGTAGAAAATTTAAAGAAAAAGGGTATAAAAGACGAAAAGGTACTCGAAGCAATCTTTAATGTAGAGCGGCATCGGTTTGTACCAGAAATAGTAGCACCTCATGCTTATAACGATGTGGCTTTGCCAATTGGTTACGGTCAGACAATATCCCAACCTTATACGGTTGCCATTATGACCGAAACACTTGATGTCCAACCTTCTCAGAAAATTCTTGAAATTGGCACTGGATCGGGTTACCAGGCGGCTATATTAAATTATTTGGGTGCAAGAGTATTTACTATAGAAAGAAATCACAATCTTTATAATAGAGCCCTTAAAATATTTGATGAACTAAACCTGAAGATTGCTGCAAGATGTAGCGACGGTACCTTAGGTTGGGAAGAATATTCACCTTATGACCGTATTATAGTTACAGCTGGCAGCCCCTCTGTTCCTACTCAACTAAAAAAACAATTAAAAATAGGCGGAAAACTTGTTATACCTGTAGGCGACAGAACTTCGCAAGTGCTTAATGTGTTGAACAAAATTTCAGAAGACAAGTTTGAAGTTCAGGAGATCCCTTACTTTGCTTTTGTCCCCTTAATTGGAAAAGAAGGATGGCGGGAAAAGTAATTTTAATTGTTGGGCCAACATGCTCTGGTAAAACTAAATTAAGTTTGAAACTTGCAAAAATTCTAAATACAGAAATAATTTCTGCCGATAGCAGGCAAATTTACAAGTATCTTAATATTGGCACAGCAAAACCGTCTGAAGAAGAATTGAAATCAATCAGACATCATTTTATCGATTATCTCGAACCTGATGCTACTTACAATGTTAGCAAGTATGAAAAGGAAAGTTTACATATAATAACAAATTTGATTTATAAGAATAAAATTCCCATCGTTGTCGGTGGTTCAGGGCTCTACATCAAGGCAATTGTGGATGGAATTTTTGATACAGCTGATACAGATGAAGAATACAGAGCATATCTAAAAGAGATAAGGACGAGATTTGGAAATGAATATTTATACAAAATGCTCGAAATGATTGACCCTCTGAGTGCACGGAAAATGCTACCTCAGAACTGGAAAAGAGTGATGAGAGCTCTCGAAGTTTTCCATATAACAGGAAAATCGATTGTAAAACTCCAAAAGGAATACGAAAGGGAAACAGATTTTGAATTCCTTCAGTTTGGATTGCTCTGGGAACGTAGCATTCTATATGAAAACATCGAAAAACGTGTGGACGAAATGATAAATCGAGGATTGGTTAATGAAGTCAAAAGAATTCTTAATATGGGATACAGCGAAGAACTCAATTCGTTAAATACGGTTGGATATAAAGAAATTATCAGTTATCTGAACAATAAATTATCATTTGAAGATGCCATCAGATTAATTAAAAGAAATACAAGACGCTATGCCAAAAGACAGATGACCTGGTTCAGGAAAGACGAAAGAATCGAATGGCTGAAGGTTGAAAAAAGCGAAGATATTGATAATCACCTGAATTATATCTTATCAAAAATCTGATAAGAATTTCATTCTAAAAATAAGTTGATTAAATTTGTGTATAAATATCAGGAGAACTAATGGTTGATGAACAACTACGTCAGGTGAGAGATTTAAAGGAGAAGACCGAGAATCTAAGGGGGTATCTTTAAATTAGAAGAAAAACAAAAGGAAATTGACGAAATACAAAAATTAAGCGAAGCCCCAGATTTCTGGAACGATCAAAAAAGAGCCCAGTCATTATTACAAAAAAGTAAATCTTTGCAAAATTGGATCGATATGTGGAACGAGCTAAAAGAAAAAGTCGATCACATCAAGGAATTTACTGAACTTGTTAAAGCCGAAGAAGACGACTCGTTTATTCCGGAAATTAACAAAGAGCTTGCTGAAGCAGAAAAGCTTTACAGTCAACTTGAAATGAAAAGTATGTTAAGCGGAAAAGACGACGATAAAAATTGTATACTCACAATACATTCAGGAGCCGGTGGAACCGAAGCACAGGATTGGGCAGAAATGCTAATGCGTATGTATATGAGATGGGGCGAGCAAAACGGTTATAAAATGTCGATTATCGATTTTCTCGAAGGTGACGGCGCGGGAATTAAAAGTGTTACTATCGAAGTAGAAGGACCCTACGCTTACGGTTACCTGAAAGCAGAAACTGGCGTTCATCGCCTTGTTAGAATCTCTCCTTTCGATGCAAATAAAAGACGTCATACTTCTTTTGCTTCTGTATTTGTCATTCCTGAAGTCGACGATTCAATAGATATCGAAATAAATCCCGCTGATCTTCGCATCGATACTTATCGATCAGGCGGCAAAGGCGGACAAAACGTTAATAAAGTTGAAACTGCCGTTAGAATTACGCATATTCCAACAGGTCTTGTTGCTGCTTGTCAGTCAGAACGATCGCAGTTGCAAAATAAAACAAATGCTATGAAATTGTTGAAAGCGAAGTTATATCAACTGGAGCTTGAAAAACAACAGGCAGAAATGAACGAGATTGAAAAAAATAAAATGAAAATCGAATGGGGAAGTCAAATTCGTTCCTATGTTTTTCATCCATATAATCTGGTTAAAGACCACCGTACTGGTTATGAAACTTCCGATACGCAAGCTGTAATGGACGGCGAAATTAATGAATTTATTAAGCAGTACTTGTTAATGTATTCGCAGAATTGATGTCAAAATTAAAAAAATATCTGAAAGGAGAAACAATTGCCCACGAGGGAGAAAAGCCGCGAGGACTTTTTATCCTTGTCGATGGGAAAATTGGAATATTTAAAGGAAACAAGAAGGTTGCTGAATTCGATAAAGAAGGAACAGTCGTAGGCGAAATGAGTCTTATACTAAAAAAAGAACGTACTGCATCAATTGTTGCGCTTGAAGATTCAAAACTGTTGGCTGTTGAAGGTCAAATCGACGATATAATAAAACTCTATCCCGATATTACAAAAAAAATACTTGTCAGCCTAGCAGAAAGGCTGGCAAAAGCTACCGAAAATATTTAGCAATAAATTGGTAAGGGAAATGAAAAGTTACACCGAATACCTCTGGTTTAATACAAGTAAAAAAAGGGAGTATATCAACATAACATCAGAAGTAGAAAAAGCTCTTGTAAAAAGCGGCATTCGCGAAGGGATGGTTCTTGTTTCGGCAATGCATATAACCGCTGGAGTTTACGTCAACGATGCTGAAAGTGGACTGATTCAGGATATCGACGAGTGGCTCGAACATCTGGCTCCTTATAACCCCAATTACAAGCATCATCGTACTGGCGAGGATAATGGTGATGCTCATTTGAAAAGTTTATTAGTTCATCACGAAGTTATTATTCCTGTTACCGAGGGGCGTCTTGATTTTGGTCCGTGGCAGCAGGTTTATTATGCCGAGTTCGACGGGCAAAGACGTAAAAGGGTAATTATTAAAATAATTGGCGAATAAGAATCCAAGTGAAAAGAAAAAAAGATTTTTTCGATAAAGTTTATTCTATTGTGGAAAAAATACCCAAAGGCAAAGTTACGACCTACGGGGCAATTGCCGAAGCATGTGGCATTAAATCATCTGCACGCACTGTAGGCTGGGCTTTGAACAGTGCAAAAAATTCTTCCTTACCCTGTCACAGAGTTGTAAACAGGTTCGGAGCACTCACTGGTAAAATTCACTTTGGCGACCCGAATTTGATGGAAAACCTACTCCGTTCCGAAGGCGTCGAATTCGACGAGGACAATTGTGTAATTATGTCGAAATATTTCTGGCACCCTAAAGAAAATAAATAGTTTCAATACCTTTTTAGATTAAACGAAGAAATTCCCCCTTTAATAAAGATGTCAATTTTTTTCTTTGCAGTGTCGTAATTCGCCGATTTATAGTAACCAGGATTAACTTTTTCAATTCCTTCGAGATTGCGCGATACAAGAAATAAATCACTTTTCATACTGCACGCAGAATTTTCAGGAATGTATAGGGTAAGTTTTGCAGCGCCCATTTCGACATCCATTAAAGTAGTCTCATATTTATCGCCTAATTTAACAACAACGTCCGAAGCTCCTGTCTTAATGCTAATACTACGTGTTTTGAGATTCCTTAAATCGAAACGACCTTTTGCGGCTCCAAAATTGAGGTTGAAATCCCAAACTGGTTTATTGTTCAAGTGCAGGAGTAGATTGTTTTTGAACTTCTTCCCGTCAATAACAATATCATGTTCTCCATCCAGTTCGATATCGAGATATGCAGTCGAGTCATCTGTATAAGAATGAATGTTATAATCTGCAAGTGCGCCCTGGACTTCAGTTTCATAAAATTTGTCAGTTAAGTTATCAATTTCAAAATATCCTGCGCCCGAATTAAAATTCAAACTGGCATACTTGACTTCAGGCAATTGATCTTGTTTGTATTCGGTGTAATCATCAGTACTGTCAGTATAAATTTCACATCCATTGAAAATATTGATAATAAATCCGAACAATAACACAGCCATAAAGATGCCGAAGAGAAGATTAATTAAATGACGTATGAAAGAATCTTTGAAAATTATAAGACTGCCCCAGAAAACAAAAATTAATGGCCAGATATTCCAGATAAAATCATAGTTTGATTGAATCCAATCGTATTTGTATGAAAAAGTAAGCGCACCGATTGTAAGAAAGAAGAAACCCCAAAATAATTGTCTACTTTTCATAATTCACCTCGTCTATTTACGCGTAGAATTCCAAATTAGAAATATGCCTATTACAATCAGAGCAATTGGAAGTAAATCTTCGAAATCGAATGCTGCAATATACTGTTCTGCCAGAAGCAGTAAACCGATAATGATAAGAATTATTCCAAGAATTGTTCTGCCTTTGCCACCCGATTGCGGGTAACTTTCCTGCAGGTTCTCGGCATCGACGTCTTCTTTGTTGATGTTGTAAGTCAACTCGAAAGGTTCTTCGGGAATAACAATCCAGAGAATGATATACAAAAGAAAACCAAATCCGCTAATTAATGCTACTATAACAAATATAACCCTTATGAGAACCGGATCGAGCTCAAAATATTCTGCCAAACCGCCGGCTACACCTCCAAAGATTCGATGTTTTCTGGAGCGATATAATTGTTTCCGCATGACGACCTCCTTTGGGTTAATTTCGATTATTAAGACGATCGAATTAACCAAAAGTTTGAATTCTATTCAGGAGTTACTAATTTTAGTACAACAATATGATAACATTATGAAAATTGCCGTTTTTCAAGCTAATCCGATTATTGGAGATTTACAAGGGAACAAAGAAAAAATTGTAAGAGGATATAAAAAAGCAACAGAAGATGGCGCTGACCTTGTAGTCTTTCCTGAGTTATTTCTCCCCGGTTATCCTCCGCTCGATCTGGTTGAAAAAAAAGAATTTCGAAGTGCAGTTTCTGAATACGCTTATAGTATTGCTTCATTAACCAATAGCACTGGATTAATTTTCGGTTCGATAACGGAAGATTATCAGGAAGTAGTCGGTACAGGAGTTTATAATTCTGCATTACTCTGCTACGAAGGGAAAATACAATTTGTCCAGAGTAAATCATTGATTCCCAACTATGATGTATTTGACGAAGTTCGATATTTCGAGCCCGCAAAGAAAATTCAGGTACACCCATTTAAAAATGAAATACTTGGTATTTCCATTTGCGAGGATATATGGAACGATGCTGACTACTGGAAAAAAAGAAGATATGAAATCGACCCTGTACAACGACAGGTGGATTTAGGTGCCAGTTTACTTATTAATATCTCAGCAAGTCCATATGCGTATGGTAAGAGAAAACAAAAATATGATATGCTAAATCTCTTGACAAAAAACGACAGAATACCGTTGGTTTATGTATGTTGTGTGGGTGCACAGACAGATTTGATTTTCGACGGCGCTAGCATGTGTTTTGACTCTACTGGTCGATTATGTATGATGGGTAAAACCTACGAGGAAGATTACTTTATCTACGATACTACAGCTAATTACGAGGAAGTTACTCAAATCGAGTCATCATTTGAAAAAGAAATACTCGATGCCTTGATTATGGGATTGCGCGAGTACGGTAAAAAAACTGGTTTTAATAAAGCACTGGTCGGTTTAAGCGGAGGTATCGACTCTGCTCTTGTGACCTATATCGCAGTTCAGTCTTTTGGAAAAGAAAATGTTCATGTTGTACTTATGCCTTCACAATTTTCAAGTCGCGGCAGTATTGACGATTCTCTGAAACTAATCGAAAATTTGGGCATCTCACACAACATAATTTCAATTCAGCCTGTATACGAAAAAATTTTGGAAATGCTAAACGTGATCTTCGAAGGCAAACCGTATGATGTTACGGAAGAAAACATACAGGCAAGAATTAGAGGAATTTATTTAATGGCGATTGCGAACAAGTTCGGTTATCTACTTTGTTCAACCGGCAATAAATCCGAATTAGCAGTGGGATATTCAACTCTGTATGGCGATATGTGTGGCGCAATAGAAGTCATCGGCGATGTTTATAAAACGCAAGTCTATAAACTTGCAAAATATATAAATAGAAATGAGGAAATTATTCCTGAAAAAATAATTTCAAAAGCACCTTCTGCTGAATTAAGACCAAACCAAAAAGACCAGGATACACTCCCACCCTATGAAATCCTCGACCGTATACTGCAGCTATATCTGGAAGAACAAAATGAAATTAATGAAATTAACGAAGAGATTAACGATTATGATACAGTCTATAAAGTATTGAGAATGGTCGACTTGAATGAATTTAAACGTAAACAGGCTCCGCCGGTATTAAGAGTATCAACCAAAGCATTCGGTTACGGTAGGCGGTATCCAATCGTGCAGGGTTGGAGAAAATAATATATGAACTTTTAAGATTGATCGAATCGTTTACATAAAAAATGGTAGCTCTATGAAAATAAAACTTCTTTTAGTTCTTTTCCTTCCACTCATTATATCAGCACAATTCGGTTTGCAAAAAAATATTGTAAAGATGGAATTGGTGGAAGGTCAGGATATAGCTTATCCTAATTCAAATTATAAATTTGCTGTTAAACTCGAAATTTCCGAAGGATGGCATATCAATTCTGATAAGCCTAAGGAAGATTTTCTTATACCAACAAATCTTGTAAGTGTGGATCCACGATTCCAGTTTGCTGAGATTGTGTATCCCACTTCAAAAGATCTGAAATTTGAATTTTCAGAAAAACCTGTTTCAGTGTTCGACGGCACTCTATATATCGGTGTTCTTTTAAGAATAGATGCCGGTCTTAAAGAAGGCGATTATCAAATCCCAATAAATATTACATATCAGGCATGCAATAACCAAAGTTGTTTGCCACCAACGAGTTTGACCGATACTTTGCTTATAAAAGTTGTCAATGAAGATACGCCTATAACTGAATTAAATTCGGAGATAATGGGAACTATCGATTTTGGTAAGACGAACATAGATCAGAATAATGAGAATACTATTGCATCTACACTGGAATCGAGTGGTCTACTGCTGAGTCTCTTGTTTGTTTTTTTGGGAGGATTGGCATTGAACCTTACGCCCTGTGTTTATCCATTAATACCAATAACTGTTGGTTATTTTGGAGGTCAGAGCGAAGGCAGAACAGGAAGGCTGTTCCTTCTTGGAGTTTTGTATGTACTCGGTATGGCTATAACTTATTCAGTAATTGGTGTAATTACAGCACTTAGCGGGGCAGTGTTTGGAAGCCTTTTACAGAATACAATAATTATTATTGGGATAGCATTAGTTTTCGTTGCACTATCATTGAGCCAGTTTGGTGTCTATGAATTCAAGCTACCTGATTCTTTGGTGATGAAAGCTGGAGGAGCAAAGGCAGGATTTTTCGGGGCATTTTTTATGGGACTAACGATGGGTATTGTTGCGGCTCCGTGTATTGGTCCTTTTGTATTGGGACTGGTTACATACGTTGCAGCAAAAGGCGACCCTTTATACGGATTCTGGCTCTTTTTTGTAATGGCTCTGGGTCTCGGGCTACCTTATCTCTTCTTGGCACTCTTTTCTGGTAAGATTAAAAAATTACCACGTGCAGGCGACTGGATGGAAGGTGTCAAACATATATTCGGATTATTGCTCCTCGGAATGGCTGTCTATTTTATTGCCCCCTTGTTCCCAAAAGATATCAATACTTACTTCCTGCCAGTTTTTGGTATTGTGGCGGCATTGATATTATTGGTTTTCGATAAGACTGCAAATAACATCAGGGGTTTTAAAATCTTTAAAGTTATTTTTTCTTTGGCTGTGCTTGCAGTGTCGATTTATTCATTGGTGCCTTCCTCCAAACCTGAATTGCCATGGGAAAGTTTTTCCGATGAAAAATATCAGGCATCGCTTGATAATAGAGAGAAAATCATCATCGATTTTTATGCCGATTGGTGCATCCCCTGCAAAGAATTGGAGGCTATTACTTTTGCAGATAGTAAAGTTGCCGAGAAGATGAAAGAATTCAGACTTTTTAAAGTAGATATGACACAAACAATGTCTGCCGAAACTGAAAGACTCAGGAACAGATTTAATATTCTTGGTATGCCTACCATATTAATTATCGATTCAAGCGGCAGGGAAATAAAAAGATTGACAGGTTTTTTAGAGCCGGAAGAATTTTTTGAAATTATAAATTTAGTTGAATAAAAATAGGCATTTAATTTTGAATATAGTTTTCATATTTTAATAATCGACAAAAAGATAAATTAACTTATTTAAGAGAAAGAAAAATGGCAAAAGAAAGTAAAATAGTTGAAGATGTAACAGTGCGATTCGCTGGTGATTCCGGCGACGGTATGCAATTAACCGGGACACAGTTTACAGAAACTACAGCAATAGCAGGTAACGATTTAAGCACACTGCCCGACTTTCCCGCTGAAATCCGAGCACCTGCAGGCTCGCTTTCGGGTGTAAGTGGATTTCAACTTCATTTCAGTAGTAGTGATATTCAAACGCCAGGAGATTCTCCTGACGTCCTTGTGGCCATGAATCCAGCTGCGCTTAAAGTTAATTTGCCTGATCTAAAACCAGGCGGCACTATTATAGTTAATATCGATTCATTCGACGATAAAAACTTACGCCTTGCAAAGTATAATTCAAATCCTCTCGAAGACGGATCATTAAGTAATTATAATGTGATTCAGATCCCCTTGACACAGATGACTATGGAAACACTGAAAGATATGGACCTTTCAGTAAAAGATAAGGAGAAGTGTAAGAACTTTTTTGCTCTCGGTTTAATGTATTGGATGTACAATCGACCCATCGAGGTAACTCTTAACTGGCTTGAAACAAAATTCAAGAATAAACCCGAAATTATGGAAGCCAATAAAAAAGTTCTTATGGCTGGGTATCATTTCGGTGAGACTACAGAAATTTTTACAACAAGATATGAAGTTAAAGCTGCAGAGTTACCTAAAGGAAAATATCGAAATATTTCGGGTAACGAGGCTACTGCCCTAGGCTTTATCACGGCTGCACTAAAAAGTGGTTTAAAATTATTCCTTGGTTCTTATCCAATAACGCCGGCTTCAGAAATTTTGCATGAATTAAGTAAGTACAAAAATTATGATGTCATTACATTCCAGGCTGAAGATGAAATTGCCGGAATTAGTTCTGCACTTGGCGCCTCTTTTGCAGGTGCACTTGGTATTACAACTACTTCAGGACCTGGCTTTTCTTTGAAAAGTGAAGCCCTTGGACTTGCTGTCATGACTGAATTACCGCTGGTTGTAGTTGACGTTCAAAGAGGTGGACCCAGCACAGGCTTGCCCACAAAAACCGAACAGGCCGATTTATTACAGGCATTCTTTGGAAGGCACGGCGAAGCACCTGTGGCAGTCTTAGCAGCAAAAAGTCCGGCGGATTGTTTCTTCTCTGCAATTGAGGCTTCCAGAATTGCGATTAAATACATGACGCCAGTTATTCTTTTAACAGATGGATATCTGGCATTGGGCTCTGAACCCCTCAGAATTCCGGAATATGATGAATTACCGAATATCGATGTTAAATTCCGTACCGACCCTGAAGGTTTTTATCCTTATCTGAGAGACGAAAAATTGAGCAGACCCTGGGCAATACCAGGTACCCCAGGCCTGGAACACCGCATCGGTGGTTTAGAAAAACAAAACATCTACGGGTCAATCAGCTACGAACCGGATAACCACGAAGAAATGGTAAAAATCAGAAAACAGAAAATTGATAATATCGCAAATGATATTCCTGAACTTGAAGTAGATGGTAACGAAACTGACGATTTATTGATCCTTAGTTGGGGCAGTACATACGGAGCTATTAAGGAAGCAATTCGTAATGTTCGTAAAAAAGGTTATAAGGTAGCTCATGCTCATTTGACTTATCTGAATCCATTCCCACGAAATATTAAAGATGTACTCAATAGATATAACAAGGTACTAATTCCAGAACTTAATACAGGCCACCTTGCATTATTGATTAAAGGTCGCTTTTTGAAAGACGTCATTCAATTAAACAAAATAAAAGGACGTCCTTTCAAAGTTGCCGAAATTGAAAGTAAAATATATGAAGTACTTGGAGGTACTAATGGAAACTAAGAATATTGAGATAAAACCAAAATATACTGCCAAAGATTTTGCATCTGATGTAGATGTTAAATGGTGTCCAGGCTGTGGCGATTATTCGATATTAGCACAGGTTCAGAGAACAGCTCCTGATTTCGGTGAACTGAAAGAAAATATAGTTTGGGTTTCGGGTATCGGCTGTTCGAGCCGCTTTCCATATTATATGAATACTTATGGCTTCCACGGCATACATGGCAGAGCTGCTGCAATTGCGACGGGTGTAAAACTGGCTAATCCAAAATTGCAGGTCTGGGTTGCTACAGGCGACGGCGATTCATTGAGTATCGGTGGAAATCATTTCATACATGCCTGCAGAAAAAACATCGATATCAAAATTGTCCTTTTTAATAATAAGATTTACGGACTGACAAAAGGGCAGTATTCTCCTACGTCTGAAAAAGGAAAGATTACTAAATCTTCTCCTTATGGTACAGTTGATTTTCCATTTAATGCAATTAAACTTGCTGATGCTGCCGGTGCAACATTTATTGCCAGAACTATCGACAGAGAACCCAAACATATGCAGGAAATGTTGAAAAGAGCTGCCTCGCATAAAGGTCTTGCTTTTATTGAAGTCTATCAAAATTGCCCGATCTTTAACGACGGCGCTTATGCACCTCTTACTGACAAAAATACTAAAGAAGACTATGTCCTCTATCTCGAACACGGGAAACCGTTGGTATTCGGTAAAAATAAGGACAAAGGAATTAAGCTGGATGGACTGAACCCTGTGGTTATTAATCTTAATGATGGAAAACATTCTGTTAACGATTGTTGGGTACACGACGAATTCGACACAAATCCCACAAGAGGCTTCATACTGGCAAGATTTATCGATATCGAAAATATGCCAACTCCCGTTGGAGTATTCCGTCAGATTAACAAACCTACTTACGATGAGGAATACTGGAAGCAGGTTGATTATGTCAAATCAAAAAAAGGCGCAGGCGACTACAATAATTTAATGTTTAGTGTGAACACCTGGGAAGTTTAACAAAAATAAAATAGGGGGCTGCAGAGTTTGCAGCCCCCACTTTTTTTATTTCTCACCATTTCAATATTTTTATTTCTTAAAAGAATTTCTGTTATGAACTATTTTACCGAATTGAAAAATATTCTGGATTCTTACGAATCTTTTACAATTACCTCGCATGTTAATCCCGATGCGGATGCAATCTGTTCCGAACTTGCATGCTTCTTCCTTTTACAAAAATTAAATAAAAGAGTTAGAATTATTAATTATAGCCCAACACCAAACAACCTTAAGTTTCTGGATGCAAACGGGGATGTGGAGCAATATGATCCCGAAAAACACGACAATTACATTTTAAGCTGCGAAGTAATTTTGTTCCTCGATTTGAATAGTATAAGCAGAACAAAAAGGATGGAAAACGTTTTGCGAAATTCGAAAGCCAGGAAGGTATGCATCGATCATCATCAGGAACCCGAAAATTCTTTTGATTTATTGTTGGTGGATACGAATGCCGCTGCCACTGGTGAAATATTATACGATTTTATTAAATCTACTAAAATTTCCGAAATCGACTATCGGATAGCATTACAGCTCTACAGTGCTATTATGACCGATACAGGTTCTTTCCGTTACGAAAGGACTTCACCAAAGATCCACACAATTGCTGGCGAGCTTATTCAAAAAGGTGTTAATCCTACCGAAGTTTATGACAAAATTTATAATCAAACTGACCTTAATATTTTGCGCTTGCTCGGCAAATCAATTAGTAATATAAATACCAATTTGAAAGGCAGTCTGGCATATATGATCATAACAAAAGACGACCTAAATCAGTACGGAGTCAATGAGAGCGATGTAGACGGCTTTGTTACATATTGTATGTCCATTAAAAATGTAGTAATTGGTCTACTTTTTCTGGAATTGGACGATGGTATTAAAATTAGTTTCCGTTCTAAAGGAGATATTAAAGTAAATAAATTGGCTGCTGAATTCGGAGGTGGTGGACATATAAATGCTGCCGGTGCCAGACTTTACGATAAAGATATGAATAAAGTAGTAAATGATGTTATACTGAAAGCTCAAAAATATATTGGAGGTTAAATGTTATTTGACCTTAAAATCAATGCAAAAGATGACGAAATTAAATTTGGCAAAAAATCACTCCTTCTGAAATTCTTTATCGATACACCAAGATTGAATAACCAACTGAATAGTTTCTTTCAACTTCTGGATTTGAATATTCATCCCCTTTATAAAGAAAAATTTCTCGAGGAAGAAACCAGCGAAATTACTTTTCATTCCGCTAAAGACGAACCTGTGGCTGTTATTCTTAAAAAAATAAAAAAGGACAAAAAATTAAATTCCGATTTTTTTCGTGATTATCTTGCAGGTTTAATACCCAAACTAAAGAATGAACCGATAGATTCAATTACTATAATTGTTCCACAATTTACAGATTTTGAAAAATATTATATCGGAGAAAAACACTTTCTTCGTACTCTGGCAGAAGGTTTACACCTTGGCAATTATTCATTCGATCGTTACAAAACTAATGCTAAAAAGTCTACACAGCTTGAAGTTAATCTTCATTATCGAGATAAGAATTTACTCAAACAGGTATTGAATGAAACGAATTATATAATGAATGCGGTTTATCTTGCACGGGATCTGGTTAATGAACCTGCAATTAAATTAACGCCGTCGGAACTGGCTTTGCGCACGAAAAAAGAACTTGCACTGCCAGGTGTAAAAGTTGCTGTATGGGATAAGAAGGAACTCGAAAAGAAGAAAATGAATGCAATCTTAGCTGTAGGAGGCGGAAGCAGCAATCCCCCCTGTATGATTATAATTCATTATAAACCGGAGAAGACAATCAAGAAAAAAATTGCGCTGGTAGGGAAAGGTGTAACTTACGATTCAGGTGGCCTATCGATCAAGCCAACGTCTGGTATGCTTGATATGAAAGCTGACATGGCAGGCGGTGCAGCAGTAATTGGAGCAATAAAAGCAGCCGCATTATTAAAACTTCCCGTTGAGTTAATCGGAATAATTCCCGCTGTCGAAAATATGGTTGGTGGAAATTCATATAAACCAGGAGATATAATTGAATCTGCTTCTGGTAAAACCATCGAAGTTAAAGATACGGACGCCGAAGGAAGAATAATTCTTGCAGATGCTCTCTATTACGCTTCAAAACTAAAGCCGCAAGAGATAATTGATTTAGCGACTTTAACGGGTGCCTGCGTGGTCGCTCTGGGTGAAATCGCAGCAGGTCTGTTTACTGAAAGCAATGAATTGGCAAGTGGACTATTGAAAGCATCCGAAACGACATTTGAAAGACTCTGGCAGTTGCCATTCTGGAGTGAATACGAAAAAATGATTGAAAGTGAAATTGCAGACGTAGCAAATCTGGGCCCACGCTGGGGCGGGGCGATCACCGCTGCTAAATTCTTGCAAACATTTGTCGAACCCGACATCCCATGGGCCCATATCGATATTGCAGGACCTGCAATAAAACATAAATCAAGTTCATATACTGAAAAATACAATACAGGTTTCGGAGTAAGGTTGATAATTGATTATTTATTACATACAATTAATGGCGGCAAATAATTATTCTTAATTTTGAACTAAAAATAAAATGAGGGAGTTTATATGAGTAAATCATTTGAAGTTATTGAAAGAGTCGGAATTTCGAATGAGAGCATTTCCGACGCAATCAAAAACGTTCTTAAAGAAGCTAATGAAGAAAAGCCCGTCGCCTGGTTTGAAGTAGTTGAACAAAGGGGAAGAATGACTTCAGACGGCAATGTGGAATTTCAAGTGAAAATTAAAATTGGACGTAAATCATAAAAAGAAAGGTATAAATATGGCTTTAAATATAGGTGACAGAGCACCAGACTTTGCATTAAAAAATGCAGACGGTACAACATACAGACTTTCAGAATATAAGGGGAAGAAAAACGTCGTATTGCTCTTTTTCCCTGCTGTCGGCACTTCGGTATGCGAAAAAGAACTTTGCTCGACACGCGACAGCATGAAAGATTATGAAAGTCTTGACGCACAGGTATTTGCTATAAGTGTTGATGGTCCATTTGCCCAGAAACTCTGGGCAGATAAACACCAGTTCAACTTCCCTCTGCTCAGTGACTTCAATAAAGAAGTATCAAAACTATATGACGCTTATTACGACGTATGGTTGCCCGGCAAATTCGACCTGAATGGAGTTTCAAAAAGAGCCGCATTTGTAATTGATAAAAACGGCATCATTCAGTACGCCGAAGTATTAGAAAATGCAGGCGAAGAACCGAATTACAATGCTATAAAAGAAACATTAAACAAAATTTAGTAATTGAGGGTAAAAAATGATTGAGGAAGGTAAAAAAGCCCCAGCTTTTACTCTGCCCGACCAAAACGGCAAAAAGATATCCTTGAAAGATTTTAACGGTAAAAAAGTAGTGCTTTACTTTTATCCAAAAGATAATACCAGCGGCTGTACAAAAGAAGCATGCGACTTCAGGGATGCTTTCCCGGATTTTCAGAAAATAGACGCTGTCGTAATTGGTATTAGTCCAGATTCGGTAGAATCCCACAGAAAGTTTGCTGACAAATATAAACTCCCCTTTATTCTATTGAGCGACGAAAAAAAAGAAGTACTTGAAAAGTATGGGGTCTGGAAGGAAAAGTCGCTCTACGGAAAGAAATATATGGGAGTTGAAAGAACAACCGTAATTATTGATGAAAACGGAAAAATAATTAAGATCTTTCCGAAAGTAAAAGTAAACGGACATTCGGAAGAAGTATTAAAAGCAATTCAAGATTACGGGAAATGATTTACATTACAAGAAGAGAAGTATTTTCGGCTTCACACCGTATTTATAATCCAGAGCTGAGTGACGAAGAAAATTATCGTCTTTATGGCAAATGCAGCAATCCAAACGGACACGGACATAATTACATTCTCGAAGTAACAATTGCGGGCGAAGTAAATCCTAAAACCGGTTATTTAATTGACCTGAAAAAATTGAAGTCGATAATACGTGAAAATGTAATCGACCTGCTCGACCATAAAAATCTCAACTTAGATGTCGAGTTTTTGAAGAATAAAATTCCAACTTCAGAAACAATCGTGTCCGAAATATGGAAACAGCTTGTCGACAAAATACCAGAGGGCAAACTCTACTCAGTTAAACTTTATGAAACAGAGAACAACTATATTGAATATAGAGGAGAATAAGTTGGATAGAAAAGTGGTGGAAAATGCAGTCCTTGCAATACTAAATGAAATTGGTGAAGATCCTTCGCGGGAAGGACTCAAACGCACACCTCACCGCGTAGCTAAAGCCTATGAATTCCTGATGCAGGGTTACAACAAAAAAATCGAGGAGATACTTAACGGTGCCATTTTCGAAGAAAAATACGATGAGATGGTCATTGTTAAAGATATCGACTTTTACAGTATGTGTGAGCATCACATGCTTCCTTTCTTCGGTAAAGTTCATATAGCATACATTCCTAATGGAAAGATTGTAGGGCTGAGTAAACTTCCGAGAATTGTAGATGCTTTTGCAAGAAGGTTACAGGTTCAGGAGAGAATGACTCAACAAATTGCTGATACAATTGATGAGTATCTAAATCCCGCAGGCGTAGCCGTTGTAATTGAAGCTTATCACATGTGTATGATGATGCGCGGAGTAGAAAAACAAAATTCTATCACTACCACAAGTGCTATGCACGGATTATTTTCAGAAGATACTCGCACTCGTTCAGAATTTCTTAATCTCATTGCTCAAAAGAGGATATGATGAAAGAATTAAAAGAAGCTGTATGGATTACCGGTGCAAGTTCCGGCATCGGGAAAGAATTGGCTCTCACATTTGCCAGCAAAAATCATACAGTGATTGCTACTGGCAGAAGGCTTCATTTACTCGAAGCCCTAACTTCCGAAAATCCATTAATTGTCCCTTCAAAACTCGACGTTTCGGATTACACAGAGGTAAACAATTTTTACAGGGAATTTTCCTCCAACTATAAAATCAATGTTTTAATAAACAATGCAGGCCTTACTTCCTTTGAAAAGGCAGAGAATGATTCGATTGACACTATTAAGAAAATTATCGAAGTAAATCTGCTCGGATCAATCTATACAATCAAATCGATATTGCCCGATATGATTCAAAGAAAAGAAGGAACCATTATCAACATCCTTTCGGTAGTTACTAAGAAAATTTTTAAAAACAGTAGTGCTTATTCTGCATCAAAAAGTGGATTGTATGCCTATCTTAATGTTCTCCGCGAAGAAGTGAGAAAGTATAACATCAGGATTATTAATGTAATTCCGGGTGCAACAAAAACGCCAATATGGGACAGTTCAATTCTTGAAAAATATTCGCACAGAATGATGCCTCCCCGGGAAATTGCAAATCTTATTTATGACCTATCTATATTAAAAAGTAATATTGTAACAGAAGAAATAATTCTCAGACCTAAGGAAGGCGATCTGGAATGAAAGATGAAGTTACTATTGTAACTGGTGCCTCAAGGGGAATTGGTAGAGCAATTGCAATTAGGTTGGCAAAAGACGGCGGTAAACTGGTCTTAATTGGCAGGGATAAAAATAAACTTGAGGAAACAGTAAAAATTGTGTCGGATCAGGGAGCAGTAGCTGTTTCTTATGTGGGAGATGTTTCGAATAAAAGTTTTATTGAATATACTGTGAAAGACGTTATCGATAAATTCGGTAAAGTGGACAATTTGATTAATAATGCAGGTGTAGCAATATTTAAAAAATTTGTCGACACTTCTTTTGACGACTTTATGCTCCAGATGAATGTTAATATGTATGCAGTTTTCAATTTTACTAAACTCGTAGTTCCTTTTATGATAGAGAATAAAAGGGGAACCATCGTTAATATTTCTTCTTTAGCGGGAAAGAATCCATTTGTCTACGGCACTACTTACTCGGCTACAAAACATGCCTTAATGGGTTTTACAAAATCCTTAATGCTCGAATTGAGAGAATTTAATATACGCGTTGCTGCTGTATGTCCAGGCTCTGTACAGACAGATATGATTATTGATACGCCTGTTGCGCCTAAGGAGATTTTTAGAGCTTTAAAACCCGAAGAAGTGGCAGAAACAGTAGCTTTGATTATCAACTTACCTGGAAATGCTCTCGTAAGTGAAATTGAAATTAGACCCACTAAACTGAAATGAAAAAGGTACCCTTCTCTTAAAGGGTACCTTTTATGCTCACGATTATCTGCGCCATCTATTGAAGCGCGGTTGGCCTTCGCAATAATTATTGTTGAATCTTTTACCAAACCCGTAATAATCGTTTCTGTATTTTGCCCATAATTCTTTCTGGTTGTCGTCGAGTAAATTATAAACAGCCAGCCAGTGCTTTGCGGTTTCGGTTCTTATATTTGAACGTAAAGTATTGGACTTTTCGACAAGCTGCATATATTGTTTTTCGTCAATCTGACTTTGAGATTTCATTTTTCTCAATTCAAGACGATTCTTTTGGAGTTCGGCTTTAAGATCGATTAGTTTTTCTCTTAATTCGTATCTTAATTCGTCAATCCGTTTTTGTTGTTCTTCTGTCAGATTCAATTTATCGCAAAGGGGCATTCGACCTTTTCCATCAAAAGGCTGGGCAATGTTTAAGGCCGGCACTACAAGCAAAAGTACCAATACGAGTGAAAATAATTTTTTCATTTTGTTGTCTCCTTGATTAATTTTGAATTCGATCATTTGACATCAGCTTCTTTCGGTAGGTTTAATTAAACCTTAATGACGGCTAAAATGTCTATTAAATAGTCAATACTTATGCTATGAATAAAGATAACGATTTTGAACTGGTAAATAGATTTAAGGCAGGGGATGAAACTGCTTTCAATGAAATTGTCAGAAAGTACCAGAAAAGGATTTACTGGCATGCACGACAAATGCTGGGAGATCATCTCGATGCCGACGAAGTGACACAACAAGTGCTGATTGTGATATATGAAAAGTTAAATACTTTCAACTTTCAATCGTCGCTCTTTACGTGGATATACAGAATTGTTACTACAAGAAGTCTCAATCTTTTGAAAAGAAAAAATATAAAAAGATTTTTCTCGATAGATGACGACAACATAGATTTCGATTTAAAATCGGAGGTTGATATTGTTAAAGATGTCGACAATAAACAAAAATTGGAACGTCTTCAAAAAGTAATAAAAAAATTACCACCAAAACAAAAGCAGGTTTTTGTTATGCGCAATTTTGATGAACTTTCTTATGAAGAAATTTCACAGATAACAGGAACGAGCGTAGGTGGACTGAAAGCAACATATTTCCATGCAATAAAAAAAATAATGGAGCTGATGAACAATGAAAATAAGTGAAGAAATATTAAGGTATTATTCGGATTTAATGACCGAAGAAGAAAAGAAATTGCTGGAGAAAAAAATATCCGATCTCCCCAGTATGAAAGAGGAGTTCGATAAAGCCGGAAAATTAATAGAACGCTTAAGGGATTGCTCCAATATTGAGGTGGACGAAAGCTATTTTATTAA
This sequence comes from Melioribacter sulfuriphilus, assembly GCF_051488685.1. Lineage (NCBI taxonomy): Bacteria > Pseudomonadati > Ignavibacteriota > Ignavibacteria > Ignavibacteriales > Melioribacteraceae > Melioribacter > Melioribacter sulfuriphilus. Next base: position 20,141 of record NZ_JBPSEH010000012.1, read on the forward strand.
TCTTCTTCCCAGGGTAAGAGAAAGGCTTAATATACGTAAGGGGCGAGTTGTTTTCGAAAAAATTGCATATGCTCTTTCTATCTCCGTATTTGTAGCATTCACATTAATTATTTCATTTCTCAACGCCCCATTGAACACTGAAATGAACTATTCTTTAGAGCAGGAAGAAATCATAAGAAACTTGGTAACTGATTATCTAACTGTAGATAATTTTACAGATGATTATACGATAGATATTCAAACAGTAGATGTTGAAGACAACCAGCTGGTTGATTATCTTTTGTCGGACGATAATTTGATTACAGAACTTTATATTGATACTGATTTGCTGCTTAATGAACAATGATAAAACAAAAGGTGAAATCATGAAAAAAATCATTATGCTTATCATACTTACAAGCTTTGCTTTATATGCACAAGACGAATGGCAACAGCGCAAAGGGTGGGAAGAGTATAAAAAATTTGATCAGTTCGAAAAAGCTAAGATCATCGAAATTCTCGATCTGAACGAGGAAGAGTCTGTCCGATTTTTTGCAAAGAGGAATGAATATAGAAATGAGGTTAGAAAACTACTGGAAAAAAGAAACGACTTGGTTCAGGATTTGGAAACTAATCTCGAAAAAAAGAATCAGGATAAAAACTATTACAAAAAAGCTGTCGCCGAAATTAATTCTATTGATGTGAAAATCAACGAGGAAAAACAAAAATTTTACCGTAGTCTGGAAGAAATTCTTGACGCAGAAGAAATTGCCAGATTGATTGTTTTTGAATACACGTTTCGGCGAGATATGGCTCGAAAACTGATGAAGCGGGGTAGATAAAAATTTCCAGTTCTTTTAAAATTGGGTTGCATTTTTGATAATATGAAATTATTTTTTGACCCGTTAATATGCGGAAGTGGTGAAATTGGTATACACGCTACTTTGAGGGGGTAGTGCCCGTTAGGGCGTGCGGGTTCGAGTCCCGCCTTCCGCACAAGCTCTTTTTATAATAAGATGAGGATGACATCATGAAAAAAACCCGCTCTTTTGTTTTGTCACTGGCATTAGTTTTAATTGCTTTTTCACTTTATGCTCAGGAGATGCCAAAGGAAGCAGCTAAGGCTTACAACGAAGGAAATCAATTTCTTAAAGCCGGCAATTACGAAAATGCTATAAAAAAATACCATGAAGCTCTTCAATTCTCTAAAGATTACAGAATATTCTATCAGTTAGGAGTTGCTTATAAAAAACAAAATAAATTATCCGAAGCAGAAGAGGCATTCAAAAATTCCATCAAAAGTAATTCCGAATTCAATCTCGCTTATAACGGATTAGGCGGTACATATTTTCTCGAAGGAAAATATCAGGAAGCCGTCGAAGCATTCAAAAAGTTTGCAGAACTTACAAATAAAAAATCTCTTAAGGATCAGGCTAATGAAAATATTGCAAGAGCATATGTAAAATTAGCCGAAACATCCAAAAAAGACGGTAATTATCAGAAAGCTATCGAGCAGCTTCGAGAAGCAATTAAGTTTAATGAATTCGATGCTGCTTACGTATTACTGGCTAATACATTATACGAAAACGGTGATTACGACGAGGCAATCAAAGCTGCCGATAAAGTAATTTCAATGAATTCCAAACTCAAAGGCGCAGCTTATTACTACAAAGGTCTTGCCTTAAAACAAAAGCAGGATACAGAAAAAGCTAAAGAATATTTTGAACTAGCTAAAAAAGACCCGCAATACAAAAAACTCGCCGAATACGAATTGAAGTTCCTGAGATAATTGAAAATAAACTAATAAAAAGTCGGCTCCTTGAGCCGGCTTTTTTTTATTTAAATCAGGAACGTAGCTAACAGGAGTTTGTATAAGAAACTAAATTATAAGCATATTATCATTATTTTTTATACAATTGTGATTAATTTTCTCGAGGCATATTTAATAGTTCTTATAAAAAGTTCGGATTAAATGAAACAAAAAATAATATTATTATCTTTATTGACGTTTTGCCTCGCAACTGTTAAGGCACAGTCGTTAGAAGAAATTCTTGATAGAGCAACAGAGCTTTACAATCAAAAAAATTATTCCGACTCATATCGCTACTACTCATTAATCATCCATTCTGAAGGAGCAAACGACAGATTAAAAGCGGTAGCTTTATACTATGCTGGAGAAAGTTTAATAAAAACATCTGATTACGCGGCGGCTGCAACTCAATTTGAAACTCTTATTTCCGATTACCCATTCTCAAATTATCATGAACTCTCACTTCTACGTCTTGGTGAAATCTACTATCATACTGGAGCCTATCGAAAATGCAGGGAACGACTTTTTTATTTCATCGAAAAGTATCCTGAAAGCAGTCATAAGGGTACAGCCTATTTCTGGCTTGGCGAATCATATGCTGCAGAAAATAAATTCTATGAAGCAGTAGAGCACTTCAACTTAAGCATATCGAATGCCCAGACAAACAAACATCTCGTGAATGCCATCTATTCGTTGGGCACAGTCTACGAAAAATTGGGCGATTATCAGGAAGCCATTTCCAATTACGACGAACTATTGTCGTACTACAATAATAGCGAACTGGCTCCACTGGCACAATTACGTATCGGTATCTGTTATTTTAAGATAGGCGATTATTCCACCGCCACTCTCGAATTGACTAATCCTCTCCTCGGTAATTTAAGCGACCAATTGAAAGTTGAAAAAGATTATTATCTCTCCAATGCTTTTATGAGATTGGGTGAATACGATAAAGCAGAAAAAATAATGTCGAGCTTAATTGCTACTGATATTTCGGAAGAGACAAAACGAAAAATTTTTTATAACATCGGATGGATAAAATTTCAAACCAAAGACTATAAAGGCGCCTATGAGATATTCAACAATTTAAATAAAACAGGCAATGATACAATTTCCGTTTTTTCCTTGTTCTGGAGTGCCGAATCTAAAAGATATATGAACGACAGGGAATCAGCCGAACAGCTCTATCGAGAGTTTATTGAAAATTATCCGAATCATCCTCTGGCTTCAAAAGTAAATTTGAGTAAAGGAGCTTTATTATTTGAATTCGCAACACAAAAAGATGCCGAATCGGTATTAATAAATGCGGCAGCGTCAAACGACATCGAAACTAAAAGCCGCGCGCTAACTATGCTCGGCGAACTTAAGTTGAATGAAAAAAAATATAACGATGCAAGAAATTATTTCAGCGAGACATTGAGAATTAACAATAACCACAACGATTCATATAAACGCGCTAAACTGGGAAAAGGCATTTCTGAATTTTATTTAAATAAATACCGCGAAGCCCTTGACGACATCATTTTTTTGTATAATAAATTTAGAGATTTCGAGAAGGACAAAGTAAACTTTTACATAGCCGAAATTTATATGTCTCTGGGTGATTACGAACAAGCTATCAAACATTATAATCTTGTATCAAGCGACGATCCATTGTTACATAAGCAAGTAATGATAGGTAAAGCCTACGCTTATTTCAACAAAAAGGATTTTCCCAATTCTGTCTATTATTTTAATAACTATTTAAAAAGATACGGCAACGAAAAAATAAGCAGAGAAGTTAAACTGAGACTGGCCGATAGCTATTTCGGTATGAAGAATTTTACAAAAGCCAGTGAGATATACGAGGACTTATTCAAAAAAGAAAATGTCATTACTAATGCTCAAAATTATTATCAATATTGCCAGGCACTCTATAAGGCGGGCAAAACAGCTCAAGCTATAATCGAATTTTCCAACCTGCAAAAATTATTTCCACATTCAAATTATAACGACGACGCTCAATATGTTATCGGATGGATTTATTTCCAGCAGAACCAGTACGACTGGGCAATCGATAATTATTTGAGGCTTATTAAGGAATATCCAAACTCAACACTGATCCCGATTGCTTATTATTCAATAGGCGACTCGTACTACAATATGGGGCAGTATGACTCGGCACTGGTTTATTATGGCAAAGTACTCAACAAGTACCCCAATACGTCATACATAATCGACGCAGTCAATGGCATACAATATGCTTACATCGCCAAAAACGAAATAGAAAAAGCCATAAAAGTAATTGATGATTTTATAAAACAATACCCGGATCAAAAATATAGCGACCAGTTTTATTTGAAGAAGGGTGATATTTATTACAGCATAGGCGATTACAACAAAGCCATTAATGCATACTACGACTTTATAAATAAATACCAGAAGAGCAACATTTTAAAAAACGCATATTACTGGCTGGGTAAAAGCGCTGTTAATACAAAAAATGATACACTCGCCATAGACGCTTTCAACCAGGTGCTTAACTTATCTCTGACATCGGACATTTCAATCTCGGCAGCTTTAGAATTGTCGAACCTTTATTCAACACGGAATCAATTCAATAAAGCTATTGAAGTGTTGAACAAAGTAATTACTAATGCTGGCGAATCGAAAAGAATGCCCGAATTGCTTTTTACTCTAGCATTAATCGAAGCAAAGAGCAATTCTCTGGATAAAGCGTACCAGACATTTGAGAAGGTGATAAATTATTATGATGGTACGCTCTTTGCTGACAAAGCTAAAGTAGAAGTGGCAAAGCTGGAACTGAAACAAAAAAGATATGCAAACGCAATACCTTTATTAAAGGAGGTTGCGGAAAAACGATTAGACGATATTGGGGCTGAAGCTCAATATCAGCTGGGATTAGCTTATATGGAGCAAGGAGAGTTTAATGAGGCAATAACTGCTTTTGTTCGCATCAGGTCTGTGTTTGCTGCTTATGACGAGTGGTTTACAAAGTCTTTGCTCCGACTTGGGGACTGCTATCTCAAATTAAACGATAAAAAATTAGCCAGAGAAATGTACAGAGCGGTTTTAAGAAGACACAACTCCGGAGATTATGCGGACGAAGCAAATAAAAAATTGAAGCTGCTATGAAACGTATTATTTTCTTATTATTTGTTATATCGACTTTTTTAATGGCTCAGGAAGAGCAAAAGAGTATCGAATTGCCAGACTTTGTAATTACCGGAAGTCAATCAATTCAAATACCAAAAGCTGAAAAAGCCAAACCGGAATTAATTCCAATTATCACTAAAGATTTTCTATTGCCTAATTATTCACCCGAATTTATACCCGTACTTATTGAAACCGTTCCTGTTAAAAAAGTACCCCAAATAAACACCAATAATTATTATATCGGAAGATTGAAAGTAGGTCTGGGTTTGTATACTTATCCAACCGGTGAATTGAATTTGTCGGCTCCTTTTGACAATTATTTGTTTGGACTCGACGTGTGGGGTAAAAATATCAAAGAATATACTGATTATGCATATTACAATACTTCCGGCATCTCTCTGAAAAATGATTTCTTCGTGAGTCCGAATTCCGAATTTTTACCAGGAACATCTCTCAGACTCGGTGGATTATATGAACGATTTTCGTATAAATATTTCGGAGCCGTTACGCCAGATTCTTTAAGCAAAAACGATTTAATAAAATTCGACTTGAGCATTAAAAACAAATTTATTCGAAATATTAATTTCGACTTTGATTTTAATGGTCAACAATTCAGACATAACAATTACGACCTGAACGAAAAGTTATTTTCTGGCAAAGCTGAAATGTCTGTTAACTTTTCCCTTTTTTCTTTAGGTGGTAGTGCCGTTCTAAAGAGACAACTGGCAGACCATACAAATCTAAATTATCGCGAAAATTTTTATTCCTTTACAGGTTTTATAAAATTATATTCTCTTTCCAACCTGATTTTAACAGGAGGAATTACATACACATCCGATAAAGATAATTCTGTACTCTATCCGTTTGTGATTTTGAATTACAAACTGAATGAAAGAATGTCAGCATTTGCCGAATATAAACCGCAAGCCGAATTTATTGATCTTCACTCCCTTTATAAACAGAATCCGTATTTAAAGAATATCTCAACCAATAATATCTTTCTTGACAACAAGTTTGCATTTAAGGCCGGACTCAATTATGGGATCGAGAATATTTTTACGGCGGGTCTTTGGACGGAATTTAAGTCGTCAGATAATTTCTATTACTTTCTCGATAGAACGCAAACTGGCTTTTATGATCTTATAACCGAGAACGACGTTAATACTTTTTCAGGAGGAGCCGAATTTATCTTAAATTCCAGGCTCCCTGGATATATCAATCTTAAAGTGGGTTACTATAAAATTACCAATTCAGCCGATATGGAAATTCCATTCCAGCCAAAGCTAAAATTAAGCGCCACATACATCAAAGAAATTATCGGCAATTTAAATATTTTTCTGTCATATCTATTTATGAAGGGAGCTTTTACTGATATTGACAATAATAATATTCTTCCCGATTATCATAATTTGTCAATTAAGATAGATTACGAATTGTTTGATAATTTATATCTCTGGATCGATTTTCAAAACATCCTGAATAAAAGTAATTTTGTGTATCCGAATTATCGTGAAAAGCCGTTTGATTTGATCGGGGGTGCAACTTATAGATGGTAAGAACGAATTTATTATGACAATTGACGAACTGAAAAAGAAAATATCTACTTTGCTTGGTGTTTCCTCGAGTGAAAGAGAACTTGCTTTTACGATTTTTATCAAGAAACTTGGTGAGCAGCTTGCACCCGGATTAACCATTAAAATACCCGGTTTGGGATTCTTCCAGCTGAAGAATAACGAAACGGTCGATAAATTTGAGGAAATTCTATTTTCCCCATTGAGAGAAAGTATTTCAGATAAAGTTATATTTCTTTCTATCGATATCCCTATGGATTTTTACGATGAATCAAACGAGGATACGGAAACGTTTAGCATTGGTGTAGGCAAGCCAATAATCCCAATTGGTGAAGATGCGGGGCAGGATGCCGATGCTTCATATATCGTATTCAAAAAATTAATAGGAGAGCGCATCAACGATCTCCTATCTGAATCGGAACGTATACCTGATATAAATATTTGGGATGAATATTACAAAAGTGAAATATCTGGAACAAATAGCGATATCAAAACTGAATTATCGGAACTTACTGCCGACCTTAATTTTGATGAAGAACATTTTACACAAGAAGTAGTTAATAACATTATCGATTATAAAGATAAGGATACAAACCCCGAAAATTTTGAAGATAGCGATTTAACACCGAGCAAATTACTGGAAGACTATGATTCATTTAACGTTTCAGAAAATAATATTTCGACTGAAACCGACGATGAAAAAGAAGATGCGTTCGGTCTGGAATATCTGCTCGAAAATCTAAGTACTGAAATACCTGAAGGAAATATTGAACCAGAAAGCGAGTCGCAACTAAATGGAAAGGACAAAATTGATGATACTACCAAAAACTTAGAAGAATTGATTGAGGGCGAAAAAAAACAGATTGATGATAATATAGAACTGGAGAAAATAGTTGGTAATCAGCTGGAAGAAGAGGATGAGGGAATAAATCCAGAGGATGAGAAAGAAAAACAGGAAGAGGACAACGAAGAGCAAGAATCGAAAGATGAATTAGAAATTGAGTCGACGGAAAATGACGAGAAAGATTCTACGACCGAAATTGAAATTGAATTGGGTAAACATCGTTATAAAAATCTGGAAGAACGAATTGAAATTGAAAACACTGAGGAGATACTTGATGTAGAGGTCGATGAAGAAGAGGAAGAATTTCTTGGGCTTAGAAAAAGAATTCAGGAAAATACAGAATGGAACTGGGGAGATGAGCTAAGAGACGAATTGGAAAATTACGACGACTCTAAATTTGATGAAGAAATGGAAGATGTTAAGGAGGAAGATATCCTGAAATCGACTCGGCCAGTTTCTGAAGATCTGTTTAAAAAACTCGAAACAACAATTAAAGAGGAACTGCAGGAAGCAAAAGTTTCTACAAAGTATGAATTCATTGAGCAAAAAGAAGAAAGTTACAAAAGCACTCCAGCTAAGGATACGTATGATCACGAACAGGAAATTGAGGATGAAGAGAAACATGGATATTTTAAATATGGAATACTTGGTTTGTTTATTTTGGTAATGTTTGTCGGTGTAGTTTATTTATTTTTTCAAGGTAACAAGGAATCAAATCTGGAAACTCCTGTCGAACAACAGAGTGCTTCGATTACGCAAAATCAGGATAAAAATGAAATTGCATCGCTTGAAAAAGAACAGAACGAAAATATAAGCGATGAAAATCTGTCTGTAGTTGAGGACGATTTTCCGCGGGTTGCTAAACTGGAAGATAAATTAAACAAAAAAACAAGTACCCCAACAAGCCAGACTGTAGATGATGATGCTTTATATATAAGTCCTGAAAATGATATCCATGTATATAAAACTATTTTCTCGGATGGAGCAAAATATTATGTTCAGACCTCTTCCTGGAGGAACGAATCTAAAGCAATAGACGAAGTAGGAAATTGGAAGCGCAAAGGATATAGTTCCTTTATTATGAAAGTAAATATTCCAGAAAAGGGAGGGTTATGGTTTCGGGTGCGAGTCGGCCCTTTTAATAGTGAAGCCGAAGCGCGTAAATTTTACGAGCAAAATTTTCAATAATATAACGGAAGGAAATTATGGATTTACTCTCAATTTTTCTAAAAGGTGGCTGGGTAATGTATTTAATCCTAGCTTGCTCGTTGATTGCAGTTGCAATTATAATTGAAAAATTTATCGTCCTAAAAAAAGCTAAAGTAAATGTCCCGGCATTCTTGGTTAAAATAAGGACGATGTTAAAAAAGAAAGATATAGAAGGTGCAATAGCAATTTGTATTGCGGAAAGAACTCCGGTGTCGAATATCGTCAAAAAAGGATTAAAAAAGTACAGACACGGTCATCAACGTGTTGTCGAAGCAATCGAAAGCGCTGGAAGGCAGGAGATAGCTAAACTTGAAAAAGGATTACCGATATTGGCGTCGATATCGGGCATTGCGCCTTTACTCGGATTTTTGGGTACGGTTACCGGTATGATTACAGCATTTATGAAGATTCAGGAATTGCAGGGTTCAGCTAATCCTGCCGACCTTGCAGGCGGTATCTGGGAAGCGTTAATCACAACAGCTTTTGGTCTTATTGTGGGCATTCCGGCACTCGCTTTTTATAACTATTTCGTAAGCGCTATTAGCAAATTAGTTATGGACATTGAACTCGTTACTACTGACGTCATCGATATTCTCGAAGATACTGGAAAAGGAATTGTTGATGACGACGAAGAAATTAATCTCTGAGGCTAACCATGAAATTCGAAACCAATAATAAACCGTTGAGTATATTTGCCTATTCCTCGCTTACAGATATTGTTATGCTTCTTTTGATATTCTTCCTGTTGACCTCGCAGTTCGTCATTCAAACCGGAGTGAAAATTAAATTACCATCAGCAAAAAATAACGAACAGGTTGCCCCGGCCAAATTAATTGTTACCATCACGGAAGGTAATCAAATATTTCTCGGAAACGAAGAAATTTCAATTGAAAGAATTGCAGGTCGTCTTGATATTCTGAGAAGAGAAACTAACGAAAGTAATCTTATTATAAGAGCCGATAAATCAGTAAATATTGACATTATTATTAGTATAATCGATGCAGCTAAAGGTGTTGGCATCGATAAATTTACAATCGAGACAGAGAAAGCAGAGTATGAATGATAAATTACGTCAAAATTCCTTTTTAGCTTCCTTTTTGCTCCATGTAGTTTTAATTGTTCTCTTTGCTTTTATTCATTTGCCTGTTAATCTTGAAGAGGAAGATTACATAACAGTTGGATTTGGTACGGGTACTTTTGCAGGTAGCAGAGGTCCAGTTACAAAAAACGAAGTCAATGAAGAGTCAAAAGAGCAGAAGGTAGAATCAAAAAAAGATGAGAAGAAAGTTGAGCTGCCCAAATCGAGCACTGAAGATAAAGATAATATTGTGAAACGAGCGGATAAAAAGAACGAAGAAAAAACGAAAGAGATTGAGAACGATGGCAAAGTTACAGAGGAAAATAAATACAGTGGAACCGAAGTTACGGGCGAGGGAGTAGGAGGCTTTGGTTTTGAACTCGACTTCGGCGGCAAAGGAATCAGGAAAATTTATAGCTACATTTTACCAGATTATCCCGAAGGCGTTTCAAAAGAAATCGACGTGAAACTGAAATTTACAATTTTGCCCGACGGTACTGTTGGTAAAATTATTCCACTTATAAAAGCCGATGCTAAACTTGAAATGGCGGCAATCAACTCCCTCCGTCAGTGGCGTTTTGAACCCCTACCCCAGAATGCAAAACAAACAGAACAAACGGCAATAATTACATTTCCCTATCGGTTGCAGTAGACTTATGGCCGTAGTAAAATCGATAAAAAAAGTATTCACCTATTGTCAATAAAATTAACGAGAGTGTGTCGGCATTTAATTCCAGACTTATCCCTTCACTATTAAAAAATATTTTGACAATGCTACTAGATATCGACCAGCCAACAGTAAATAATATGATTATCAAAGCAACATTCAGAAAAGCCGAGCCGAGAGACTCCTCCTGATATTTCATTACGAAAATATAGGTTACAAAAATTAAATGGAGTGTCATTAATAATGCAGCTATCATTCCTCTATATTCCCTATTCTGTTGTTGATAATTTGTGCTCCGGTAAGTCCACCTATAGCTCCGAACAATGTATTTATCACAAAATTATTTATAAGAACCGAAATAGTATAAACAAATGAGAAGCCGGTTGTAACTATATCATTGCGTAAATTTTGAAACATCCGAGTAATCTCTTTTCGTATGTCTTCACTCACAGGAAAAGAATTGATCATTTTTTGAAATTCAGGAAACGAGGCTACAATATCGTTACTACGTGTAATAAATGTAATCATTAAGTCGAATGCTGAACCAAAAATGGCAGCAAAAACTCCAGTCATAATTCCGATTATAAATCCTCTTGAAGCTGGTATCCTACCTCTATCTCTGGTGGATTTTCTGTCAAGAACGAGTGCTAAGTATGACGCAACAGGAATTATAACACAGCATGTCAATCCTTTGGCAAGAGGAACTATCGAAAGCACCCCGGCGCCAAATCCGCTGACTATTGCGGGTAGATGTTTTCTCATGTATCACTGTTTTTCTTGTTTAATGAGCTGTAAAAATATAAAAATATTACCGAACCAAAAAGAAAGCCGGTAATGACCGCCACAGTTCTGGAGTATGCTTTTACGCCAAGTAATACCAGTAACCAGTCAATTATAATTGGGAGAGAAAAAATATATAACGGTTTATTTGATTTTAGTAAGATCTTTCCGTATAAAAGAGTCGCAAGCGAGGAAATTAAAGCTCCTGCATAAATACCACTGCATCGAGCGCAGACCAATATAGAATGACCTTCAAAGATTATAGTTCTATCAGGATTTTGGTGACAAACAACCGAAAATGTTTTTTTTACGAAAGGTAATAGGTATATAAACTCAGGTAAATTATAAATCCAAAATTCCGATAATAATAAGAGAAACCAGATAAAAAGGCTGAGAGTTAATATTAAACGATAGATTAATTTCACGCTATTTTACTAACTTATAGACATAAATTGTTTTCGGTGTGAGAATATATAATTTTTGGTCAAATAATATCGAGTCGGTAATGGGCTCACTTATATTAGGGGAAAAATTTTTGAATTCTAGATTTAGTAAATCCCGGTTGTTAAAAGCATAATAAATGTTCTTTGAGGTGTTAATTGTTAATCCGGTTGGGGTAGCATTAATATTTATCGGGTCGAAGTCGAAGTCCTTTCGGGCGATGTTATTTCCCCACAGGTCGAATATAAAAAGGCTTTGTGTATCGAGTACAAAGATTTTATTGTCGATAATCGAGAAGGCTTCCGGATTTTCGAGTACTGAATTTCCTGCTAAAATTCCACCAACTTCCAGAAGGTACTGGCCGTCGGATGTAAATTTAAGGAGACGACTATTGTCGGAATCGATGAGAAATACATCACCTTGATTCGATACACTTACTGAGATTGGATGCCTGAAAGGCTCGGATGAATATGTTGATAAAGTTGTGATGTAATTCAAATCCTTATCGAAAATTTGAATCCTGTCGTTGTATTTATCGGCAACATACACGTTCAATAGAGTCGAATGTACATCTGCGGGGAAATCGAATGTATAATTGTCCCAGCCGTATCCACCGACAACTTTTATTATTGTACCGACAGAATCGATTTTAAGCAATTCATTTGTTGAAATGTCTACAACGTAAATTGAACCGGCATGGTCAATTGAAAATGAACGTGCAGATGTAAAATTTCCAATTGTATGACTGAAAACTGGGGTCTGGGCTTTTATAAAGGTAATATTGAAAAGTAAAAATGACATGTAAAAATGTACTAAACAATTTTTTAAGCCCGAATTTAACATTTTTTAAAGGCACGGATTATGTGAGTTTTTACTTAATAAAAATAAATGAATTTAGTAAATTAAACCAGTAATAATTATTTATCTTACCGAGGAAAAAATGCAAAAATCATTTTTTATTTTAATTGTAATTTTATTGGTGTTTTCCTCATGTAAATTAAAAGAAGAATCTGACATTACAGGTCCCGGTGGAGGCAGTGTTTCAGAAAATTTGAAAATCATTGCCCCAAACGGAGGGGAAGTCATTGTAGAGGGTACATCGTACGAAATCAAATGGAGCGGAACTACTTCTTCATTGATTAGCCTCTATTATTCAATAGATAACGGCAACAAATGGACTATGATTGCCGACAGTATTCAGAATACGGGCATCTACATCTGGTTTCCTGTACCAGGTCTGGTATCAAGTCAATGTAAAGTTCGCATTACAAATATAGAAGAAACGGCTTTTGATGAAAGCGATACTACTTTTAGTATAATTAGAAGCAGCAACGAAAGTCTTAAACTTATTAGTCCTGTGGGTGGCGAAGAATGGGAGGCAGGCACTTCGAAGGAAATTAAATGGTACAGCACAGGAATCGATTCGGTTATTATCGAATATACTACCGATAACGGAAATCACTGGAATTATATTTCTACAGATAGAAAAAATACTGGAATTTATTTCTGGGAACCTGTGCCGAATACACCATCTACATTAGCGAGAATACGTATTAAAGATGCTGAAGATGGAATTCCTTACGTCGAAAGCGATAATGTATTTTCAATTTTACCCGAACCTCAAATTAAAGTACTGGAGCCAAATGGTGGTGAAATATGGCTTGCCGGTTCAACTCAAAAAATCGAATGGCTCTCTGAAAATATTAAGAATGTAAAGATTGCTTATACAGTAAATAATGGTTATGAATGGATTACTATTGAGGATTCACTTCCCAGTACGGGATTTTATGAATGGAAGAATATACCGGACCTGAATTCAAAATTATGCAAAATTAGAATTTATGATGCTCTCGATGGAGAACCGTGGGATGTATCCGATAGTACCTTCCAGATAACAAATCAAATCAGTCAGGCAATTGAAATTACAAGTCCCAACGGTGGTGAAAGCTGGCAGGCTGGAACAGCTCAGAATATCACGTGGTCTTCTGTTGGCATTAAAAAAGTAAGCCTTGAATTCTCGGCAAATAATGGACTTACGTGGGATGTAATTGCGGAGAATGTTCCAAATTCAGGAGCATACGAATGGAATGTACCTGATAGACTTTCCACACAATGCCTTGTTAGGATTAAAGACGCTGAAGACGGCAACCCTGTTGACCAGAGTAATAAAGTATTTAAAATTGTTCCTAAACCCAAGATCGAAGTAGTTTATCCAAATGGTGGCGAAGCATGGACTGCCGGGGTGCTCGATACAATTCGCTGGAATTCAATTGGAGTTGAAAATGTAACGATTATGTATAGCTCTAATAATGGGATTAGCTGGGATAAACTTGTTGAAAAAACACCTTCAAGCGGTAAATATCCGGCAAGTTTTACGGTCCCATCGAATCAATATAAAATTAGAATATTCGATTACGACCGAGGTTCGCCTATTGACGAAAGCGACGGTACTTTTATTGTGCTGACCGAACCAAGTGTAACTGTTTTAACTCCAAACGGAGGAGAACAGTGGTATACCGGTTCAAGTGATAATATATTATGGAAATCGACTAATATCGAAAATGTTAAAATCGAATATTCGATTAACAATGGTGCCTCATGGAAGACGATAGTCGAAAGCACTCCAAGTACGGGATTCTATGCATGGAAAAATATTCCTGATGTAAACTCATTATTGTGTAAAGTCAGAATAAGCGATGCTAACGATGGAATTCCATCAGATGTCTCGGATGAAGTATTTTCAATTACGAATAGAGGAAATCAGTTAATTAAGGTTACAAGTCCAAATGGCGGCGAATCGTTGACTGCAGGTGGCAGTTACAATATCCACTGGAATGCTGCTGGAATTGAAAACGTAAAAATTGAATATACGTTTAATAACGGAATAAGCTGGAATACAATTGTGGAAAGTACGCCAAGTACAGGATTTTTTAACTGGAGTAAAATACCTAACACAGCATCCACAAATTGCAAAATACGTATAAGCGATGCGTCTGACGGCAGTCCAAGCGATGAAAGCGACGCTTTCTTTAATATTGAGCCGGAACCAAATATAACAGTTCTTGAACCTAACGGTGGCGAGAGCCTTTTCTACGGAACTCCAGTAGAAATAAGATGGTCATCCGAAAATGTAAAATATGTTAAAATTCAGTATACGCTAAATGGAGGCGCAGATTGGGTAACGATAGCCAATTCAGTCGAAAGTATCGGCTCTTATGTATGGAACAGTATTCCGAATACAAATTCGTTACAGTGCAGAATTAAAATAAGCGATGCGTCGGATGGAGTACCATTTGATATCTCTGACAATAATTTCCAGATTTCAAATCAAGTTGAGCAAACGATGCGTGTGATTTTGCCAAATGGCGGGGAAAAATGGCAGGCCGGAACGTCACAAAATATTCAGTGGGACTCGAAAGCTGTAAATAATGTAGACATTGAATATACAATAAATAATGGACTAACCTGGCATACCATTGTAAGTAATTATCCCAGTTCGGGCTCATATGAATGGAATCCAGTAGTCAATGTAAATTCTACTCAGTGTAAAATAAGAATAAAAGATAGTCAGGATGGAATTCCTGCCGATGAAAGCAATGGGACATTTTCTATTCAACCAAGCCAGAGTATCGAAGTGATTTATCCAACTTCTGGAGTAGAAATATTATCAGGACAAAAATTTAAGATACAATGGAAGTCGCAGGGAATTGAATATGTGAAGATAGAATTTAATCCTTATAACACTACGAGTGAGCTCGACTGGAAAGTTCTTGTTGACAGTGTCTCAGGATATGATGAAGGTGGTGGTATCCGTTCATATGAGGCAAGTTTTTCGATTGTATCAGATAATTATGTTATCAGAATCAGCGATGCAGTGGATGGATCGCCGCTTGATTACTGCGATGGTGTATTCAAAGTAAAAGAACCACCGACAATAAAGGTACTTGTGCCCAATGGTGGAGAACAGTGGCTTGTTAGTAAGTATCATGTAAGTACTACCGATGTTCAGCATTATCATCCTTATGAAATTAGGTGGAATGCGAATAATATTAACAAAGTCAGAATTGAATGGTCAACGAATGGTGGAGGTACCTGGCATACGGTTCCAGGAGCCGAGAGCACAGAAAACGATGGAAGTTTTATCTGGGCACCGGGCAGACTCGATTCTACTCGACCCGACAGTTCGGATAATTGCAAAATAAAGATTTCATCTGCCGATGCAGGCGTTACGGCAAGTGATATTACAGATGGTTATTTCTCGATTAGAGAAAATAAAATGATAAGAGTTGAATTCCCGAGCGATAAAACAGAATACTTTACAACGGACAATCCCGACCGTTACCCAATGGATATAAGATGGACGTCTTACGCTGTATCTTCTGTTGATATCTACTACAGTCTTGATAACGGTTACTCGTGGACGAATCTTATAAGAGATTATAAATCAACTGGAGCTTACGAATGGTTTTATCCATATGACCCTGTTAATGGACCGTTCTCAACTTTAGGTCGGATAAAGATAGTAGATCACGAGGATGAGACTATTTGGGATGTAGGTGATGTCCCATTCTGGCTGAATAAGCGACAGGGACAGGGAAATTAAAATAAAAATCCCCCGTTATTCGGGGGATTTTATTTGTATAGAAGACTCCGAATTAATAAATTTGACATGCTAATTTTGCCCCGTGGTGTAATGGGAACACGCTTGACTCTGGATCAAGAATTCAAGGTTCGAATCCTTGCGGGGCAGCAAATTCCAACCAATAATTAACCACTCCTTAATGATGCCTTAAGGTACTTTCGATTGTTCATCAATTGGAAATATAAGTTTTGTAGGCCAGGATACTCAGGATTAATTCGAAGAAGCATCTCTGCATATTTAATTGCCTTCTTATATTCCTTATTTAATGCATAGGCACCAGAGAGGTTATAAATTACCTGTTGATCGTTTGCATCGTACGAAAACGATTCTTCAAGGTATTTAATTGACTCTTTTATATCTCCATTGCTTAATTTTATTTGCCCAATCCATTTAGTGCAAAATGCATTTGGTTTCAGATTATAATGAAGAGTCAATATTTTTAAAGCATCATCAAACCGATTTGTTTTAAGAAAATCGATTGTTAGTGCCTCAAGTAATTTATAATTGTCGTTTATGTATGGATATTGATAAATTAAAGAACCAATATGATTGATAAATTTTTTTATATCACCAGTACTTAAAAAATGTCTGGCAGTTATATCTTGAGCCTCAGCCCATGTAAGTTTGTTAGCAACTACTCGATATGCCATAGAATCAATAAATGTAAGTGGTCTTAATATTTCTTTATAGTTCAATTTCTTTTTTGTCTTTTTATATGGCCAATCGTTTTTGAGTATTTTGATTCTGTAATTCGCAATTACTGAATCGAGCTCTGAAAAAAAGAAATTAGAGCGTGTAATACTATCCTGCTTTTCAAAGGGATATTTAGGAGGAATTTTTGGGAGTAGTTTTAAGTTAGCTATTCGTTCATAAAATAAATTACCGATTAATTGTTGTCCTTCAAGAGTAGGATGGAGATGGTCTGTCATTAAATTATTGCCAATTATTTTACCGGGCGACAGGGAAGCAAGTAATGAATCCGAATCGACACAAGGAACGTTATTTTTTTTCGCAAGTTTTTTAATGATTCGGTTTATTTCCTCGGGTGCCCTGAAGCGGAGTGCATCCAGATCCTTTGCAAATCTGAATAAAGAATCGGCTTCATCGAATTTTGATTCTTTGAATAAATTAAAAGCAATATTATAAATACTGTCTGCTCTCGGTAATCCTTGCTCGTCAGTTGATATGAAAGGTGGTTGATCCTTCAGATTCGAAACTACGGTAGATAAAATAAGAGGAGTTTTATTAGCTTTTACAACTTTTATTATTCTTTCAAGATTTTTATGAAACTGCAATAAACCCGCTTTGTATTTGTCCGAATTATATGGGATTACTTTTTCTCTGGCAATTTGTGACATTAGTGTACCACTACTTTTAGGTTTGCTATCGATAAATAATTCTGAAACGTATTGAATAATATTCCGAATTAACTGAGTGATCTTTAATTTGTTTAAAAAAATTATTATATCGGCGCCTGTTGTCGAACTGCCAATACTTTCTACTGAGCCAACGCCAAGTGCTCCGTAATATTCATTATGACCGGCATAGATTAAAATTAAGTCGGGCTTCTGTTCCAGGACTCCCTCGATAAAATCTTTGATTGTATACGAATTAACTGCAGTTAAGCTGAGATTTATTACTTCAATGTCGCTGTTGGGATAATTCAGTTCGAGTCTGCGTTTCAAATACCTTGAAAAAGAGCCCATCGGCATGTAAGGATAACCTGCCGCACTGCTGCCTCCAAGTACGAATATTCTTAAAGAATTATCGGATTTTTCTTTTTTGAAGACGTCTCCTATTGAAGTAGGTATAATCTTGATATTGGTGAAATACCTTCTGCCTACGTTGGGATTTAGTGTGTAGTAGTCTTTTTCTACTTCACTCCACATATCGGTTGAGTAGCCGTAGTCAGTTATTCTAAGTGTATATTCAAGTAGCAGAATAAAGATAATAGGTATCGAAAGCATGATTATCCAGAAATAGAAAGGAGCTTTTTTGATTGTGGGTTCTTTCTTCTTTTTCATACAGGTGCTATAAAAAAATTATGAATGAAAGGAAAATAAAAAAATTAATCGGATAACGGAACCACTCTAATTCTTTTTCTAATTTCTTCGGGCAAAGCTGAGAATGCAATCTTTGCTTTTGGTAGCGAAAGTTTTGGGACACCGATAAAAAGTGTAATTTGTGCAGCCGACCTTTTGCCTCTTAAAAGAGTTGAAATTCTAGATTCCAGCGATTTACTGTCGAGTTCTTCATCTGTCAAAGTAATTCCGATGGCAATTTTCTTTTTATAGCGGGCAACTGCATCGATTTCAAGATGATCGATAGGAGAGGGTGGTGGTAGGTATTTGCCGTATTTGCGGCTTATCATCATATACCCTTGACTTCTTATCTGGTCTACGAGGAGTTCGACCAGTTCCCTATGCATATTTCGCTTTATCATATTAATTGCACAGAGGAATTATTGGAATTATGGGTGAAAATTTTTGCATGCCCAATATTTTTATATTCGAAATCTTTTCGTATTCAAAACTTCTTATTTCATTTGTGCCATTAATCCTTCCGTAGAGCACTTTTTTACCACGACGGTTTCGAGTAATATAATACGGTTCAACGGTGAAAGGAGTAAGTCCATACAAAAATGAAATTTTGTTTCTGTTGTAAATTGCAGTAGAAAACAATAAAGTTTTCATATCAAATTCTCCTCTTTTAATGGTAGCTGCGAAATACGCCCACTACCTTTCCAATTATTGTAAATTCTTCTGGGTTATCGACTACAATAGGTTCATAATTGTCGTTTTCTGGTATCAGGTAGATTTTATTGTTTTCAACGTGAAAGCGTTTCATCGTTGCTTCGTCGTGTAGCAAGGCGACAATAATATCGCCGTTTTGAGCTTCTCGCTGTGGTTGAATTATAACCAGATCGCCCTCCAGAATTCCGGCATTAATCATACTGTCGCCCCGGACTTTCAATCCGAAACATTCAGTTCGGTTGCCTACGAGATTCTTATCCAGGGATAAATTGCCCTCGATATTTTCCTCGGCAAGAATCGGGGCTCCGGCAGCTACACGACCCACAATTGGTATATCAATTATCGAATTTAATTTTTCTCGTGTGTTATCTACTATAATTGATAGCGTTCGGCTGGCACCGCTTTCATTGCTCAAATATCCCTTTTTAATTAAAGCATCGATATGACGTTTGACCCCAAATGTACTGGCGATGTTGAAATGTTTCCCGATTTCTCTGTATGTGGGCGGATATCCGTTAAAATCAACATAATCCTGGATGAAATCGAGAATCTCTTTTTGCCTCTCTGTTATATTTTCTTTTTTCATTATAGTGCTCGTTTGTACACTTCAAATATAGTGAACAAATGTGCAGGTGTCAAGAAGAAAATTTATTTTCTTTTAAAAAAGAGTCCGGCTAATTATAAAGTTTAGTGTAAAATGAGAAATAGAAATGATAGAAAAAATAAATGTAAGTGCATATAATTAAACAAGATACAGAAATAAACGCTAAAAATTACAAAATGAGAAAAACTACACTTTTTACAACAAAAAAGGCTTTTTTTGCACATAAAATGAGAAATGATCAGCTATTATACGGCTTATAAAAACAATTTAAAAATAGCGTTTAATGGCTTATAATCGCGTTTAATAGGCTCTCTGAAGTGGTTCTAAGGCTTTTATAGGGCAGTTTTATCACAGTTTTTCATCGAATCAAATCACACAAAATTGAATTTTTTATTGTATCTATGTAACCAATTGGATTTCAATAAGTTATGAAAATTCTCATATCCATCAGAAATTTGTAATTATTTGCGATTATTAGCGGTGTGATTATGTCAATATGGCAGTTTATTAATGTAGGGATATGCTTAGGAAAGGCTTTTAATCAGAGTTATAACGACTCATTATGTTATTATTAATCTGTTCCCAGGAGAAAAATTTATCGTAATTATTCTCCTTCCGGGCTCTTTTCTTCGCTCGTTTACGATCCCAAATCGGGATGTTATTGTTATGCAGCAATAATTACTATCGCCTACATAAGCCATTATATATTTGCCTAGGATGTTTGAATATATAACACTTCTTAGCCATGCATTCCCGACATCATAACCTCCGCCATAGATATTTGTATCAATATCAAGGACGGGCTTATTACCATTATGTAGTTTTTGCCATGGCGTTTCAAAAAAATGGTCGTTAATATGTTTTACGGCTAAGAATACTCTATCTGCTCTACAGATATAGTCGCATCCTTTCGCTTCGGTAAATCTGCCGATGCAGCTGAACCCGAAGTAATTGAATACGTCTTTTATATCTATGCCGGCGTCGAGGAAATCCTGAACTGTTTGCTCGCATTTGCATATTGGACATATTACTTTCCAATCTTCTATTTTTTCGCCGTGCCTCGCGCGCAGTAAATCGATATATTCTTTAATTTTCATCTGTTTCATTGATACTCTCCTTGATTCTATAATATTGATTTATTATCTCTTTATAGAAATGGATAGTAACTTCGTCATATTCGTTCAAGTGAATTTGATTTTCAAACACATACTCGATTATAAAATTCAAGAGCCCCTCGTAATTATCTATCTTATGCAGTTTATTTAATCGCTTTTCGTCATTCTCATGTATGCCTTTTATATCATTCATAATAACTCCTTTATTTAATTGAGGGGCGGGGACGGCGGATGTCCCATTGCGGCTAAGGCGGACCGCTTTGCCCCTCGCGGTTAACTTTATAATATCCCTATGAACAGAAGGAAACAATATAAAACGTAGAAGAATAAGGCTATTATTAACTGTATGTCGTATTTGTCAAATCTCATCTTAGCGGCTCTATTTAAATTCGTTTTCTTCGGCTTCGCGCTCCAGCGGTTTTTCGTCGTGAGTTTTCCAAAAACAAATGTATGCCCAGATAATCGTAGCCCAGAAACCGACAAAGCCCAGCCGCTTGCGCTGAAGATAATGAGTATATTCATGCTTAATTACGCGCTCGGTATATTCCGAGGCTATTATGTTTGTGTTTTTGTAGAATACAAATTTTACGAAAGCGCCCTTCAACCCTGTAAAAACTCCCTGTGCGCCGAAAGGCAGATTGGACGACAGATATATTGTCAATCCGCCTTTGTTTACGATAAATTTGTCTTTGGCGAATAAATTCCATAATGTTTTCCAAAAAAGATACAGCATCGCGGCTCCTATTCTTTGTCTTCGAACAGATCGTAATTGTCGTAATTTTTTTCTTCGCGCCAGTTGTAGATGGTTTTTTCGGATACGCCGAGAATTCGAGCAATTATATTATACGGGATGGAATGTTTTTTTTGCGCATAGATTTTTTTCAACATCATTATCGGCGCGGAAGATATGTGTATGCTAGTCTTTTCAAAATGCTCATGGATTTTCATGTAGTTATCGAATCCGATCAGATCAATCAGATCGCGCTGATCGGGAGTAAAGTAGTCTTTGTAATTTTCGATTTCTTTGATCCAGTCGTATTTATTCATCGCCGGCTCCGCTAATGAATCTATATATCTCATTGCATATCGATTCGTATAGCTTCGAGATTATTGTCTTGAGCGCGTTTGCAAACATCAACATAACAAGCATTACCGCAAGCGTTATTATCATATAGAATATCGATAATACGAATGATATTAATATCGTTCTTGTCATAGTTCCCGTATGGCTTTAATTACTTTTTGAACGTCTTTCTTAAGCAGAAAACCGATGTGATCCACTCCGGCTATTCGTTTAATAAAGTGATTAAGCGCGGCGTCGGTTTTGTTACGCACCTTCGGCGACGTATGCCAGAGCGCGTCTATAAGCCGCATTTGGCGCGGCTCGGCAAAGCGATAGTCGCGGCGCGAATATTCTTCGTATTTAAGAACTCTGCCGCGTTTCGTTTCCTTGAACCCGAGTTTGCGGAATATCCTTAGAAGATATTCCGCCTGGTTGCGGTCCAAATCCTTCGAACTCGTGCAGGGCGAACCGTCCGGCTTGATGAAGCCGGAAAGAATGTCTTCGTACTGCTGACGCGAAAGATTCAATTGTTTTGCCGCAATATGAATTTTGATTATTTGCGTCCTGGTAACCGGTTCGATATTTCTGCCTGCCGCCGTCATGACTCTTTCAGATTTTCCCAATTAATTTCGTACCCGAATTTTTCCTGCTGGTCTATCTTCAAGCCTATGGCAGCGAGTCGTTCGTCGTCGATTTCCTTAGCGGCATACGAAGCCAGTATTGCGTCTTTGTCGAGCTCTTTCTTGATGCGCACGTATTTGTTCTTAAAGAGTTTTGAAGCGAGCTCTACAGCCGTTGCTACAGTGTATTTGCGGTTAAGAAAACTCACTTTAGGCGGCGTGGTGCGGAAGAATATTTTACCGAAGAGGAGATTCTTGGTTCGCGCGCTTCCGAACTCGTTTTTGTTTTTGATGCAGAATTTTTCGAGTTCTTTTTCGAGCGCAAGTTTGCGCGCGCGCGCTTCGGAGGTTTCTTCTTCGTATGCGCTTTTCAGCTCGTTAATTTTTTCGTTCATCTTAATTTCGCGGTCGGCAATGAACGAATCGCACTCGGCTATTTCTCGCAGAGCGTTGTTTACGTCGTCAAAGTTTCTCAGTTGCATCGCATTCCTCTTTGTTTTTATGATGTAATTCTTCTATTTCCCTTTTAAGCATATAATTTTCTCTGACCAGGTCTTCGGCTTTCCCGGATGCGAGCATTCCGCCTATTATGAGACCGAATAGAGAGCCCAACGCAAAAGCTGCCGCTATTATCATTCCGCCTCCTCTATTATCAGATAAAGTTTTTGAAAGTTAATCGACCAGACGGTGTTCCGCACTCCGCTTGGTCCAAGTTTTGTTTTGCCATAAGAAACTATAACTCCGAGCTCTTTAAGAGCGTTTCGTCTGGCGCTTACGTATCCGGGCGGCCATCCGAGGATCTCTACAATTTCGTTATCAGTAGCTTCGCCGCCGAGTTCCAGAACGGCGCGGAGGTATTCTATTTCTTTTTGAGCAAACTGCGATTTGAATGCGTCGTAAGCGCGGCGGCTTATTCCCTTGCCGTCCCATATCCATGCCGGCAGCTTCTTCTTTTCCGGAACGTCCTTCTGATTGAACAGAGGAAGATCTACTGTTACGCCGAATCTCTGTATGCGTTCCAGCTTTCTCATGTTTTGCTTAAAAGACATCTCAATTCACCGATATTGTTCTCATACGTCTGTCGTTATAAACGCAGCCTTCGAGCAATTTGCCGTGCAGCTTTTTGAGCGTGCAGTATGCGGCTATTATTTCCTTGCGTTCGCTCTCGCACGGGACGTCATACATTTTTTTGTATACAGCCTGAGCAAGTCTGTCTATCAGATCGACCGGCGAGACCGCGTCTAGAATGTCAGAAACGTTTATTTCAACTTTCAATTGATTGTTCTTTTTCATGACCGTTCCTCTTATTAATTAATTCAATGAAATCCGGATCGTTAGTAATGCCGTCTTTCATCTGCCGCCAGTTCCACCAGCAATATTCGTATATTACCGCGGCGCAAAGGGTCCTTATAAAATCGCTGCCGTGAGCTTCCTGCAGCTCTTTCAAATCGCGTTCTATTGTTTCCGGGCTGACGCGCATCATAATGCATCACCGTTCAGTTCGTTTTCTTCAAGGTCTATAAGGTCTTTTATCTTTATCGAGCAGCGGATAAGATCGTATTCGGCTTCGGTTAGTCTCTGCAGCTGCAAGCTTTTGTATAACTGCATGTAATTATCGTTCTTCACTTTTTTCAGCTGCGAAAGTAGTTCTTCTATGTCATTGTGCAGCCGCTTTAACGCTGCCGCATATAATTCTGACATTTTTTTCTCCTTTTTCCGTTTTTGTAAGTAGCGTAGACGGTAATAAGTTTTTTATGTTTAATAATAATGTCACACCCGAAAAGATTGCTGCGCAAAAGAACTCCGCGTTCGTTGTCGCTTATATAATATGCCGTTTTCAATATTGTTTTAAGAGAGCGTTTAGCCGCTCTTAATCGCTGATTATAATCCGTTATACTTAACAGATTCGGATTAATCCTTTCGCAGAATCTCTGGCAGCTGTGCTCTGTGAATTCAATGTTCATTTTATTCTCGCTTATGTTAATAACGAACTTGCCGCGCTGTCTATAAGATCGTCGCTCAAAGGCTCGCCGGTTTCGTAAGAGGTCTTCTTAACGAGCGAAATAAGATGTTGTAAATAGCGTCCGTTATGTTTTGAGAGCGACAGGAAAGTTGCGGCGAATTTTTTTGCTTCCGGATAATTAACGTCAATTATTGCGCGCACGTCGTCGAGTTCAAGAGTTTTTATTTCTTTCTGATAACCGACGCGGCTGAAGAGCTGCTGCAATTCCTTGCGCGTGCCGCGCAGACGGTCCAGCAGTCTGCCTGTTCCGGACAGCAGCATACCGATTTCTGTAAAGTCTTGAATGCGGCGTATTACTTCAAGGCATTGAACCGTAAGGTTTTCGCCTTCGTCAATTATAAGAAGACGTTTCGTGCCGCCCAGCACGTTTACTATCGAACGGAAAAGTTCGTTCGAAGAAACAGGAACCGGTCTGTCCCCTTTGTAATTGAAAACGGGAATACGGATTTCGTTGCAGATGTCTTCGATTAAACTGCGTCTTGTTACCAACGGCGTAACTTCGATAAGAACCGATGTCGGGTTGCGTCGTTTGAATTCCTTGACTGCGTGAGTTTTGCCGCATCCCGGCACGCCGGTTATTACGGAAATAGTTCCCTGGGTTAATGCATAATGAGCCGCTTTGAAAATGTGGGAAGCGGCTGTGGTCATTGCAAATTTTAACGTGCCGCGATTGAGGTAATCCTGCTGCGACGCAGAAACGTTATCGAGATAATTTGCAACTTTAAGCGCAATTTCGCTGAGCGATCCGCTTGCTGGATATTTCCCGTTTTTGAATTGATTAATAGTTGTCGCGCTGTAGCCGGTGTTGTTTCCGACTGCGCGGTCCGACGAGATTGAAGCGGGATTGTTCTTCTGGAATTCAATCAGACGGTCGATGATTGCCCGGATTTGCTCGTTTGAGAGATTTGACATATTTTAAAGTCCTCCTTCTCTGAAGTGAGGTTAATCCCCGCGGCTGGCTATGCTTGCCGGCTCAGCAGCCGCGGGCTTAATTAAAAAATTCAATTCAGCAGTTTGAAGTCCGCCTCTATGGTCATCACGCGCGTATAAGACGGCCATTTGCGCAAGTCTTTCATTGCCGAATCCGAATGCATAAGAAGAAGAAGAGGAACGCCGTAGCGGCGGAAGTCGTCGAACACGCGCGCATAGCTTTCTTTAATCATATCCGCGTTGTTGACCGTAATAATTTTCCCCTGAAGGAGTTCAGGCAGCATGTTGAACGAAAGCCCTTTCACTTTAAGTTTGGAACCGAGACGGTATTTGAGCATTGCAGACGTGTAAGCGTCGCGGGCGTTGATTACAATGTGTTTCTTTTCGTCGAGCAGACGGTTAACCAGCAACGCCGCGTCCACGTTCGGAATGTTGTAGATGATGCCGAGCGCTTTTTGTTTTTTAACGCGCTCCAAAAACTTTTCCATTCCGGATTTTTTCTTCATCCTCAGCCCTCCGCTGCTTTAGGTATTAAATCTATGTTTTTAATCTTTGCGTCTTCCGGAAGCGACCAGCTGTCGATCAAATCTCTTTTTTTCTTTTTTATTTTTGCGGGTTTGTTATCCGCGGCGCTTTGCCGTTCCGAGCCGGCTTCAATCTGAAGCACGTTCGTTTCGAATTGTTCTTTAACCGCCGGGTAAACCTCTTGTTTCAGAAATTCGCGAGCGTCCGATACAATCGGTTTTTTCATCCGCGCTTTCATTTCAATTCGTTCGCGGAACCGACGTACGTCTTCTTCGTCGCCGAGTATTACCGCCGCCGGATGAACCTTTTCGACGCGTTCGGCTTTGCATATAAAATTATCGTTTTTATCGTAAACGTAAATCGAATCGGTGTTCTGAATGTCGTAGCGCACGAGCACTTCGTCCCATTTTTTGCCGAATAAAGCTTCGTTCCAGTAGTGACCGTTGAACATCCTTATGCCGTTCCGGTATACGGTTGTTATTCTGGTTTTCATCATCAAAAAGTCGAGTTCTTCTTTGTCCACACCGGGTCCTTTGCCCGCTTCGAACACTTCCGCCGGCGTCAATCCTTTAAGATGTCCGTTCTGTTGAACTCTGTGGGCGTATTGATCGAACCACCACGCTATCGCTTTATGCGCCGCAAAGATGTCGATGGTCGTGCCGCTCATTAATTTTTCGTATAGCTTAACGTGCAGTTTTTCGCCGCGGTGCATCCTCGGCGGCTGAGAGCTTATCGACGCTCCTACGTATGTCGGCGCCAGGCGTTCCAGTTCCCCGAACGTACGGAAAAATCTCTCGATTGTTTTCGATTGCCCGTGGTACGGAATCGCGGTAATTGTTTTTATACCGAGACGTTCGAATGTGCTTACAATGTTCAGCATCTCGACAGGCTTTGTAAAATAATCCGCATTGAAAGCGCGACCGTTGTCCATATAAACTACTTTGGGATATTTGCCCAGCCGTATAATCGAACGTCGCAGAGCGGATTTGATTGCCTGAGTGTTTTCGCTCGGGTCTATTTCCCATCCGAGGGGCATCGAGCTTTTCATGTCGAAGTAGAGTATAAGCATCATGCGTTTGGGCTTGCCGGTGTAGGGATTTATAATCTCAAAATTCAGCTTATGACCGTCGGCTACTATAATATCGCCGACTTCTATCCTGTCGTAATCGCGTTCCAGGTAGGGCAAAACTTTGTCGTCAAGAGCCTGTTCGCCTTCGCGGTAGAATACCCAGTCGGCGTAATGTTCAACTTTCCATTTGTCCAAATATCTCCTGTACGTCTGGGAGCTCAGAATAGGAGTAATATCTTTTGCTTTGAATTCTTCTATTGCCATTCGTATCGCTTCGGAAATTATAGGTTTGTTTGGGTTCAGGACGTACTTGATAAGGATTGCCGATTGTTCCGGAGTAACCTGCATCCCTCGTTTGCGTTTGCTTCTCATGAATATGCGCATGTCGTTTCCGGAGCGTTTATAATCCACTTTCCAGCGTTCGATGGTTTTCCAGCTGCCTATTGCTCCGGTGTATTTCATCAGTTCCGGATACGCCCCGCCGTTGTAGATATTAACAAACTTTTCCCTCGATTCCTTGCCTTTGCCGTTTTTATTTAGGTATTCAAGATACAATTTAATTACTCCCACATACGCGCTGCATTGTAGTTCTTCTTCGTCTGTAAGGGAGTGAGATTTAATATCATCCTCGAAATGTGAACTGCGCACCGAATTATTATTAGCGCGCAATAAAGAATTCACTGATTCCGGAAATTTTTTAATAATTTTCATCGTTTATTTGCGTTAAGATTATTCGTAATAATCTTGCTTATTTCGTCTGCTAAATTTTGTATCATTTCTTGGGATGCCTCTGAAATAAGATTGCAAGCATATACGGCCGCCAAGAAAGAATTTAATTTCTTCTCTAAATTCTTTTCTATCTTTTTTATGCTTTCAACCGTAACCGCAATTTCTTCTTGTTCGTCAATATATTTATGTTTCTTCGTTACCAAAACTTTTAATTTTTCATACGGCAGTTTATTTATTTCGGCTATGGTAAATTCCCGTCCTCTTATGCTTATTTTTCCTTCTTTAAACAAACGTAACGTTTGAGGCTTTGGGAGTCGGGAAAGAAGAATGAGCTTTTTTATCGGTACCCGATGAGATTCCGCTATGGCGGAATCGTTTAAATTTGTAGCTTCTGGCAAGAATTTATCGATTATTTTCTGATAATCATAAAATGTCGTCTTTTTTACATTAAGTTCGTTTATAAGGCATTCCTGAAAAGAATTGTATCCTAAATCTCTATATAATTCTTCATCCCTTAAGATCTGCATTTGATAAAAAGCATCGTATATATTATGACGGATTGCGTTTATAATTGACAGAGCGCGTTCTTTTCTATCGGGCATTTCCCGTCTTATTAAAGTTATATTACTATTCATATTCATTTTGTAAAAATCCCCGATCTGTTAGTTATTTTTTCTTTTTAGATCGTCGTTCTAATTCTGATTCCAGATCGATCAATGTTGATTTCGCGAGATTAAGTCTTTCTATATTTGTGCCAATAAGCGAACATAACACCAAAAGCTCTTTTTCAATTGAATCAATTTCCGCTTTTGTACTATTTATTTCTAGAAAAAGCTGTGTGTCGGAATAATTTGGAAGCAATGTATTCATGGCATCATCCTCCTTTTTTCATTTGTAAATAAATATTTACATTTTTCATTTGTGTCCCTTGTGAAATATCACAAATTCATTTCGAGCTGACCGCTCATTTTTTTGTCGCAATATTTTTTGCAGGACGCAGTTGACTTCATACAGTTAATCAATGCGTCTTCGACAATGTCGAAATTTTTTTTATTTGGTTCGGACAAAAACTTTCTCAATGCCGCAACGGCTTCGATCGTGGCTTTCTGGTATTCTTCCACAATTACTCCTTCGTCCATCTTTTTTATTGCAACTTTGGGAATGCGGAAAGCTATTCTTCCGCGGCGGGCTTCGAGATAATCTAAGATTGAATCGTCGTTTGTGGCGTTGAGCAGCGGAATGAGCCGGCGCAGCGGAAAGTCGGCGTAGCTGGTCGTATCCTCGTCTGCGCAATAGCGATACAGAACCGACGCGCTGCAGCTGCATTCTTCTGCAATTTCATTAATGGATTTTTTGTTACGATGTATTGTGTTGTAAAGCGCTTCTTTTAACGACCTTGGGATTGACATTATAATTTCCCTCGTCAAATTTTTACATGCCCGGTTAAAATTTTAATAGACATTTTTTGTTAATTTATTTAAGATAGTTTCGCAGCATCATTTATTATTTTTCTAATGCGCTCTAATAAAGCTTTATTATACTGTTTCCCGCGCATCACGCGTGATACAAAAGCACGATCTATTTTAAGTCTACGTGCTATTTCAGCTTTGTTATATAAGTTGTGATATTTAATAGGCTTATTCATTATAAAAGCTTATTTTTATTTATCATAATATAGTGACTAAACAAAAGTAGGAAATTTCATAATATATGTCAACAGAAAAAATAAATAAATTACCGAATGCAGAAAATAAAAATATTGGAGAGCGTTTGAGGATATTTGCAATAGAAAAATGGGGTAAAAAAGGAGCAATAAAAGAATTAGCTGCATCACTTAATATGAAGCCACAAAGTCTATATAATTATTTAAGAAATGAATCTAAACCCGGTGCGGATATATTACTTAAATTGAATGAATTAGGATGTGACCTTTCATGGTTACTTACTGGGAGATATGCAGAAACGACGCAGGAGATGGTAAAGATAATAGCACGCCATAGCAATGATGACCATCCAATAATGAAACGAATTAAAGAACTAATAAAAGAAAATCAAAGATTAAAAGAAGAGAATCTCAAATTGCGTGAAGAGATAGAAAAGCTTGAGAAGTTACTGGACGCTTTTCTTGATTATAAAAAATCAAAGACTACATAAAATCATTTATATGGAGGGAAAATGAAGGGTATAATATCTATATTCATTACAATCATAATATGCGCCTGCGCGTCGATTGGCAGTTATTACACTTATGGCGTGGATACAATAGAAGACGAATTTGACGGATATAAGATAATAAGGATGCATGGGAATTATTTGCCGGATAATGCTATAATACCTACAAGCTCTTTATTGTTTAACCCGCAAATATTCATTGATAGGGATGGTAATAAGAAATATCAATTCTATGCGGAATACACAGATAAAGATTGGTTGTTCATTCGCGAAGGAGCATCATTGATATTATTGATTGACGGCGATAGAGTGGAACTAAACGGATATGGCAGCAACAATCATAGAGAGGTAGTCGAAGGTTATACTGGCCCTGTTATAAAGGAGATTGCTATATATGAAGCCTCTAAAGAATTATTTGAGAAAATATCAAATGCAAAAGTTGTTAAATTAAAAATTAGAGGAGCTGCAAGATCAATAGAAAGGGAATTAAGCTCTAAACATATTAATAATATTATGATGTTTGTTAGAGATTATGTAAAATAATTGGACATATTAAAATCCATGACCGACAAGAAAATAATATGCCCGGTGTGCAGAACTGCAAATGCGGCGGAAGCGGAAGACTGCGCAAAATGCGGCGAAAGCCTAGAAGGCGCAAGAGCGGCTGAAAGGCGGGAAATAACGGCGGCAAAAAGAATTTTTTCCTCGGAGATTGCAATCTGGCTTAAAGCGATGGGATGGATCTATTTTGCGCTCAGTTTCATTGGCGGATTCGTTCTAATAGGCAGAGCGTTCGAATGGGTCTACAACGGCGAACGTTTCGAACGGATATTGAACCCGGCGCTATTCTCGATGGGCGTTGCGTCCGTAATAACGAGCGTAATAGTATTGCTGATATGCCTTGGCATAGCGCGCGTGATAGAGCAGAATATAAGCTTGTACAAACAAACGGGCAGAGCGTTAAAAGATTGACTTCTGTTGACGGGAATGGGAATAAGCGGTATATTAACGCATATAAAAATGCGGCGCAATGAACTCACCGGGTATGAGAATATTATTTCAAAATTATTAAAGCTTCTATGGTTTGGCAATGCCTCCGAATATAAGAGATATAACATATTATTTTGGAAGATTAAACCTTATAGCCCATTATGAAAATAAAAGAGAATTCTTACTAAAAGCGCTTAAGTCTAATATTATCTGGAAACATAAAGATACTAACTGGGGCTTTTTCGATATAGAGGAGATCGACAGCGAACATGGTTCATTCATACACGGCTATTTGGTAAAATACAGTCCAAATTACAATGAAGAGGTTGCCAACCCGGAAACTCACAATTTAGAAGAACAACAAATAAATAATTACGTTCTTGCTAAATCCAGATTTTTTCTTCATATCAACTCGGGGCTAATAACTTATCATCCGGTCGGTGTAATAATATCTAAAGAAATATTTAGGAAAAATTTTTGTAAGCTTTTTGAACATTCGTTGGAAGGTATGTTCGTCAGCGCCGAAATACAATCGATAGATGAAGAAGAAAAAATATTCGAAGCGATTAAAAAATTCAAAAAGGTACTAAAGCTGCAAATATATCTTCATCCATCGAATCCCAATAACCGCGATATATGGAAAAGAACAGACGATAGACTTAAAAAATTAGGAGCGTCAAAATATAAAGAATATTACGAAGCGCAAGAAGATGGGAACTTAAACATAACTGATGATGAGGAAATAAACAGTAAAATATCAATGGCGGACGACGGTTACGGCCAGGCTGCCGTTACAGGAGAAATGGACGGAGAGAAAAAAACCGTCAAGACAGGCGACAATCCTGTAACGGCAAAAGCGCCGGGAGACAATCTTAAGCCGGCTGAAGCGCTCGAGATATTGATGGCAAAAATAAAGGAAATATTCGGCAGGTTTAAGCATGAAGATTAAAAATATAATATTTTCATGGGATTTAATTGTCGCCTTAGCTCTGTCGGTATTATTATTTGCTCTTATCCCTTCGACTATATCCAACGAGTTTGCCGTTAAATTATATGATATAGGCATATCGGTATTGTCAATCGTATTTTCTGTATTCTTTGCCGCCATGGCAATAATAATATCCGCGTCGGATGACGACTTCGTCCGGTTCCTTGATGAAGAAGGGGATTATACCGCAATTATAGGAACCTTCAAATTTTCATTGATGATTCTGTTCGTCGCTTTGATTTATTCAATTATATTATCGGCGTCAACTTCGTACATGTTAAGCCTTGGGGATAAAGACCAATGCAAAATATTTATTGTGTTGTTCACGCTGCTGTTCTCATACGGATTATTCGCCACTTTGAATTCAACATACGACGCCATAAAATACGCGCAGTACAGAACAAAGTTCTTAAAAATTAAAAAGAAAGGCGGATAATATGCAAAATTATTTCCCTGACAGACAAAAGGAAGGGGGAGAACCCTGCATGGATAAGAAAAAGAAAACAACGGGAGACAATCGCACCGCCATGAATCATATTCGGGAAGACCTTTTAAATGCAAAAAAAATGCTGGAAGATCATGCCGCAAAACATCCTTACGTTAACATCGAACAGCAGAAAAAATATGCCGAAGAATTCGAATTTATGGAAAAACTGCGACCGGAATGGGAATAAGCGGTAAACCTACAGAATCCTATTATCATAATGAATCCAAATAGCTATCTTAAGGATTCTTTAGCCAATCTTTTTTCTTCTTCCTTCTCTTGGGCGTATATCATCGATTTAACTTCTTCCCACTGCGCCTGGAGACCCGGACAATTTATTAAATGACTCGTGTGTTTATATCTGTCGAATCGATTGTCGTAAATTTCCGACCCGTCTTTCAGCTCCACGGGCAAATAACTTCTAAAGCCGCGTCCGCGCATTATAACGTATCGCGCGCCGCATCGCTTGCAGCGGTATATATGATTCAGTTTAATCCTCATTTAACGCCGTTTATATGCCTCTTTATTATGTTGATAATATTGTTTTTATAAGGCTCGGTTAAAATCATGAACGGACGCGCAGGAATAGAGATGTTGTATGCATGTTGTCCAAATGTATAAGCAGATTTTTGTTTATGACTTTTCTTAGCAAAGATTAGCAAATTTTTATTGGTTTGTTGTTTAAGCAGATTTCCTTTTTTATCAGTTCGATGGAACAAAGTACGAGTTCTTGCTGCAATTGAAATTGTTCCTCCGAAGTGATGAATAGCTGCATAACGGAGATTTGTTGATACAACAGCAGTGGACTCAGTAGCTGAAGATTGAATTGACCGCAAGAGATTGCCGCGTGCCTGCAGAATTGCTTCGGCAAAACCTTTTCTTCGTTTCTGTTTTAGAGTTGCCGGTTTGAGAGCTTTCCAGCCGCCGCTGCCAGCACCTTGAGTACGAAACTCATTTATAACAGAGGCATACATTTCTTCTGCAATTGCAGTCATCAATTTGCGGTTCGGAAGGAATCGTTCTTTGATACTGTCGATTAAGGCATTTATTTGTTCGAGGTTATCTGCCATGTTGATTTTATTTTTTATTAATTATAATTTTGTTTACCGACCTTACGGCGGCGTTCAAGCCACGCCCCGCGGCGTTAACCGTAAGCGGTGTAGCCCAAGGCGCGGGACTTGCAAAAGGGCTACGCAATGTTTTTTATCTGCCATATACTTGATTTTAATATGTCAAAGAAAAAATATGAAAGCTAATCACAACCTGCCATATAACAGCTCGCCCACTCTCAGTTTATCTATTTGCGGAGTTTTCCGTTGGAACGCATTCCAGAAAACGGTACTATCGTCCATCATATTCAATACGACGAATATATCTTCCTTCGTTTCGTCGTCGTTAAACAAGCCGATATAAGTTTTGCGCAATGTTTTATTCGCGTCATCATTCCTATCAACATATTCGGTTAAATAAATTTCATATGGATTTTGCAGAGTTGCTTTTATGTATGGAATATATCGTTCGCGTCCGTCAGCTTTTTCGAGCAGATGCATCATCCTATCGAGAGTAATCAATGCTTTGTCGTTATCGTAAGTATCTATCAGATTCCAGTCGCGGAACTTAAGCTCGAATTCTTGCTTAATTAAATTTATCATCTGTTGCATCCCTACAGCATCGAGAGCGGGAAATTTATCCGGCGCCGTTTGCCTGTCTTTAATTTGCCTTGCAGGCAGTCGTCCGAAGTCTGCATAAGTTTTTTGACCTTTTGAAATTGCATATAGTTCGGGTATTGTGTCCCATGCAGGATAAGTCTTGCCCGGATTATACTGCCACTCCGGCGGTATATTTTTAATTTGGAAATCCGAACCGTTTGAAATTTCCAATCCTCGCTCTTCCACTTCGGCGGCGGTAAGCGGTACAACGTAACATCCGCAATTCCAATCCGAAGGCGGATAGATTGTATTCCATATCGGGTCGTCGTATCGGAATACCTTGTCGGCGTAATACGAATGGGATTTCCTTTTTGTTTTGCGGTCGATTTGTTTGTATTGCCAGTAAGGGCGCTGCTCTGCGTTTTCAATCATCATCTTGTAACGCCCGGCGGAGTATGCAACATTTGCGTTGGTTTGATAGATTGTTCTAAGCCTGCGCGGCGAACCGAGTTCCACAATTTTATCCGGGTCGATTCCGCTTTTGGGATCGTAGCCCGGAACGTCGCTTGCTTTAACGCGTCCCCACCAGCCCAGGCGTTTTAGCATCGGCTCTAAATCTTTCTTAAACTGCTCGTAAGTAATTCCTTCAGAAAAAATTTTATCGACTTCGTCTTTAATTGTCTGCAGGATGTCGAGCTTCATCGCCTTTGCAACCGTAAAAGCGCGCGCGTGCTGCTCCTGCCAAACGTCCTGCCAGTTCCAGACGAATTTATATCCTTTACTTTTATACCACTCGACTATCTGCCGGGGCGGAAGCGTGAGCAAATATTTCAGTTGTTCTGTTGTCATAATTATTTTTTATAGATTCCCGCTTATGCGGGAATGACATTAAACATTAATCCTTCCTTCAATATCTGCAATGAATAAAATCTTAGTTGCAAGATTTTCAATCTCGTCGGTTTTCATATCCGGGAAGAGAGCATAAAGCCCGGCAATGAATTCGTCGCGACTGTTCGATTTATTGGCAAGTTCGATGACTGGTTTAAGTGTATTTTCAATCTGGAACTGAAGCAATTTATCCGGCAGAGCGCCGGAAACTTTATCCCCGAAGATGCCGCCGGATTGTTCTGCAAATTCTATCTTTTTATTAGTAAGCCAATTCCAAAATTTTTTCAGCGGCGAAGGTTTGCTCAAGTACGCTGGTTCCGGCGCTCCGGGAAGCGGCAGAGTAATATCCGCCGGCGCTTCGACAGGCTCAGCGACCGGCGCAAGCTCGAAATCATCTTCTTCAAGATTGTAGTTATTCACAAAATATTTCTTAGTGAACTTCAAACCGATCTCCTTCAGGTTCTTGTCGCGTTCGGACTTGTCTTTATTAATGTCTTCCAGCTCGAACGGTTTGAACTCCGGATAGAGTCCGCTGCCGATATTGATGTCGACAATCCATTTGAATAATTGATTGAACAGCTCGGTCGGAAAGTCGCGGTCTTCTTCGCTAAGGTTCGATTCGATAGTATCGGCTCCGGTTTCGGTCGACGCGTACGATCCGACGCCCTGGCGTTCGACCGAAAGCGCGTTCGTTAGTATTGCTTTTGCGATTGCGTTGTCGCACCGCTGGAGATATTTTTCGTGCAGGTCCGCGCTTGCCGAATGCGGCTCGATTATTTGAATCGAACTGTCGTCAGGTCCGGTTGCAACCGCGTCCTGAACCATGTTCGAAAGCTTTGTCATCAAATCGTAATGATCTTCCGGCTTGGCTCCGCGGGGCAGCTTGCCGAAGATAAAAGGCATTCCGTATTTCTCTACGAAGAGCGAAAAGAAACGCATCCCTCCGCGTTTAAAAGTTACGGGCCAAAAGCAGCGCGACAATGCTTTGTCGCCGTAGGGATTATCATATCCCGGATCGTTCTGAAGCAGAATAAATTTATAAGCGTATTTCGGATCGATATTGTCTCCCACTATTGGAATTCCGTAATAATCCAGATTTGTCCTGAATAGCAAATTATTCCTGTCGTCGAAGGTAAACCATTCGCGCGGTTTTTCTTGCACTTTGACGGGCAGCAATGCGCCGTCTATTTGCGCCCAGGTTACTTCAAAAACAGAATAACCGAAAAATATCGGATTAAGACTTTGCGAAATTATATCCTTTATTTTGTTCTTATTGTCCGCGAGCAATGTTAAAGCCCGTTCGCACAGTTCAAGCTCTTTGTCCGTAGCGTCGCCCTGTTCTATGCGCCAGTCGAGACTTTTTGTAAGATTCTTTCTTCTTGCCATCAATGCGCCTACCTGCTCGTCGCTGCGTAAATCTTTGTAGACGGTCTGATCCATGTTGAGTTTACGCAGTATCGGGTCGGGATCGGGCAGGTATCCGAAGAATCCGGGGAAACCGCCGAGCGCAAACTGTCGCGTCGCGACTTCGCTCGTTAAATTCCTGCTGATTTCGCTCAGCGGAACGAACGTTGTAGGATTTATATAGAGTCCTTTAGCCATGTTGACCTCAAACTTAATAGTTATTCAAAATTCTGCTCATTTGTCTGCGCGCTCCGGAGGTGACGATAAGCGGCCCGGAATATGATTTAGCCGCCATCAATGCGAGAGCAAGCGCAAAGAAATAATCTGCATGTCCGCCGTCTTTGGATTGTTCCGCTTCGTAACGGACATTACCCGCGGAAGTTGTGACGGCTCGTACCGAATATAAATCTTCGCGAATAATTTTATCGCGCGGTATTAAAACTTTTCTGCCCTCGGCCATTATATAAGCGTTGGATGCGAGTTCTTCTTTTACTTTTGGAGTAAAGGTAACCTGTTCTACGCGAAGCTTGCCAAAAGCATCTTGAGCCTCTTCGGACAATTGATTTCCGATTCCGGTCGCGTCAATGCAAGCGCGTCTGAAATTGCTATGAGACAGAACGCCGTATAAAATTTCTCTTTGTTCGCTGTAAGGCATATTTTTTAATGCAATAACTTTTCGTGTATATAACAACTCGCCTAATTTTTCGAGTATCCAAATAACAGAAGGATTATTCTTGCGACCGACATCCATGCCTACATATAAGTCGCCTGAAATTTCCGAGAGAGTTTCGTCCAATATATTATCGCGTTCTATCGCGTTAATAATCTCATAGCTCAGCAAATGCGAGTTGGAACTCGAACGCGGAATGCAATAGAATTCTTCTTCGATTGCTTCTTGAGTAAGACCCGCAAATGAACTTTCGAGAAACTCTTTAATGTCCTTCTTTGTCGCTTTGCGTCCCAGCACTTTATCAACCAAACCCTGCTTAACGGCGTCGTCAATAGTAATCTTAAAATGGCTCCAGTTCTTCATTGTGCCGTTCTTGCCTTTCTGCACTTCCTTAATCAACTGGTTGAAATACGAATCGTCTCCGTTATGAGTGCTGATAATTCTGACGCGGTTGCCCCACATTGCCGAAGGCTTTGCGGCGGTAAACATCTTTTCCTGTTCGCGGTGATGCGCGAATTCATCCAGTATAACGTCGCCGCCCTTCGATCGAAACCTTGTAGGGTTCGAACTGATAGCGTTGCATTCGCAGCCGTTGGCAAAGCGCACGCGGTGAGCTGTAATGTCGTCTTCTTTGCTGATTACGACTTCGCCTACATACTTTGCCGCTACGTTCAGATACTTTGCAAAGAATCCGACGTAATCGATGAACTCTTCGGCGGCTGACAAATCAGCCGATGAGAACCAGACTTTGTTGTTCTTTACGTTCTTGGTGGAAAGGTCTCTTGTAACGCGATAAGCTTCCGCATAAGTTATACCAATGCGGCGGCTTTTTTCGCATATTGCGAACCGGTTTGGATTGGTTATCCAGCCTTTTTGATACTGCAAAAACGTTATTTTACTCATCGCAGCTCCGAAAACGCCCGCAGTCCTGATACGGACATGCGTTTAATTCTTCCGTAAATGCGTTTAATTTCGTTTAATAATTTTTGGGAGTGGTTTGGGTCGCCTGAAGGGAGAAGCGCCCCTTAAAAACGATTTATGAGCGTTTTTCATTTTACAGCACTCCCAATTCTTTTTCGAGTTTTTCCAGATTTTCCGGGGACAGCCCTTGTTTTACATTCCGCTCTTTTTCTAGCTTTTCATCGGAGAAGTTTACATATTCGCTCGCTCTCAAAGCCGCGACCAGCTTCCCGACCGCAAATATCGACCTCGGATTAAGATTTGTTTCGGCGTCCGTGATTGCTGCTTCGAGAAGCCGTTCGAGCCGCTCGCGCAGTTTTGCGGTTCGTTCCACTTTAGCTTTCCGCAGATCGTCCCAGCCGTCCTGCTTACGCCAGTTGTATAAAGTTTTCCTGCTAACCTCTCCGTCGAGCAGTTTAACTATCGTATCCATGCTCAAACCGTTTTCTACGAAGAGCTGCTTAGCCTTCTCTCTTACTGCCGGGTCGCCCATCGTCTTCTCCTTACAGGTTGTAGGTTGATTTAATCTGTTCCATCTTCCCGGCTTTTTCGGCGTACTCTTCCTGCAGCGCTTGCAGTTCCCGCGCAAGAGTTTCGACTTTCTTAAAATCCATAGTCGTAAAATCTTTGTCCGAAAGGAAAGATTCCGTCTCGTCCTGGATTTCCTTAACCATCGACTGCGCTTTTACGCTCAGGTCGTAGATCTGTTTTTTTAAAATTTGATAACGCCCAATTGCCTGTTCTTTCAACGAATTCATTTTTTACCCTCGATATTTGTGATTGCGGATTCCATCTTGGTGAGTATGCCGATAAGCACTTCTTTATTGTCCGCGTCCTTCTTCAATATTTCGAATATCCTGTCGATCGTTTTCTGATTCTGTTCGAGACTTTCTTTGTGCTGTTCTTCAACTTTAGTAAGCGCCTTATCGAACTGTTCCTGATTTTGCTTCAACGCGAATTCGAATTGCGTTTGAGTGGATTTAAAAGTTATACGCCATATTATAAATAATATGGCGCCGATTGATCCGTTTGCGATAGCGGTTTCGAGCAGATACGAACCGCTTGCCGGAGGCTGGTTGAGACTTTGCGTCAATGTCTGCAAGGCGATATACATTATAAAAACAATTGTATTAAGAATGTTCGCCTGGTTCATCATAAGCGAGATAAACATCGCGACCTCGAAATTATTTGAATAATCTTTGAACTAACATAAAAAACAGAGGGCGAATTATTTTTTGAAAATTTCAAAAAGTTACTCGGAGCTTATTTCTTAGTTTACGTTAAAGAAAATTACGAGGTCTACATGCTTACCTGGGTGAGCGTAATGCTATTGAGAACAGGAATTGTAAAAACAGTATGCTCAATTCCATATCAAAATCTTTCATTAAAAGATAGATTAGATATGCTTGGAGTTACGCCTAAAGAAGTAGCGCGCATCGTTGGATGCGGTACAACATGTGCATATAAAAATATTAAATCCGGGAAAGGGTGGTATTATAGCCAAATAGTTAATCTTGTCAATTTGTTGGAGCGAATGAAATGAAAAATTACAATTGGATGCCGATACTGAAAACAGGGACGTTCGTTGCAAAGAACGGCAAGAAGGTTACCTTCGAAGAAAAAGACCTGGATAAAATTATCGAAAATACCGACCTGGGCAAAGAGCCTCAGTTCGTAGTGGAACATCCAAGTTACGATAAGCTTGGCTTCGGCACTATCGCCGCGCTTAAACGCGTAGGCAAATATTTATTTGCGCTTCCTAAGACAGTCAATGAAAAATTTAAGGAAGCCGTTAACCGCGGCGAGCTGCCGGGACGCAGCGTATCGCTCGACGAGAAGACTTTGTCGTTAAGCCATATCGGGTTTCTGCCTCCGGAAGTTGCGCCGGCGGTCGACGGACTCGGCACATATTCATTTTCATCCGGCGAATCAAATCTTTCGTTCGCTTTGCCGGGCGTAGAATCCCACTTTGCCGAGATTGATGAATATCAATACGAGTTCGCAGAAGGCGATAAACATGAGTTCGCAATGGAAATATCCCGCTGGCCGTTTAGCCAGATAAAAAATCTCTTCCGGAACATTAAGAATGCGTTCATCGAAAAATACGGCAGGGAAGAAGCTGACCAAATACTGCCCGAATACGATCTCGAAGTTATAGGCGATCCTCCTGTAATTATAGAGAATAAAGATTACGACGAAACAAAATTATCATCCAACAACAAAGGAGACGACATGAAAGTCGATTTGAGCAAATACGATTTCAGCAAAGTCGATCCGGAACTTAAAGCCGCGCTGGAATCGCTGCAAAAAGAAAACAAAGAACTCGGAGTGCAGCTGCAACAGGCAACTCAGACCATATCAGCCGCGCAGCTCGAAAAAAACAGGAACGAAGTTCTCGCCTTTTGCGAATCGCAGGAGATGAAATTGAAAATACTTCCGGCAGAAAAAGAAAAAGTTGTAAACCTTCTGCTTGCAGTTAAGGAAAAAGGCAATCTCGAATTTTCATCTTCTTCGGACGGGGCGGCTGAAACGAAAGTTCAGTTCAGCGCTTACGATTACCTTAAAGATTTGCTTAAACGGCTCCCTGACAAAATAGAACTGAGCGAGATTGCAACAAAACAAACCGCAGGCGACAACAAACTTGCAGATTATCAGATACTTGGCAAAGAGATTGCATCGTTCGTTAATCCAAAGAAAAATTAAACGTCAGTTAAAATTAAAGGAGAATAATAATGGACTTGGTAAACACTCAGGAAAACAGCAAGGCGCAATTGTTCGCGGGCGATTTCCCGCGCGTATTGATGCCTGTAACAATAGCATCGGGAGCGGGCATTATTACGGCCGGAACCGTCCTTGGTAAAATAACCGCTTCAGGAAAATACAAAGCATACGACGACGGCGCATCCGACGGCAGCGAAACAGCTAAACTGATACTCGCTGAAGACGTCGACGCTACGAGCGCGGACGTAAACGCAATGGCTTACGCGGCTGGTCACTTCAACGAAGACGCTCTCACCGGATTGGACACCGCCGCAAAAGCGGATTTCGAAGGCACTCCGATTTTCATCGGTAAAATCGGATAAGTTAACAATCAATTAACGGAGAATAAAAATGGCTATTCAAATTAACCCGTTCGGATTTGCGGCTTTAACCGAAGCCGTAAATCAGATGATTCCCGCTCCTTCGTTTGTGCGCGATCTGCTCTTCAAACGCGAGGAGACATTCGCAACCAAAACCGTGATGGTCGACGTTGTAGTGGGCGGACAGAAAATACTCCCGCTCGTTAAACGCGGCAATCCGGGAAAGGTAATGTCGAACACAACCCAAAAGTCGAGCATAATCGAACCGCCTCAGCTCAAGCCGAAAAAATTCTTAAGCGCGGACGATCTGTTCTATACGCGCGGCGCCGGCGCTCCCGTTTTCGTACCGGGCGGTTCCCCCGGCGAAGACCCTATACAGAACGCTCGCAAGCAGCGCTATGCAGTCGAGCAGAAAGATATGTTCGACGCAATTAACAGAACGATCGA
The DNA here is from genome assembly GCF_051488685.1 of Melioribacter sulfuriphilus. Classification (NCBI taxonomy): domain Bacteria; kingdom Pseudomonadati; phylum Ignavibacteriota; class Ignavibacteria; order Ignavibacteriales; family Melioribacteraceae; genus Melioribacter; species Melioribacter sulfuriphilus. The sequence continues at coordinate 61,481 of NZ_JBPSEH010000012.1, forward strand.
ATACCTATGCTGCCAGGGACTGCAGGGATCTTATTCGGTCGCTCAAGACGAAGGGACATGGTCAATCGACTTCGGTATGCCGGCTGCGAATAAGCCGACCCTCAGCTCGGCAAAATGGGACGCTCCTACGTCTTGCACGCCGATTAAGAACTTAAGGCAGTGGAAGTTGATCGCTCAGAAAGCATCAGGAAAAATACCTACGGTTGCAATAATGAGTCCGGCTACGTGGGAGCTCTTCATTGCCGCAGACGAAGTTGTGAAATATATGGACAAGCTGAAAATTAACATCGGACAGGTTCAAAGCGATCCGGCCGTTATCTCGGCAGGCGCAGAGAAGAAAGCAACAATCGAAAATATCGACATCTATGTGTACGGCGGCGTATATACTGACCAATCCGGAACACAGCAACAGTTAATTCCTGACGGCAAAGTTGCATTGGTATCGCCCAGCGCAGACAATCGTCTGCTGTTCGGCGGAATTGACGACCTCGAAGCAGGAACGGTCGTGGCTAAGTACTTTAGTAAAGATTGGATTGAGAAAGACCCGAGCGGTTTGTGGCTGCTTGTTCAATCAAATCCTCTTCCTGCATTCCAGGAGCCGGCTGCAAACATATATGCAACTGTTGTTTAATTAACCGCGGGAGGGTAAAACCTCCCGCATTATCAAGGATCCGATAATGGCTTACTCAACAATAGATAACGTAAGTAAAAAGATAGATCAACAAATACTTATACAACTTCTGAACGACGAAGGCAGAAACGAAGCCGAAATCGACCTGACGGACAGCGATGACGAAATAGTCGTACGCTTCAACCAGATAGCCGAAGAAGTTGCGGAAGAAATAGACACTTATCTGCGCGGACGCTATAAACTGCCGCTGAGCAAAAGTTCTTCGATAATACAATCAATAAGCGACGACAGAGTTATTTACAATATCAAGAAACGAAGAATGCGCGATGATATTTCAGCGAGCGAACAAAATATTTACGACGAGACGACAAAGCAACTGATTATGATACAGCGCGGCGACATCGTACTGGACGCCGATCCGGTTTCGGCGGATACGGTAGGGCTCGCAGGAGAAATACGAGTGAACAAAACCGCAAGCGACAAAATATTCAACAGCGACATGTGGAAAAAATATTGAGCGAATAATATGACAAAGGCGAGCATTAAGGAAAAGCTTTACAACGACGCTCTGGTTGCCGTCGACAAAATATACGAATCAAATCAGCTGACAATCGAAGAATCGATAGAAAAACTGAACGACTTGAAAACGCAAATAGACTTGAGAATCGTACTGCTTAAAGGACTCGACAAAAAGGAAGAAGAAAAATGATGCGGGCATCGGAAAACTGCTACAAGTTGATCAAAAGTTTCGAAACGCTGCACGACGGCGATTTGTCGTTAATAGGATTGCAGCCGAAGATGTGCCCCGCGGGGATATGGACGGAAGGCTACGGACACGCAATCCTATACAACGGCAAACCGCTGAAAGGCGAAGAGAATAAAGAACTTGCTTATAAATTATCGACGGTTAAAACCGAAGCCGAAGCGGAAGAACTACTTAAGAAAGATGTGGAAGTATTCGAAAAAGGCGTTAACAATTTGCTAAAAGTAAATGTAAATCAAAATCAATTCGATGCACTTGTGGATATTGCTTTTAACATTGGCTTAGGAGCGTTGCGAGATAGTACATTATTAAAAAAAATAAACATGGGCGATTTCAAAGGCGCGGCTGAAGAATTCCTTAAATGGAATAAAAGCGGCGGCAAAGTTCTGCCCGGTTTGACAAGAAGACGAATGGCTGAAAAAGCGTTGTTCGAAACTCCCGTTCACGACGTATGGATAGCGGAAGAACATATACCGGAACCGAAAGGTTTTGAAATATTGCGGGGAATAAAATGAGCGACAGAACGAAAAACATACTCAAGCTGATAATAATAGCCATAAGCGCGGCGTTCGCCGGTTATTTCGGCGGCAACCAGATATATCCGCTGGTTGAAGAAGGCGTAAAAACAGACTCTACCATTATAGTAAAAGAAGTGCGTACGGTAACCACGAATGAATTTACCGCCGAAGCAAAAGCAAAGATTAAAGCGCAGCTTTTGGACAGTCTTAAAGGCTTAATTAAACCGGAATTGAAAGTTATTTATAAGCAAAATAAAATCAATATAGATTCGATATATGCAGAGGCAAAAAAGCAGTATGAGAAAGAATTAAGCGAAAACGGACCGAGGATATTCACGTCAACGGTAGATACGAATTACGTAGCGAAAGATTCTTCCGGAAGAACACGCGACAGTATACACATAGTATCCGAATTCCGATCGCCAATACCTCTCGCATTGGCGAGTCAACATTTAATTTCGTTACAACATTATTCATATGACTACGACAGGACAATAAGTAAGACGGTCAATACTACCAGAACAATAACAAAGAAAAACTTGTGGAGCAACGTGAGCCCCGGCGTACTGGCGGCATACGGATACGGAATTAAGAACAAAACGTGGGATTTTTTCATAGGCGCCGGCGCTTCGATCGACATACAGGGATTAATTAAAACACTAAAAGGAGAATGATAATGAAAAGCGCAACAACATTAATAGCAATAGTAATCTTACTGTTAACGCCGCTGCTGATATTTGCGGCGCAAACCGATCCCGGCGGCGAACCGGCACTAGATTTCGAGACGCTGTTCACGTCGATTTCCGGACTCTCGGCAGGAGTTCTGTTCTTCACTTCTTACGCAAAGAAGATATTGAATACAACCGGCAATCTGACTATTGCCGTGAGCGTTTTGATAAGCTTCATTCTAAGCTGCGCAGGCTATCTATTTCATGTAGGCATATTTGCCGCTATCGAATGGTATTATATATTCATCTACGGATTGGCTGCAAGCCTGATCGCTAACGGATTGAGCACATGGAGTTTTATTGAACAGTTGTTGAAAATGCTGAAATTAAAAACGCCAAAAGAAAATGGAAGTTAAAATAGAAAACATACGGGAAGCGATTAAAATCTTCGAGGATGCGCTTGGCGAAGCCGCGCTGGAACTGCCTAGGCAGGACAGAGTGAGCGTTGAAAGACTGCGCACGCTCGATCAATACAAGCTTGCGCATCCTCGCGGAATATTGGGCATACTATACGGCGGCTCAACGTATGAAAACACGAGCCGCGGCAGAACGTTACTAATGAAACGATTGATGCTTATTAACGTAGCTCCGATCATAAGATTCGTAGACAATTCAATTCAACCGAGCGAAAAATTTACAAGCATGATGCCCGCAGAATATGTCGATTTTGTTATAGATAAAATTACGGGCATCGAGGTTTTCAATCATCTACCGGGATATGAACGGAAAGTTTATCCGATAAGAGATGAATTAATTGACGAGCAAGACTACGTATGGAAATATCTCGTAACGTTCGCCGTGCCTGTCGATTTAATAGAAAAAATTAATTGAGGAACAATAAAATGGCAAATCCAATAATATCGATACCGGGCATTAAACAAATAGTTAAATGCAATATCGGAACGCTTGCGGCTACTCCGGAGGGAGTCGCCGCAGTCGGAATACGCGACAAAGCAACGATGCGCTTTGCGGCGTACAAAACCAGCAAGGACGTTAAAGGACGCCAGGGCAGGAATATGGTGCAGGCGCAAGTCGAATACGAATCGCTTCAACCTACGATGAAATATCTCAAGTCGCTTTTCGATCATATTAATCTACAATGCGACGTGCAGATAATGACGGAAAAACAATCGTTCACAGCAGGAAGCGAAGACGTGTTCAAATTTACGTCGAGTACATTTCTGCTCGGGCTTGGCTTCGAATATATGATTTCGATGGAAAGGCGATCTGTAAAAGAGCAGCTGCGCGGCGCGGCGGATTACGATACGGTTAAAGCTCTGCGCGATTCCGGAGATACTGAAACCCCTGTCGATTTCGGACTTTCAAACACAGCCGGCGAGGATGAAACGCAAAGAAGAAGAATTAACTTCCTGGCGGTCGAAGCTCCTCAGTCAACCGCGCTTTTTGAAAGCGGCGAACTGGAAGATTTTAAATACTCGATGAAAGCGGAAACAAGCGAGAACGCAACAGGACAATTGCTCGTCGACTGGATTACTCATAAAATCGAAATAACAATGCGCAACGCGTCGATTGCAAAAATCGTAGAACTGCTTAATAAAAATATAGACGCTCCCGTATTAATTAAACTCGGTAATAATGGAAGTTATTACGACGCTTTCGATTTTGCCCAGGGCGCGGTTAATAATTATACCGAAGACGACTACGAAGACAAACGCTTATCGAAAATTACGTTCGAGGGCAAGGTAAGACCTTACGAGCATGAGTTTCTGTTCGGCGCTACCTACGGAGGCACCGTAGACGATAACGGTCTTGAAGGCGGAACTCTTAAAATAGGTTACTAAGGGAGACATTAAAATGGCAGAGGAAAAAATTATTAACAAAGACCTCGAATACGAGGAATTAAACGACAAAAAAACGGGCGTTAAAACGGTATTGAAAATACCTTACACGCAGAACGCCGGCGTCGCTCTGCGCGTCTACGACGGCAAAGAGAGAATCTACTATGCGTCGACGCGGCTCGGCACGATAACAGAAACCAAAGACGGATGCGAAGCGGAACTGCGCGGAATAGAACCGGAAGGCAAACGTTACGAAATAACCGACACGGTTACGAAAAAGATAATAATGAACGGAATGATTGTATCGAAAAAACAAAATCAACCGAAGGCGGTTAATAAAGATGAAGAATGAAATCGGACAAAAAGCGGAACGGAAGCTCTACATAATCGACGGGAAGAAAGTCTATCTCTGGGACGACTTCAACTTCGAAGAAAAAGAATGGATTGATAAAGTATTGGATAAACTAAGCGGCAATCAAAATAAAGTTGAAGGCGGCTTTACTAACGAGGAAATGATCAAAACGCTTTCTATAATTCTTAAGAACGAAGACGGAACGGACGTTGACAGATCGTTAATAATAAAAATACGCGAGTCGCAGCAAGTGAAGATACTCGCGGATTTTTTTTTAACGAAATCAGTATTAGGCGCTATTATAAACGAATCTTTGAAGAATTAGCCGCGCGGGAAAAACAAGCCGCGGACGAACTTGAAGACTTACGCGGATATGATTCTAAATATTACAAAGGCAGACTGAACGCGAGCGAAACGGAAAAAATATTATTCGTAATTACAGGCGGCGACGCTTCCAAGCGCGAAGCTCTCTTGAAAACAAAAAGAAAAATTATACTCGATTATTTCTATCAAATACGGCTGAATAAATTAAACGAACTCCTCGATACGCTTGCGTACTTAAAACACATAAAGAGAGACAAATAATGGCAACGGCGGATACACTGGAATTCAGACTTACAATTGACGGCAGGGAAGCGATAGCAGTTCTCGATTTGACAAAGGGCGAATTTGTCGAAATGAACGACGAAGCGCAGAAAGCAAGCGGGGCGCTTCAAACTGCTCTTAAAAAAGTTGCGGATGTCGCCTCCGGCGCTAATAAACAACTGCAGAACACGAACACGCATGTTAAAGGATTAAACGCCGCGGCGGGTTCCACGGTGCCGGGCGTTAATAATATGACCATGGCTGTAAGTCAATTCGGATGGATATTGGGCGATGCGAACATGTTTCTGGTAAACGCCCGAATGGGTATGATGTCGATTGCAAACAATATACCGATGGTAGTGCAGGCATTTACTCAAGCGCGACAGGCGGCGCAGGGGCAAGCTACCGTAATGCAGCAATTGACAGCTGCAATCACGGGCGGCGGCGGTCTGCTGCTGGGCATCAATGCGCTTATGTTCGTAATGCAGCTGCTGCCATCAATATTTGAAGATAGCACAGAGGAGGTGAAGAAACAAAAAGAAGAAATTGACAAACTCCGTGATTCTTACCAAAAATTAAGTATACAACAAATCGATAATGAAATACAAAAAATAAAGACAAAATTATCAAGCGAACCATTCATAATTACTGCGGGTATACCTCAACTAGGAATAGAACCAGAACAAATATTCACGAGCGAAGAAGGGAAGAAATTAAAAACCCAGCTCGATTTATTATATGAAATTAAAAACAATATGGGCGACCTTACAGCGCTTGAAAACAGACGCTTAGAATTAAATGAAAAAATAAAAAATTTACAGCACGTTACGGAAGGACCAATTTCTCCTCATAATCTGGAACTTTTAGATCAATACAAAGCCGAATTAAAATCAATTAATGAAAGAATAGATTATATACGCAATAATGCAGATAGAACGAATAAAGACGTATTTAAAAAAGCGGAAGAGGAACTTGTACTGGCCCAGGAACACGCAATTAAGATGGCGCAGATTGAGGGCAATAACGACGCTATTATACTCGAAATGAAAAAGCAGCATCTTGTCGAAAGGATTAATCTGTACGAAAAATACGGCAAGGATGTAACCGCGCTGATGTACGAGCTGTACGAAACCGAAGCCGAGCTGCAGAAAGCGCTTAAAGCCCCGGATATAAAAACCGACGTAGGCGAACCGGAAGACATATTGTTGCAGGATTATAAGAACAAAGAAGAATATGAAAAAGAATTTTTGCAAAGCCAGCTGGACTCCTGGTACGCCGCGGAAGACGAAAAGATAAAAGCTTACGAAAATTATAACGAACTTAAAATAGCGCTGGACGAAGAATACCTGAGGCGTAAAAGAGCATTGGATCAGCAAGCAATGATCCATACGCTGGAAGGCACATCGCAGATGCTCGGACAGCTCGCGGGCTTATTCGGGAAACATACAGCCGCATATAAATTTTTAGCTGCAGCTCAAGCTCTTATCGATACATACAAAGCTGCAAACGTCGCGCTTGCATCTCTGCCTCCGCCTTGGAATTTCGCTGCGGCTTTAGCAGTAACAGCAGCCGGCATGAAGAATGTTATGTCAATTGAAAAGACGGACGTAACTATGCGCGGTTACGCCCGCGGCGGTGCTATCGTAGGAGAATATGGGCCAGAGATTATTGCTCCTGCTGAAGATTATGCAACAGGTATGGCAGAACTGGTAGATAGAACTGTGCGAGAGGTAAGAAATTATATGTATATAACAAACGGAGGAGCGGATAACGCAGGGATGCTGATGAAAATAGATACGTTAACGCGAAGAATAGAAGAACTCGCCTCCAGACCGGCAATAGCTTACTTCGACAACGAAGAGGCGCTTAAAGTAGGCAGATACTACGACTACGAACAGAGGACGAGCAGATGATATTGAAATTCAAAAACGGCATAAACGGAACTCTTGAAACCTGGAGCCCGCCGGCTAAGATATATAATCTAGGCAGCGTTAAGCGCAGAATAGAAAGCAGAAACCCGGGCGAAGCCGGCGTTATTGTATACGACAAGCTTAATCTTACGCTCGAATACGAAAACGGCAGCCCGGTCTATGCGGCATTCAGCGGCGATCTGAGCGCAGCCCAACGCTATATTTTCGAATTTTACGGAGTTAAAACGGATAAAAGCGCGTCAAAGCTGTTCGAAGGGCTGTGCGATTTTTCGACGATTGAATGGGCGGATAATGAAAAAAAAATACGTTTTAATGTCATTGATAAAATAAGCGCACTGTCAATTATAGCGAATGTAAGGAAACAAAGGGAAGAAATACAAGATGCCGTTAATCTCAGATCAGGCTATGCAGGGCAATATGGTATTGGTATCAGTAAAGTAAATTTAAGCGGAGTTGGAGAATGTTATGCGTTGCCCACATGGACAGTTGTATATATAAATTATACAGCTAGTAAAGGAACGCCTATAGCACATAATAATTTGATATTAGAGAAAGGAGATATATTTCAACATCCCAATATCGGTTATTATGACAATTACGGTATATTTCACGAAGGATTGGGAAAGTTTATTGTTACAGACAGCGGCTTTACAAATTTCAATGGAGTGCAAACAACCTGGATAAAAGTTTATAATCCACCTTCTAACTTTGAATATGACCCTCCAGACTGGGAAGATTTCATACCACAAATAAAATTTTATGCTAAAAAATACTACGACATGGATGATATATGCTATTATGGAATTGATGGCTATGGCAGGACTGTTGTAACCGGTTTTAACGGCATAAAGATAATTGAAGCTATATATGAACTTATATGGGGAAATTCTACCGTAATAAACAAAGTTGATCCAAGCGGATACCCAATAGCATTGGATTATTACGAAAAAACAATAGATGAAAACCCGTTTGGACATCATCCGCTCGACGCACTGAAAATGTTGGCAGCATCAATACAATGTTATATATATGTGAATAAAACAGGGGACTTAGTGCTTCATAAAAAGAGCAATATTACAAATAATCCTATACGAACTATTGTAAATATGAATAAAAAAAACGGGAATAAAAAACTCTTTTGGGACAAGCTGGTCGACGCCGTAACTGTAACGGTCAACAGCGGAAAACTGATAGACGGACAGCCGCTTGCCGGCACGGCTACGGTAAAAAAATACGCCGGCATAGAGCCGCGCAACGAACTCAAGCTCGAAATAGTAGCTCCCAATACGGTCGAAATGACACAGCAGGCGCTCGATCTTTACGCCGCAAACGCGGCAAGCGACGTTATGAATTTCTACGGCAAACGCCATTATTATTATAATCTTACGGCAAGACTTACGGACGATATGTACGATTGGGAACTGCTCGATCAGATAGACATAGACGGCGAAAGATATTTCATACAGAGCGCGGAAATTGACGAGGCGAGAACTCAGGCAACATTTGAGCTCGTGAGCGTTACCGGCTATGATTACGACTTTGAACAGGCGCGCGCGGTGATGAGCAAAGAGAAATATAATTCGTCTTCAACAGGCGTATCGTCGTCGAGCGCAAACAATGTAATAATCAACCAGAACATTCTCCCTTTGCGCGTCAAATCTTTCAATTATACGATGCTCGGGCAAAGCGCAATAAAGGTAATCGACATAAACGAAAACGAAATTGTAAACGTAATTACTATAAAATTAACAACTCCTTTTTTGAACGATACTATTTCGCAGTTCAGGCTTTACGATTCGTCCGGCACTCTTTTTACGATTGATAAAATTATGGGTAAAATGAAAACCGTCCTGGAGCCCGGGCAGGAATTAACATTGAAAAAAATATATACGGCGAACGATACGATATATCTCGAAATGCTTGCCGGCGGCGCTCAGGCGACGCAGGGCGAAGGCATGATATTAATTGAAAAATTTAAATACGAGGCGGCATAATGAAACGGAAAATATTACTGCTGGCAATTATATTTACAACGCTGCTGAACGCTCAAAATTACTATTACATCGACGGAACATCCGCGCCGAAATTCCGCATCGGCAACGACAGATATATCGAGCTGTGGTCCGACGACGATAGCAATCTTGTTAAAATAGATATTAACGGCGTTACCGCTACTGTGCTTACGTCGAATTATTTGAGCCTCCAAAAGCCGGACAGCGTCCGTCATGCGTGGAACATCCTCGGCGGGGCTGCTAATCAATTATTATATCAGGTCTCGGCGGACAGCACCGGATTTGTACCGGCGGCAGTTAATAATAAGTATCTTTACTATAATAACGGCTGGCAATGGAAGTGGGCGTGGAGCCCAGATACTACAACTGTTGTAAGAACGAACAGAACAATCTACACTACAGCTCCTCTGCAAATTGACGGATTGTCGCAGGCTGACCTTAGCGCGAACAGAACATTATCATTACTTTACAATACCACTCATTTTACCGTTACGTCAAATCAACTTACCGCTAACCAAATAAATGCATCCGTCAATAATTATGGTTTCCAAATAGGAGCGGTAAATCTTGGCGGAACATTCTCAATTACAGTGCCGCAAGATCTAAGAACATCTGCATCTCCGCAATTTAATAATATAAATCTTACTGGGATTATAAACCAGCAAGGCGCGGGCACTAATTATTTCTACGGCGACATTCAGCAATATGGCAGCAGGTCAATCTACAATAATTTTGTAAGCGGCTGGGCGGGCAGCGGATGGAGATTAGATTATGGAGTTTCGCAGGCAGGTAAGAGCTATTTAGAAGTCGATAACCTTACAGTTCGCGGCACTATGTCCGTATACGAATTGCTGCTTAACCAGATACGCGCTACGAACGGAAACGTAATAACGAGCGACGCGGCAAAAGTGGAAAGTGCGAGCGGAAATCAAATTACATTCGAAGACCCGAGCAATCATAACGTATGCCCGTTTGCGGTTAACGATTTAATAATAGCTCAATCCTGGGACGCGGCAGGAACAACTGTAAGGCAAGTGAAAGCGACGGTAACAAGCGTAAGCGGAAGGACAGTAACGGTATCTTACAATACCGGAAGCGCTCAAAAGGGCGACGTGTTCGTTCGAATCGGCAATACCTCGGACGCGTCAAGACAGGGGCTGGTCTACACCGTAACCTCTGATGCCTACGCACCTTACATTGACATCATAAATGGTGTTAATAGCTGGTCGGCATGGGGCTCGTCGTCAAAAACTAAGGCACGTTATGGAAACCTTGCGGGGATAACAGACGCGAATTTTGGAGCTTTATCGGGTTATGGTCTCTACGCTCAGAATGTTTATCTGAAAGGTAAATTTTATTTAACGACGCTTTCGCAGACGGTTGAAGATGCGTTAAATACTAAAGTAAGTCAGACGGACTTTAACAATCTTAGTAGTACGGTAGCTACACACACAACTCAAATAACTCAGAACGCAAATGCAATTACTCTTAAAGCAAACAAAACATACGCTGACAGCTTAAACGATAGATTAACAACTGCAGAAGCGAGCATCACTGTAAACGCAGATGCAATTACAAGCGAAGTGACTAACAGAACGAACGCAGACGCAACTCTGCAATCACAAATAACTCAGAACGCAAACAACATCAATCTTAAAGTAAGCAAGAACGACGTTATTAATCAGATTAACATTAGCACAGAAGGAATAGGGATTGCGGGGAGCAGACTTGATATAACCGGTACGACAACATTCTACAACGGGCAAACGCTCGCGGGAGCAATCAATTCCGGGACAACGTCAATTTCCGGGGACAAAATAAGGACGGGCAACATACGCAGCAATAACTACGTCGCCGGTTATGCCGGAACGGACTTTAATCTTACGAACGGAAATTTAACCTTCTACGGCGAATACGGCAGCGTAACGCTCTACGGCGCAACGCAGAATTATCCGATCGGATTAAATATAATTGGTAAAACGACGGGCGGTACGCAAAAAATATTGGTGCAGGCAGGCGCATACAACGACGCGGGATATGCGCGGTACGGATTTTCGATATGGGATAATACGGCAAATGCATTCTTAATGAATATCGGGTATTCTCCCGGAGCGGCAAACTTTACGGCTAAGATAAGTAACTGGAATATAACGAAGGATTGGTTAACAGATGATAATACAAGCGTTGTTATCAATGCGACTGATAAATCGATATATGCGCGTCCTCTCGGCACAGGTACAAAAACAAAATACGTTATGCTCGGACAGACGCATGACGGATCAAACTGGACGGGATATTACGGAATAAGCGCGGTTGACGGATTAAACAGATTTATATTCCGCCTCGACGATTACGAAACGAAAATTGCGGGATGGAATCTCTATTACAATAAATTATATAACATATCTGGTTCAACGGGAATAGAACTTAGCACGGCGACCACAAAAACAATAAGTACAGGATTTGCAGTTTGGGACCCGGGTTCGCCTAAGATGTTCATAGGAAATTCGACCTCTTATATGGATTGGAATAATGCGACGGCGAATACATTGACAATAAAGGGAGAAATTAAATCGTCCAAATTCTCAACAATAGCAAGCTTTGATACTACAAATTATACTGATTATGTTATCATCCAAGGTAAAAACATAAACTTAAAGGAGACAATCTCGGGCACAATATATAAAATAATTCAAAGCCCTTCAGGATTATTCATGTCAGCAATATATGGAGGAGATCTCGGGTTTATCAATGTTCGAACAAACATAATAGGTAATGGCGGCTCTTTTATTAATATAGACGGTTATAATGTCCCAAAATTTTACGGAGTTACAAACAGCCCGTCTACATATGACCGCCGTCCCGGCGATATGTATATAAATACATCTTATAAAGTATTCATATGGAACGGCAGCACATGGATACAATTAAATTAAGGAGAATAAAATGAAAAAGCTTATAACGGCAATTATAATAATGTTTAACGCGTCATTAATTGCGGCTCAAACGGACAGTACTGCAGCCGACGATTCGACAAAACTTGCAAATTTAATGCAGCAAAAAAAACAAGTGGTTGAGTTTATCGTGCAAAAACAGAGCGAAATATACGAAGCCGAAAAGCAGCTTAAAGAAGCTTACAACAAATTATCTCAGTTGAATATAGCAATACAGCTATACGACGAAAAATTAAAACTGTATAAGGAGTTGAAAAAATAATGGCGCTGCCTAAAGAACAAAAATTTATAATCTATCGAGGCGACCCCGCGCAGCTTACAATTACGCTTGACGGAGATTACTCCGGCAAGGAATTTCTTTTCGGGGCAAAGAAGGATAAAAATACAACGTCGCAAAGGTTAATAGAAAAATCAGGCGTCGATATATCCGTAACGTACAATGCGTCGCAAAACAAAAGCACAATAAATATATTGTTGGCGGAAGAAGACACACAGGATTTGACATACAATTATCTTGAATATGACCTGATTAATATTACTGACAATCGAACAGTAGCAAGAGGTAAGTTATACCTGGAAGGCGACGTTATTACTCCATACGACGGGACGGACTTACCGGCTGATGCGCAGAGGTACATTCCGTATAAGATTAATCAACTTCAGGATTTACAATTATTGCAATATCAAGCGAGCACAGGCGCGCTTATTGGCAAGAATCCTGGTGAATTTGTAGATGAGAATTTTTACAACAAATCAGAAGTAGATGCTAAAGATAATTTGTTACAAGCACAAATAACACAAGAAATAACTGACCGGGCTAATGCAGACAACAATTTGCAAATTTTTGTAGATGAGAATTTTTACAACAAATCAGAAGTAGATGCTAAAGATAATTTGTTACAAGCACAAATAACACAAGA
>NZ_JBPSEH010000013.1:0-56566 GCF_051488685.1 Melioribacter sulfuriphilus
ATGATTTATTTTTTCAATGAAAACGACAATACTTATAAATCTGTTCCTCTAATTGAATTTTTCAGATGTCTCTAAAATAAAGTAAGTATAGCAATTATTATATATGTTATCGAACATAATAAGTTAGGATTAATATATGATTAAAAAAGCCCTAATAACCGGAATTACTGGTCAAGATGGTTCATATCTTTCTGAGTTTTTATTAGAAAAAGGTTATGAAGTACATGGAATTATTAGACGTACAAGTGTTTTTAATACAGAACGAATTGATCCTATAGCTGAAAAATATAATCGTGAAGAAAAAAAATTTTTTGGCTATTATGGAGATTTAACAGATTCAAGTAATTTAAATCGAATATTAGAAAAAGTACAACCTGATGAAATTTATAATTTAGCAGCGCAAAGCCATGTAAAAATTTCTTTTGAAGTTCCTGAATATACTGCTGAAGTGGACGCTTTGGGTGTTTTAAGATTTCTTGATGCCATAAAGGAAACAGGTCTAAAAACAAAATTTTATCAAGCATCGACAAGCGAATTATTTGGTAAAGTTCAGGAAATTCCTCAAAACGAAAATTCGCCTTTTTATCCAAGGTCCCCATATGGCGTGGCAAAATTGTATGCATATTGGATAGTCAAAAATTACAGAGAAGCTTATAATTTATATGCATGCAATGGAATTTTATTTAACCATGAATCTCCTAGAAGAGCAGAAAATTTTGTTACAAGAAAAATAACTTTATCTGCAGTACGTATAAAGCTAGGATTACAAAATAAACTATTTTTAGGTAATTTAGACGCAAAGCGAGACTGGGGATATGCTCCCGAATATGTAGAAGGAATGTGGTTAATGTTGCAACAAACTGAACCAGATGATTATGTTCTAGCAACAGGAGAGACACATTCTGTCAGAGAATTTGCCACAGCAGCTTTTAGAGAAGTTGGAATCGAGATTGAATGGGAAGGTGAAGGAATAAGTGAAAAAGGAATTGATAAAAAAAGCGGTAAAGTTTTAATTGAAGTTGATCCAACATATTTTAGGCCTACAGATGTAGAGCTTCTAGTTGGAGATTATACAAAAGCAAAAAAGGTTCTAAATTGGGAACCCAAAACAAAATTTGAAGAGCTGGTTTCTATCATGGTCAAAGCTGATTATGAGCTACTAACTAAAAAATAGGATCCAACAATGAGTATAAAGGATATTAAAATAAGTAGATCAAAAATTTTAACAGAAGTAGTAATTTTTGAACCATCTGTTTTTATAGATGAAAGAGGAGATATTTATACTTCGTATATTAAAGAAATTTATGATCAGTTTCTGCCTGAAGGTACAACATTTATTCATGATAAATTTGCGATTTCTAAAAAAAATGTTTTAAGAGGTTTACATGGGGATACTAAAACTTGGAAATTAATTTCATGTGTTAAAGGGGAAATATTTGAAGTAGTTGTAGATTATCGTCGTGATTCTCCTAATTACTTAAAATGGGAAAGTTGGATTCTAAACGATAAAAACAAAAGGACAATTTTAGTACCCCCAAATTTTGTTAATGGTTATTGTGTTGTCGGAGATGAAGCTGTATTTCACTATAAATTGAGTTATAAAGGAGAATATATTGATGCCAAAGATCAGTTTGTTGTTAAATGGAACGATCCAAGGTTAAATATAAATTGGCCATGTAAAAATCCTATTTTACAGGAGAGAGACAAATGATAAATAAAAATAAACCGATTTTAGCAATAAAAGGCGGTCATCCTGTATCGAATGTAATTATACCTATTCATAAAACTTATCTAGATGAAGAGGATTTTAAAGCGGTAGAAGAAGCTATGCGTTCTACAATAGTTAGTGGTAATGGACCTGCCTGTATGGAATTTGAAAAGAGATTATCTGAATATTTAGGCGTTAAGCATGTGTTTTATACAAATTCTTGCACAACGGCTTTAGATCTAGCCTTTAGGGCAAAAGAATTTCCACCGGATTCAGAAGTATTAGTACCCAATTTTACCTACACATCCACCGCACTTGGTCCTTTGCTTAATAATTTAAAAGTAAAACTTGTGGATGTAGACCCGGATAATGGTAATATTGATGTTAACAAGATCGAAACCTCTATCAGCGAAAAAACAGTGGCTATAGCTCCTGTAGATTATGCCGGGAATCCAGCCGATATGGATCCCATCGTGGAAATTGCTAAAAAATATAACCTTTATGTAGTGCATGATACCGCCCAATCCATAGGATCTGAATACAAAGGACAAAAAACAGGTACCTTAGCGCATGTTTCTACCTTTAGCTTCCATGGCACTAAAAATCTCACCACAGGCGAGGGTGGTGCACTGGTAACCGATGATGATGGTATTGCCGAAAAAGTAATCTACATGCGCGAAAAAGGTACCAATAAGCAATCCTTTTTAGTAGATAATAAAGACCGTGGTTATTATGAATATGTAACGATTGGTAATTCTTATGTGCAGTCCAATATTTTAGGTGCTCTGGGCTTATCGCAATTGAAAAAGATAGACTGGATGAATGCGAGACGTGCTGAAATAGCGGAATATTATATCGAGCAATTGAAAGATTTACCGAACATAAAATTGCCCAAAATTACACAAGGTGCCAAAACCAACTGGCATATTTTTTACATCCTGGTACCACCTGAACATAAATATTGGATCATGGATGCTTTGCGGGCAGAAGGAGTGTATGCCAATGTGCATTATACGCCGCTCCATCGCAATAAATTCTACCAACACCTGGGCACGGATGAAGAATTACCCAATTCCATGCGGTTCTTTTCGGGATTGTTGCGATTACCTATTTATCCATCTTTGACAGAAGAAGAAATGAAAAAAGTTGTTGAAGCCGTAAGAAAGGTATGTGGTTAAATTTTAAAACCACAGATGGCCACAGATATGTCACGGATTTTTCTGTGTTAATCTGTGCCAAAATCTGTGTAAATCTGTGGTAAAAACAAATGGAAACTTTAAACAAAATATCTTATGACATCATCGGCTGTGCTTACAAGGTGCATCGTAACCTCGGCCCGGGTTTATTGGAATCTACCTATCAGGTATGTCTGGCTTATGAGTTGCGGAAAATGAAATACCAGGTTGAGGTAGAAAAAGCTTTACCGGTTGTATATGATGAAATAAAACTTGATGCGGGATACCGTATTGATTTATTGGTTAACAACAAGGTCATCGTTGAGTTAAAATCAGTTGAGGCCATCAACGAGGTTCATATTGCTCAAATACTGACTTATTTAAAGCTTGCCAAAATAAAATTAGGGCTGTTAATCAATTTCAATGTGGCTGACCTTAAAAAAGGAATTAACCGGTATGTCATGTAGATGAACCACAAAAGGCCACAGATATGTCACGGATTTCTTTGTGTTAATCTGTGTCAAAATCTGTGTGAATCTAGGGTAAAACACGATGCAGAAAAAAATTTTAATATTTGGCGCCGGACTGAACCAGTATAGCCTGATAGAAGCTTCAAATAATTTAGGATTAATATCCGTAGTGGTAGATCCCAATCCGGATGCGCCCGGGAAAGCAATTGCCGATTATTTTTATGTTGTAGCAGGTGATGATTACCATACCACAAGGGAAATAGCCTTAAAGCATAAAGTGGCTGGTTTCGTGACAACACAAATGGAAAAACCGTTACGTTAGATGGCGTGTCTGGCACAATATCCTGGATTGCGATACCCGTCTACTGAAGTAGCTAAAATAAGGCTTGATAGGTGGTTAAAGAAGTGGCGTTTCTTGAATGTCAGGCTATCAATGCTAAAAAGAAAATTTTCAATAATTTTGAAGAGATTATAATATGTTTATATATCAAGATTTATCATTTAGGGTAATAGAAAAAGAAGATTTAGAAATATTACGCAAGTTGCACAATGATCCCAGTACCTGGATGAATCTGCTTAATATTGACTTTATCGATGAAGAAGACCAGATCGAATGGTGGAAAAATTTACATAAAAAGAAAAACGATCAACGTTATGTGATTTGCTTTGCCGAAAAACCAGAAGAAATTATAGGTAGACTTCGAATACAAAACATTAACTGGTTGCATAAAAATTGTGAAATTGGACTTGATATTTTGCCGGAATACCGCGGTAAAGGGTTTGGCAAAAAAAGTTATGAAATGGTCTTGGAATTTTTGTTTAACCATTACAATATGCATATGGTTTATCTGAAAGTTGCTGATTTTAATCCCAATGCAAAAAAGCTTTATGAAAAAGTGGGCTTTAAAGAAACCGGCCGACTCCCTCAATTTTATTTTCGGCATGGTAAGTATTGGGATTATATAATAATGAGTATGCTAAAAGATGAATATCAAAAAGCTTAAACTCTTTTTATTGGGGCTTCCAAAAACACTCTTGTTTAATTTTCATTACTTTGATTTTAGAACAGCTATAAAATTACCAGTTTGATTGACGCATAAAGTGCGCCTACAGTCACTAAAAGGGAAAGTTTTAATTGAAACGTCTCACATAAAAAAAGGAATGATCTTCATTGGTTTTGCTCATGTTTCGATTAATGATACGAATGAATATTCTTTATGGAATGTTGAAGGAACAGTTGTTTTTAAGGGTAAAGCTGGTTTTGGCGCCGGGTCTAAGATAGCTGTTGGAAAGAATGCCGAACTTACTTTTGGGCAGAATTTTTTAATTACAGCCAGTCAGAAATCTCTTGTTTTAAAGAAATACATTTTGGAAATGGTTGTTTGCTTTCATGGGATATTTTGGTGATGGATACGGATGCCTACTCGATTTATGATGAACAGAATAAAAGAATTAATGAAGATAAATCCATCATTATAAGTAATCACGTTTGGATTGGATGCCAAACTTTGATCTTAAAAAAAGCTGAAATTGGAGATGGATGTATTGTTGGGGCTAATAGCTTGACCAATAAAAAATTTATTTATAACGAAGTAGTTTTGGCGGGAAATCCGGAAAAATTGGTGAAAAAAAATGTCAAATGGTAAAGAAACCTTAAGAGTATCTGTGGCCATTCCTGTTTATAATGGGGCCAAATTTTTAGAAAGGGCAATTAATAGTATTCTAAACCAATCTAAAAAGGTTCATGATATTATTATTGTAGACGATGCATCCACTGACAATAGCACGGAAGTGATACTATCTATAATAAATAAAAATCCACAAACTAATATTAAGTATTATCGCATTGAGACTAATATAGGTTATCCTTCTAATTGGAATAAATGTTTTGCGTATTGCAAAACGGAATATTTATTAATATTGCATCAAGATGACATGTTGCAAACCAATTCAATTGAAACACTGTACAATTTTTTTCAATCTAATCCTGAATACGCACTTGTAGGTGGTTATGAGGAATTTATTAGTGAGAATGGTGAAATAATTCCTTCAAAAAAAAATCCACAAGCACATTATTACAAAAAGGGGCAAATTTACGAATTTGTGGTTAATCATGGATCCTACATAGCATGCTCCAGTGTAATGTTTTATATGGATAAGATAAAAAAAGTAGGATTTTTTGATGAAGATGTGATTGCTACTGATGAATTATACTGGCCAAAAGTATTAACAAAATATCCAATAGCTATTCTCGGAGAAAAACTTATTTACCGTGGAATTCATAAAAATCAAACAGAGTATGCCCACTTTGTTCAATATGAAAAAGAGGCTTTTGATATTTATAAAAAATTTCAGAGAATCATAAAATATGAAAGCAGAGAGCAATACAAAAAGGAACTTTCAAAATATTTAAAATATAAATTTTCAAAAAGTTGGGTTGGGATTGCCGTCAATGTTGCTAAACAAGGGTATAAAATAATTCCTATCAAATATATTTACCGGGCAATAAAATTAAACCCAGCCATAATATTATATTTTCCAAAAATGTGGAAATCGTTTGGCAAGCTATTCATTTTTTTAATGGGAATAAAAAAAGAGAAAATTGCAAAATCTTAGAAATAAAACTCTAAAAGGTTTGTTTTGGAGCATCTCTGACCAATTTGGTGTATATTTTATACGATTTGGTTTTAGTATTTGGATAGCCAGATTACTCTCACCGGAAGACTATGGATTAATCGGGTTAATGGCAATTTTCATCGCTGTTGCTGGTATGTTTTCCGAAAGCGGTTTACAGATGGCATTAATTCAAAAAAAAAATGCGGATGATAAAGATTTTTCAACGGTTTTCTGGTTTAATTTAACGGCAGGCTCTTTATTTTATATATTGATATTTATTTTTTCAGATTATATTGCCGCATATTTTGAAGAGCCGGCTTTAGTGTCGATTGCCAAAGTGGTATCATTAAGTTTAATCATTGGACCCTTTGCGGGAGTTCAACTTACAATACTTTCCAAAGAAATAAATTTTAAAAAACAGGCAAAAATAAGTTTTATTTCCACTATTTTTTCAGGAGTAACAGGAGTTCTATTTGCAATAAACGGATTTGCAGTTTGGGCACTGGTATTTCAGACTTTGGTAGGAGCATTTTTACGTAGTTTACTGTTATGGATAAAATGCAATTGGAGACCAAATTTTGTTTTTAGTATAAGCCGTTTTAAAGAATTATATAATTATGGTTGGAAAATATTCCTGCAAGGGCTTTCAAATGCAATTTTTACTAATATGTATTTCCCGTTAATCGGTAAATACTTTTCAACTGCTGATCTAGGCTTTTATACCAGAGGTAAAAGATTTTACGATATGTTTATTCAGCAATCAACCATTGCTTATGGACGTGTAACTTTCCCGGTTTTCTCATCAATACAGGATGACAGAGAGAGATTCTTGCGAGCTTATATAAAAACGCACCGATTGCTGATTCTTTTTTCTATCCCTTTGGTTACACTACTTATTGTAACAACCGATCCTTTTATTCATTTATTATTAACAGAAAAATGGATGCCTGCGTCGCCTTATATTAAGTTGTTTTATTTAATGGGGATATACTTTCCTGTTTTTATGCTGAACCAAAATATTTTTAATGCTATAGGTAGGAGTGATCTATCTCTAAAAATCGACATTTTATTAAAATCCATATTATTTGTAGCTTTATTAATAACTTTTAAATTTGGTATTTCTATAATTATTACAGGTCAGATAATAGCTGGATTCATTACTTATTTGGTTACAACTTTTTTAATTAAGATTCAACTTAAGTATCCAGTTACAGAGCAATTAAAGGATTTGTTTACAGTGGTATTTATTTCAATTTTAGTTTATTTTGTGCTGGAGGGTATTAAGCTTTATATAATAGGTGATATATTGATTTTAATAAGTTTACCATTCGTCAGTATAATATTTTTCTTTGTGTTTTTTAAACTTACTAATCTTAGAATTTATAAGGCATTTAAAGATGAAATAATACCATATATTCCTGCAAAGTATAGATTTATTTTTTAACAAATTAATAAATAAGGAAGGATATGTTGAATAATCCTAAAAAACTCGTTCTCTCAAATGTGAAAAGGATCATTAAAAATTTTCCAATTAAAATAAGGAAAATTATTAAGCCTAATCCAAAATCATATAAAGATATAATTTACAACTATTCAAAGTATCTTAAAATACAAACAGAAAAATATAAAAGCCATGAATCACAAAATGTACATTGGGCAAAGGGTCAAGAAAAATATATAAAAAGTGAATTTATTAATATCCCTCGTTATGCAAAAATTTTGGATATAGCGTGTGGCGATGGAGTCGGTTTAAAAGTTTTTAAAGAATTAGGATTTTTGAATGTAGTAGGAGTTGAACTTTCTGAAGAAAAAGTTAAGTTAGCTAGAAGTTATGGTTTTCAGGTAATTAAAGCGGATATGCATAAATTAGAAATGTTCAATGAAGGTGAATTTGATATTATCTATTCTTCGCATACTCTTGAACATGCATATAGTCCTACAATTGTATTAAAACAATTTTTTAAGATATTGAAAAACAATGGGCTTTTAAAAGTAGTATTACCTTATCCTGATTTATCGAAAGAAAATGATGAAGCACATGGTGGAAAATATGAATTACAAACAAATATTAATGATAATGGTGAATCTGTAGTTAAATTTTTTGAAAATATTGGATTTACATTTATTGATAAGAAATTTGATTCTTTTAGAGAACCTGAAATTTGGTTAACATTTAAAAAATGAATAAGATCTTTGTTACCTATTTCCCTAATTATTCTGACATTCATTTATTTAAGGATCCCGGACAAATTCCTTTTAGGTTCAGAAAAACCCTGGGATATGATAGTTATATTATAACTAATGAAAGTTGTGAAAAATTAAAAGAAACGAAAGAATATTTAAAGATAATATGTTTACCAAAAAATAAAATTGTTAGATATTTCAAATTAATTCTATTTTTCTTAAAAACCCGGGGGCGCCTGCAAATATTCAATATATTTCACATTGGATTTCATAATATATTTGTGGCATTATTATGCAAACTGTTCGTTCATGATGTGTTTATTTATTTAAAAATGGACAACTGCAATTACACAGGTCCATATCCCTGGGAAAAAATATTTGACAAAAAAATAATACCTGCAATGGTATTTGAGGAAAATAAAAGGGTAAGTTTTGGGCAAAGAATAAAGAATTTTTTATTAAAGAATTATTTAATTCATATTGTTGACTTGTTTAGCGTTGAAGATGAAGAATCGAAAATATTTTATGAAAACAAATATCCTTTTTTTAAAAATAAAATAATAATCGTTTATAATGGACATGTTGTTGATTTATTTGAAAATAAAAGTAGGCAACATGGAGCTAAAAAAAAGGATAATATAATTTTAAATGTTGGGAATTTGGGAACGTATTCTAAAGCGACAGATCTGTTATTAGAATCCTTTGCGAAAATAAGAGAAAATCATAATTGGGAATTGCATTTTGCAGGTACTATAGATGAAAAATTTAAATCTTATTTGGAAGATTATTTTATTCAATATCCAGAACTCAAATCCAGAATACATTTTCATGGTCATATTGATAAAATTAAGTTGTTTCAGCTATATCAAAAAGCTAGAATATTCTGTTTACCTTCCAGATATGAGGGTTTTGCAAACGTATTTTCGGAAGCAATGTATTTTAGAAATGCTATTATTACCACTAAATATGTTTCCCCGCGTAAAATTATTGAAAATAAAGCTGGTATTATCATTGAAAAGGACGATCCAAAAGCTTTAGCTAATGCCCTGAAATATTTAATAAACAATCCACATTTAATTGAAAAATATGGTGAATACGGTCATCAGTTTGCAAAAGATAAATTGAATTGGGATAATATTGTTAAAAAATTACATCAGGAAATGGTAGAAAGAGGTTTAATAACAGAATCCTAATGAAAAAATTTAAATTAACGAAAAATGAAACCTTACAATTATATGCTCTTTTTGTAATTTCTGTTTTGATCATCTACAAAACGCCGCAAATTATTGGTACCGTTTTTCAAATCATTTTGCTCATCGCCTTCTGGCGATCTAAACGAGATTACTTCTGGTTGGCGTTTGTATTTATTATTTCAAGTGAACCAGGTTTTCTATTTTCTAATAGCGATGCTGTCCATTCTTTTTCACTGCTTTCTAATAGTCCATTTGGTAATCTATATTTTAATTTAGTGTTAATTATTGTTGCATTTCTTAAGTATTTTCAAAAAAAGAGGAAAGTACCGATATTCTTAAAGACCAATTTCGTTTTAATATTTTCCTATTTCATAATACAAATCATTGCTTTTGGTTTTTATAAAACCACTGCTACTATACGCATGACACTCCCGTGGTTGCTTCTGTTTATTTTGCCAAATGCTTTAAAAGATGAAAAACAACTTTTTTCTTTTTTTCGGTTAATATTTTCCTTCGTATTTTTTGTTTTAATCACACAAATTTATAAAATTGTTACCGGGCTGGAATTTTCGACTTTTTTTGGAGGAATGGCCAGTGAAGTGGTAGATGCACCCGGAGGTATTGAAGAAGTCGAAGCTGCATTGCGTCCGGTATATGGCATATTTATTCCATTTATTGCCTTGTGGGGCAGTATTTATTATTTAACTATTAAAAATGAATATTTTAATAAAAAATATCTCAACTCGATTCTGGTGCTGTCTGTTTTCAGTATTTATATAACGGCCACACGTTCCTGGTTGATTGCGTCGCTGTTTCTGGCAGGATTTTACATATTGGTTTCTGTCCAAAATCCACTAAAAACCTTTATTCAGATTGCTACTTCTGCGATATTCATAATAAGCTTAATGATGACATTACCGGTTCTAAAAAAACAGGTGGAACTCTCGTTAGAACGCTATGAAACCTTGGAATATTTCCTTAAGGGAGATATCACCGCAGGGGGAACCGTTCAACGTTTTGATGTACGAGCTAAAAGACCTATGGAAGGTTTCAGAGAAAATCCAATAATCGGTTGGGGAATTGGTGATGAGTATCAGCAATATGGAGACGGGCATGTGGGGTATCATAACCTTCTCATGTCTTCTGGATTGATTGGTTTTACGCTCTGGATGCTTTTATGGGGGAATTTTATTAAGAAGATGTTAGAGAAATATCAACGCTTAAAAAAGGGTAAGACAAATAAAAATGTTCCTTTAGTTTTAATTTCTTTTTCCTTAAGCATTCTGATCATACACACTTCAGTTCAATGGTTTGGCTATTTAATTGGTTTTAATAATGCTTTTGCTATAGCTCTGTTATTTATGATGGGTCAAAGGGTTTTTTATTACGTCAGTACAATAGAATCTATTGAGAGAAATTACAAAACAAACGTAATCACAGAAACGAGTTGAGTAAAATGAAAATATTATTACTAATCCCTTCATTTTATACTTTACATAAAACTATAGCAAGTGGTTTTAAGCGACTGGGTTTTACGGTTTATCATCATGATTATCGCAATTACATAAATAAATGGCAAAATCAGATGAATACCCAGATTTTCCGTTTACCATATAGATACCGTGAAAAATGGGAAACCTATTTTTTGCCCCAAATCAACAAAAAACATCGGGAAATATTCGATCAGCAGAAACCGGATATGGTTTTCATTTACAATAATGAGATGCTCTTACCTGAAACAATAAATTATTTTAAAAAAAATAGTGCTAAAATCTTATTTATTATGGGAGATTCTCCTTATTTTACTCCCACCAATCGTTATTATATGCATTTGTTATTTTTGGCAGATTTAATCATTTCTCCAGATTCCTTCTGGGCAGATCAATTGAAATTATTGGGTATTAAAAATGTGGTGGTTGATTTCCCCGGTTTTGATGAAAGCTTAATGGAATTCAGAGAACCGACCGATTCAGAGCGTAAGGATTATACTTGTGAAGTGTTGTTTGTAGGTACCGGCTATGCCGATACTTGGGGCTATAAACGAACACTTTTTCTAAGTAAATTTGCCCAATTTGACACTCGAGTATATGGTAATAACAAATGGTTGCGTTGGTTGGAATTCTTCCCTGAATTAAAACCTAAGTTTTATTTATTGAAAGATCGAATGAGTTTGGAACAATTGGTTATCATGAGTAAAAGTGCCAAGGTTTATACGGTGGATGCCAATCCAGCCATTTTAAACGGCGTACACTTACGCGTTTTTGATTGCATCGCCATGGGTGTCTTGCCACTGGTGGAATACCGTAAAGATCATGATACCTTTTTCCAAGGAGTAGATTTACCAATAATTCATACCTATGATGAAGCCAGATACGTTGCCCAAAAGTACCTGGAAAACGATAACTTACGAGAAAGAACTCTTCAGGAATTACAGCAATTCGTAAAAACAAAATTTACCGCCGATGTGGTGTTGAAAAGAATCTTGGAAAAACTGTAATGATTAGAACACTTCATATCCGTTCTAGTTTTGATCCCGGGGGAACCGAAAACCTACTATTACATCTATTTAATCACAACCAGCCATTTATTGAAATTCACATGGTGTTTATAAAAAATGGCACATTAATTAATGAATTAAAAAATAAATACAATTTTTATTATTTACTTTTTAGAAAGAGATTTCTTGATTTAGGTGTAATATTTAAAATAAATAGAATCTTAAAAAAAAAACGAATTTATATTGTACATGCTCATCAAGAAATTGAATTATTGTATGCTTTTTGTTTAAAAATACTAAATCCTAAAATAAAGATTTTTTATTCTATTCATCTTATGCGTGAAAAAAAAGATTTGGTTTATTTAATGGAAAAAGTTTTGTTGCCCTTTACATATCAAATTATAGCTGTTAGTTATGCTGTTAAATCACATTTAATTCATTCGGACTATCCGTATAAAAAAATTAAGGTTTTATATAATGCGGTAAAGAAACCGACTAACATAACAGAATATGATAAAGTATATTTTTTAAATAAAATTAAATATGATGTTAAAGATTATTTAATTCTTATGATTGGAAATTTTAGGCCGGAAAAGGATCATTTAACTCTTTTAAAAGCCTTTAATCGGATAAAATCAGTTTATAAAAATTTAAAACTAATCTTTATTGGTAAAATAAATCAATATACAGATGAATGTATAAAACATACCTGTTATGCAGATTTCAATCAGCGTATATTTTATCTAGATAGATTGCCTGATGCTTCAAAATATATTCAACTGTGTGATCTATTTGTTTTTTCATCAAAAAGTGAAACGTTTGGTGTGTCGGTTATTGAAGCTCTTTTAAGCAAAAAGTCAGTAATTGCTAGTGATATTCCTGTTATGAAAGAATTATCCTCAAATGGAAGATACTTTGAACTTTTTGAAACAGGGAATGACAAGGAACTAGCTGAAAAAATTGAAAACTGTATTTCTAATAAATGTCAAATTAAAGAAAAAATTGAGGAAGCATATAATTATGCTTCTTCTAATTTTAATTACGACACTTATGTTGAACATTTAATGAAAATATATAATGCCTAAAAGATTGAAAAATATTTTGAGTAAACTTAATTTTATAATTGGGCGCAATCCAAAAATAGAAAAAGGTAACGATTGGCAAAAATTTATACCGAAGCCATTTAAAGCGGTGATGACGATAACTGCCGATTTTGAGCTTGCATGGGCTCCCAGATACGTAAAAGACATAGACAATCCATATAAAAAAGCAATATTTTTAGCAAGGCGTGAGCGTGAAAATATACTTAAAATATTACAACTGTGTGAAAATTTTAATATTCCCATAACCTGGGCTACTGTGGGCCATTTATTCCTAAAAGAATGTCGATGTTATAATGGGAAAGCGCATCCTGAAATCCCTCAAATTGCACCTTATAAAGGTAAATACTGGGATTTTAATGGAAAAGATTGGTTTGAATATGATCCCTGTTCAAATTATTTAGAGGCTCCCGAATGGTATGCGCCTGATTTAATTGAAATGATTTTAAATAGCAATGTACAACACGAAATTGGCTGCCATACCTTTTCTCACATTGATTGCAGAGATGAAGTTTGCACTCCTGAATTGTTTTGCGCTGAGATTAATGCTTGTAAAAAGGAGGCTTCTAAACTAGGACTTTCATTAAAATCATTTGTGCATCCAGGTCATACAATAGGAAATTTACCCCAATTAGTTGAACTCGGCTTTACTTCCTTTCAAAGCGATACAGGAAATATATTGGGATATCCTGTAAAACATGACAATGGGATATGGGAAATGAAGCGTACCTATGAGTTTGTTTGGCGAGATGGGTGGTCATTGGATTATCATATTTATCGTTATAAAAAAATAATTGATAGAGCAATTAAAACTAATACGGTTTGTAATTTTTGGTTTCATCCTTCATTTGATGAAAAATTTTTAAATAAAGTACTACCAGAAATATTCTCTTATTTAAATATCCATAAAGAAAATATATTCTTAAGTACAGTTGATAATTATATTAGTTGGCTACAGAAGGAAATAGCATATTGAAATATGAATATCCTGCTTTGGTCCTTGGCCTTTTTGAAACCGGCCTTGGAGTAATTAGAAGCTTAGGTCGGAGTGGTATTAAAGTTTTTGGAGTTGATTATAAAAAAGACATTGGTTATTATAGTAAATATGTAGTACCAATCATATTATCTCATCCTCAAAATAAGGAGGCTGATTTTATTGAAGGCCTTTTAAATTTTTTAAAAAAACAAGATAAACCTTTACCGATTTTTATTACCTCAGACGAATATCTGCAAATTCTGATAAAGTATAGGCATTTACTTTCAAAATATTTACTATACAATGGACCAAATTCAACATTAATTCAACAAATCTCCAATAAATACTCACAATATTTATTAGCCCAAAAGGCAGATATAAATGTTCCTAAAACTGTTATTATAGAAGATGAGAGAGATATAGAAAAAATTAAGGAATTAAGATTTCCCATATTCATAAAAGGGATAGATGTAAATGCATGGCGCAAGGCTTTTGGTGGGTCTTTAAAAGGATTTAAAGCGAATACACTCGACGATTATTATAAAATCTATAAAAATATACGTAATTTTAAACTAAAACTATTAGTTCAAGAAATTATTGAAGGTCCAGATACGAATCATGTAAAATATTGTACATATATAAATAAAAATGGGCAAATAACTGCTGAGTTTTGTTTAAAGAAAATCAGGCAAGCACCACCTCATTTTGGTATTGGTTGTGTAGTTGAAAGTATCTATGATACTGAATTGATAGAAATTGGTAGAAAATTATTTACAGGAATTGGCTATCGTGGTGTCGGTTCCGCAGAGTTTAAATTAGACAATAAAGAAAATAATCTTAAACTTATAGAAATAAATCCCCGATATTGGCAGCAAAATAGTCTTGCGGCAGCGTGTGGTATAAACT
This sequence comes from Melioribacter sulfuriphilus, assembly GCF_051488685.1. Taxonomy (NCBI): domain Bacteria; kingdom Pseudomonadati; phylum Ignavibacteriota; class Ignavibacteria; order Ignavibacteriales; family Melioribacteraceae; genus Melioribacter; species Melioribacter sulfuriphilus. The sequence continues at coordinate 14,826 of NZ_JBPSEH010000013.1, forward strand.
TTCCCCTTATTCAATATCTCGATTTAACCGGGGAGCCATTCCCTAAACTTACATCTTACCAAGAAGGCATTAAATGGGTAAATATATATTCTGATATTAATTCATTCTTCTCCTATCGTAAAGAGGATGGATTAAGTTTCGGAAAATGGCTACATACACTCAAGGGGAAAAAAATTTTCTCCGATTTTTCCAAGGATGATCTTTTACCGAGTTTGTATGAAATTAGATTTGGAATGAAGTTGTTAAAAGTACCTCTATATTTGTTAAAGAAATACTGGTCATGAAACGGTTAATAATTAAACTTGTTTCATCCTTACATCCTATTAATTGGGAAAGTAATAAATCGTATAAAATTCTTGTGCAGATAAATAATTATTTTTCTATCGAAAAATGGGAAATGAATCTTGCTAAACATTTCCATGCCTATAATCAATCAGAAATAATATATTCTCGCAATAAATTTATTACTGCGAAATTATTAAAAGATGCCGATTTTTGTTTTCTATGGGGACTTAGTCGTTACGTTGATTTAAGAAACAGTCAGGTGAAGTTTATTTATTTTGGCACATCTGGATTAGATTTCTTGAATTCAATATATATCCCAAAGCAAATCACAATTTCCAATCCTAAACAAATTGCATCTGAGGCCATTGCAGAATATACTCTAGCAGTAGCATTAATGGCTCATCGAAAATTGCATGTGGCAATAAAAAATCAAAATAAATGTAAATGGGACCAAAATACATTCCTATCAACAAAGTATGTATCCATAAGTAATAAAATTATCGGTGTTATGGGAGTTGGAAATAATGGAAAGTTGATCGCAAGGAATTTTAAACGACTAGGATGTAGGGTTTACGGTTTTGATAAAAGTAAAGGTTCTAATGAATTCATCGATAAATGGTATATTGGTAATGAATTGAAATCGTTTCTTCAAAATATTGATATATTAATTATAGCACTTCCACTTACTCAGGATACAAAGCACATTATCAACCACGTTAGTTTATCTTACATGAAAGAAAATTCAATACTTATAAATACTTCCAGGGGAGATATTATTAAAGAGGAAGACTTGCTTGTGAGCTTAAAGAGTAAAAAAATACAATGTGCTGTTCTCGATGTGTTTTCAAGGGAACCGTTAAAGTTTTGGGATAAAAAATGGAAAAATCAATATATTGTTATTACACCTCATATTGCTGGCAATATCAACCTTTTTGTTGATGAAATTCAAAGAGACTTTGTTCATAAATTAAACAAAATGGTATCCTAATATGTTTGAATTTTTTGTTTATAAAACTGAAAATAGGATAAAGCCAAATCTTGTATTACCCTATTTTAACGAAAGTTTACACATTAAAAAAACGGTAAAGTTGAAAGATCTTGTTTTGGAATCTTTTTCTTACCAGAACGAGAGAGATACGGCCGAAGATGAAAACACCTTTATTGGGATTTATGGAAGTATTTATCATCCAATTCATGCCATAGATAAGGGACAAATTGATGCACCTTATTTGTTAGAACACCTAGAATTATTAAAAAATCCAACTAAAAATTTACGAGGAAATTATGCTATTTTATTCTATGATAAGGTCAATTCAAAACTGAGTGTTATAAATGATCCATTAGGCTTAAAGCCTGTTTATTATGGCACAATAGGAAAGATACCATATATTTCTTCGTCATTGTATTTTTATAAACAATTTAACCTTACGATAAATGAATCCGGATTACTGGAAAAATTAATCTTTGATTACAATATCAGTAATAGTACTGTCTTTTACGGCATTAGTTCTTTGGACAATGGTGCAATACTTAAATTGAAAAACAATACTTTTGAAGTTAAAAAATATTTTTCTTTATTTGATTTTGCTCTCAGAGATGATCAAAGGAAATTTTCATTAGATGAATTGGCAAACATTTTTAATAGAGTATTTCTTAGCAGGGTTTGGAACCAGAATCAAATTTTAATATCTCTTACAGGTGGTAATGATGGGCGTGCGGTAGTTTCTGCAGCAAGTAAGTTTAATATAAAATTTGACACTTATTCTTTTGGCCAAAAAAATGGTGAAAATACGCTTATTCCTGAAAAAATCGCTCAAAACCTGAATTTCAGACATTTTTCTATTTATCTCCATGACCAGTTTGAAAACAATTATTATCAAAATGCACTGGATACCATAAATCTCTCAGATGGAAACTTGATATTTGAACAGCAAAGTACGTTATATTGTTTTCAACATCTTCCTGTTAGTGATTATGGGAATAAAGTTTATACCGGTTTGTTGGCCGGGGAAATTTTAGGACCTATTCATCTAAAACATGATTATTTTAATGAAGATTATTTTAATATTGTTTATCAAAATAAAAATTTTGACTTAGACTTTTTTCAAAAAAAGTCAGACTTTGCCTCACTCGTTGAAGATAAATTTATCAAGAAAAATTACGAAAAAATTTATCAGTCTATAAAGGCAAGAAGAAAATTTATTAGTACCATCAAATCCTCCTCAAAGCCTCACTTATATTATTATCTCGATTTAATTGAATTAGGATTTAGAAGATTTTATGGTTCTCAAATGCACTTGATACGCTATCAGGCAGAAAATATACCTGTCTTTTACGATTTAGATATTTTAGATTACCTTTTGAATACAAATTTTAATTTTATATTTAGGAATTCATTTAAAAGTATTTTATACCGCTGGAGGGGACGTTTCCCTCAATCGTACATAACATTAAAAAATAATCCACAATTAGCGGCTTTACCTTTAGATCGTGGTTATAAACCGGAACAATTGCTTCATCCTTTGAAGCGTTATTTAATTTTTTTGGCTTATTATAGGCGTAAGTTTATTACAAAGAAAAAACATCCTGATTTTGATAGTCCGCGTTGGTGTAAGAATTTATTAAATGTTAATTTTAAGGATAACCTAAAATTGTCACCTTTTTTTAATATTGATAATTTTAAACAATATATTATTGAATTAAATCAAAATGAAAACCATTATTCATTAGAAAAAAATAAAATTTTATCAAATTATTTATTCATTTTGGATTAAAAAATTAGTATGGAAAATACCGTAGCACATTTTATCAGAAAAAAGAGTCAACTTCGTGCCTCTTTTATACAAAATCAGATTTCCCATCATATTGATTACAAACCAATAATAATTTATCGTTATCAAACTAATAAAGATGATGGTGGATTTGCAGAATATAGCAATACTTATATAGAACTTAATCTTTCAAAAAATAAATTAATTGATATTAATTTTCGATATTTAAAAAAGTTATCCAAGACCGATGTGAAAAAAGTACTAAATTTTTTGGATTATCATAACGTATCGATTTTGCATTTTCATTATGGTTCAGATGCATTAATTTATACCGATATAATTCGATACTCTGGCAGACCATCTGTAGTTTCTTTCTATGGGTATGATGCATCATCCTTTAGAAATAGTTTTGGGGGATATGGAGGTGTACTGCTTAAGAAAAGACTTTTTCCATATGTTACAAAAGTTCTGGCCATGAGCCCGGATATGAAAATTGATTTAATTAAAAGTGGCTGTCAGGAAGAAAAAATTATTATTCATTATCATGGATCGGATGTTCAGCATTTTTATATCAAGAGATCTTATTCTAACAATTCTATAATAAATTTTTTAATTATTTCCGGATTGGAACCACAAAAAGGTCACATATTTTTATTAGACGCATTTCGGATGGCCCGTTCAAAATGTGAAAATATTATATTAAATATTTATGGCAAAGGGAGTTTGGAGAAGAAAATTAGAAAATACATAGCAAAAAATAATATGTTCAAATATGTGAAGATGCATGCAAGTCTTGTTTATGGCTCTCCGGAACATATTTCCGCTTTGAGAAATGCAGATGTTTTTATACATCCAAGTGTAACCGCTCCTAATGGCGATAAAGAAGGCATACCGGGTGCCATTGTAGAAGCTATGGCAACCGGTTTACCTATCATTTCTACTTATCACGCAGGAATACCTTATATTATTGAAAATAATAAAACCGGTATTTTAGTAAAAGAGAATCAAGTTAATTCCTTAGCCGATGCAATTATTGATTTAGCAATTGATCATGAAAGAAGAGAAAGATTAGGAAAAGCTGCACAAATTTTTGCTTTAGAAAATTTAGATTTATTAAAAAAAGAAAAAGAACTTGAAAATATTTATAACAAATTATTGTTATGATTTTATAATGATTAAATTCAAAAAAATATTTAGATCCATAATATCTTACACACCTATTTTAAAAAAAATGTTAAGAAAATCAGGTACGAGTCCAGTTGATGGGGTATATTATTAATATTTATTTTAGTCACATGGAAAAATTAAGAAAAGTTGGTTTTAATAAGATTTCCGGAACAATTGCTGAAATTGGTCCTGGTGACACATTAGGGGTTGGAATTTGCGCGCTTTTAGATGGATTTAAAAAATATTATGCTTTTGATATAATTGCACATGCTTCAATAGATAATAATTTAAAAATATTATTACAACTTAAGAATTACTTTCAGTTGCATAGCACCAAAATAAAAGAAATTATCGCAGGAATAAAAGGAGAAAATGATTTATTTCATTATTTCCCCAATTGCCAAAATAAGGGATCAGTTGAAGAAAATTCTTTAGACTTAATATTATCAAATGCTGTTATGGAACATGTTTTTGACATTTCTTCCTATTATAAAATAATGTTTGATTTGCTCAAACCAGGTGGCTATTGTTCTCATGTTATTGATTATAAAGCGCTCGAATTTTCAAAAATTTGGTATGAACATTGGTATTTAAATAAAACAATTTGGAAGTTTTTAATGCATGGTCGCATGTATTTTATAAATAGATTACCTCATTCTTATCATATATCTACTCAAAAAAATATTGGTTATGAAATTTTACTTGAAGAAAAGATTTTTAATGAAAAAGCCAATTTTAAAAAAATATCTAAAGAAATAAGAAAATATTTCACAGAAGAAGATCTTTCTATTTCTTCTGCTCATGTCATAGCAAGGAAACCAGAATAGGATGTGTGGAATTTGTGGAATAATAAATTTTAAAAATCAACCAGCAGACGTAAATTCCATCAATACTATGATGCTTAAAATGAAACATCGTGGCCCCGATGATAATGGGATTTTTGTAGAAAAAAATGTTGGACTGGGGTTCGTTCGTTTAAGCATTTTAGATCTTAGTTACCAAGGCCATCAACCCATGTTCGATGAGAGTAACCGTTATGTCATTATCCATAATGGTGAAGTATATAATTTTATTGAATTGCGAGATGAGTTAAAGAAAAAGGGTTATTCTTTTTTTTCTAATACCGATACTGAGGTGATTCTTAAAGCATATATGGAATGGAATGAATCCTGTCTGGATAAATTTAACGGCATGTGGGCGTTTGCAATTTATGATAAGATGAAAAATGAACTATTCATCTCCCGAGATCGCTATGGCATTAAACCGTTTTATTATTACCTGGATGAAAATCAATTTATTTTTGCTTCTGAAATTGCTCCCATTCTTTCTGTTTTAAAGACAAAGCCCTCCCCAGATTATCAATCGATCTTCGATTATCTGGTGTTTAACCGCACCGATCAAACCGAGGCTACGTTTTTCCACCAAGTCAAAAAATTGCAACACGGCTATTGTCTTAAGGTGACTCAAGATGCCTTACCATCGTACAATAAAGATGGATGGTACCAATTGGCTCCTAAGGTGTTTGTAAAAAAATGGTATGATTTGAGGGAAAGAGTTGAGAAGGCTGAAGGGTTTAAGAGTTCAGAAGAATTTAAAGATACATTTAGTTCAGCAGTAGGATTAAGGTTAAGAAGTGATGTTCCGGTTGGCGTGTGTTTAAGCGGTGGGTTGGATTCTTCCAGCATTGTGGCTGTTTTATTAAAGGATTATCATAAAAATGATGTTCATACTTTTTCTGCCGTTTATGAGAAGGGGCAATCTGGTGATGAATCCGAATATATCGCCGAATTTAAGCCGGTTCTTCAGAATATGTTCTTTACGCACCCCACAGCGGTTACGCTTTTTGAAGATATGGAACAATTTGTTAAAGCACATGGCGAACCCTTACCCTCAACCTCCCCTTATGCGCAATTTAAAGTTATGCAGTTGGCCAGAGAACATGTGGTAGTTACGTTGGATGGTCAGGGTGCTGATGAGGAATTAGCCGGCTACCACTATTTTTACGGGCTTTTTTTTAAAGATTTATTGCGCCAATTGAACTTTCTTACACTCAATGGCGAAATGATTCATTACCTCATTAAACATCAATCCCTCTATGGCTTAAAAACATTCCTCTATTTTTTACTTCCAAAAGATTTACGTACCAGGGTAAGAGTAAAGGAGAAAGGTTATATAAATCCAGAATTTATTCATGCCTATTCTAAAAACAATACCATTGCGGGTAATTTATATGGTTCACCCAATTTACAACAGGCATTGGTAGACCATTTTGAGTATAAATTGGAGCACTTATTAAAATGGGAAGATCGGAATTCCATGTGGTTTTCTCTGGAATCGCGCGTTCCTTTTTTAGACTATCGTTTGGTTGAAAAGATTTTGTCCATGGATGGGCAAACTAAAATTAAGAAGGGAATGACCAAGGCCATTTTAAGAGAAGCCATGAAAGGTTTATTACCGGAGAAAATAAGAATTCGCAAAGACAAAATAGGTTTCGGTACGCCGCAAAGTGAATGGTTTCGTACAGAAATGTTTCAAAAATTCATCAGACAACTATTACAATCTGATGCGTTCAGGGCCCGGAAAATCATAAACGCCGATGCAGCTTTAGAACTTTATAAACAACATGTAACTGGCAAGATGGATATTGCCAAAGAAATCTGGAAATGGATCCATTTGGAATTGTGGTTCCGAACTTTTATTGATCAAAAGAATTAGTGTCCAACATGATTAAGATTATTACGGTACCTGAAAACATCGATTTTTTAGAGTGGTCGCAATTTGTTTATAATCACCCCTATGGCAATGCCTTTCAAACACCAGAAATGTATCAGGTGTATCAGCATACACCTTTATATGAACCCATTTTAGTAGTTGCCAAGGATAATGAGAAAATATTGGGGATGCTGTTAGCCGTGGTTCAAAAAGAGTATCCTTCTCCGTTAGGATTCCTTTCGGCACGTTCTATAATCTGGGGAGGACCTCTGGTGGTAAATAACGATGAAAAAATTATAAAACAAATATTGCATGAATATGATTCTCTTGCACGAACAAAAGTTATCTATTCCCAATTCAGAAATTTATGGGCGCAAAATTCAGAAAAGAAAGTTTTTGAAGAATTGGCTTTTACTTATGAAGAACATCTGAATATTCTTGTGGATCTTACAAAATCAGAAAATGACTTGTGGAGCCAGATGAATCCTAAAAGAAGAAATGAAATAAGACGAGCTATTAAAGAAAATACGTTTGTTACTATTTCAGGAGACATTGAAGAAATTAAAGAATGTTACTTTATATTAAGAGAAGTTTATCGAAATGCAAAATTACCATTACCAGGTTTTGAATATTTTCTTAATATTAAAAAGTATCTAAATAACCAAGCTAAATCATTTTATTTTGTTGCAAAAAATAATGCTGATATTATTGGATGTATGTTAGTTCTTTGTTATAAAAATGTAATTTATGATTTGTATGCGGGAAGTCTTAACAATTATTATAAAAAATACCCGAATGACATCATTCCATGGGAAGTATTTAAATGGGGCAAGCAACACGGATATACGTTATTTGATTTTGGTGGTGCTGGTAAACCTGACGTACCTTATGGCGTACGCGATTACAAAAAGAAATTTGGTGGTACCATGGTAGAATTGGGAAGATTTGAAAAGGTTCATCATCCTTTGCTTATGCAAGTGGCAAAAACGGGCTTTAAACTCTGGCAAAAGGTAAAATTCGAATAATGCGTATTCTCATCGATATCGGCCATCCGGCGCATGTGCACTACTATCGTAACCTGGCAATCGAATTAGAAAAAAAAGGACATTCTGTTTTCTGGACAGTTAAAGATGTTCCTGTAATAAAACAATTACTGGAAGCTTATGGATTTAAATATACCATTTTGTCCAATAAATCCGATCAATTAATCGGTAAAATCATTAAACAAATTTTTATAAGTTTTTCTTTGTTAAAATTTTGTTGGAGCAATAAAATTGATATTGGGATTGGTACCTCTGCAACTCTTCCACATCTATCAAAACTCTCCAATATGAAATCTATTGTTTTAGATGATGATGATGATGACGTTCAACCTCTGATTACCCGATTTGTCAATCCTTTTGCCGATGTACTTTTATCACCTGCAGCATTGAAATATAAAAGAAAACGCAAAGATACCATTTATTATGCTGGTTATCATGAATTAGCTTACCTTCATCCAAACCGTTTTACTCCTGATCCTTCTGTCTTAAAAGATATTGGAATTAAACAGGGTGAACCTTTTTTTATAATGCGCTTTAATGTTTTTAAGGCTCATCATGATATTGGTGTTAAGGGCTTAGCTTTGGAAAACAAAATTCGCCTGGTAGACCTTCTCAAAACACGAGGGAAGGTTTTCATAACCACCGAACGAGAAATCGAGCCTGAGCTGGCACCTTATCAACTCAAAATTTCGCCGGAAAAGATACACTCACTTATGTATTATGCCACTATGTTTATTGGTGATAGCCAGACGATGACATCAGAGGCGGCTATTTTAGGTACACCGGCAATAAAATGCAATTCTTTTGCCGGTCGTCTGTCCGTCCCAAATGAAATAGAAAATAAGTATGGGTTATGTTTTTCATTTAAACCTGAAAACTTTGATAGAATGATAAATAAGATAAAGGAATTATTAACACACAACGATCTAAAGAAAGAATGGTGTACTAAAAGAGATAGTATGATAAAGGAAAAGATTGATGTAACGGCTTTACTTTTTTGGCTGATTGAGGAATATCCTAATAGTTTTAAAGAATTATTAAAAAATCCTGATATACAATATCAATTCAAATGAAAATTTTGTCAGTAGTAGGTGCAAGACCTCAATTTATAAAGCTATCTCCTCTTTCCAGGGCAATAAGAAAAAACTTTCAAGAGAAAATAGTTCATACAGGACAACATTTTGATGAAGAAATGTCGAAGTTGTTTTTTCATCAAATGGAAATCCCTTTGCCAGACTATAATCTTGGTTTGGGTGGAGGTACACATGCAGAGCAAACAGGAAAAATGTTAATTGCTTTAGAAGAGGTTATGCTGAAAGAAAAGCCTGACATGGTATTAGTATTTGGTGATACCAATTCAACTCTAGCGGGTTCACTTGCCGCAGCTAAGCTTTTAATAAAAACGATTCATATTGAAGCTGGTTTAAGAAGCTTTAACAGAACAATGCCGGAAGAGATTAACCGTATTATAACTGATCACACAGCTGATTATTTATTTGCACCTACAAAAACAGCTGTTAATAATTTAAGTAATGAAGGATTGATTAATAAAACTTATTTAACTGGTGATATAATGGTTGATTCATTAAATCAAAATATAGAAAAGGCTATTCAGAGTTCAAATATAATTTATGAATTAAATTTAACATCTGAAGATTACTATCTTTTAACTTTACATCGTCCATATAACGTTGATGATTCCAAAAATTTAGAATTTTTATTGCAGAAAATTTCCGATCTGGGTAAAAAGATCGTTTTCCCTGTTCATCCTCGTACAAGAAAAGTTATTGTTGAAAATAGAATTAAAATTTCTGATAACATTAAAATTATTAAACCTGTTGGGTATCTTGATTTTTTAAGACTTGAGCAAAGCGCAGCAAAAATAATAACAGACTCTGGTGGAATTCAAAAAGAGGCTTACATATTAAAAAAACCTTGTATTACACTTAGAACTGAAACTGAATGGTTAGAAACTATTTATGAAGGATGGAATATATTATTGTTACCAAATGATGATAATTTCTGTGAAAAAATTATAAATTTTAATCCAATATCAAAACAAAATGATATTTTTGGTAATAATGTAACTGAAAAGATGGTCAAATATATTTTTGAATTAATAAACTAATAATCTATTCTCTTAATTAATCTTGTTCTAAATTTTAATAAATTACATCAAGAGTGTGCGGTTGATACCGGAAAATCCGGAACTGCAGTATCGCTTCAGGTAGATTGTTGAGTTGTTGAGGTGATTGGAATATTGCTTATAAATTTATGCATCAAGAATATCAATATAGCTTTGAGAAGTTAAAGGTCTGGCAAAATGCGCGAGCGTTGACTCTTGAAGTCTATCAGATAACTGAAAAATTACCCCCAAATGAAAAATTTGGTTTAACGGATCAGATAAGACGAGCGGCTATTTCCATATCGTCGAACCTTGCTGAAGGAAGCTCCAGAATAACATCGAAAGATCAGGCCCATTTTTCCAACATGGCTTATAGCAGTTTAATGGAATTATTGAGTCATTTCTATCTAGCTTTCGATTTAAATTATATTGATAAAGATATATTCGAAAATGTAAAACAAAAAATCAACGAAATTTCAAATAAGTTAAATGCATTGCGCAATTATCAATTGAAAAGAAATTAATAAATTCTTCTCTACCTCTAAACAATTCAACATCTAAACAAATAAACCCTGCTGTAAATGGACTTTACTCTAAAAACATATCAAAAATTATTACAATCATTTCTGCAAAATAATTACCAATTTATACCATTTGTAGATTACCTTGAAAACAATTCAACGTCTCAGCATCTCAACAACTCAACACAACAACTCGTCATTCTCCGTCACGATGTGGATCGCCTGCCGCAGAATGCCCTGCAAACAGCAAACATTGAACATGATATAGGAATTAAAGGAACCTATTATTTTCGTATTGTGCCAGAAAGCTATGATTTATCTATCATGGAAAAGATTGTCAAACTGGGACACGAAATCGGTTATCACTATGAAGATGTGGATTTGGTAAGATCTGGAAATAGTTCCAATCACTTAATTGATAGAGCTTATGAGAGCTTCTGTAAAAATTTAGAAAACTTCAGGAAAAATTTTGACATAAAAACCATTTGTATGCATGGCTCACCTCGTTCACCGTATGATAATAAACTAATTTGGGAAAAGTATGATTATAGAACTTTAGGAATTCTGGGGGAACCTTATCTTGACATCAATTTTAATGAATTTGCTTATTTTACAGATACAGGACGAAGATGGAATGGAAATAATGTAAGCCTTCGCGATAAAGTAAATACTAAATTTATATTTAATTATAAAAGTACATTCCAATTAATTAGTAATTTTTCTAAGATGCCAGATAAGATAATGATAACAATCCACCCTGAAAGGTGGACAAATAAATTTAATTTGTGGTTGAAAGAATTGTTATTGCAAAATGTTAAAAATGTTATAAAAAGAAGTTTAATTCTGAGAAGAAATAATACTAATACCAATAAAAAATTAATATGAAAATTGTATCAGTAGTAGGCGCCCGCCCTAATTTTATGAAAATTGCCCCTTTGAAAAGAGCAATAGATGAATTTAATTCAAAGGATCATTCCTTATTTGAACATATTCTGGTTCATACAGGTCAGCATTATGATGAAAATATGAGTAAAGTTTTCTTTGAAGATCTTGAATTGCCTGAACCAGATTATTATCTAGGAGTTGGTGGTGGAAGTCATGCTGAACAAACTGCACGAATAATTCTGGCATTTGAAAAAATATTACTTAAGGAAATTCCTGACATAGTAGTTGTTGTTGGAGATGTAAATTCAACGATGGCTTGTAGTATTACCGCTGTAAAAATGGGTATTAAAGTAGCTCATGTTGAAGCAGGATTAAGAAGTTTCGATAGGACAATGCCAGAAGAAATTAATCGTATTATAACTGATTCTATATCTGATATTTTATTTGTTAGTGAACCGAGCGGTATTCTAAATCTTAATAACGAAGGCATACCAGCTGATAAAGTAGCTTTTGTGGGAAATATTATGATCGATTCTCTTATTTATTATCTGAATAAAAATAAGAATTCAAGTTTATTGGATAGATTTAAATTGAAAGGCAATTCTTACTGTCTGGTAACATTACATCGCCCATCAAATGTTGATAATAAAGAAAGCATTGAAAAAATTATTAATTTCTTGAACGATCTTTCGTCAAAAATAAAAATATTTTTCCCCGTACATCCGAGAACTTATAATAACTTCATAAAATATAGTTTACTTAACAATCTTAAAGATGAAATAATTCTTTCTGAACCATTGGGTTACTTAGACTTTATTTCTGCATTAAAAGAAGCAAAATTTGTGCTCACAGACAGTGGTGGTATTCAAGAAGAAAGTACGTTTCTCGGTATACCCTGCATTACATTAAGAAATACTACAGAGAGACCGGTTACTGTTGAAGTAGGTTCAAATTATCTTGCAGGTGAAAATGTTGAAAAAGCTTTTGAGTATGCAGAAAATATACTGGCAGGGAACTATAAAAACGGGAAAATACCAGAGTTATGGGATGGTAATACAGCTCAACGCATTGTAAATGTTTTATACGAAAAATTAGTTCGATCGTTATAATAAAATACAGCTTTTTAAAAAAATTAGACACACATTAGTATGTCTACCGATTTATTACTTAAAACCTATTTAATAAATGCAATATTGATGAATAATAATGTCTGAGTTGTGATATCCTTAGAAAACAAGGACCACCAGAGTGAAAGCAATGCTATTGAGAAGAGTAAGGGCGATGTACGGTATGCAGAAATTAATATTTTGTAAATCAAAAAAAGAATAAACAACGTTCCCAAAACTCCCATTTCACACTGAACTTCCAGAAATAAATTATGAGGGTATTTGTAAATATGAACAATCGGAAATTTATTTGAGCATTTAAAACCTCCCAAACCGTGTCCTGTAATAGGTTCCATCTTTATTTTTTCCAGCGCAATTGACCATAATTCAAGTCTACTTACAATCGAATAATTCTCTTTGTAATTTTCAGGCGATAATTCTTTATATCTATCCAATTTTGAGGGAAAAATAATAAGTGTAAGAAAAAATGGAATTAATATTGCGAGTGTATTGTAAGTCTTATTTTTTCCTTTAACGACAAAAAAAATTGTTATTAATAACACTCCAATTACACTCGCCCGATGTGCTGTAAATAATAGTCCAGTATTAAAATAACAGGCATATAAAAACAATTTATTTTTTTCTTTTTTATCTGTAGCAGTAGACAATAAATAAAGTGCTATTATACAAACTGGAGCTATAAGACGCGCTGCTATAACATGACTGAATTCCAGGGCTGTCAGTTTGTAACTTCCAGTATAAGTAAATTTGTTTGATATTATTAAGAATGTGATGAATATTGCGGTGAATATGAGTAGTATTCGTGTTAATAATTTTATCATGGTTTCATCAATCAATCGTAAAATATATATCATTAACAATATCGAAAAAGTAGTTCCTATTAAAAAGTTAACTAATTTTAATGAGCCAAATTCCATATTGGAAGAGTAAGATAAAGAAATCAATAAAATAAGAATTGTTATCACTATGTATTTGAATTTTTTTGAGTCTTTCTTTATAATTGTACTGGGTTTAATATGATGCGATTTTATACTAACAATAATTAAGGGCAATATAAATAAAAGTAGGGCAGCTTTAAGGATAAAACTATAGGGCAGATAATTAGAAATCTGAGCACAGCCGACCTGAAGAATAAACAAAAAAGTTAATAAAGTTACTGTTACTCTATTTCTGTTCATAATATTTGCAAAGGGCATTATTATGGCTTCAAAAATAGTTTTTGATCTGTTTGCGTATATTTTTGTCTATTTCTCTTTTAGTTTATTTTTAACGAGCAATTTTAAATCCCTCGCAAATAATCCACTGGTTGTTCTTATACTTCTGGCTTCTGTGTTGATAAGTTCATTAATTACCCGCCAATACTCTGGAGAAAATAATAAAAAATTCTACGATTATGCAAAACAATTACTGCTGACTACCTCTATATTATTAATGATTATTACTCTACTAATATCATTGATAAGAATTACGATACCTGAAATTAGAATACTACTACTTGGTACCATCGTCCTGGTTTTTTCAATCAAGTTATTTTTACTCCTATTTGACAATATTTTTAAAGAAAAAAAGGTGGAATTATTAACCAATTTCTCACCATTAATTCTTATAAGTGAATTTTTATTGATTGGTGCAATAATTTTTTATGCTTATCTGATTGAGGGGAAAGGATTAAATAAGGATGCTGACAAAATAGCCATTGGTATTTTTACTGTCTTGTGGTTTGTAGTTGGTTTATTTGTCCACGGTTTTCATAAACTAAGCGCATACGACAACTTCTGGAGATATATCTGGACGCATGTTAAATCGAACTTATTATTGATTGTATTTGTAACAACAATATTTCTTTTCCTCGAACCAGTAATAAATATTACTGCTTATTCATATTGCATAAATTATGTATTTGCTATTGCATCGATAATATTAAATGCATTTCTTTTTATAATATTCAAAAAACCAGGCGAAGATATAATTAAGTATAAATTATTACGTGCATCGGAAATATATGACGAACCGCTGGTCAAGTATGTAGAAAGAAAAGAGGGTAAATATGCACCGGAAGAGAATCCTTATAATCCCTATTTTTATGACGAGTTATCAAATATCTACCTGAAAAAATTTCCTGACATTCTTGAATTTGTAAACGATACCCTCGACCTTTTCAGAGTAGATTTCAGAAAAGCTGTCGTGCATAGATCGTCAGATACTTATAATGTAGAAGTTTTACCTGAAGAAACCATAGAATTATACATGAATTTGCATGAAATCAATGATATGCGGAGAATTAACAGTTACTTGATTCATGTTAACAAGAAACTTATAGACGGTGGTGTTTTTGTCAGTTGCGTCGAGCCGATCAACCTGAGGCGCAAAAAATTCATGGAAAAATTTCCTTATTATTTGGCAATTGTATTTTATTTCCTCGATTTTATTATCAATAGAGTTATTCCGAAGTTACCTGTATGCAAGCAAGTTTATTTTTCATTGACAAAAGGGAAAAGAAGAGTTATTTCATTGTCGGAGACTTTGGGCAGACTTTACTATTGCGGTTTCGAGGTGATAAATCTTAGAACAATTGGAACAAAAGTCTACTTTGCTGCAAAGAAAATTAAATATCCGTTATCTGATGAATCGCCATCGTATGGACCTCTTATTAAATTAAAACGCGTAGGTAAGGGGGGAAAGATAATTAAAGTATATAAATTCAGAACTATGTATCCATATTCGGAGTATTTGCAACGATTTATATATGAAGTAACTAATCTGCAAGAAGGTGGTAAATTTAAAAATGATTTTAGAATTACAAGCTGGGGAAAAGTACTTCGTAAATTATGGCTCGATGAATTGCCGATGTTGATAAACTTTTTCAGGGGAGAGTTAAAAATAGTAGGTGTGCGACCATTAAGTTTACATTATTTTTATTTATATAACGAAGAACTCCGTAACAGGAGGATTAATTATAAACCCGGCTTATTCCCCCCATTTTACTACGACATGCCTAAAACTTTAGATGAAATAATGGAATCTGAAATAAAATATCTCGATTCGTACGACCTGCATCCAATCTGGACTGATATTAAGTATTTTTGTGTAATAGCTTATAACATAATATTTAATAAAGCACGTTCAGCATAAATTGAAAAAGTATTTTTTTATACTTCTTATAATCTCCATCAACGTAAATATCTTTCCTCAATCGTTAACTGGTATTTCAGGTTTATTTTCAGTGCCATATCCGTATATCGGCAATGATGGCGAGGTATCGCCTGGAGTTAATTTTATTGATAGACATTATACAGATTACTCAAAAGGTGAAAGAGATTTACTTAATGTATTTGTAACTATTAATTATCTTCCATTTGTAGAATTAGGATTCAGGGCTACCCGTCAGTTGAATTATCATGGCAAGGGGCACACAGTGGACAGGATGTTTAATGTTAAGATTAAGATTTATGATGAGAATGAGTACCTACCAACCTTAGCACTTGGTTTTAATAATCCATATAGTACGATTGAAAATGCTAATCATTTTAATTCCACTTATTTTGTAGCAGCAAAACAAATCGACACCGAAGTGGGTGATTTTATTACTGTAATTGGTTATGGAATTGATATCATCAACGCTGCCGATTATCAGTTTATTGGATTATTTGGTGGGCTATCATTTAAGCCGTATGATTTTATTGAGTTAATTGTAGAGAACGATGCGGAGCGATTTAACGGCGCTATTCGATTAAATTTTTTTGAGCATATCCACCTTCTCGCCGGCTTGATGAATTTTAGTGATTTTAGTGGCGGTTTTTCATTTAGTTTCAGGCTCTGATTTATTTGATTTCGAGTGCTAATTAACCGCAGAGAGCGCAGAGAAAACGCAAAGGTTTTTAGTACCCCGTTTTTAAGTCGGGAATTTTTTTTATTTAATAGGGTAAGAATTTTTGTCAAAACTTTTTTATGAGATAAATGCAATTATTATTAAGAAGGTGTAAGATTCTTCAGAGTTTGCTTCGTTTGCTTCGCTCACTTCATTCACTCGCAAAGACATACGTTCCATTCGCTCACAGAAACTACCTTTCACATGTCATTGCGAGTCCCAACGCCGAAGGCGGGGGGGACGAAGCAATCTCATGTAGCTTTTGTAAAGTGTGATGAACTTCACACTGCAGTTGCTGAGTGCGAAGCAAGTCGAAGCAACCGCAATTGTTATTTTCGTAAGTGGCAGTTTTGGATTCTTTAGAGTTTGCTTCGCTCACTTCGCTCACTTGCAAGGACGTTCGGTTTGTGCACATGCAAAGACTGTCTTTTACATGTCATTGCGAGTCCCAGCGCCGAAGGCGGGGACGACGCAATCTCATATAGCTTTTGTAAAGTGTGATTAACTCACAGTGCGGTTGCTGAGTGCGAAGCAAATCGAAGCAACTGCCATTGTTATTTTAGTAAGTGGCAGTTTTGGGATTCTTCAGAGTTTGCTTCGCTTACTTCGTTCGCTCGCAAAGACTAGAGGGATTTGTTCAGTGCTTGCTTCTCAATTTGCCTTAGGCTTATACCTCGTGAAGATTAGGTTATGATTGTTTTGAGTTTGCTTCGCTTACTTCGTTCGCTCGCAAAGACGTTCGGTTTGTGCACATGCAAAGACTGTCTTTTACATGTCATTGCGAGTCAACCTCGCCTAAGGCTGGGGGGACGACGCAATCTCATGTAGCTTTTGTAAAGTGTGATGAACTTCACAGTGTGGTTGCTGAGTGCGTAGCTAATCGAAGCAACCGCCATTGTTATTTTAGTAAGTGGTAATTTGGGGATTCCTTAGAGTTTGCTTCGCTTACTTCGTTCGCTCGCAAAGACGTTCGGTTCATTCGTTCGCAATGAGAAGTGTTTCGCTCACAAATAAATAACACCTTAAACATTCAACGCATAACCTTGAACGTTGAACCTTGAACCTTGAACACAGAACCTTGAGCGTTGAACATTGAATATTGAACATTGAACATTGAACATTGAACATTGAACTCCCTAACCCCTAATCCCTAATCTCTAATCCCTAATCCCTCTAACCACCATCCCCAGCGTTTTAATCATAATTTTGATATCAAGGAGTATATTCCAATTCTGGATATAATGTAAGTCGTATTCAACTCGTGCTTTCATTACATCTTGATTTTTGATTGCGCCATGTAAACCATTAACTTGAGCAAGTCCAGTAATTCCTGGCAGCACAGTATATCTTAAATCGTAATTATCGATAGAAGAAGAGAATTCTCTGTCGTGATTTAATTCATGTGGGCGTGGACCAACTATACTCATTTCGCCTTTAAGAACGTTATAAAATTGAGGCAACTCATCGAGAAATCGAGCTCGTAAAAATTTTCCCATTCTCGTGAGTCTTTTATCCTGATTGTCTGTTTGTATTAATTTACCCTCATCGTCGTATTCAATTGAGGGATATTTCATCGTTCGGAATTTATAGATATAAAATGGCATTCGCTTATAACCGTATCGTGCTTGTTTGTAAATTGTAGGACCTTTATCGAAGATAATAGTATAGATAAAGACAAATAAATAGAAAATAGGAAGGATGAAGACTGTAACAATCAAAGAAATTATTAAATCGATAGAATATTTAACGAATTTGTTGCGAAATTTGTAAAGAGGTGAATCGAAAGTCATCTTTCCGTCTTTTATTTTAATGAATATAACAAAAGATTTATTGAGCCTGAGGCAATGATAGCACGAAAAAATTGTTTTTTCGTATTTAGTAAAAAAATTAACAAACCAACCATCAACTATTCACTAACACACCTAATAACCAGTAACTAACAACTATTAACTATCCCACATTGCTTTTCAGCAAACCATTCACATACCCTAACCTTGAACATTGAACATTTAACCACGAACCTTGAACGTTGAACACTGAACAATTAACCTTGAACCCCCAACCTTGAACGTTGAACATTGAACCCCGAACATTGAACATTGAACATTGAACTCCCTAACCCCTAATCCCTAACCCCTAACCCCTAACCCCTCATTCCCCACCTTTATCGTAAACGAAATTCTTGTCCCTTGACCGGGATAACTATCAATTTCCATTTTACCATTATTCATTTCAATAAAGTCTTTACAAAGCAGCAATCCGAGTCCGGTGCCTTTTTCCTTATTTGTGCCCAATGACGATTCTACTTTGTTATATTTCAGCAGCCCCTCGATTTTTTCTTTGCTCATACCGATGCCTGAGTCTTCAACAATTACTTTAATTTCGTCGTTAAGTATTTTCGTGACAACTTCAACTTTACCACCTTCAGGAGTAAATTTCACTGCATTTGAAATAAAATTTCTCACAATAATATCAACCAAGTCAGGGTCGCCGTATGCCCACAGATTATTTTCCGCATTGTTAATCAAATTGATTTTTTTGGACGAAGCGGCAAAACTCAATAGTCGTATATTTCTCGAAATGACGTCGGATAAGTTGAATTTCTGTGGAGAATAAGAAATGTTGTTTGTTTGTGTGCGTGACCAATAGAGTAAATTTTCGAGCAAATCATAAGCTGACTTAGCAGAGGTTTCAATTTCTGTGAGATATTCTAATTTTTCGTCTTCACTTAAATCGTTATATTCTTCCAGAATGATATTTGAAATTCCGAGCAATGAAATAAACGGATTCCTCAGATCGTGAGCTATTATCGAAAAGAGCCTGTCCTTTGTTTCGTTTAATTCTTTCAATTCCTCGGTGAGGGATTTAAGTTGGTCTTCTGCTTCTTTGAAATGAGTAATGTCTCTTGAGATTCCTACAATTCCTTTAACGTTACCACTCTTGTCAAATACAGGCACTTTAGTAGCTGACACCCAGATAAACTTTTTATCCGATCCACGTCTTACTTTTTCAACTTTGTAGATTAGAGGCTTACCGGTTTTGATAATTTCCTGTTCGTCGGCGTACGCTGCTTCGGCGTGTTCTTTTGTGAAGAAGTCAAAGTCTGTTTTGCCAATAGCGTCTGCGGGATTATTAATTCCCAGTAATTTTGCCTGTGCTTCATTGATCATTGTAAAGCGGGATTGCCTGTCCTTGAAATAAATTGTGTCTGGTACATTGTTCATCAACACTTTAAAGAAGTTGTGTTCACGTTCGTATTGTTCAAGTTTATTGATATGAGGTGTCTCGTCTCGGAAAGCGAATAAATATTTTGTATTCTTTTTGGATTTTGATAGAAGGACAACTGAGCAGAGAACCGATATTTTTCTTTTTTGGGTTGTAAGCAGTTCACACTTGAACTCGGTCGTTTTCGTTGATTTATTAAGTCGTGTTATCTTCGATTTGAGCGAGTTCTTCTGGCCGTCTGCGATTAAATCAAATAGACTTTTGTTGATTAGTTTTCTCCTTTCTAATCCAAGAATTTCTTTGATCGTAACGGGGCAGTCAGTTATTATAAAGTCTGGATTAGTAATTAAAAAGGATGATCTGTTGAGTGAAAGTACTCGGTTGAAGAGTGTTGTCTCGGCTGTTGACATACTCCCTCGCTTAAATTTCAGGGTAAAATAAATAAATATTAATTTAAATCAAATAGTTAGGTTTGATGTTCTTAAAATTTGGGTGTTGTGGTTTGATCATTATGCCACCCCTTCGGGGTTAAGGCATGGATGGTTATAAGGTGTTGTTACAACAATGTCACGCCTTCGGCGTTTGATGACGGGTTACAAAAATGTCATCCCTTCGGGATTAGGTTAGGCATGGTTGTAAGGCGTTGTTACAATAATGTCACCCCTTCGGGGTTAGGATATGCTGGCTCGTAAGGCTTTGTTATAACAATGTCACGCCTTCGGCGTTTTTTAATTTATACAGCAATTGTTATTAATTAATTCATCGAATATGTAACAAGTTATTTATGCGTTGATACAAACCCGTAGGGTTGGAATATTTGTAATAAGAAATAATCGACTAAGATAAGAAAAGAACCGGAAACGGGTGCCATTATAGTTTCAGAGAGAGATACAAGTCCAAGCTTCAGAATATAATGTTTGCATTGGTTGACACAAACCCGAAGGGTTGAATGTTTGCAATAATCATGACTCCGAAGGAGTGATATAATAATAGAATATTAGATAGACAGAAACCACAAAAGGTTTACATTAATATTCAATCTATCCATTCGAAAAGATATTTTTCATTAAATTCAATTTCGTATTTTTTAAGAAAGTCTAAGTATTCTTCCCTGAACGTTTTCTTTTTGTGATGATTTTCTTGGTTTAGTATGTAATTATATACATTTCCTATTTGAGAATGTGAATATGAAAAAACGCCGTATCCTTCCTGCCAGGAGAATTTACCGCGAATGAGTTTCTTGTCGTTGATAAATTTTGACGAATTGTTTTTTATGTCTCTTACTAAATCAGATATTTTCATAGATGGCTTTAAACCTACAAAAACGTGAATATGGTCAGGCATACCGTTAACAATTAATGGTTTTTGATCTTTAGCTTTGATAATTCCGGCAATGTATTTGTATAGTTCATCTTTCCATTCTGGTGATATAAGATTCTCTCTGCCTTTTACTGCAAAGACGATGTGAATATAAATTTGTGAATACGTGCCGGGCATATATACGCTCCTTGGAGGTTTAATAAATTTGCCCGCTTCTTGGAAGAATTTACCATTACAGAATTTAATTGGTAAGATATTACTTTTTTGATTAAATGTCATCTCTATGGGATGTATTTCACGTTTTTATGACAACCAACAATTATGTCATCCCTTCGGGATTAGGTTAAGCATGGTTGTAAGGCGTTGTTACAATAATGTCACCCCTTCGGGGTTAAGGCATGGATGGTTATAAGGTGTTGTTACACCAAAGTCACGCCTTCGGCGTTTGATGATGGATTATAGTAATGTCATCCATTCAGGATTAGGTTGTGCATGTTTGTAAGGCGTTGTTACAATAATGTCACCCCTTCGGGGTTAAGGCATGGATGGTTATAAGGTGTTGTTACAACAATGTCACGCCTTCGGCGTTTGATGATGGATTACAATAATGTCATCCCTTCGGGATTAGGTTAAGCATGGTTGTAAGGCGTTGTTAAAATAATATCACCCCTTCGGGGTTAAGTCATGGATGGTTATAAGGTGTTGTTACAACAATGTCACGTCTTCGGCGTTTGATAAAGGTTCGATAATTATGTCACCCCTTCGGGGTTAGGATATGCTGGCTCGTAAGGCTTTGTTATACCAATGTCACGCCTTCGGCGTTTTATAATTTGTACAGCAATTGTTATTAATTCATAGAATATGTAATAAGTTGTTTATGAGTTGACACAAACCCGAAGGGTTGGAATAATTGTAATAGGGAACAACCGGCGGAGAAAAGAACCCGGAACGGGTGACATTATAATTTCAGAGAGTGATACAATACCGAACTTCAGAATATTATGTTTGCATTGGTGACACAAACCCGAAGGGTTGGAATGTTTGTAATAGGGAATAACCAACGGAGAAAAGAACCCGGAACGGGTGACATTATAGCTTCAGAGAGTGATACAATATCGAACTTCGGAATATAATGAATGTTTGTATTGATTGGAACAAACCCGAAGGGTTGGAATGTTTGTAATAGGGAATAACCAACGGAGAAAAGAACCCGGAACGGGTGACATTATAATTTCAGAGAGCGATACAAGTCCAAACTTCAGAATATAATGTTTGTATTGACTACACAAACCCGAAGGGTTGAAATATTTGTAATAGGAAATAACCAACGGAGAAAAGAACCCGGAACGGGTGACATTATAATTTCAGAGAGTGATACAATACCGAACTTCAGAATATAATGTTTGCATTGGTGACACAAACCCGAAGGGTTGGAATGTTTGTAATAGGGAATAACCAACGGAGAAAAGAACCCGGAACGGGTGACATTATAGCTTCAGAGAGTGATACAATATCGAACTTCGGAATATAATGAATGTTTGTATTGATTGGAACAAACCCGAAGGGTTGGAATGTTTGTAATAGGGAATAACCAACGGAGAAAGGAACCCGGAACGGGTGACATTATAGCTTCAGAGAGCGATACAATGCCGAACTTCGGAATATAATGAATGTTTGTATTGATTGGAACAAACCCGAAGGGTTGGAATATTTGTAATAAGAAATAATCGACTAAGATAAGAAAAGAACCGGGAACGGGTGCCATTATAGTTTCAGAGAGAGATACAAGTCCAAGCTTCAGAATATAATGTTTGTATTGACTACACAAACCCGAAGGGTTGAAATATTTGTAATAGGAAATAACCAACGGAGAAAAGAACCCGGAACGGGTGATATTATAGCTTCAGAGAGCGATACAATACCGAACTTCGGAATATAATGAATGTTTGTATTGATTGGAACAAACCCGAAGGGTTGGAATAATTGTAATAGGGAATAACCAACGGAGAAAAGAACCCGGAACGGGTGACATTATAATTTCAGAGAGTGATACAATACCGAACTTCAGAATATTATGTTTGCATTGGTGACACAAACCCGAAGGGTTGGAATGTTTGTAATAGGAAATAACCAACGGAGAAAAGAACCCGGAACGGGTGACATTATAGCTTCAGAAAGCAATACGAGTCCGCACTCCGGTATATAATGTTTGTATTATTTGCAAAGTCATTCATCCTTTTGTGATTAGTATTCATCATTATACTGCCTTCAGTAAAATTTCAAGATTCCATTTATATACTTAACTCCAAACGGACAATATTTTTTTGATACAAAGCTATGAGAATCTCAAAGGGGATGACAAAATCAACAAAAAATTAAAATTATTTAGACATGTATGTCTTTATTAATTCAAAAATAATTTCTATAATTACCGATTAGATTAAAAAATTTTCTTACAAATAAGAGTTAATTTCCTAAACAATAGGATATTAAGACTTATTTTTAGTGAAAAAAAGAAATAAATTAAAGTGGCAAGGATTTTGACGTATTAAAATATTAGACTAGAATTGTAATTGTTATTAATAAAAGGGACAAAATAAATTTTGTACAATCAAAATAAAGGTGGATTGATGAATAGAAAAAAAGTAACAATAGACGGAAATGAAGCTGCTGCGCACGTGGCTTACCGTCTGAGTGAAGTAATTGCTATTTATCCGATAACGCCGTCGTCACCGATGGGAGAACTGTCGGATGCATGGGCTGCGGCAAAAATTAAAAATATCTGGGGTTCGGTGCCGAGTGTAACGGAAATGCAGAGTGAAGGCGGTGCTGCTGGAGCAGTACACGGATCTTTACAGGCCGGTGCTCTTACTACTACATTTACTGCATCTCAAGGTTTGCTTTTAATGATTCCCAATATGTATAAAATAGCAGGTGAACTTACACCCGCTGTTTTTCATGTTAGTGCTCGTTCAATTGCTGCATCTGCACTTTCGATTTTCGGTGACCATTCAGATGTTATGGCTACACGTCAAACTGGATTTGGTTTGATTGCATCGAATTCCGTTCAGGAAGTTATGGATACAGCATTGATTGCACATGCAGCCACACTCGAATCACGCATTCCATTTGTTCACTTTTTCGACGGATTTAGAACTTCGCACGAAGTAATGAAAATCGAAATGTTGAGCGACGATGATATACGTGCCATGATTAACGACGATTATGTTAAAGCATTCAAAGAAAGAGCACTCAATCCCGATAATCCATTTATCAGAGGAACGGCACAAAATCCCGATGTCTATTTCCAGGGCAGGGAAGCAGTCAATAAATTTTATAACGCCTGTCCAGATATTGTTCAGGACGTTATGAATCGTTTTGCCAAACTAACAGGCAGACAATATAAGCTATTCGATTATTATGGGGCTCCTGACGCTAAACGTGTTATCGTTTTGATGTGTTCGGGCGCTGAAACTGCAGAAGAAACTGTCGAATATATGACCCAGAGAATGGAAGAAAAAGTTGGTATCCTGAAAGTACGACTCTATCGTCCTTTCTCTGCAAAACATTTTATTGAAGCTCTTCCAAAAACAGTTGAAAAAATTGCAGTACTCGATAGAACAAAAGAACCCGGCGCTTTCGGCGAACCTCTTTACCTCGACGTTGTTACAGTCATCAGTGATGCTATGAATTCAGATAATCCCCCCTTTGAAAAGATGCCAAAAATTGTCGGCGGCAGATACGGACTTTCTTCAAAGGAATTTACTCCTGCTATGGTAAAAGGAGTGTTCGATAACCTGAAAGAAAAAAATCCAAAAAATCATTTTACAGTTGGAATTGTAGACGATGTTACTTTTACAAGTCTTGAATATGATCCTTCTTTTGTTATTGAAGGCGACGATGTTACAAGATGTCTTTTCTATGGTTTAGGTGCAGATGGAACTGTGGGAGCAAATAAAAACTCGATTAAAATTATTGGCGAAGAAACCGACAACTATGCACAGGGATATTTTGTTTACGATTCAAAAAAATCGGGCTCTACAACAATTTCACACCTTCGCTTTGGTAAAAAACCAATTCATTCTACCTATTTAATACAGACCGCAAGTTTTGTTGGATGCCACCAGTTCACTTTACTGGAAAAGTTCGATGTGCTTAGCAATATTAAAGAAGGAGGCACTTTCCTTCTTAACTCGCCATACAGCAAGGATGAAACCTGGGACAAATTACCGAAAAAAGTTCAACAGCAAATTATCGATAAGAAACTCAATTTTTATGTTATAGACGGTTATTCGGTTGCGGCTAAGACAGGAATGGGTAGCCGTATCAATACAATTATGCAAACATGCTTCTTTGCAATTTCCGGCATATTGCCAAAAGAAGAAGCAATCGAACAAATCAAGAAAGCAATTAAAAAGACTTATGGTGCAAAAGGCGAAGAAATTGTCAAGAAAAACTTTGACGCCGTCGATCAAACACTCGAACACCTTTATAAGATTGATGTTCCAGACCACGTTACAAGTACAATAGAACTCCCACCAATTGTTTCGGATAAGGCTCCTGATTATGTAAAAAATGTACTGGCTAAAATGATGGCTGGTAAAGGAGATGAAGTTAAAGTAAGCGAAATGCCTGTGGATGGAACATTCCCTTCGGCTACAACACGCTGGGAAAAACGCAACATTGCTCTCGAAGTGCCACAGTGGGATCCCGAATGGTGTATTCAATGCGGTAAGTGTTCGCTTGTTTGCCCCCACGCCGCAATTAGAATAAAAGTATACGACAAGAAATATCTCGAAAATGCTCCTGCTACGTTCAAATATATGGATGCCAAAGGAAAAGAATTTCCTGAAAATAGCGCATATACAATTCAGGTAGCAGTAGAAGATTGTACGGGATGCGAACTTTGCTATGAAGTGTGCCCGGCTAAGAACAAACGCGAGACTAAACTAAAAGCTCTCAATATGGTTCCACAGATTCCAATTCGGGAACAGGAAAGAGCCAATTTCGATTTCTTCCTTGAATTGCCGGAAATCGACAGGACACAGGTTAATCCTGCATTAATCAAGAGCAATCAATTATTAGAGCCATTATTTGAATTTTCAGGTGCGTGCTCAGGTTGCGGTGAAACTCCGTATGTAAAACTGGTATCGCAACTTTTTGGTGATCGTGCACTTATTGCAAATGCTACGGGTTGTTCTTCAATTTACGGTGGCAACTTACCTACTACCCCATGGGCTAAGAATAAAGAAGGAAGGGGACCGGCATGGTCGAATTCACTTTTTGAAGACAATGCTGAATTTGGTCTTGGAATGCGCCTTGCCGTCGACAAGCAGAATCAATATGCAAAAGAATTGTTGCTTACTTTACGCGATAAAGTTGGAGCCGAACTCTGCGACGCAATTCTTAATGCCGATCAAAAAGACGAAGCTGGAATTAAAAATCAACGCGAAAGAGTTGCAGAGCTAAAGAAAAAACTCGAATCAATTAATTCAGACGAAGCAAAACGACTCCTTAATATTGCAGATTACCTTGTTAAAAAATCAGTCTGGATCATCGGTGGTGATGGCTGGGCTTATGATATTGGATATGGTGGACTAGACCATGTATTAGCTTCAGGAAAGAATGTAAATATACTTGTACTCGATACTGAAGTTTACTCAAACACCGGCGGACAGATGTCGAAAGCCACAGGAATGGGAGCAGTTGCAAAATTTGCCGCAGCAGGTAAACCGACACCGAAAAAGGACCTCGCTATGATGGCAGTTAATTATGGCAATGTTTATGTTGCGCGCGTTGCGATGGGTGCGAACGATGCTCAAACAGTACGCGCATTCCTCGAAGCAGAAGCATACGATGGACCTTCGCTTATAATTGCTTACAGCCATTGTATTGCACACGGTATTAATATGGCAAAAGGACTCGAAAGTCAGAAACTCGCAGTTGAAAGCGGTTACTGGCCACTCTTCAGGTACAATCCTGAAAGCCTGAAAGAGGGTAAAAATCCGATTAAACTCGACTCGAAAGCTCCGAAAGTTAAACTCGAAGAATACATCTATCGCGAAACACGATACAAGATGCTAACAAAATCTCATCCGGAAATTGCTAAGGAATTGTTAACTCACGCTCAAGAAGAAGTGAATAAACGATGGAAATTATATGAACAGATGTCGCAGATGGACTTTTCGTCAAACGGAGAAAAGAAAGAATCGGTCAATTAATATTTGGTGGGGCTGTCTGAAAAATGCAGAAGCCCCTATTTTTATAATATAGAGGAGTTTATTATGGATTTAACAACAAAATATATGGGATTGGAACTGAAGAATCCTATTGTTCCTTCGGCCTCACCTCTTTCTCATACAGTCGATAGTGTAAAACGACTTGAAGACGCAGGCGCTGCTGCAATAGTTGTCCATTCATTGTTTGAGGAACAAATACTGCATGAAAGTGGAGAACTTGATCATTACCTATCACACCATACAGA
Organism: Melioribacter sulfuriphilus; assembly: GCF_051488685.1. Taxonomy (NCBI): domain Bacteria; kingdom Pseudomonadati; phylum Ignavibacteriota; class Ignavibacteria; order Ignavibacteriales; family Melioribacteraceae; genus Melioribacter; species Melioribacter sulfuriphilus. Next base: position 42,359 of record NZ_JBPSEH010000013.1, read on the forward strand.
AAGTTATGCCGAGGCTCTCAATTATTTCCCCGAACCCGAGAAATTCAATCTTACACCGTATCAATATCTCGATCATATTGCCAATCTAAAAAAAGCTGTAAGCATACCAGTTATCGGAAGTTTAAATGGCGTTAGCAAAGGCGGCTGGATTCAGTATGCCAGGAATATTGAACAGGCAGGTGCAGACGCTCTGGAATTGAATATCTATTATGTGGCTGCAAACCCAAATATGACTTCAAACGACGTTGAAAAGATGTATATCGAAACTCTGAAAGAAGTTAAAAGCCAGGTGAATATTCCCGTTGCGGTTAAATTGAGTCCTTACTTCACTTCGATGGCTAATATGGCAAAACAACTCGACGAAGCTGGAGCAGATGCATTGGTGCTCTTTAATCGTTTTTATCAACCTGACTTTGATCTCGAAAAACTTGAAGTTGTCCCGAATTTAGTATTGAGTACTAACTGGGAAATGCGTCTACCGCTTAGATGGATTGCTATTCTATACGGACAAATTAAAGCCAGTCTGGCTGCAACAAGCGGCATTCATTCACACGAAGATGCAATAAAAGTAATTATGGCCGGAGCCGACGTTGCAATGGTTTGCTCAGAGTTGTTGACCAATGGAATTGGCAGAATTACTGAGATTTTGAAAGGTATAGAAAACTGGATGGAGGAAAATGAATATGAATCAATTACAATGATGAAAGGAAGTATGAGCCAGAAATCAGTTGCCGAGCCGGCTCTGTTCGAAAGAGCTAATTATATGAAAATGCTTCAAAGTTATAAAGCACATGTCTGATAAATTCGTCAGGGGAGAATTTATTTCTCCTCTGACACCTTATTCTATCAAAATATCCCCCTCACAATTAAAATATATTCTGTCACTCTAATTTTATGCATTAAAATTGTAAAAAGAGTCAAAGAAATCAAAAACACAAACTCATTTAGTCATTGCGTCTTATTAAACTCTCCCAAACTCAAATTGAATATTTTGTAAGTCCCTGTTATAAAACTATCCTAAAATAAAACCACTAACAAAAACTCCAATCAAAAGAACCACGAACCACGAACAAAGACCAAGAACAAAGAACCAAGAACCAAGAACCAAGAACCAAGAACAATTCCATCTACTATATTCTGGCCCCCTGTTTCAACAGGCATGCATAAAGCAAGATGGGAGGATAATAAAAGGAGTATGAATTTAACTTACATTATTATGCAGCTCTTTTTTTCTCTTTTCTGACGTAATGAAAACCTCTCTTGTCTTCATATCCAAAAGGAGCATATTTGAAAGAAAGGAATATGAAAAGAGCAAAAAGAATGAAATAACCAATAATTGCATAGAGTAACATAACTCACCTATAGCTATAGTTACTCTATTATCGAATTAAATATAAAAAAGTTTAGTCTTGCTGTTAAAATTCTGTCGTGAAACCTGCAAGAAAATTAATACCCGGCATCGGGTAACCAAAAACTGTTTGATATTCCGTGTCAAGGAGGTTGTTTATTTTGAGATATAAATTGATATTGTTATTTAAATTAAATCCTCCAGAGGCATTTAAAAGTAAAAAGTCTTCCTTAATAAATTTGTTACTATTGTTAAGCAAATAGAGATTTCCAATGGCTACTAAGTTTAATCCAAGCTGGAACCGATTTATTGAATAGTTTGCATTTAAAATGCCGTGTAACTCTGGCGAGCCTGCTATAGGATTTTTCATATATGTATAATTAAAACCAGTACTGATTATCAGGTTTTTATCTGGCATTATTTTCGCGTTGAGTTCGAACCCTCTGTTTTGAACGCTTCCAACATTCTGATTTTTGATATTTGGAAATTGACCTGTAACTGCGATGAAATCCTCACCTTCTGATAGATAAAATGCTCCGGAAATATCGATTAGATTTTCATAAAATCTCAAATTAAAGCCCGCTTCGTAATTCCATAATTTTTCTGGCAGAAGGTCAATGTTTGCTCCGAAAATAAAAAATTCCGAAAGAGTTGGGTTTCTGTAACCTTTTGCTGAGGAAAGATAAATGTCGGCATTCTTAGAAATTGTGTAATTTAGGGATGCTTGAGGGATAAATTCAGAGCCGTAAACTTCATGGTAGTTCAGACGTGCTCCCGCAATAAATTTTAAATTTTGAATTATCTTTGCTTCAGCGACGAAATAAAAACCGGTTTCATACAAAGTTGTGTCGATTAACTTGCGGATATTTCTTGCATCCCCGCCATAAATTCGTGTATCATTTCCAGCTGTTAGGAGAAAATTGTTTGATATTTCAGCAGTTTGACGAGCGTTTATCCCTGCCACATAATCTATTGAATGAAAGCCGTCGAAGAGGTCGTGAACACCAGAATTGTAATAAATCGTGTAATTTCCCTCAGTTGATTTATATCTGTTTTGAAAGTTTAATGATAGATTTGAACGTGTAAATTCTGTCCAGACAGAATCTTTTGCGAAAGGATTATTAACTGTTCCGGGATTATAAACTTTTGCATATCTAATATTCGACTTTAGATTGAACGACCAGAATTTATTCATTTTATAACCAATAGTTAGGCCAATTCCTTTAGAGTTATAATTAGAAGACGACCTGTGGTTATCGGAAGTATAATTGAATATATTTATAGATGAACTGAAAGTTTGTGTGCTAAATGCGGATTTGAGAGAAATGTTGAATGTGTTGTAAGAGCCGTACGATAGATCGCTACCAAAGGATGTCCCATTTGAAAATGAATTTGAAGTACGAATATCAATTACACCGGCTAATGCTCCCGAACCGTAAATAAGAGAAGATGGACCTTTGATAATTATTACATCGGATATTGCATCGGTGCTGTAAATGTCGGAAACAGGGTGTCCAAAAATTCCTGCATATTCAGGATGTCCATCTATATAAATTGTAATTTGCTGTTGACCGTTAAAACCACGTATTGAAAATTTACCAGCCGCTTGTTGTCCTATTCCAAATCCATAATTTCCAAATTCACTTACAAAAATTCCTGCTGATCTGTGTTTAAGATAGGCTATTAAATTTTTCTGAACAGAAAGGTTAACACCTTTTACTTCAATCAGTTGTTGCGATGGGTTGAGATTTTTAATTAATGATTGATACTTATCAGATCTAATGGTAATTTCATTTAATTCATATGTTTTTATCGAATCTTGTTGAGAGTATGCAACCTGCGCAAGAATAAATAAGAGTAATAAACGTTTCATCTTGGCCCTTTCGTAAAAATTGATTTGTCAAAACTAAAAAAATACTGTAAATATTCAAAAAATTTTTTATTTTACGGATAAATCGTTTAAGTAAATGATTAGGTAACTATATGAAATACAGGAATACTTTCTTACTATTAATTCTTATGACAGGACTAATCTTTGGACAGGTGGGCTCCAAACATACAATAACACTTGACCTTGCAAAAAAAATTGCCATTGCAGCAGAAAACAAAGCAAAAGAGATGAAAATCGATGTAGTAATCGCGATAGTTGATGAGGGAGGAAACTTGCTATTTTTCGAGCGAATGGACGGAGCACAACTTGGAAGTATAAATGTTGCTAAGAAAAAGGCGGTATCAGCAATTTATTTTAAAAGACCAACTAAGTCGTACCAGCAAAGAATATCAGACGGAAACAATGCTTTACTTTCGATCGACGAAATTCTTCCGTTTGAAGGAGGAGTGCCTCTGAATTATAAAGGGAATTATATTGGAGCAATTGGTGTAAGTGGAGGTACTCCGGAGCAAGATGGTATAATTGCAGAATATGCTTCAAATGTTTTAAGGGAGGAAGAAAAATGAAAAAATTAGTTTTCTTAATTACAATTATATTATCATTTACTCTTTTTGCTCAAAAGAATCATGTAAAATTCGAACATATTGCGCTTTTATTACCCAATCCAGAAAAAGCAGCTGAATGGTATTGCTCGAACCTCGATATGCAAATTGTAAATAAAGGAAAAGGTTCTATTTTTGTTACAGATTCAGCAAAAAACATAATGATAGAGTTTTTAATTAATAATGATGTGAAACCACTTAACTTCAGAAAAATAAATATGTTAAGTCTTCACATCGCATTTAATATTAAAGATGCTGAATCGCTAAAAAAGAGATTAATAGAAAACGGAGCCGAAATTGAGTCGGATTTGAAGGTTACAGATTCGGGTGATAAAATAATGAATATGCGTGACCCCTGGGGAGTTCCATTACAATTTGTCGAAAGAAAAAATTCGATGCTCCGCTTTGAGGGACTTTATGTGGAGCACATTGCTTTCAATCTTCTAAATGCTGTTGGGACTGGTGACTGGTTTGTCGATAAACTTAATATGATTATTATCAAGCAGAATAATGCTTCAGATTTTGGCAGGTTTGTAGCTGATAGCGGTAAAAATTTGTTATTTGAATTATATCAAAATAGTGAAGCTCCCGTCCTGAATTTTAATGATATTTTACCTGCACAATTTCATGTTGCTTTTTCAGTCGAAAATATTGATAAGATAAAAGAAATATTAAAAGATTGTGAAATAGCTCAGGATCTATTCACCACAGAGAGCGGCGATAAAATTATGGTTCTTAGAAATAAAGATGGCGTGCCACTTCAATTTGTACAAAGAAAAAAGCCGATGCTATGATTTTGTTATTTGTTCTTAGTTCGTAGTTCTTAGTTCTTGGTTCGTGGTTCTTAGTCTTGGTTTGTGGTTAATTGTTTATGGGTTATGAGTTTGTAAAAGTATAATGTCTGTGGTAGGTTAATAAATAAATTTCAGATTAAAATCATTTGCATTATAGTGTCATTAAGAAATTGAAATTAATTTACAGAATTAATTAATTCTCCGTTCAGGAATTTAATATGCAATCGACACAACTAAATTTGTCATAAAACCATTCAACAATACCCTAACCCCTAACCCCTAACCCCTAAACTCTAATCCCTAATCCCTAATCCCTAACACCCACCTCATCTATAATAACTTTTCTAATTCGATTATTGCTTTCATTTTGAAATAAGTTCAAGTGTAAATTTTAGTTCCTTACCGTTGCGCAGTACAACAACATCAACTTTATCGCCTGGTTTGTATTCTGCAATTGTGTACATAAAATCGTAAATGTTACCTATTTTTTTGTTGCCAAAGCGGATTATTATATCACCGCTAACTAAGCCTGCTTTGGCAGCAGGACTACCCTCCGTGACTCCAGATAATTTATAACCTTCGCCATTATAACCGAATTCCGGTACAGTTCCCACATAAACTTTCGATCTGCCAATTCGTTTATTTGTTGGAGCTGTTACTTTAACGTAATCGGGTTTTTCTTCAAGTTTATCGATGCCATTAATAACGTCGAGGATGTAACTTACAACTTTCTTTTCGCCTTCGTAATTAATTTTGTCGGCATCGTCGGAAGGTTTGTGATAATCGGAATGAGTTCCGGTGAAGAAAAAAAGAACCGGTATGTTTTTATTTGAAAATGCCTGATGATCGCTGCCGCCTGTACCAGAATCGTCAAATGTAAGTTTTAAATCATATTTGTTTTTTTCGTTAAGTAAAGGTTTCCATTTTGAGGAAGTGCCAGCTCCAATTACTGTAAGCGAATTTTCTTCGTTTAATCTGCCTACCATATCCATGTTAACCATAGCAATAATTTTATCGAGTGGAACGGGTGAATTATTTGTCATATAAGTAGAGCCAAGGATTCCAAGTTCTTCGCCAGAAAAGGCGACGAATATGAGATTTCTTTTGAGTTCTGTTCTGGAAGCGGCAAGAGCTTCTGCAAGTTCAAGCAAAGCTGAAGTGCCCGATGCATTGTCGTCGGCACCGTTATGAATTTGACTGTCGTTTCCCCTGTACATCGAAGACGATCTCAGTTGATCGATACCGAGATGATCAAAATGAGCGCCAATAACTATATATTCATCACTGTTGTAATTACTCTTTATTATGCCACCAACATTTCTGGCATAATTTTCAACTTCTTTTATATCGGTATGAATTTCAGCAAAACAATCCTCAAAGTTTATTTGATTACTTTTTCTTGTAGAATCGATTCTTTTTTGAATTTCTGTAAGATCAAGTTTGTGCACTTTGAATAATTTTTCGATTATATCTCTTTTTACATGGATGATGGGGAAATCGTTTATTGCAGGGGCACCGTCGTATCTTAATTCTGTAAGATTATCTTCGGAAGTATAATAACCGTTAATGAAAATTATACCTGCTGCACCTTTATCGCGTGCCGTCGAAGCTTTACTTCTTAATGAAGAGTAGATGTCGAAATCTGAGTGTGCAGAATCGTGTTCTGGATGGTCTTTCAATATAATTACGATCTTGCCAGCAACATTAATTGAATCGTAATCGTCATATTCAAGATTCGAAGAAGAGATACCATAACCTGCAAAAACAAGTGGCGCTTTTAATTTAGCTTTGCCAGAAAAGGAAATGGGGATGTAATCTTGGTTAATTTTTAATCTAAGTTTTTCGTTGTCAATAATAATTTCTGCACTGTTGTTTGATGTCAATTCAAGTCGTTCGATAAATTTAAAGTCCTGGAAGTAATTTCCGTTAAACAGAGGTTCCAGGCCGTACAATTCGAACTGGTCTTTGATATAATTGGCAACAATTTTCTCTTCAGGAGAGCCTGAAAATCTGCCTTTCATATCGTCTGAGGCTAAATAAAAAAGATGCGCTTTTAAGTCTTTGACTGAAATTGATGGATCTGACCATTTCTTTTGTGCATTTATGAGAGAGAGGGAAACCAAAAGTAGCAAGATAATCTTTTTCATAGGAAACCTCGTTTTATTCTTCGGGTACATGGACGAGGAAAAATTCTCTGGCGGTTTTGCCAATTTCCTTAGCTTGTGAAATCGTCATGTGTAAGTCGGTTGAGTCTTCATCGAGAGCACCGGCTTCGATGATTGCCAGATCGCTCCCTTTTGCCATTTTTACCAGATTTTCACAATATGCTGTATCTCCACCATAGCAAATGGATTTAGAATCGTAATAGTATTTAAATCCAAGAGATGGAATGGCTGAACTCGTGCCGTCGGGATTTAATTCTCTGTGATTAACAAAAAAGGGTTTAATTCTTACTGAATTTCTATTGAATGCTTTTTGATTGGAAATAGGTTTGAGCATTATTTTATATGAAAGCTCTTTGCCGTAAACTTCGTTGAAAGCTTTATAAATGCTCTCAATTTCGATGCATCCGTCGGGATAAAAGATTGAAAGGGGTGTTTTTCTGCGGAGTACAGACCAATAAGTTAATAACGACCAGACGCCTCCGACATGGTCGTGATGGCCATGACTTATGAAGATATCGGATACTCTCAAGATTGTTTCGGGTCCAACGTCTTTAGTTAGGTCGCGTAGTATACCGTCGCCGGGATCGATTATAAAGGCAGTTTTACTTGTTGTAAGAAGTATGCCCGTGGATACGTTGGGAATAGAGCTGTAGATTTTAATGAAGAAATCATCTTTACGCCATACTAATGGATACTGATGTAAGTTCTTTTGTTTCATGATTTTCTCTTAGACTATAAATTGAGCTACTAAACCACCTATAAAGAATGCGGTAACCCACGTACCCAACCAGATAGTAATTCCTTCTTTCCAGCCGCGTTCTTTAAGCATAACTACAAAAGAAGCGATGCATGGAGTAAAAATGGTAATAGTAATAATTGCAACGGTTATTTGCATAACTGTAAGATTCATCGTAAAGAGTCCTGCCGCTCCGAAATCGCGTCTTACCATTCCCATAACGAAAGCATTGGCCGCTTCTTTCGGGAGTTTGAGCCAGTGAGTCGTCAGCGGTGCAAGAATATCCTGCCATATGAGCAATAATCCTGTAATGTCCATTAAACCGACAGCCAGTGCACCTACGAAAAACCAGAATCCAGCTTCTTTCATAAAACCGTAAGTTCTGTAAGCCATCTTTTTTAAAACATTAGTTAGCCTGGGTATTCGCATAATCGGAAGGTCTATTAAAAGGGGCGAGCTTTGACCTGGAATTAGCTTATTCAAGATTGTCGAAAGAATTATCAGGAGTGAACCAATTACTCCGACAAAAATTAACAAGGGATACAATCCAGCGCCGCTCAACAATACAGTAATAACCGCAAGTTGAGCTGAGCATGGGATAACGAATTGCAAAATTGCAGTTGCTATCGACCTTTCTCTTTCTGAACCGAGTAGTCGGGTTGTAATATTTGCCATTGTAATACATCCGAAGCCAAGAATAATCGGTATTACCGCTTTGCCATTCAAACCAATTTTATTGAAAGTTCTGTCGAGCATTGTCGCAAGTCGGGGCAAGTAACCGCTGTCCTCAAGTAGAGCCATAACAAAGTAAAATCCAATAACAAGAGGAAGCAATAAGAAGAGGAGGTAGGTAGTCGTCATCGTAATAACGCCAAACTCACCGAAAAATAACTTCACAATTGGATTGGAAAAATGAAATTTTGTTTGAGCACCCGGTTGCGACGAAAAACTTTCAAAATCTGATTTTAATTCCGGATTACCCCGCATACCGTCGGGGAAATTATAAATTTTCTTGTCGATTAGATTTTCGTTTTTATCAAAAATTTCGACGTCGATTATTGAAGAAGTAAAATTCGATACAAAGGATTTAACATTGTATTCAACAATTCCTACACCAACCGTATTTTCGGTAAAATTGACAACACGTTGAGATACGAAATCTCCAATGAAAAAATAGACAAGCGTTAAGATGAAGAATAATATTGGAATACCAGTAATCGGATTTAGTGACATGCGCCCAAGCAGATTCGAGATTTCACCCTTTCTGGAATCCTCGTGTTCTACAATATCGATAATCTCATTTACACGGTTACGACGCGTAATATAAATTTTCTCTCGATCGTCTTTATTTATCGGCTTATTGTATTTACTGGTCGTAAATTCATCACCTTCGAGAATCAACAAAGCTTCAGATTGCGGAATTCCTTCTTCAATGTACTGTTGCATGAGGAAATGTAAATCGAGTTGCTGATTGCCCACACGAGCGTTCTCAATGGCTTTGTCGAGCTGGTCGAGTCCCACTTTGTTTACTGCAGAAGTCTCGTAAACATCGACGCCCAAAAGATCTGATAGTTTTTTAGTGTCGATTTTAATTTTTCTTTTCTTGAGTTCATCAGCAAAATTGAGTATTACAGAAACTTTTTTCCCCATGTCGATTAACTGGAGTGTCAGAAAAAGGTCACGCTCGAGATGAAGCGAATTTACGATGTTAATTACCACATCGCTCTCAAGAATAATATCGCGTGCAACTTTCTCTTCCTCGTTGAACGATGATACGCCATAAATTCCTGGTGTGTCGTAGACTTTTTTCCCTTTGTAATTGCAACGTGTGATTGATATGGTGGTGCCTGGATAATTAGAAACATCTACATATTTTCCGCTAAGATAATTGAATACACACGATTTGCCGACATTTGGATTTCCTACTAAAACTACTTTTTCTGTCTTAACATGTCTTAAAGTTGAGTCAACGTTAGTGGATAGAGAATTAATATTAACAATATTGTCAGATTTCATATTTATCGCAGAATAATTTTAATTTTTTTTGCAAGATCGTAACCGACGGCAATTTCCTGTCTGTTTTTCTGTAAAATAATTGTCCCACCAGGAAGTCGTTGAAGGCAAACGAGAGTTTCACCTTCAGAAATGCCAATTCGTATTAATTGTGCGTTAATTTCGCCACCGGGTAAATTGACAATGGTGATTAAATTTCCTTTACGTGCCTTGTCGAGTGTAATGTTATTCATTGTCTTTATGTTTGCAGTTTGCATTGTTGCACTTTCCAAAAATATTAAATGAATGTCCATGTGGTTTGAAGCCGAGTTTTTTCGCCACTTGAGCTACAATTTCTTCAATTTCAGGTTCTGAAAATTCCTTGATAGCTCCGCAGTTAATACAAATCAGATGGTCGTGCGATTTTCTACCGTAATTCGATTCGTAGCGTGTTTTATTTTCGCCGAAGTTTCGTTTTGCTAAAAGCTCGCAGGCAGCCAATAATTCGAGTGTATTATATACCGTTGCTCGCGATACGTTCGACTTGTTGTTTTTCATTCTGAGATAGAGTTCATCGGCTCCGAAATGTCCTTCGTATTTCAACGCGAAATCGAGTACTTCAAATCTTTCAGGAGTTATACGGTGTTTTTCCTGTTTCAAGTACTTGCGAAAAACTTCGTGCGCTTCGTTTAAGTTTATTGACATAAATATTTTACAAATAATTTAGATTAAGTCTATATAAAATTACTCACTTGCTTTTAAAAAAGCAAATATCTTTGTCTTATTTTTTTGGGGTGAATTTAAACAGGACTTAAATTACCATCGATTATTGTTCCGTCTTTAATTTCATGAACTACATCGCCCAATCTAATCAATTCTGGATTGTGGCTTACAATCAGGAATGTAAAACCGTGATTGGTTTTTAGCTCTTTAAAGAGTGAATGGATGATTTCGCCGTTGGCCGAATCGAGATTTCCTGTGGGTTCGTCGGCGAATATAATCGAAGGATTATTGGCCAGAGCGCGAGCTACGGCTACACGCTGTTGTTCACCGCCAGAAAGTTCGGAAGGTTTATGTGACGACCTATCTGACAGTCCCACTATTTTTAGTAATTCACGACTTCGCTCGACAGCTTTGGAGTACGATTTCCCGTCGAGCATCATCGGAATTGCAATGTTTTCTTCGGCTGTAAATTCCGGCAATAGATGATGAAACTGAAAGATAAAACCGATTTTTTTATTCCTGAATTTCGACAGTTGAGCATCACTCATTTTAGAAATATCCTGAAGGTCGATTAAAACTTTGCCGCTATCTGGTCTGTCAAGTCCACCCAGGATATGGAGTAGAGTGCTTTTGCCAGCACCCGAAGCTCCTACAATCATGGTAATTTTACCATGATCAATTTCAAGCGATATTCCTTTTAATATCTCCAGGCTTTTATTTTTCGAGATTCTGAACGATTTGCGTATTCCTTCGGCAATGATAATTTTTTCATTCATATTTTATTGACTCGATAATGTTTGTCTTAGATGCTCGTTTTGCCGGATATATCGATGCCAGAAATGTCAAAAGCAAGGACATGCTTCCAATCGCTATTATGTCTGTAAACATTACTTTGACCGGCATTGCGTTTATTATATATTTTGTTGGATCGAGCGGGTAAAAATTGTAATTGATCTGTAAATAGCAAACTGTCAATCCAAGAATAATTCCTGCTACAGTCCCGATTATACCAACCATCAAGCCTTCATACATAAATATACGTCTGATTCGATTTGAATCTGCTCCCATCGAACGTAATATGGCAATATCCTTTTTCTTTTCGAGAACAGTCATTGTCAACGATGCAAAAATATTGAATGTGGCTACTGCTATTATGAGACTCAAAAGAATATAAGCCGACCATCGTTCAACCGACATTATGCTATAGAGGTCTTTGTGCAGATCATACCATGTGTAATATGAAAAATAATCGTCACCGAATTTGGTGGTCAATTCTTTCTTTAATTTTTCCGAATGTTCAATATTTTCGAGGCGCACTTCGATACCGGAAATTTCATCGCCATAGCCCAAAAGTCGCTTTGCTTCTTCAATTGAACTAAAAGCGTAAGAAACGTCGTAGTCTCTGTTATTTGTTTCAAAAAGTCCTGAGACAATAAATTTTTGAGAATGTGGTATTGACAAGCTCGTTATCATTCTTTCGATATTCCGGGCAGAAGTAATTGTTACAGTATCTCCGACTCTGAGTGATAGCCTCAAAGAAAGGGGAAGTCCAATGATAATTTTGCCCAACCCTTCGTTGCTCAAGTCATATTTGCCACTTATTATTTTTTCTTTGAGTCCCCAGTTTTCGGCGTCGTTTTCTGCTGGAATGCCTTTGAGGTTTATTATTTCATAACTCTTTTTGTTGTATGCTATGACTTTACTTTCGACATAAGGAAAATAGTTTTTTACTTTTGAATTGCTTCTTAAATAAGAATAAAAATCGTTAATTTTTTTATTGGCTTCGTCACCTGTAACTACAATTCTCAGGTGAGGATCGAAACTTATCAGAATTGATTTAACCAGCGAACCAAATCCATTAAAAACCGAAAGCACTATAATCAAAGCGGCAACTCCGATTGTAATCCCACCCACGGAAAGCGTCGAAATTATCGTAATTAGATTAAATTTGTGTTTGGCTTTCAGATATCGTTTTGCTATGAAATATTCAATCATAATTAGTCAAATTTAATTGCCGAAATTATTTCAATTTTCGAAGAAATATAAGCTGGAATGAATGAGGTTATAAGGGAAATAAATGCAGTTACTAAGCTTATGAGCAAGTAATTGTTAATGTCGATATAAAGGGGCACATGAGTAACGAAATAAACATTTTCGGGCAGTTTAATTATATCGAATTTCATTTGGATTAGAGTAAGTATGTATGCCAGTAAATCGCCCAATATTATTCCAATTGTTGTAAGATAAAAGCCGTGCAGGAGAAATATTGTTGTAATCTTTTTTCGAGTGGCACCCAGAGTTCTCAAAATACCAATACTCCTGGTTTTTTCCAGAACGATCATTAAAAGTGTTCCTACTATGTTGAATACTGCGACGAAAATAATTAAGCCCAGTACAATTGGAATTGGTTCTTTTTGAAGATCCAGCCATGTGAAAATGTTTTGATAAATCTCAAAAACTGAACGGACATAGTATGGATAACCGAGGAAGTCTTGCAATTGCTCTGTTAAAGGCTCAATATCGTTAATGTTTTTTAACTGAAGATTATAACCTGAAATTCTTCCGAACATACCAAAAAAATCGGAAGCTTTATCGAACAGTATATAAGCATTGAGGTCGTCATATTCCGACATACCACTTTCGAATATTGCAACAATTTTGAACATATCAATTGCAGGAGGAGAAGCGGGAGATGGGATCTCGTCTCCATAGACAGAAAAAAGTGTTACCCTATCATTTAACTTCACTCTTAATTTTTCTGCCAGTTTTCTGCCAATAATAATTTCATTTTGCTTCAAACTGTCGATTGAGCCTTCGATTAAATAACCTCCTATGTTATTACGCAGGTCATCGGGATGGAGTCCTGTTATGGTAATTCCGTCTGAAAATTTTTTTGATTTTATAAGTGCAAGTTTAGAGATAAACGGTTCAATTTTTCTAATTTTACTTCCATATTTTTCGCTCAGCTGAGGTATTAACGATTCGGGAGAAGGGAGGTTTCGATTTCCGAATCCAGTTATTTTGATGTGTGCATTTAGTGTAATAATTTTTTCTGAGACAACTTTTTCGAACCCGTCGAGCACAGTCAATGCAATAATGACAACAGCCATTCCGACTGAAATACCAGCAGCAGCAATAGCAGAAATTGATAAATTAAATCTCGATTTACGATACGATTTAATGTATTTGCGGGCGATGAAGAAGGAAAACATAGAACTCGAAAATTTTTTATCCAAAGATAGAGAAAATAATCAAGAAAATGGTGCTGAAATTGACATTTCGTTTCCAAACATTTATTTTTGTAAGCCGTATAAGAATGAAGTTCTTTTTGTAGCTGAAAAAAACGGGGAGTAGCTCAGCCCGGCTAGAGCGCTTGGTTTGGGACCAAGAAGTCGCAGGTTCGAATCCTGTCTCCCCGACTCTGGTACAATCGAAATAATTTCTTATTTTGATTGTAAAATCGAAGTGCGCCAGTAGCTCAACAGGATAGAGCATCAGCCTTCTAAGCTGAGGGTTAGTGGTTCGAGTCCACTCTGGCGTACAATTTTTTTATTTCTTTGATTTTTTGACATACTAAATGGTGAGCATAGCTCAGTTGGTTAGAGCACCTGGTTGTGGCCCAGGAGGCCATGGGTTCAAGTCCCATTGCTCACCCCAGTCAGGCCCCATCGTCTAACGGTTAGGACATCACTCTTTCAAGGTGAAAATACGGGTTCGATTCCCGTTGGGGTCACTTCTTTTTTTTATGCTCATTTTTTTATGGCCCCATCGTCTAACGGTTAGGACATCACTCTTTCAAGGTGAAAATACGGGTTCGATTCCCGTTGGGGTCACAGTACTGGTTGCACATTTCTTTAATTCAACGCCATAATATTTTCCCAGAGACATCTGAAAAATTCAATTAGAGGAACAGATTTATAAGTATTGTCGTTTTCATTGAAAAAATAAATCATGTAT
>NZ_JBPSEH010000014.1:0-14761 GCF_051488685.1 Melioribacter sulfuriphilus
ATTAATAAATTATTGGCATTGGTTTTCAAAGTTGCATTGCTGTTATAGGCGGCGGCTTAAAAACCACGCCGTTATACCGCTTAGTTAGATTCAATATGATTTGTTTTTTGAATTGCCAATTTCAATATCCTAAACGAACCTCTAATTACAAAAGTAAACACAATCGCTCCAGTTATTAAATCCGGTATTTTAGAATCTAAAATGCTGACTAAAAATCCGGCAGTAATAACACCCCCATTTACAATAATATCGTTAGAAGTAAAAATCATACTTGCCTGCATATGTGCTTCATTATTCTTTGCCTTTTGAAGCAGATAAAGGGAAAAAATATTTCCAATCAAGGCAAGAACTGAAACTATAATCATTGTTTGAAAATCCGGTATTTCTTCAAAATCTATGAATCTTCTTATTACTTCAATGAAGCCGATAACCGCTAAAGAAAATTGGAAATAACCTGCTAATTTTGCTACTAATTTTTTCCGCGAAACAGCTTTGCCTACCGCTAAAAGACTCATACCGTAAACTGCCGCATCTGCAAACATATCAAGCGAATCTGCAACAAGCCCCATTGATTTTGAAATAATCCCGGTTGTCATTTCAATGACAAAAAACCCGAAGTTGATTATTAGAACAGTCCATAAAAGTTTTACTTGATTTGATTCTTCAATTTTTAAGTGAGCATATTCATTAGTCTCAATGCTTTTAATCAACTTTGAATCTAAGTTTAATTCACCGATTTGTTCCGAGATTACTTCATTATCTCCGTTATGCAAAACAGTTAGTGTTCTGTTTGGAATATCAAAATCCATTCTCAAGATGCCATTAATATTTTCTAATTTCATTCTTACCAACTGTTCTTCAGACGGGCAATCCATCTTAGAAATTTTATAGATAGATTTTTCCATTATATCGCTCCTTCTCCTCTTTCATTTGTTCTTATCTTTACAACATTGCTAACTTCAGTAACAAAAATTTTTCCATCACCTGGATTGCCGGTGTGAGCATTTTTCTGAATTGTGTTTACAACTAATTCAACCATCTCATCCGGAACCACAACTTCTATTTTATTCTTTGGCACAAATTCAAAAATTCCTTCCTCACCGTTTTCCTTTTTCCCTTTGCTTTTACCAAATCCTTTAGTATCAGAAATTGTTATTCCGGGAAGCCCGTCAATTTTATGAAGTGCACTTACTACTTTTATTAACATAAACGGCTGAACAATTGCTTTTATCTCTTTCATATTTTTTTCCTTTTTTTTTAAGATTATTGATTTTCTCTATTTCTTAATTTCATTCTTAAACGCCTTGCTCTTTGCGCTATGCTTCTCACATTTTCCATTTACCATCAAACATCTTCCATCTAAAGTCCCCCTTTGGGGGATTTAGGGGGCTTTTCTTCTATCTGTTTTGGCGGACACTTGACATCACCATAAGAACAAAAGACGCAGCATTCACCTTCTTTTGGTTTTAATATTTTTCCACAAGAGTTGCATTCATAAAAATGAACACAAGCATCTATCGGCATTTCTTCTTCTTTTTCATAACCGCAATAAGGACATTTTATTTTTGATTTTGTTACTATGTTTTTCATAATCTATTTCCCATCTACTATCTCTCATTTTAACTACCGAAGATAGTCCTAAAGTCTCCCCTTCGGGGAGATTTAGAGGGGCTTCTCTTCTTTTCTCTTTTCAAACCACATATAAAACGTTGGAAGAACAAACAACGTTAATATTGTTGATGTTATCAATCCGCCGATAACAACAGTAGCAAGTGGTCTTTGAACCTCTGCACCGGCTCCCGTTGATATTGCCATTGGAATAAAACCGAGCGATGCTACAAGCGCTGTCATTAACACCGGGCGCAATCTTGTTGCCGCTCCTTCTATTACTGCATCTTCCAGCGGCTTTCCTTCTTGCCGTAAATGATTAATAAATGAAACCATCACAACTCCGTTTAAGACTGCAACTCCAAATAATGCAATAAATCCCACACCGGCAGAAATACTAAAGTGCATTCCTCTTATCAACAATGAAAAAATACCGCCGACAATTGCAAAAGGAATTCCGGTATAAATCAGTAAAGCATTTCTTATCGAACCAAAAGAAGTGAACAACAGTAGGAAGATTAAGAAGAGTGATAAGGGAACAACGATTGCCAGTCTTTCTCTTGCGCTTGCAAGCTGTTCAAATGTTCCGCCCCATTCTAAATAATATCCGGCTGGTAGTTTTACTTTATCGTAAATAGTTCTTTCAGCTTCTTCAACGAAACTTCCAATGTCTCTTCCTCTTACATTCAATTCCACTACGATTCTTCTCTGGCTATGCTCACGGCTTATTTGAGCCGGTCCTTCTTCAACAAAAACATCCGCAATTTGACTAAGTGGAATACCCGAACCATTAGGAGTAGGAACTAAGATGTTTTTTATTACATCAATGCTGTTTCTTGATTCCTCTTTGAAGCGCACAACTAAATCAAATCTTCTTTCACCTTCAAAAACTTCACCGGCAGATTTTCCGCCAATGGCTGTTTCTATAATTTGATTTACATCCGCTACATTTATTCCATATCGTGCAATCTTTCCTCTATCAACTTTTATCTGTAATTGCGGTAAACCTGTAACCTGTTCAACCTTCACATCAGCCGCACCTTCAATTTTGGTTACTACTTTTGCAATTTCTTCAGCTTTTTCTTTTAAAGTCTGTAAATCTTCACCAAAAAGCTTAATAGCAATATCTGAGCGGACTCCGGCAATCAATTCAGCAACTCTTAGTTGAATCGGCTGCGAAAAACTAAAAACCATTCCGGGAAGTTTTGAAAGCTGCTCACTCATTGCAGTAACAAGTTCTTCTTTATTTCTTCCGGTTGTCCAGTCATCTTTTGGTTTCAGTTCCACATATATGTCGCTCATCTCTACACCCATCGGATCAGTGCCGATTTCTGCACGCCCTGTTTTTGAAACTACGTAATTCACTTCCGGAAATTTCAATATTTCTTTCTCAATTAAAGATGTTGTATTTACAGCGGTTGTTAATGATACACTTGGTAATCGCAACGCTTGTAAAGCAATCGAACCTTCATCAAGCTGGGGAATAAATTCACTTCCTAAGAATGGAAAAATTACTAGACTAACAATGACAAATGCAGCAGCAATTCCAGTCACGAAAATTCTTTTATGAAGAATCTTTTTTAATATCGGAACATATTTCTTTTTTGACCAAGTAATAATTGGACTTTCTTTTTCAGTCACTTTTCCTTTTCTAAACATCAAAGCACTCATCACCGGCACGTAAGTTAAGCTTAGAATCAATGCACCTATTAAAGCATAAGTTACAGTGTATGCCATCGGCTTGAACATTTTTCCTTCAATTCCGGTAAGAGTCATTATAGGGAAGTAAACAATAATAATAATTCCCACTGCGAACACAACCGGTCTTCCAACTTCTAAAGCAGATTCCAATAATGTTTCCTCTGCGCTTACTCCATTTCTCTTTTCGTGAAGCTTTCGTATTGCATTCTCGACCATTACTACAGCGCCGTCAACAATCAATCCGAAATCCAAAGCGCCAAGCGACATTAAATTTCCTGACACGCCGGTTGCAACCATCATTATCACGGCAAACAACATTGAAAGAGGAATTACGGAAGCAACTATAAATCCACCGCGTAAATTGTAAAGAAGAAGAACAAGAATAAGAATAACAAGTATGCCGCCTTCAATTAAATTTGTCTGGACTGTTTTTATTGTTTTATTAACTAATTCCGCTCTGTCATAAAAAGGTTCAATCGTAACACTGTCCGGCAAAGCCCTTTGAACAGTTTCAATTTTTTCCTTAACTCTATCAACTACTACACGGCTGTTCTCACCTTTAAGCATCATTGTAATTCCGGCAACAACTTCACCTTCGCCGTTCATTGTAACAGCGCCTTGCCGTATAGCCGAGCCAAGCTGAACATCAGCTACGTTGTGAACGTAAATCGGAGTGCCGTTCTCTAATGTCTTTACGATAATGTTATTTATATCATCAATACTTTGAACTAAGCCGGAACCGCGAACCAAATATTGTTCATTAGCGTGTTCAATGTAAGCGCCGCCGGTGTTTGCATTGTTTTCAGCAACAGCATTAAACACATCTCGTAAGGTGAGATTATAGCTTAAAAGTTTTTGCGGATCTACCAACACCTGGTATTGCTTTTCAATTCCGCCAAAGCTGTTCACTTCGTTAATTCCCGGAACAGTTAGTAACTGTCTTTTGGCGATCCAATCCTGGAGAGTTCTCATTTCCATCAAAGTAGTAGAATCTTGCTTTGCTTTTTTGTCTTTAGGTCTGATAATGTATTGATAAATTTCACCAAGACCTGTGCTGATTGGTCCAAGTTCCGGTTTACCAAATTCCGGTGGAATATCTTTTGCTGCTTTTTGAAGCCGCTCGAATACAAGCTGTCGTGCAAAGTAAATATCTACATTGTCGTGAAAGACTACTGTTACTAATGATAAGCCGAACTTAGATACAGAACGGATTTCTTCAACATCCGGTATTCCGTTCATTGCAACTTCAATAGGAAAGGTTATGTAACGTTCAACTTCCAACGGTGCAAGCGTCGGGGAATTAGTAAGAATCTGAACCTGAATATTTGTTACATCGGGAACAGCATCTATGGGCAATATTCTGAATGCAGCTATACCGCCAGCAATAAGCAAAATAACTGCAAACAAAACGAGCAGCTTTTGCTTTAATGAAAATCTTAATATTCTTTCAATCATAATTATTCTTCCTCTCCAAATGTTTCTTTTAATAATTCAGACTTTAGGAAGAAAACTCCTTTGGTTACAATCTTTTCACCTTTCTTTATGCCGCTTACTACTTCTCTCATTCCAGCAAACTCAATACCTGTTTCAACATTGCGTCTTGAAAAAGTCGAATCGTTCTCAACTACAAATACATAAGATTCATTTCCTTCTTTTACAATTGCATCAGTTGGAACAATGATTCCTTTTGTATTGCTGCTTATCGGTATGAACAATTCGCCAAACATATTTGGCTTAAGTTTGCCGTTTGTATTTTGAAGCGAAGCTCTGACTTTTATTGTCCTTGAATGCTCATCAATAGTTTGTCCAATTAGAATTACCTCTCCTTTGAACTTTTCATTTGGATATGCCGGTGTAGTAAACTCAACTTTCGGTTTTCCCGTAACTTTAGTTAGGTCTTTTTCATAAATCTGTCCTTCAGCCCAAAGAGTAGATATATTCATTATTTTAAAAGCAGTTGTGTTCGCTTCAACCAATTGACCAATCACTACATTTCTTTCTACTATTATTCCACCAATAGGCGCTTTAATTGGAAGCACACCCGCAATGTGTTCAGAATCTTTGCTTGTCTCTATATCACTATGTTCTAAACCTATGGAATGAATTCTTTTATCTTCTGCATTGTATTCAGCCAAAGCTTTTTCATACTCGGCTTTAGAATCAAGAAATGATTTTTGTGAACCAACATTTTGTTCAAGTAAGGTTTGCTGTCTTTCATAAGCAGCTTTGGTAAAATCAAGCATAGCTTTGGCTTGCAGATAATCTGCTATTATCTCACCTATCTCAAGTCCTTCAACGTGCATTAATATTTGTCCTTCTTTTACATAGTCGCCTTCTTTAACATATACTTCGAGCACTCTTCCCTGAACTAATGAACTTACCTGTGCTTCATAATCCTGGTTAGTAATTACTTTGGCTGGTGCTTTCAGCATTCCGCTGATTGTTCCTTCTTTTACCTCATCAAAGGCAAGGTCAATTTTGCTTCTTGCTTCTGAAGAAAGCACCACCTCACTTACTTCGTGCGATTCTTTTTCCTTCATTTCACTTTCTGTATTCTCTGTTTTATTATCACCGCATCCGACAAAAATTACAGCTACAAAAATGATTGCTGCTATGAATTCAGTCCTTAATTTTTTAATCAACATTTTAACTCCTTTATTAAAAATATTTTTTATAATCTGTGGAAATCAGTTTAATCTGTGTCATCTGTGTTCTATTTCAAAAGATTTTGTCCAACCGTTTCTTCAAGTGTAAATATTGAACGGTAGTAGTTGAACAACACATTCGTATAATTGCTGTATGCACCTATCAATGTTTGTCTTGCCTGTAAAAATTCTATATAAGTTATTTCTCCGGCATCGTAACTTGCTGATGCGGAACGGTAGACTTCTTCCGCCTGCGGTAGAATATCACTTATATAAAGATTCACCTGTCTTAGTTCGTTCTCATAATTGTTGAAAGCGCTTCTCAATCTCAGATAAACATCATTCTTTATTAATTGCAGTTCCGATTCCGCAATATTTACGTTTGCTGTAGCTTCCTGAATTTGTCCTCGGTTCTCAAACAAGAACCAAAGTGGAACGGATATTCCAAATGAAGCTCCATAAAAACCATTATCACCATCCCGTGTTTGTTTGAAATAGCCAAGATTAAAATTTGGCAGCAGTGAAGACCACGCAAGTGATTTATTAATTGAGGCTGTGCTTACATTCAGTTCCGAAATTTTAATTTGTTGATTAACGGATAGTGATAAGTTATACAACTCTTCAAAAGTGAATTTATCCGATGGTAAATAAGTCAGACTATCAGCGAGAGTAAAAATTTCGTCAGTTCGCTTTCCATATCCTAGGTAAAAATTCAATTCTGCAAAGGCAGTTCTAAGTTCATTGCTGGCTACCTCTAAATTATTTTTCGCTTCTGTAAATTGAACCTTTGCAGTTAATCTTTCCAGATTAGTTCCTTCACCAACATTATATCTTATCTCTGCCTTCTTAGAAAAGTCTTCTGCTATCCTTAAATTTTCCTCTGCTATTCCTAGTAAATCTTTTTTTGCAAGAACATTGTAGTAAGCAGATTTTATTTGTGCCGTTATTCTAATTTCAGTTTGTTTCAATCTATAGAAAGCGATTTCTTCTTCTTTGCTGAACTTTGAACCTCTTAAAAAGTAGTTTGAAGGAAATTCAAAAGATTGACTTACTTCAAATGTTCTTTCACTAAAATTGTTCAGACTTTTATTTACCGGTGTGTATTCATAGCTTACACCAATTTCCGGTTGCGGTAAAGATATTCCGCTCCAAAATCTTCCTTTAGCCGCTGAAATATTTTGTTGCGCTGATTTTATTTCCGGATTATTCTTTAATCCAATTTTAATAGCTTCATTTAATGTTAATTCTTTATCAATTCTTTCTTGAGCATTAAGAATGCTAACTGCCAATACTAGAATAAATAAAGCAAATGATTGCCTGCCCGCAAAAAGGGATTTTGCAAAACTCAACATACTGTCTCCAAAATTTTTTAATAATGATGTCCCGGCATTGCCGATGAACGTAGTAATCCCTTTACGAAAAGGAATTAATGAGAATGAATTTGAAAAGGATTAAATCAGAAATGTTCTGTTGAAAAGGTAAACTTTAGTTGTCTTTTGGGGAGTGTAGAATTGCTCTGAACCTAAAATTGAAATTGATTTAGAATGCTGGTTTGTTTCATCAATGCAATGAAAGTAAATTGATTTATCAACCGGCAGCTTATAAATATCTTTTGAAACATCTTTAGTAATTTTATTTGTTGCTGTTTTTACTATCTCACAATAATCGTGTGTTCCGTGATTATCGCCATCATAGTTAAGCAAACCGGCTTCGGAATGAAGGAAGGTAAAAACAATCACCGTAAAGATTATAGCTGCAATTATTTTTGTAATTCTATTTAGTTTATGTATAAACATACTATTCTTTACAATGTTTAGCTGCTTCGTTTACAATTTTATTAATGTGTTCATCATCTAAAGAATAATAAACCATCTTTCCTTCTTTTCTATGATTAACCAGTCTATTATTTTTTAACAATCTTAATTGATGAGAAATTGCTGAAACCGAAACTCCGGTTAAAGCTGCAATATCGCAAACACACAATTCATCTTCAGCAAGAGAAAGTAAAATTTTTAATCTTGTAAAATCACTTAGACTTTTGAAAGTTTCAGAAAGTTCAGTTATCAAAGAATCATCCGGTATTCGTTTCTTAATAGACTTTACTTTCTTTTCGTCAATAAAATCGATTTCACAAACTGGTGTTATTGTATCTTTTTTCATAGCTCAAATATAACAAACATTTGAGCAAATGTGCAAATAATATAATCTCATCAAAATAATTTATTTTATACTCATACTAGCTCAAGTATTAAAATCTGGTCACTCAGTATTTCTTTTTCGCCGCCAACTGTGCTTGATTAAATTATCTAAGTAAAAAAGGTTGTATGTTTTATTTTAAATTGTTCAACTTGTAAAAATTATTAAAGCACAATTGGCTTAGGTTTGGTATAATCAATATTGTTAAAATGTGGTCGTGCTGTCGCACCACCACTTGGGGAAAAGTTTTTATTCGTTTCTTCAAGGTAAATGAAAAAATCAAATAGAAGAAAATATTAAATTAATATTTTAGCAAATATAAATTAGTTTTAACCACGCGATGTTTTAAAGAGTAATGTAAAAAAGCGGTATAACAAGTGGCTCAAGGCGACAGCGTATTCGCATTCGGCATTTTGGAAATTTTAATGTTAGTCATTCCGTTTCAAGTATCTTGTTCAAAGTAGTCGTACTATGAAAGTTTTTTGTAATTATATAAATTATTAACAAGTTCGGCATTGTAGTTCTGGGCTGCGCCTTAGCCACAACGTCGTTAGGTGCGTGTCACAGATGTTAAAATTATTCATATTATTTATAGTTATAAATACACATTTTACAAAAGCCCAAGATAATTGGAATCCGAATAATCTTAAAAACAAATTTGGAAATTTAGTCGACACAATGTTAACCTTTAACATCAATCCTTCTCTGCCAGATTTTCATTTCCGATATAGAGAATTTTTTGAAGCTGGAGAAGTTGCACCGAACTTAGGAATAACATTTTTTAGAGTTGATATTTTTAGAGATGATATTGATACAGTTTTACAAATAATTGAATCATCATCAGATGCTTATTATGGACCTATAGATTATGAGTATAGTTATAAAGATTTAAGTTATGAAGGAATATTTATTGATTACAACTTCGACGGTTATTTTGATATTAGATTTAAATATACTTCTGGAGCTAACGCATATTCAGTTAATCAATTCTATGAAGTTGGAACATATAATCCTTATAAAAACTATTTTGATTATAATTGGTCTTTATATGATTTGTGTAATCCTACACCCTTTCCTGATGAGAAAGTCATTAGAACCTATAGGCGTCTAAGGTCATTTGGGCGAGAAGCTGATGTAGATACTTATTTCTGGCAAGGCGATAGTCTTGCGATAATAAAATGTGATTATTTCAAAATAGTAGATGAAAAATTAATGGATTCTTTAGGCTATGATGAATGTGAATTTATTCATTTAACAGATTATTATGAAAATGATAAAGTTATAAAATCCGATTCAACTATTATTAAAAGTAAAAATATCCCTGAGAACCTTAGAAGATATTGGCATAATTAAAAACGCACCTAACCAGCGGTTCAAGCTGACTGCGCTTTCGCATTCGGCTTTTTGAAATTTTAATATTAGTCGTTCCGTTTCGGATAACTTGTTCAAAGTAGTCGTTCTAATTAATAAACTTGCAAACCGTGCTTGCGAAGAAAGATAAGCACTGTTTGCTTAATCATCGGCATTTCGTTTTAGCTTGGCTTCCTTGTTCTGGGCAGCAGCTTAACCGCAACGTCGTTATGTGCTTAAACAAATTTTAAGGGCTTAACAATGGATGAAAAACTTTTTATGGAAGTAGTTGAGAAATATTTCAACACAATGGCTTGGCTCAATGCAGAAACATTAAGGGATATTTTTGCCACCGCTTCACTTTTGCAAGAAGCACAAGCACATACTATAAAAACAACTGGGTGCTCGGTTGAAAAATTTAGAAAGTTACTCATCGAAAGTCCTATTTTAGATTTTGAGCTTAAAGATAGACACATCATTGAATGTTACTTTGATTATCTTGAAAACATTCGTAGCTCTCGTCTATAACATCATAGATCGGATGACTTCTATCTTGTAAGAGTTCTTTTTTATCAAGCAACGATGCTAAAGTGTTGTATGCTTCTAATTTTTGGTTTAGTTCAATAAGTAAATGTGCAATTGTTGTGGCTTTAGAGATGGCAAAAAATTTCATTGGAACTTTTTCGCCAAGATGCACTTCTACTTTTTTTAATTCATAGCCATAAAGTTTTTTGTTATTCATAATTTGTCCTTTTAATATTGTTAATAAATAAAATATCGCATATAACCAGCTACTCAAGCCGGCAGCCATTTTAGTTCGGCTGTCCTCTAATTTTCGGGTCTGGTATTTTATTCATTATTCAGTTCAAAGTTTTCGTTCTATTTAATTAACTTGCCTTCGGTGCTTACGAAAAAAGATAAGCACCTTCGGCTTAATATTTTTCGTTTCGTTTTAGCTTGGCTTCCCTGTTATGGGCGGCGGGTTAAGCGCAACGTCGTTATGTGCAACTAAAAATAGGGGTTCTTATGTTTAGAAAAGTTCTTTTAATTCTTATTGTTTGCAGTTCTTCAATAATATATTCACAGAGTTTCATTCGCTTTGGTCTAAAAGCCGGAACAACTGCTTCTACTCCAAAATGGACGCACGACTCAAATAATGATAATGGTGTTCGAACTAAATGGGGCTTAGATATTGGTGCATTTGCTGATATTGGCATTGGTGAAAGAATCGCTCTCGTTCCTGAAATTCATTTTGTACAAAAAGGTTTGAGATACGACATACCAATTACAACAATGCAATTTCCTGATGGTACTGGTGAGTTTATAACAGAAAGACCTAACGTTAATTACATATCAATTCCTATAAATGTTAATTATACTTTTTATAAATCAGTATTTGAAATTTATGCTGTTGGTGGCGGAAGAGTTGATTTTGCAATTGATAAAAAAGGCGAAGGTTTTGATTTTATATATCAGCAATTTAAAGATATTGATTATGGTGTAAGTGTCGGATTAGGATTTCGTACAAAAGAATTAATTGGCTTTGGAACCGGTTTAGAATTTAGATATAGTCCAAATCTCACAGCGAGTTATTCAAAATTTGGTCAAGAAATTACTAACAATTCTTTTGAAATGCTTTTTGTTCTTTATTATTAATGCACATAACAAGTGGCTCAAGGCGACAGCGTATTCGCATTTGGCAATTTACAAATTATAAAGTTGACCGTTCCGTTTCGGCTAACTTGTTCAAGGTGGTCGTTCTAATAATTAAACTTGCAAACTGTGCTTGCGAAAAAGATAAGCACAGTTTGCTAAATCATCGGCAGTTGTTTTCTAAGTAGCATTCTTGTTCTGGGCTGCGCCTTAGCCACAAAGCCGTTAGGTTACTAAATTTGTACTAATTTATTTCATAGTGGGAATTATTGTATGAAAGAATTACATATTGACCTTGATAAGAAGAAAAAGTCTTTACCTAAAAAGGCTTATGGAATTTTAAGTGTCATTTTCTCTGTGTTATGGATTATTATTCAATATAATGATAACAACCTATCATTATTTAATATAATCTATAGTTTATATTTCCTTTTATTAGGAATCAGTTTTTATTATGACGGATTAGGTAAATCTCTCTCTAGTTTGTTTGGAGGTGCATTTATTGATTTGACAAATGAATATTTTAAAATAAAACCATCTACATTTAGTAAAATATATTCTTTCAATTGGGATAAGATTAAATCAATTAAGATTGGAGTTGTTAATATAGAAATTATAGGCGCCGATGATAAATTACATAAAATTGATTTATCAACGCTAGATTATCCTGTTGTTATTGAATTGAAACAAAGGTTGTCTGAATTATCAAAAAATACTGTGCTAGAGAACATTCAATTAATCAAAAATTAAATAGTGCTAAAAACATTAAATCAATTAAACTAATTAAATAAGAAGTAACCTAACCAGCGCCTCAACCCGACCGCCATTATGGTTAGGCGGATTTATAATTTTTGGCATTTGGTTTTTGTTTGGCATTTTGTTCTAAGTGTTCGTTCTAATTAATTAACTTGCCTTCGGTGCTTTGCTGACGCAATTTAAGCACCTACGGCTTAATATTTATCAGTTGTGTTTTACTTGGCTTCCTTGTTATGGGCGGCGCGTTAGCCGCAACTCTGTTATAGGGCATAATAATTCAAGTTGTTGTTAAATGTATTTTCCAGATGTTAGCGAACACTATATATTGCATTAAATAATTGAGGAGACTTACAAATTGAAAAAGCTTGTTTTGTTTATACAAGGCGGTGGTAATGGAGGTTATGAAGCTGATTCAAAGTTAGCCGCTTCTTTGCAAAAAAAATTGGGAACAGCTTATGAAGTGCATTACCCTAAAATGCTTCCCGATGAATCAACACTTGATTTTGCGCAGCAATGGCTACAGCGAATTGGTAAAGAAATTTCTTCTGTCAAAAGCGAAGTTGTTTTGGTTGGACATTCACTTGGCGCTTCAATGCTGCTGAAATTTCTTTCCGAAAATAAGATTAGAAAAAAAATTCCCGGCATTTTTCTTATCGCACCACCGTTTTGGAGTGGTGACGAAGACTGGGTGAAGCCTCTTAAACTGAAAGAAGATTTTTCTGATAAACTGCCGAAAGAAATTCCAATTTATTTCTATCATTGCAAGGATGATGAAACAAGTCCATTTGAACACCTTAAAATATACAAGAATAATGTTCCGTGGGCAATTTTTCGCGAAGTAACAAGAGGTGGTCATCAATTTAATAATGATTTATCAATCGTTGCAAAGGATATAAAATCGTTATGAAAATCAAAGCTTATGTAATAAAAAAGAAAGGCGGTAAAGCAGAGCCTTTTTCTTATGAAAGAAGATTGGCCAAAAATGATGTCTTAGTTAGAATTACTCATTGCAGCATTGCTAAAGGAGATATCCAGATTATAAATGATGATTGGGGAGACACGAAATTTCCAGTGGTTCCCGGTCACGAAATTATTGGTATCATTGAAAAGGTTGGTTCGGAAGTAACCGGTTTAAAAAAAGGAGATCGTGTTGGTATCGGATATCAGCAGAGTGCCTGCTTTGAATGCGAGTTTTGTAATGAAGGCAATGAACAATTCTGTCCTGAACAAAAAGCAATTGCTGTTGACACTTTTGGCGGATGGGCAGAGCATATCATTGTTGATTACAGATTTGCTTTCAAACTTCCTCAAAAGCTTGACTCCGCACAATCAGCTCCTTTGTTGTCGTCCGGGCTTACTGTGTATTCAGCAATAGTGAGAGGAAATTTGCCGGATGAATCCAATGTTGCTGTATTAGGCGTTGGTGGACTCGGTTTATTTGCAATTCAGTTTCTTAATAAAATGAAACACAATGTTTCAGCTTTTTCTCATTCTCTACAAAAAAAACAAATGATAAATCATCTCGGAGCAGAATACATAAATAGCTCTGATTCAAATAATCAGATAAAGTTCAACAGAAAATTTGATTTTATTCTTTCAACATTAAATGTAGGATTTGATATAGAAGCATATTTAAAAATGCTGAAGCCACAAGGAAAATTTTGCTTTGTTGGTCAGCCAATAGGAAAAGCTTCACTCAGCATTGGCTTGTTATATGATTATGCACAACGAACTATTTATGGAAATTACGTAGGTAGTCGTAAAAATATGATCGATATGTTGGCTTTTACTGCAAAGCATAATATTGAAAGTATTATAGAAATTATGCCATTTTCTAAAATGAACGAAGCAATAGAAATTGTTGGGAATGGTAAAACTAAAAAAAGATTGGTGCTGGAAATTAAAATATGAAAACGCAATCAAAAGCGAAAATAATAAAATGCTACAATGATGTAGCGGATGATTACGCAACCAATCGCAGCGATGAACTTTTCAAAAAACCATTAGATCGATTATTACTGAAAGAGTTTGCTTCGGTTAACAAAGACAACGGAATATGTGCCGACTTCGGCTGTGGACCCGGGCAGATAACGAAATTTCTATATGATCACGGCAAAAAAAATATAATAGGTGTTGATATATCTTCGGAAATGATTAATACTGCCCGAAAACTTTTTCCCAAAATCAAGTTTGAAACCGGTGATCTTCTTAGTCTGTCTTATTGTGCTGGTTATTTCGCTAGTGCAACGGCATTTTATGCGATTGTGCATTTTAATTATACTCAAATCAAAAGGGCTTTCAGTGAAGTAAACAGAGTACTGAAAAAAGGAGGACAATTTTTATTCTCTTTTCACGTCGGTAATAAGACTGTGCATTTTGATAAGGCCAATGATATAGATGTGGATGTTGATTTATACTTCTTTCAAACGGACAAGATCTTAGAATTAGTCAAAGGAACCGGATTTAGAATAATTGATGCCCTAGAAAGACATCCATACGAAGATATAGAATATCGAAGTACGCGAGCATATATTTGGACGGAAAAGAAATGAAAAACAGCAATCCTAAATATTACAATATAATATAGGAAGCCCTATAACAAGCAACTCAAGCCGACAGCTTTTTTCGCATTCGGCATTTTACAAATTTTAGTGTTTGTCGTTCCGTTTCAAGTATCTTGTTCAAGGTAGTCTTGCTATGAAAATATTTCTAAATATAAAATTTATTTAATCAAATCGGCATTGTTGTTCTGGGCTGCGGCTTAGTTGCAACGCCGTTATATGGCAAAATCATAAATTAATAAGGAGGTACTGCAAAAAAAATAATTTTCTAAAAACCCCGGCGCTGGTGGC
>NZ_JBPSEH010000015.1:0-9517 GCF_051488685.1 Melioribacter sulfuriphilus
GAGAGAAGCATTTATGCTGAGTAGTTTTGAATGAAACGAAAAAATCGGAGAGAAGCATTTATGCTGAGTAGTTTTGAGCGAAGCGAAAAACGTATCGAAGCAACATTTAACCCAAAATCATCTTCCTTATCTTTTCAGACGAAGGAATACCACCAGGATAGAAGCGGCAGGACAATTTGGGGTCGTCGGGCGGAGGCATTCCAATTAAATCTTTTCCATTAATTAAAACAGTGGGAGAGCCTCTGAAAGAAACTCTTCTTGCAGTATCTTCATCTTCAACTTTTATTTCAATAAATTCAATATTATCTTCAATACCTTTAATTGCTTCAATGATATTCTGGCGCATTGTTTTATGATTAGGACAATGCTCAAAATACTGGAATTCTATTTTAATCTTTTCCATGACTTTCTTCTTTATAAGGATTTATTACTATCAAATATAAAACAAATCTAACAAATTTTTCATCCAGCATTGCATTCACGAATCCAATCAACACCTACATATTAACGTAAGAATACATAAGCAGCATGCGCGAATAAATGACGGTTATAGCTAAGCTTTGCAGCAGCAGATCAATATTTTTACTAACTACAATAAAAGTTCTGCAGTTGCATTTTCTATAAACTCGTTTTTTCCTTTGCTAAATCTAAATTTTGTAATTTATCTTTTAACCAGTGTCTATGTTCGGAGTTAATGAATAGGTTAATGCTTGAAAAACATTTTTATTCTCAATAGATGGGCTATCATTCTATCGTAATCTGAAAATCTCAACTGGTCACCTAACTTTTTGGATATTTGCACGGATATTGTTTTTATGCACAAGTTGTTAAGCGAGATTCTCTATCTTGGTGCACTTTATCAATTCAGGGCGAATTTTACTCTCCCTTTTGCTTTTCTTCTAAATAAAATTGATAAAAGTCCCGTTTAATTTCGTCGCGTATTCTTCGGAATGTATTCAATATTTCTTCTTCCGTTCCGGTTGCTTCTGCGGGGTCTTCGAATCCAATGTGAAGTTGATGTTTAACATCGCCCAAAAAGACCGGGCAGGTTTCTTTTGCATTGTCGCAAACAGTTATAACATAGTCGAAAGAATGATTAATAAACTCGTTCACATTTTTCGGAAAATTATCTGTTATATCAATACCGACTTCTTTCATTACTTTGACTGCATTCGGATGAACTCGGGATGAAGGATTTGTGCCTGCAGAAAAAACTTCCAGTTCCGGGTCAAACGATTTTAGAAAACCCTCGGCCATTTGACTGCGGCAGGAATTGCCCGTACAAAGTATTAATATTCTTTTTTTCATGTTATTATCTTTCTTTTATTGAGAGTGTGATTATTTAATTGAATTGCACAGCTTGACAGCAATAGACAACAACAATAACCATAACAAAGATAAATAAATGCGTAGTTGTTTGCCATGATGGTCTTTCTGAGCCTTGATGAAAGAGCTGTAGATTTATCATCTTCTTCACTTTAAATTAAATAGTTAATTACAGAAGAATTATGACAAATATAGATCGGTGATTTGATGAGTTGAAAATGAGAAAATAAATTAAAAGAAAGTGCGGGGCTGATGTTATATCAAAATGCCCCGCATTGATGTTTATCTTTCCACTCTACCCGAGCCACCACTTTTGACTAGTTTTTCCACTTCGTCAATACTTACCAGATTGAAATCGCCCGGTATGGTGTGTTTCAAACAAGAAGCGGCAACTGCAAATTCAAGTGCATCTTTGGTGTTTTCTTTTGTCAGTAGACCGTAGATTAGTCCACTTGCAAACGCATCGCCACCTCCGACGCGATCAACAATATCGATTTCATATTTTTTAGAGCGGTATGGTTCTTTACAATCTTTATCGTCTAACAGTAATGCGCTCCATCCATTGCGGGAGGCTGAATAACTTTCGCGCAGGGTAATTGCAACACTTTTGAATCCATAAGTTTCTTTTAATTTTTTTGCAACGTTGAAATATCCTTCTTCATCAAGTTTGCCAGCTTCCACATTAGTTTTCTCCGCTTTCAGGCCGAGACTTTTTTCGGCGTCTTCTTCGTTTGCAATGCAAACATCGACGTATTTCATTAATGGTTTCATAACAGCCTGAGCTTCGGCAGTTGTCCACATTTTAGCTCGGAAATTCAAATCGCAGCTGACAGTTACACCCATCGATTTGGCTGTTTCGCATGCTTCACTCAATAAATCCTGAGCATTTTTTCCAAGTGCAGGAGTTATACCCGTCCAGTGAAACCAGCTGGCATTTTCAAATACTTTTTTCCAGTCGACTTCCCCTTTTTTCATTAAAGATACAGCCGAATTTGCTCGGTCATAAATTACCTTAGATGCTCTCTGACTTGCGCCTGTTTCTAAAAAATAGATACCGATACGATCACCGCCTCGTACAATATAATCATCTTTAACACCGTAACGACGGAGATGATTTACGGCACTTTGACCAATTTCGTGTTTTGGTAACTTTGTAACGAAATAAGAATCGAATCCATAATTAGATAATGATACTGCCACATTTGCTTCACCGCCACCGAATGTAACGTCGAAATTTTGCGCCTGAACAAATCGCGTATATCCCGGCGTCGATAAACGAAGCATAATTTCACCGAAGGTTACTACTTTCTTGCTCATGTTTTTATTCCCCAATTAATTTGACTTCTTAAACGATAAATTAAACGCAAAAATAAAATAATTTTCAGAATTTTGGATTGACTTGAGAATGATAATAATTCTGGTTAATTAAGGCACTAAATTCATTAAGTCGTATTCTCCTTTTATTTCTTACTTTGTCAAAGCCAGAGTTTATTATAAACAGAATAGTTACATAAATACGTGTGTTTCTTTTATGGTTCTATTTAAGACTCCACTTTTTTATTTTAGATATAAAAAAAGAGGAATGTGTGGAAATACTGAGGAAGTTTTTTTATCCCGAATCAATTTGTATTGTGGGAGCCTCTTCAAAACCCAAAAGTATTGGTTACGAAATACTAAAAAACATTCGAGACTACGGCTATAAAGGGAAAGTCTTTCCTGTAAATCCTAAAGCCGATGAGATATTGAGCTATCGATGTTACGCTTCGGTTAAGGAAATTAATGAATCAATTGATCTTGCAATTGTAACCATTCCTAAAAGTATTGTAGTCGATTCGGTTAAGGATCTTATGGAAAAAAATGTCAAGGCGATAATTTTAATAACAGCGGGCTTCCGTGAAATTGGGAATGAAGGTGAAAGACTGGAAAAGCAGGTTGCCGAAATAATTAAAAAAAATGGTGGTCGACTCGTCGGTCCAAATTGTATGGGTGTAATAAATACGCTGCCGGGGCATGAACTGAACGCAACATTTGTTGCGGAAAAACCGGATATCGGTTCAATTGCATTCTTTTCGCAGAGTGGAGCGCTCGGCGCCGCTGTGTTAAATACACTCCGCGAATCTGACGTCAGATTTGCACATTTTATAAGTATCGGAAACAAAGCCGATGTAAATGAAAATGATTTACTCGGTTTCTGGTTAAAAGATGATAACATACATACCTTAACTTACTATCTCGAAAGCTTCGACAATGGCATAAACTTTTTATTGCCTTTCATAAAGGGTGAGGTCGATAAACCGGTAATTGTTTTGAAAGCGGGACGAACGCAAAGTGGAATGAAAGCAGCTTCCTCTCATACTGGTGCTCTCAGCAGTAGCGACAAAATTGTGAACTCCCTCTTGAAGCAATTTGGAATCATCAGAGTCAAAACATTAAATGAATTGTTAAATACAGCAAAAGGCTTTGAACACTTTCCTCTAACTAGAGGCAATCGTATTGCCGTTGTAACTAATGCCGGCGGACCTGCAATTTTATGCGTCGATAGACTCGAAGAAAAAGGTCTGGTACTTGCCAGTTTGAACGCCTCGACAAAAGAAAAAATCAAATCGATAATTCATCCGGAAGGAAGCGCGGAAAATCCAATTGACCTGCTCCCTTCTGGCGACGAGGAAACCTATAAAAACGTTACGGCTTTATTACTCGAAGACGAAAACGTCGACGCTGTGATTACGATTTTTGTCGAACCAGTTATGGTAAAACCATTTGAAATTGTCGAGTCAATCTATAACAATTTCAATAATAGTAATTCAACAAAACCTGTTATCCATACAACAATACCGCTACCTGAATTCTGGAATTATTATAAAACGAATTCTCAACGTAAACTGCCAGTGTTCAAAAATCCGGAAGACGTTCCTGAAATATTATCGAATCTCTGGTTCTATAAAGAAAGATCCACCAGGCTGAAGAAAAATCGTAACGAATATCTTGAACTTATCAACAGGAAAGGTTCAAACCTGATTAAAACGGAAGGAAAGTATCTTACGCAAAGAGAGCTGAACGAAATAGCAAAAAAATATAATCTGCCAGTAGTCGAAAGTAAAATATTGAAATATGAACAACTTATAGAACTGAGCGATGAATTTTTCCCTGCAGTAATTAAAGGTATGAACGCTCGTGTAATTCATAAAAGTGAATTTAATGCAGTGCATTTGAATATTAAAAACAAGCAAAAGTTATTAGAAAAAGCTGAACAAATTCAAAGTAGTTTCAAAGAGAATGGTTTTGAAGTAGAAGAATTCTTAGTACAAAGATATTTGAAAATAAAACATGAACTTTTGATTGGGGGCTTTCGAGATCGTTCCTTCGGTCCAATTATAATGTTTGGCTCGGGTGGAAAATACGTTGAAATATTGGGCGACACTTCAATTCGTTCCTGCTATTCGAGCAGAGACGATATTTACGAAATGATTTCTGAAACAAAAATCGGGAAAATAATTCAAGGCGCACGCGGCGAAGTCGGAATCAAAATTGAATCACTCGTTGAATTAATAAGAAATTGTGCAATAATGATGATTGAAAATTTAGCTGTGGCAGAATTCGATATAAATCCACTTGCCGTCGATGTTGATAACAATTTATATGTGGCGGATATCAGGCTAAGAACTATTTGACTGAGCCGGCTTTTTCAAGTAGTTCAAAATATTTTTTTATTAATTCTCTGTAATCCTTTTTGTATCCTTCACTTATGGCCTTCAGCAATTCGTCTCTGAGGCGATTTCTCGTTTCATCGTCGGGAAGACTCAAAGGTGCGGGCGACTCGGTTTCGATATTCTTACCAGATTGAGATGTTCTGTTTTTTTCAAAATCTCGCTCGTTAATCGAACGCTGTGCATCGAGTAGGCGAGAAAGTATTCTCTCCTGTTTTTGAATCAAATTATCGTTCAATTTTTCGGTTTCCATATCTGCTACCACTTCCTTCATCTCTTCTAAAATTTTTTCGAGATTCGACGCCAGACGTTTCGACTGCCCGGAAGCTTTAGCTTCGCGATTAAGTTGTTCCAGTGATTTTCTTACCAGTTCCTGTTCCTGGGCAAGACGTTTTAATTGCGATAGCATTTCCTGCGAAAGTCCACCCTGCTGCAACTTCTGTGTCAATTGATTTAGATTCATTTGTTGCTGAGATAGTTGCTGCAATTGTTGAAATAGACTCATCATGCCGCCTCCCTGCCCGCCATTCATCATTTGATCCATTCCAGTTTTAATCATCGATGCTGCTTCGTTCAAACTTGTCATAGCGTTTGTTTGAGATTGAACAGCTCTATTTGCATTATGCGTCATCAAAGCCGATGTGGAATTTTGCATCTCTGCAAATGCTTTCCCGATCGATTTTCCCATTTCTGGTGTAATGGCAAAAGTTTCATGCGACATTTGTGTCATCTTTTGAAGAATCTTATTCAAACTGCTCTGTAAATTATTTTGTTTGTTTGCATTCTTGCTGAATTCTGGTGACGAGTAGTTTAATTTTTCCGTTTCATCTTTCAATTTTTCCTGATTTTTCGAGAGTGTCAACAAATCGTCGAGGAGTTTCATCATTTCAAAAAAGGTTTTTACCTGATTCATCTGCTGCATCGAATTTTGCAGATTCCGGAATTCTTTGAGCATGTATTCCATATTAGAAGAAAGCCGCTGTTGATTTTTCAGAGCTTCGGCTTTCATCATTTTCTTAAGCTTTTCGAGAGTTTCATCGGAGATTTTTTCATTCATCTGCTTTTTGTATTCTTCAATCGTGCTCTCAAGTTTATCTTTCGGAACATTGCTGAGACCCTCCATTTTTTCATTCAGGTCGTCCATTGTATTTTTTAGATTTTCGAGTTCATGTGAAATTTCGTTCTGACGTTCGACTAAATTTTCTCTCCGCTTTGAATCAGACAAATTGCTTTCTGTGGTTTTATTCTTCAAATCTTCGATTTTTTCAAGAAGGTTTTCCGTCCTTTTAATTAATTCGTCGATTTTTTGTTCTACCTGAATTCGCTTGAGTAGATTAATTGTGCGTTCCAGACTTTTCTTGAAATACTCTTCATTAAGTTTCAAATCTTCGGCGGACAATTGTGTTTTATCCCTCATAAGACTTTGTAGTGATTCCTGCAATTTACGGAGAGCTTCTTTCATTTCTTCACTGTTCAAGTCGTCCATTAATTTTTGTAGCTCTTCGTATTTCTTGAGAGTTTCTTCAGAAAGGAGATTTTCTTTCATCATTTCATTTTTCATTTCGGAAATTTTGTCGGCGATTTTTTCTGCTTTTTCGAGCAGGTTTTTGTAACGTTCTGCGGCCGATTCAATCCTCTCCTTTTCCTGCCACGAAATTTCCTTTTGATTCTTTTTCAAATCGTCACTTATTTGCTGTAATTCCTTGCCGAGTGTTTCGGCTTCTTTCAAGGTTTCTTCAAGTTCTTCGATCGATTCAGACTGTGTTTCGTTTATATCTTTGAATAATTCGTCGAGCGAAGGAACTGTAATAAGATAACTTTTTGTACGAGCAGATTTCGGGCCGTTGACGTCATCGTTGTCGAATACTTCGAGATAGTAAGAAACACTTTCACCTTCAGCAAGCACAAGTGGCGATAGATCCCATGCGTGGTAAATTTCTTCTTCTTTGTTCTTCCCTATTTTTATTGCTATTTCGTTAAATGATTCTTCGGCAGAACGGTACTTCGAAGCTACAAGTCGGTATTTCAACAGTAGACGCGTAAAGCCGTAATCGTCTTTTATGCGGACAATCAGTGGCACTATTGGATTATTATTCAGCTTTGTGTCTTCATTGGGCGAAATCATTTCAATCGACGGTGATTCGTCTGCAATAGTTTTAATAAAGTATGTAATTGGGTCTTTGTTGATATTCCCATCTTCGTCTTTAATGTTAACGAGATAACTGTCGTCATTCAATATTGAGAAGCTGCCGGTGGCGATATTGCCAAGATGATTTAGAATTATTTTTTTTCCAGAAGAAAATTTTAATTCAGCATAAGAAAGAGGTTTTGAGGACACAATTTTCAATTTTACATGACTACCCGGCAATGCAGTTATATTTCCATCGTCGCTGCGAAATTCTGTCGAAAGTTTTGTGTATGCTGGCGGAATTATTGTCAAATCGAGTTTTGTTATAAAAGGCGGGTCAGTAACTTCGATTTTATAGATTCTGCTTTTTATTCCATCAGCCGAGGCATAATACTCCGTTGAACGGAAAATTGATTTAATTCTGTAACTGAAAACCCCGGAAGAATCGGGCAGTAAAGGATATCCCGTAAATTCAGCGTCGACGTCGGTCTTTATGTAAAGATTAATTCTTTCAGGACTTTCTCCGGTCGTTTTAATCGCTATCTTAACTTCTTCGCCTTTTACGGCGTTATAATTTCCCGGTTTGACAACAAACTGAAATTTCAAAGGCTGTGCGTATTCTGAGGTGTAATTAATGAGACGAACAAAAGATGTCCTCAGACTTTCGAATGCTGAAAATAATAAGAGCGATGCAACCAATAAAATTACAAAACGATAAAGATGCTTTTTGAGCTGTCGGGTATCGACAACGGAAGTAAAGTCAAGTTCTTTAACTTTTTCATAGACCTTATCAAAAGCAGCTGTAATCAATTGTGCTGAATAAGCGGGATTATTTTCTTCGACCAATTCGAGAGCATTTACCAGCTGGTCTTTTATTGTAGGGAAGTAATCGCCGGTTTTTTTTGCAAGTAAATCGTAATCAGGATTTAAATATGAAATTAATTTTTTTATAGCAGGGATTAGAAAATAAAATCCGAATGATAAAAAAGAAGCCGTAATAAAAAGAAAAAAAAGGATTGTTCTGATTTGAACCGAGAAATGGAAAAAGTTTTCAGAAACTACATAAAGAATAATTAGTAAATTAACCGACGAAAGGTAGGCGCATAGCCTTTCAGACAATTCGACGAGAATTTCCCGAAGGAGGAAATTTCTTAGTTTACTTTTTATATGATTAATCTTTTCATTCATTTCAATTGATCAGAGCCCATGTTATAATATTGACGCCAAATTTTAAAGCTTCTTCCCTCTTTTCGGGCGGGTCGTTGTGAACTTCCGGATCCGCCCATCCGTCACTCGGATTCGATTCGTATGTGTAGTAGAGACAGAGTCTCCCTTCGACAAAAATGCCGAAACCACGAGGCTGTTTGTTGTCGTGTTCGTGTGTTTTCGGAGGTCCGTTGAAATCGAAAACGCAGTGATACAATCCGTAGTCAAATGGAATTTCGACGAGCTCTTTATCCGGAAAAACTTTTTTGATTTCGCGCCTTAATGACCTGTCGAGTCCGTAATCGTCGTCCACGTAAAGGAATCCGCCGTTAGTAAGATAGGTTCTGAGTTTGCGGGCATCGCTTTCGGAAAAAACAATATTTCCGTGACCGGTCATAAAAAGAATCGGGTAAGCAAATATGTTTCCGCTCGAAAGGTCAACAAATTCATAGACAGGTTTGGTTTTTATATATGTTTTTTCTCCGATGTACTTAAGTAAATTGACCTCTGCCGAGGGGTCGTTGTACCAGTCGCTACCGCCATTGTATTTTAGTCTGCCGATTTTCAGTTCCTGCGCCGAGCAAACTACAACAAAAATAAAAAATATAATAACCGTTCTTCGCATAACAATTATTTTTTATTTGGGTTCTAAAATAATTATTTATTGAGTCAATATATAGACCAAACGACATCAGCAGAAACAACTCATTCGGTGAGTTGAATTATCTTTACAAAATACCGTTGTATTTTATCAAGTGTAAGCGATGTTTTAATTACGTTGAAAGAATAGAACTATTTATTCATTTGTCAGAAAATTCGGTTGTTACCACATAATTCTAATTTACTTCGGCTACTAAAGGATTGATATTCACGATAAGGTAATTGGTATTGAATCTAAAATAATTGCTTCGACTTGTTCCAGATATTTTTGATCTTCTCGTTCATCTTATTTTTTGATGAAGGCAACAAAATGGTAAATAATTTCATAACGCCTTCTATAATTTGTATGACCCTCAATTTAATCGAATTAAATTGATGTTCTGCATTTTATTAAGAATTTCCATTATGTTTTAGAGACATCTGAAAAATTCAATTAGAGGAACAGATTTATAAGTATTGTCGTTTTCATTGAAAAAATAAATCATGTATA
>NZ_JBPSEH010000016.1:0-7515 GCF_051488685.1 Melioribacter sulfuriphilus
CCTCTTTTTTGTTTATTCTCTTACAACGCTTTTCATTAAAAAGTTTTTAAATTCTGGATAATTTTTCAGAGGTTTCTAAAATAAAACTATCCGGGATATGAACCGTCCCTTGAATTTTTTTTGTTTCTGCTACTGCATATAAACCATAGGGATAATAAAAAGCAATCAGATTATTTAATGGATTAGAAACGGTTGTAACAGTTCTATTAGTGCTTGCAGTTAAATGCAACATATTAAATGGAGCGCTTGAAATATGAAGGGCTTGTCCAGCATTTAGCCGACCGGAACCATACCTATATGGATCGCTTGTAGGTTCAGCGCTCTTTTTTAAAATTTCTTGTACGTCTTCACCGAGAATAGGCATACTTCTTTCACGAAATTTAGAAAACACTAAAGCGCTGACGCCCGCAACAAACGGAGCCGAATTTGATGTACCAGCAAAATCTCCATACGAATTATTATTTTGGGTCGTGTAGTTTAAATAAAATGGTGCTGATAGCGTTACACCGTTGCCATAACAGCTTTGTGATGCTATGTAACCGTAATCGTTGACTCCCGAAATTGACATAACGACATGACCATTTGAAAAACTTGCCGGGTAAATGACTGTCTCTGCCGTAACATCTCCTCCAACATTCCCTCGGCTTGCGACTACCACTACATTATTTATATATGCCCATGCAAAAGAATTATAGTAAGACTGATAAAATAAACTTCCCCAATCCCAATACATTCCAGTTAAGCTACCGAAACTGCAATTAATAACATTTACGCCATAACCGAATCCGTTATTGACACTTGGATCAGTTGCTGCTTCGAATACAGCTTCAGATATAAGTGATGCTTGCAACATATTAACGCCGTTTTCACCAACATCTTCGTCTGTTACGCGCAAACTGAATATTTGGCATCCTGATGAAATTGCAGAAGATGAACCTCCGGCAATTCCAACTACGCCAGTGTTATTCCAATTAATAGCTCCTAAGATACCGGCTATTGGTGTGCCATGTGTTTCGGTAGAGTAGGTTGGTCTCGGATCGGAATCGTTATCCTTATAATCCCAACCTCCGCGTATTCTGTACCCACTTCCGAATCCGGCTCCAAGATCGGTATGTGTATAATCAATCCCATTATCTACCACAGCAATTTTTATCCCAGAATTACCCGCTGAATAATTCCATGCTCGTGGTAAATGAATGTTATATGAACTGCTGTAAAACTGTGGTTGTGAAGTGTAATATGGATCATTTGGAGGCCATGTGGAAACGGCAACTTCCGCGTCGTGAGTTATTTTCTTTACAGTTTTATTTGTTTTTAACTCATCGTTCAGAGTATTAACATCAATCTTCGAAAACGTTTCTACAACTAATAATTTTTGAAATCCTTCTACATTAAATTTCTTCCCAGAAGTTGTTGTTAAGTATGCTACATCTTCCGGTAATCTTCGAATAAATTTTCTTATTGACAGCGGTTTTATTTTTTCGAAAAACTTTGCAACATCCAACAATTTTTTATTACTCTTTTCAGTTGCATCATTTATAGAGTTAATCAAACTCGTATTATCCAGATAGCCATTGAATAATGTAAATTTCTTAAAACTGACCATCGAATCTAATTCAACTACATACGTTTCTCTTTTACTTTGAGCACTTGAAGAAATTGTAAAAATTATGATAAAGAGAAACAAATTTTTAATTAACTGATTCCAGAACATAGAGAACCTCCTATTTATTGATGTTTAGAATGATGTTGCTCCTCAGTATTTTTTCATTTAATTGAACACCGATTTTACTTTGTCCGGGATAAGAACTATCAATAATGCATTGTATCACAGGAACATAGTGTAATGCTATAAGTGAGTCAATTAATTTAGAATGAAAAAAGTGGCCGTACTCTTTTACGGGGAATTGGTCATAGTAGCCTGTCGCTTGGAAAATATATGTTTTGTTATTTTCGTCTAACAATACTTTCACTTGTTCAATACTTGACACATTTAACAGACTATTTATGTTTGTCAAAAGTATATTAAGCGTATCTCCTACCCTGGCAGGGCTAGGAATAGCTTGCTTAATTTCAATATAGTTATCATCTATCGTCTGCTCATCACAACTCAATAGGATGAATACAAATAGAAATACCGATAATACTGTCCGTCTCATTTTTGCCTCTTTTTTTACTGATTATGTTTCGACACCCTCTAAACTCATTTTAAATGAGTGCTATCTCATATTTACCTCCATTTTAAGTAAGTATAACGGCGTTGCCGATAAGCGGCGCCCCAGAACAGAGATGCCACTTAAAATACTAATGCCGATGATTTGGCAAACTGTGCTTAACTTTCATCGTAAGCGCAGTTTGCAACAATGTTATTTAATAGAACTACTTTAAACAAGTTAGCCGAAACGGAACGACCAAATTTATAATTTCTAAAATGCCAAATGCGAATACGGCGTCCGCTTGATTGGCGGGTTATACCGTTTTTATGATTAGTTGGAAAATTTCCATTTGTCTTTTATTTGACAATTATTTTTAATCCAACAATCATTGCATAACCTAAAGCCTCTGCTGTAAGTATTTTTCCCATTGTTTATTTTTTGACAAAATACTTTACCGATATACCATAAGTAATCAAAATATATTCTTTCACCATTCTTTGGAATATATCTTTTTAA
Source organism: Melioribacter sulfuriphilus (assembly GCF_051488685.1). Taxonomy (NCBI): domain Bacteria; kingdom Pseudomonadati; phylum Ignavibacteriota; class Ignavibacteria; order Ignavibacteriales; family Melioribacteraceae; genus Melioribacter; species Melioribacter sulfuriphilus. The sequence goes on from NZ_JBPSEH010000016.1 coordinate 2,673, forward strand.
TTCATCTTGAAATTTATCTACTTTCTTTTTGGAAATATTTTTCTTTGGAACACTTTCCAAATCTAATGCTTCATCAAACATTCTTATTGTGTGTGAATCTAATGGCACATACAAATCCTTTAATAATTTTCTTTTGCCCAGTTTTCCATAAAAAATGAACACTTCTAATATGAATGCTTCAATCTTTTGTCCAACTCCATTTCCTTTAGCTTTCTCAACAAGTTCTTTTAGAGCTTTGTAATTACCTTCTCTTAAAAGTGATTTAAAATTCTCATAATTCCTATTGAAATAATTTTCCGCGGCTTTCAATTTTTTTGAATTTGGAGTTCGGCGAGTTTTTAAACAGAAATCAATAACAGACATATAGTTCTCTTTACTAGCCAACATCTTGTTTCTTGGAATACCAATTTGCCTAAGCATATAATTCTTCATAAATGAATCCATATAAGGCTGCTTAGCTTTAAGAGTTCTCCATATTTTTAAAATATGTTTCTGTTTCATTCTATTATTTTATTGAATGTTTACTAAACGGTATAACGGCGTTGCCGCTAACCGGCAGCCCAGAACAATAATGCCGAATAGCTGCAACTACTTTCTAATTTGTTAAAATATTTCCTAGAACAAACAACCTTAAAGAGCAACTTGGTTTTGCAAACGCAACTTTATAATTACACAAATGCCGCACTGAAAAACGCTGTCCGTGTTGAGCGGCGGGTTATGTTACGTTTATTTAATTGAACTAACTGCCATATCAAAGCTCAATATCTGATAAGGTAAAAGAACTGAATCTTTTTGAGAATAAATATTATATAAATGCATACCATCTCTTTGTAATGAAACTACATTTTTACTATCCTTTGTAAAATCACCGACAAATACTATTCCCATATCAATTTTATTTTTATTTTCAAAACTATATAAGTATGCATGGCTCATTGGGCCCAAAGTGTTTATGTAAAGAATATATTTTGCATCACCAGATATTTTCGGATTCAAATTTATATCAAAGCCAGTTGTGTTTGGGTCTGGGACTAACAAGGTTGCAGTTCTAGTTGCAAAATCATATTTATAAATACCGTCACTTCCTTTAAAAACAAATATTTTATTATCAGTAGAAACAGAGGGCTCCGAACCATTAATGTTTATTAATTTTTCCTTTGTTCTATCTTTTATATTATAGAGGTAAAATTCCGGACTATAATTCGGGTTAGAAGAATATAATATTTGGTTATCGTCAGAGAGAAAGGTTGGATACCATCCCGTGTCAATAAAAACTGGAATCTTATTATCTGAATCTTGCTTAATTATATAAATTTCTGAATAACCTTTTTCAAAAGATTGATAAACAATTGTCTTTTTGTCTTTAGAATATTTAGGGTTGGTTTCTCGGAATTCGGTGTCAGTTATTCTTATAGTTTGACCAGTTATTAAGTTGTAAGAAAATATATCATCTCTATCACATAACAATAAATCTTCGGCTCCTCTTTTTCTATAATCAAGTGTAAAAAGAAGTTCATGCCCATCGTCTGAAAATGATGAAACATATGCATAGTAAAACGTATCAACTACATTTGAAGTAATATTAACCAACGATTTTGTCAAAGAATTATAGAGATATATATTTCCAATACCAGGCGTATCATAAGCTATAACATAGTTACTTGGAAACGAAGTAACTATTGGTTCAGTGGATTTTTCCTTGCAGCTTGATAACACAAGTATAAAGAGTAAAAAGTATTTATACCATTTCATTTTCATAGATATTATTTAGTAACATAACGGCGTTGCGCCTAACGCGCCGCCCAAAACAACAATGCCGGTTTTGTCAACGCAACTTTTATTTATAAATCAGTTTAAAGAACCAAATCAACTTTACACAACAAACTAATTCTGAAAAGCCAAACCCAAATGCGACTCAATTAGACCGCATCGAAGAAGCGGTCGCTGTTGAGGCGCGGGTTAGGCACAGACCTTACTTTTGTAATAAATTACATAATTTGTCATAATCAATAAACAAAGTATTATTTCTATTAGATGGTATTTTAATCTTCGAATTAATTTTTTTTGTAGCATTATTTGAAAAATGATTATCCGTGATAATTACTAATTTAGATATATAAACTGGATTTGGAGAATCTGTTGTTTCGAACGGAATATTAAAGGCGTCGTCTATTTGTGAAATGATTTTATCAATAATTGAATTTGCTGAGCCAGATATTTTCCCTTTTTTCACTTGAATGCCCCAATATTCTTGGGCGTTTAATTCATTTAGCTTTGATAATAATATATCTATTCCGTATTCATCTTTGCCATGTTTATACTTTACGTCTTGAAAACCAAGTCTCCGAAATAGTGGAATAATCATATTTTTAGAAAATTCCTCTTCAGTATGAAATATATTTAATGAAAAATCGTCTGGCATTATGGGCATGACAGCATTCAGAATTAATATTTTTATAAGGTCACTCACCTTCTGGTTAAGTTCTTGAAAAGTAGAAAAACTTATTGTTGTGAGAAATGTAATAGAATATTCCCCGAGTGACTTTCTTATCTCTTCTATGCGGACATCGCTAGTTTTTTTTGCTCGAAGTTTTACAACTTCAGATAATTTATTCATTATAAGATCATCATCTGGATTATAATCATTTGTGATAGTACCGAAGAATGATATACATACATTTTCATTTTCTTTGCTTAATTCATATTCAATTGAGATATCCGGTGAATATCTAATATTTATATATTCATTCGTATCATGCAAATAAAAAATAAAATTGGATGGTAGTTCCTCTTTATTAAGCTTTTCAATCTCGTGCATAGGAATGACTGTGTGGTAGTTTTTCCCATCATACCTTTCATAATCTTCAACTTCATAAGAATTTTTATCGATTATAATGTTTCTTATCCTATCTTTCTCTTTTTCTATTATTATATTACTTCTCATAATCACACAGTGCCTAACGGCGTGGCAACTAAACCGCCGCCCAGAACTACAATGACGATTTAATAAACCTACCCCTATTGTTTTAAACTACTCCGTTTTGTAAATCACATTTATTGTACAACTATTACTAAAAAACCAATGTCTATTTTTATTCACTACGACCGGTTCGAAGAAGCGGTCGGTTTGGGTTGCGAGTTAGTTTTTACTTTTTACGTTTATGACGATTTAGTACTATTTTAATTAATAATTAACCCGCTTTGAAAACCCATGCCCAAATTACTCCACCCCTATTTACTGTAATATTTTTGTTTTTTGGTGAACTATTAATTTTATCAACGATTTCACTTTACAACGGAAAAAAACAAAAAACCAAAATGCTGCACTTACAAATTAGCGACGACACAAAACCAGCAAACAACCCCCAAAACATTTGAGCAATTAGCAAGACGACTTTTACAACTAAACCTGATAAGAACTAACTGACATAAATAACGATAACTGAAAATACGCAGACACCAAAACCAAAAAGAAAAACCCGAACGAAAAACCAGCATTTATGACTACACTTGCACTAAAATATTTTTGCAAACTAACGGCGTGGTTTTTAAGCCGCCGCCCAACACAGCTTTGCTACTTAAAACACATACGCCAATAAATTTATAAATACTTTTTTATTGCAACCTACTTTAAAGAGTAACTAACTTTTACAAAGTAACGCTATAACAATACAAATGCCGAACAGTTTAAAGCGGTCGGCTTGGAAAACGGGTTATATGGCATTATAAGATCATATTTACTTTAGCAATAATTAAAAGGTTATCCCTATGATTAAATTATGCGTGTTAATAATCTGAGTATCATATTTATAGAAATATCTAATATCTAATCCTAATTTTGAAGAAATATTTAATTCAGTACCTAACCCAAAAAGTATTCCAAAGGAATTAGAGGGATTATCTTCAATATTTTTTGTTTTATATTCATTTGGTATACCTTCCAATGATGGATAGGATATTGACACTGTAGGAGATTTAAAATATTTAGTATCAATGATAAAATTGTAACCAAGATTAAACAAAAAATATGGTGATAATGTGTTTTGCTTAAAAATATATTGTACTCCCAAATAAAGAGGAATTAAATCATAGCTCTTTTCATTAACATTATATTGATGTGTATAATAGAATTGAATACCGTTAATCGTATTTATTGAATAGGATTTTACAGTATAGGAGGCGCCGGCAAATGATTTTGAATATCCTAGCGCTAAATTCATATTAAAATTGTGTGTTAATTCTGGCTTAAGATCTAGAATAAAAGTGCCTCCAGTTTTAGAATCATTGCTAATATTAATTCCACCATAAACTCCTACGTCCACATTTGAAAAAAAAGAGGAGGACTTATTTTCTTGCGCTAAATAAATATTCATAGAAAAAACGAATAAAAAAAAGATTAATGTTTTCATAAACTATCACCTTTTGTTATTAAGAAACAACAAAAACGGATGCTGCATTTTATAACCATTATTTTGGAAAATTGCTTTGGAATTTTCCATTTCAACATACTTTCCAACTTTCCTTCCTTTAACACTAATGTAATTAACAAGTAAAAATGAACTACTGTCACCTATTACAGAATATCCTAAGTGACCGAAATATTTTGTATAATAAATTTCTGAAACCTCGGTACCAGATATACCTTTGGAGGATATAATAGCAAATACATCCTTAAATTTGCTAGCTGGCGTATTAAAATCATTCAAATGTTTTGCAGTCAAATAATCCTTTGATGAATCTGGATTTAGATATCCAACTGTTTGCAACCAAACATCTCCATCGTTCGGGGAAATTTTAGCTAATCGTTGTTCAGAATATGGATTCCCTTGGTAGGTTGATGTTT
>NZ_JBPSEH010000017.1:0-5010 GCF_051488685.1 Melioribacter sulfuriphilus
TTAATAATAAGTTATGAAGTTATTAGTCGTTCTGAAGCTGTAAGTCTTGAGAGGAAATTAAAGAAGATGAAAAATGTGGAGAAAGCCATAAAATATTTGGAAAAGTTGAAACAAGAGAAAGAAGCTGGTTCAGAACATCCCGACTAAAAGTCGGGAGGGTCGTAGGTTCGATTCCTTCAGCGCTCACTACTTTAAAGCCTTGTAAAATAATAAATTACAAGGCTTTTTTAATTTTAAAATGATTTTTCAATAAGATCATAATAATGATCTTTTAAGGAATTAGAATTATTGTTAAACTTAATTATGTGGATAAGTTACTTCTTCTTAGATTTTATAGCAATTCTCTAATTTAAATAATTCGTGTTATGTGTATAAAATTGCTCTAATTACTGTTTCTTGATACAATTGATGTTCGTTTATTCCTAAATAATAGCTAACTGATATTATTTAATATCTGTAAATTGATTAATAATTTGTTATATATATTTTTTCTGATGTTCACATTAAAAGTATTTGTTTTTTATCTACTGCAAAACTTATATTTATTGTAATCATTTTTTAATTAAAAATTATCAATTATATATCAATTATAACTAACTGAATATGAATAAAAGTTATATTGCTCACGTTAAACAAAACAACGATAATATCTGGGGAGCACCCCATTTACTAAGTGAACATTTAAAGAATGTGGGTAAACTATCAGGAATATTTGCTTCAGAATTTAATAATTCCGATTGGGGCGAATTAGTCGGCTATTTTCACGACCTTGGTAAGTTCCATTCGTATTGGCAAAAATATTTATTCTCTAAATCTATCTATCGTATTGCAGCAAGAATTGAAAGATGGAATTGTAGACAGAGTCCATTGAATAAATTTTAAAACAATAGAAAGGTTATATTATGGCTGTAGTAGAAAAATCTTATGAGGTAAAATTTGAGATTGCGGGCCCTGCTGCTATGTTTACAAGACCAGATACAGGGGCTACCCCAATCTCATATCCTGCACCTACATATTCTGCAGCAAAAGGTATGTTTGAATCGATTGCACGAATTAAGAGTGCATACATAAAACCAACAAAGGTTGAAATATGCGCTCCCATTCAATATCACCAATACACAACTAACTATCGGGGTCCTTTGCGAAAAAGCAATCAATTAAGTAAAGATAGCTCATATCAACTCTTCGCTACAATACTAGTCGATGTTTGCTACAGAATATATGGAGAAGTAGTTGAGCTGAAAAAACCAAACCCTAATGAAGTAACCACTACTAATCATTTACATCTTCTGAAAGAAAAATTTGAAAGTAGACTTAAGAACGGAAGATGGTATCATGTTCCTTGTCTTGGATGGAAGGAATTTACTCCCACCTATGTTGGCCCTTTTAGAGAAGAAACCAAAGTTGAAGAAACAATTGAACAAATTATTCCTTCAATGCTTTTTTCTGTTTTTGAAATAAATGGTGAGTATAAGCCAATTTACAAACAAAATGTTTGGATTAAGAAAGGAGTACTTGAATATGTTGAATGAAGGATATGCTTTATTTAAAAGTTTAGAACAATGTGGAATCGTACTTACAAAAAGACATCCAGATATAAAAAAGCCTGGGAAAAGAGAAGGATTAATCATTGGATTAAATAAAGAAGGTAGAGTTGAAAGAATAGAATATCGAAACAAGGAAGAAGTCTCTAGACTATGGACAACAAGAGAAGGTAACCACAATAGTTTCCCAGTATTAAAGTTACAAAGACCTATTTGGAAGGTTAATAAAGAAGATATGCTCAGAAAAAATTTGGATAATCTAAAAAAAGATGAAATTAAGAAAAGGGAAATTATTATTAGAGAGAATCGAGAACTAAATATTACGGAAATTGAAATTAATTGGTGGGAAAGACTAAAAGATAGAGTTGCAAAAATCAGACCTTTTTTTACAACAAGTGATAAAGAATATCAAGCACTTCCCGAGTTAATGAACAGATTCTTAAATTCAAACATAAATGATTTCATTAATGATTTATCAATAAAATTAAGGAGAAAAGATATTGAAATTCCCTATTCCTTGCTAGAAAACATGTTAATTGGAAACAAATGGGATAATAAAAAGCAAGAATATGTTGCTGAAACGCCATTGATCCTCGAAGTAAGTGATTGGGAAAATTTTTCTATTCGTGTAGCAAGTCCAAAATTTGAATATTTTGCCAGTATGTGTTTATTTAAGATACAAGATAATTCAGCAAACCAAGAGAATATTCATAATAAGGGACAAAGTGCACTCTCTGGAGAAGTTACAATTTTAGAGGATGATAAATTTCCTAATCCTAAACTACCAGTTATTGGTAATACTTATCTCTTTTCGGTTAATGATCAAACTCCCTGTCAAACTCGTTATAAAAAGTCTAGTACAGAAATTATTCCAATCGGGAGAAAAGAAGCAAATGCTATTCAAGATTCATTGAATTGGATTACAGAGAATTCAAGGAAAGGAAAAACCTGGTATCCAGTTCCTGGATTAAATGACAAGAAAGATTTGCTTATAGCATATATTGTGAGTAAACCAGATATAAATGTTAACAAAGCTCATTTGTTAGGTGGAGTTAGTAAAAATCAATTTAGTGAGAGTAATTATGAAGCGACTGCGAAAGCTGTTTTTGATGCATTAAAAGGGAAAGATGTTATCAGAGCTAATGATCTTATCAGAATCTTTGCTCTCCGAAAAGCAGATCCAGGTCGGACACAAGTTTCTTTTCAGCGTATTTACTCAATTTCTGAATTAATACAAGCCGATGAATTGTGGCGAATATCCGCTAAAAATCATCCTAACTATTATTTGCCTTTTTCACGAAAAGAAATAGAGAGTATAATAACTAAGCAAAACATTAAATCTGAATCTATTTCTCATTTTCTCAATAAAAAAGAATCTAATGCTGTCTTTCTTTCGCCTTGGTGTCCTTTCCCTGCAGATCTCGTCCAAATAACCCTAAAACAATGGACTAAATTTGGAAGAAGAACTAACTCAATTAATGGCATTTCATTGGGAGATGTATATGATGTTTTCTTTGATATAAGAAACCAACGAACTCAATTAACAAACAATTTATTAACTATCACTTTACAGAGAACACAATCATTACTACTAGGCTTAGGTAACGCTGATCACAAAAGTGGAATATCTATTTTTTATTCTGAAACAAAATCCAAATCATTAGAAAGTGAGGCAAAATTTACAGCATTAAAAGCAGTATCAATATTATCTATTTATTTATACAAGCTTGGAATCAAAAAGGAGTACTATATGAATGATATTTTTTTCAACATCGGACGATTCTTATCACTCGTCGACACACTTCATTTTGAATGGTGTAAATGTGTTAGAGGTGGGTATCCAGAAAAAAGTGAAAAAGAATGGAGAAAAGCAATCCCGCCTCAATTATTAGGAAGTGCACACCTTACAATTGCCCTGGATAATCCAGTATCGGCTTTTGATATCCTTTCTCGAAGAATCAATGTATATAAAGATTGGACAAGAAAGGAATCCGGTGAAAAAGTAAAGTTAGCGAGATGGGCAGTCGGAGAAATTGGAAAAATTTCAGATCTACTGGCTAAAAAAAATCTTCCAACATGTACGACAAGCATTGAAAGGGTTCAAATCCTTCTAGGATATTTGGCAAAACCAGAAAAGAAAAATGATCCAGAAATTTTTGAAGATCAACTTTCCGAGAACAATTAAAAAATCAATAATAAAAAAATGAAGGAGCTAAATATGTTAAACACAACTAACAACCCCACATTCAATAGGGTTACAGGACTTTTGGTAATTGAAGTGATAAATTCAAATCCAAATGGCGATCCTGATAAAGAAAGTGATCCTCGCCAGCGAAATGATCTGCGAGGCGAAATATCACCAGTTTCATTTAAACGAAAACTACGAGACTTAATAGAAGACAAAAAAGGCGAAGTATGGATAAATATCTCAAAGAATCTAAATCTGAATAACGGAGAATTTCATTATTCTATTTTGGAAAGTAGAGGTAGAGATCGAAATGAAATAATCAGAATGATAAAAGAAGACGAGGATAAGTTTAAAAAGGAATATTGGGATGCAAGAGTCTTTGGTAATACTTTTCTTGAAGAAGGTTCTTCAACAAGTATTAAGACAGGAGTTGTGCAATTTGGTCTTGGCGTTTCGATTTCTCCTATTCTAATTGAAAGACATACTACAACCAATAAAGCTGGGGTAGAAGAAGGGAAAGATAGAGGAATGGCTCCTCTAAGTTACAGGATAGTACAACATGGCCTTTATTGTTTACCTTTTTTTATAAATCCTTCTGTTGCTTATAAAACAGGGTGCACTTATCAGGATATTGAACTTCTGACGAAAGTGATTCCATATGCTTACACAAATACTTCATCTTATATTCGCTCACAGGTAAATATCATTCACGCTTGGTATATTGAACATAATTCCCCGCTTGGTTCTTGTTCTGACTTTGAACTAATCAAGGACTTAACACCTTATAGACTTAAAAAGGAAGATTCTGAAAAGCCATCCACATCCATAGAAGATTATTATATTCCAACCGAAAAAGATATACGTGAAGAATTGAAGAAAAAAGTAAAATCAGTAAGAGATTTGATGAAAGAGATATGATAAAAGATTGGCTTGCACATAGTAAAGCTGATAATCTGCCGGTTCCGCCTCAAACTTATAGGCAACACATTTCAGAAGTCCTGAGACGCGCTGAAAAGAACGTTCAAGGTTTAGCATCTTATTACAAAGGTGATATAAATTTTTTTAGGGAGGCGGTACGGGCGGCTGCATTATATCATGATCTCGGGAAATTAGATGAAATTAATCAAAAAGTGCTATTGAAGGGGGGTAACAAAGGACTTCCAATCAACCATGTTGATGCAGGAACGTTATATTTATTAAATGAAACCTCTGAAAAATTATCCAGAATTTAAAAACTTTTTAATGAAAAGCGTTGTAAGAGAATAAACAAAAAAGAGG
>NZ_JBPSEH010000018.1:0-3408 GCF_051488685.1 Melioribacter sulfuriphilus
TACATGATTTATTTTTTCAATGAAAACGACAATACTTATAAATCTGTTCCTCTAATTGAATTTTTCAGATGTCTCTATTAATTAGAGTCCAGCTATTATTCAATACTCGAACATTGGTACTATAATTTACGGCGTCAACAACAGCTTGATATGTACCTGTGTCATCGGTGTTATCGACACGTTGAGCATGAAGTTGAGCATTCCAATCTACACCGGCAATTCCGACATATTCTGTTCCATTCCAATTATTTGTTTTTGCTGAAGCAATTCCGGCAACATGAATACCATGCCCATCCCAACCATAACCAGCATCTCCTGTTACTTTACCGCTTAAATCAGGATGTGTTCCATCAATTCCGCCATCAACAATACCAATAATATTGCTAGAATTTCCTGTATAAATATCCCATGCTTCGGGTGCTTGGATTTTACCTGTGCCGCCCCCAGATTGAAGTGACCACTGGTAAGAAAAATATTGATCATTGGGAATAACGCCCGGCGCAGTAATTCCATTTGGTTCTGCGAAAAGTACTCCTTTTTCTTTGGAAAGAATATCAATAACTGCTTGAACATTATCTCTATTTTTCAATTTTAATTTGAATATCCTCGACATATTTGGCAGTTTAATTCTACTGCCGTCATCTTTCAATTTTAGAGTGTCGTTAATATTAAAATCAGGGAATGCCTTTTTAATTGCTTTTAACTCGATCTTCTTAAATGTGTTATCTAAATCTTTAGATTTTATCTTGAGTTTATTTATGTCAGTTAATTCTGCTGTGCCGTCAGGTAACTCAAGTGAATCGGGAAGGAAATAAACGAGTATTTCATCTTCAGTTTCACTTGTTTGAGAAAATATTTGAAGCGGAAGAAAAACCAACAGCACTAATAATAGAAAATCGACCCTGCGGTTAATAGCAGCATTTAATAATCTTGTCATCTTAGTACTCCTCCAACTTGTTGAAATAGTTGTTTTTGATTAGGTAGATAACGCAATGAAAATGCCTCTGCTTTAATTAGCAGGAAAAAATGTTCATGAATCTTTTATTATAATCTTACAGTTATTGTGTTCATGCCCAATAACTGCTTAATTACTATCTCATAATAATCACCTCCTTACATTTTTCACCGTGTTAAAAGTGAGTTGAAATTCGGAACCGGTGCTGGTATTAATTATCCATAATACCCCGTTATCATAATTCCAGTTGCTAGTGCTATATTGTGTATAAACGATTTTCTCATCATCTGGCGACCAACTAAAAGGTAATCCGAAATCTCCATCCACACCCCTGGTTGTTATCTGTTTTAAATTAGCTCCCGTTGTATCTATGGACCATAAATTGCTGTTTGACCAAAATGCGATTTGAGATGATGCAAATGAAAGTTTCGGATTTCTGTTATCTGTTTGATAGTTATTAGTCTCATTTAAATGAGTTACCTGTATAATGTTTGAAGGATTGTTCAAGTTAACCTTAAAAATTTCACTATATAATCCGACATAGAATAATGACTTTGAATCCTTTGTCCAGATAGGCATTCTGCCATCAAGGATAAGTGATTTATTTAAACCATTAATTTCCATTTTCCATATTCTATAACCTCCAGAAGCATGATCTTTATTTGAATCAAAGGCAATCCACTTTCCATCAGGACTATAAGCGGGAAAGAAATTTTTTCCTTCAAATGCTAACTGCTCTATTTGAGTAGTATCAAATCTTTCTTCCTCTACAATAAAAGGCATTTTGTATATCCGAGCACTGTTGACAAAAGCAATCCATTTTCCATCTGGTGACCATGTAGCTAAGAATAATTGATAAGGAAATATTCTGCGCATGTTTGTCCCATCGGTATTAACAAGCCAAAAACCCGTTGAATCATAATTGAAGTGTTGAACTCCTATACAATTTTTACCATACGGGTAAGTGATGGAATCAAGGGGAGTGTAGTTAAATCCTATAAATTTTCCGCTTGGATACCAAATCGGATTATTATATGGGGGTTGTGCTACTATATCAATTGGTGGGCAAGGATTTTTATCGTTTTCAACGACATTATCAGAACACGCTAAAAAAATAGAGACAACAATTAATAAAACATTCGTGACTTTAATGTTCATACAGCACCCCGATGTAAATTCACTTCGTTGTTAATGTAACTTTACACTTAGAAATATTCAATAGCGTTTTTCAGTTTCTACTGAAAGTAAGTATAACGGCGTTGTTTTTAAGCCGCCGCCCATAACAGCAATGCAGCTTTGAAAACCAATACCGATAATTATTTATAAATTAATTTTGTTAACTACATTCAAAGAGCAACAAACTTTTACAACACAACTTTTTAATTACACAAATGCCAAACAATTTAAAGCGGTCGGCTTGTAAAACGGGTTATACTTACACCCTTAAAAACAGAAGGCAGAACTAAAATTAATTCTGCCTTCATGGAAATAAACTTTACTATTTGACGAGTAACATTTTTTTAGTTATGGTTTTAGTATTCGTTCTTAAACTATAAATATAAGTTCCGCTTGGAAGATTACTTGCATCAAATTCAAACTCATATCTTCCGGCTGCAAATTCTTTATCAGCTAAAACTGCAATTTCTCGACCAAGTATATCATAAATCTTCAAAGTAACATGACTACTATTAGGAATTGAAAAACTAATCTTTGTTGTTGGATTAAACGGATTAGGATAATTATCTAACGATTCCATATAGTTTTCTTTTTCTAGCATTTCAACTTTAGAAGAATCAGAAATATTTTGTTTTGCCAAAACTGAACTACTTCCATCAACATTTTTTGTAACAGTGTAAGTAGAGTTACCTGCATCAGTAACTACACATTTAACTTGAAAAGCTCTCCCGTCTGAAGTTCTACTTGCAGTATTAGTTGTACTGCCCATACTAAACCAGTAACCACATGGAACGTTATCGGGAGTAATAATAATTTCTTTCCCGTCATTTGTCGCAGCATCAAGAATTTCATCACAATAAACAAAGTAAGACCAGCTATAAGAATATGGTGGTATCCCGCCTGAAGCCGTTACTGTCCATGTTCCGCTTTGACCGTTGCTTAGATATGTAGGGCCCGACATTGTTGCAGTAAGAGGCTGTTTACCTAATACTGTTACCTGTATATTTGCTTCATCTGGAGAGGCAGGGTACCAATACAAGCTTGAGCCGCCTATAGGCATCATTCGGTAGACATATGTTTCAAATGTCACATCACGACCATTTTGACTAATTTTAGTCGCTCCAGGCATACCATACGAGGGGTTGCCCCATTCAAAGCCATCGGTATTGCTATTTGCCCATACCCAAGTACTATCTAAAATGAGACATCTGAAAAATTCAATTAGAGGAACAGATTTATAAGTATTGTCGTTTTCATTGAAAAAATAAATCATGTAT
>NZ_JBPSEH010000019.1:0-1871 GCF_051488685.1 Melioribacter sulfuriphilus
TCTTTTTTGTTTATTCTCTTACAACGCTTTTCATTAAAAAGTTTTTAAATTCTGGATAATTTTTCAGAGGTTTCTAATACTAATTACAGTCCGCGCTACTCGACAACTGTAAGATTTGCCTTTGCCTATGCTTATAAAATGAATAGAGTTGCAGTGTGTGCAAATGGGAATTATCAAGAATCTTATCCTGGTCAAACATATTATCCGGCTGGTTTTGGTCAAGGCATAATAGCAGTAGGTGCAACAAATAGTCAGGATCAGGTTGCTTCATTTTCTCAAGTGAATAATGGTATCGATGTTTCTGCTCCAGGCGTGAGTGTATACTCAACTTATCGAAATCCTGATTATGCATATCTGAGCGGTACTTCAATGGCAACGCCCCATGTTTCCGGCATGGCTTCATTGCTCAAAGGATATAACTCAAACCTTTATAATGATGATATCGAACAAATAATTAGGTTGTCTACCGATGATGTAAATTCTTTCTCTTATCCTGGCTGGGATCAATATTTAGGAACCGGCAGAGTAAATGCTTATAAAGCAATGCAATTTTTACAATCTCCGTATCAACTTTCGCAGCTTTCTGCATCAGGTGGTACTGATTATAGTTCTACAGATTCTTATACCACAATAATTTATGGTGCAAGCGGTTTAGCTGATGGACTTTATATTGTCAAACGACATGAGGTTCGTAAATATGTTACTTTTATGCCAATGTACGATCATTATGTTTGGGGCAGAGGTGTTGGAACAAATGGTTGGTCACTTGAAAGTCCAAACTTCAGTATGGGATTTTGTGAATTAGTTCCAGGTACTCAAAATGCTAACAGCGCTACTTTAAGAACGTATGTTTATGAAGTATGGAATACACTTGGTCAGTGGATAGGTTGGTTCCCGACAACAGTTTCTAATGTTTCTTTGAATTACACTGTACTGGGCAAACAACTTATTGCTCCGGTTATCTCATCTCTTGTTCAGTCACCCTCGCCCATACCGCCAGGCGAAACCGGTACAGTAACAGCCGTTCTTTCACAAGGGAATGGAAACATTACATATTCATGGAGCTATGCAAACAAACCGACATGGGTTAGCGTGTCTTTTAGTGGTAACACAGCTTATGTTACAAACGAACTGTTATTATTAAAAAATTCTGGCATCAATCAAATAATGGCACCTCCGTTTTCTCTGACATGTACAGCTTCAAATGCTGCCGGTTCTTCTACACAAACCTGCTATCCCTCACTGTCTTCATTGCTAAAAGAATCGGTTGATAACACTAATAGTCAGATAATTACAGAGACAAAATTGGAAGCTAACTATCCTAATCCTTTCAATCCTTCAACAATCATCAAATATCAAATTAAGGAAAAAGCGCCTGTAACATTAAAAATATTTGATATTACTGGTAGGGTAGTTCGAACCTTAGTTGATGAAGTGCAGGAATCCGGTTATTATGAAGTTACTTTTGATGCACATAATCTTGCAAGCGGCGTATATCTATATGCTTTATCAACAAGTGATTATAGAAGCTCAAATAAGATGATTTTAACTAAATGATAATTTTCATTCCATGAAGGCAGAATTATTTTTTAGTTCTGCCTTCGATTTTTAAGGGCGTAAGTATAACCCGTTTTCCAAGCCGCCCGCTTTAAACGTTGCGGCATTTGTATTGTAATAAAGTATCGTTGTATAAGTTAGTTGCTCTTTAAAGTAGATTGCAATAGAAAAGTTTTTATAAAATTATTGGCGTTTGTGTTTTAAGTAGCATTGCTGTGTTGGGCGGCGGCTTAAAAACAACGCCGTTATATGGCAAAATCATAAATTAATAAGGAGGTACTGCAAAAAAAATAATTTTCTAAAAACCCCGGCGC
>NZ_JBPSEH010000020.1:0-1766 GCF_051488685.1 Melioribacter sulfuriphilus
CCAAACATCTCCATCGTTCGGGGAAATTTTAGCTAATCGTTGTTCAGAATATGGATTCCCTTGGTAGGTTGATGTTTTCTCAAGCTCAGTATAAATTAAAAATCCATCTCGAATGAAATAATATGAAACATATTTACTATTAGAATCGTAACTATAAAAATACCACTCAGTTATAAAAACTTCTGTACCGTCCGAACGATGCGTTTTGCCGGCTATTTTCCAAACTGTATGAATTTCTGGATTATTGGAATATGGCATACAGTATTGTCTTATATCACCAACGTTCAATGACATATACTCATTAGCTATAACTAATGGTTCATTTGAATTTTCACAACCAAAGAGAATTAATAAAACAGGAAAAAAAATAAAATTAATTTTTATATAATTTTTGATTGAGCTCATCTTTGACTCTCAATTTAAAGGGCAAGCTTAAAAGCTTGCCCTAATAAATATTTTTTAATTCATTGAGTTATTTTGATAATATCATTTTCTTAATTGAACTAAAATTATTCGATTTTATTTGATAAATATATATTCCACTAGCAAGATTTGAAGCATCAAATGTTATTGAATATTTACCTTTGGTTTTAAAATCATTTACTAGAGTTTTTATTTCACTGCCAAGTAAATCAAATATCTTTAGCGAAACAAATCCGTCTGATGGCAATTGGTACTCAATAGTAGTAGTTGGATTAAACGGATTTGGATAGTTTTGTTTAAGAGAATACTCTGTTGGGACAGATTCAAATAAAGATTCTTTTGCTAAAGATGCATTTTGGATGTTAGAATTATTTTGTACAATACTCATTTGAGGTGGATATTCAAAAAGTACATCTACATACCATTCATTTGATGTTTTGGTTGTGTTGCTTGCATCTGTAACAATACATCTCAATTTAAAATCTCGTGGATCCGACCCAGTATTAGTGCGACTGAAAGTAGGCGAATTTGTGCCAACAGAAAACCAATACTCGCTTGGCGGGGCATTAATTATAATTCCGCCAGAACCGATTTTCTCTGTGCTTGTTAATGTTTTGCTTTCTAACGATAATGATGATATGCTACCAAGATACATTATTTGCCAATTATAGTTAAATGGAGCAATACCATTTGTTAAAGTAGCATTCCAATATCCAGTACTTCCTAAATAAAGAGAAAAATCACCAAATATTGAAACATTTGTTAGAGGTTGTGGCGGGGGTGTAACGTAAAAAGTAAGAATGTTCGAATACATGTAATAGTTGTTCCCACCATTTAGATCACTAACAACATGTACTGCGCCTTGAAGATGATAGGTCCCAGCTTGAGTAAATACCCAGCCGCCGCTCTGACCCGTTTGCCAAGAACCCCAGTGACCATCCGGATATTGAACTTTTGCACCATACCAATCAGTTACATAAAACAATGATACTGTTAGTATATGATAACTAACCCCAGCTCTTCCATTTGCATCAATTTGAAAAGATTGATTATTTGAAGGTAAATCGAAATAGACATTTGCACCATAAGCAAATGATTGAATTAAAATAAAAACAATTAGAATTAACTTTTTCATAACATTACCCCATAAATTATTTAATAATTTTATGGTGGAATGGTATATTTGTATCGCAAACAAATCTGTTTCTACAATTTGCAAAACTGTAGTAATAGAAGGTTAAATTATTTGTTTGCATTTGCCCCGGTGCCACCAGCGCCGGGGTTTTTAGAAAATTATTTTTTTTGCAGTACCTCCTTATTAATTTATGATTTTGCCATATAAC
>NZ_JBPSEH010000021.1:0-1201 GCF_051488685.1 Melioribacter sulfuriphilus
GAGACATCTGAAAAATTCAATTAGAGGAACAGATTTATAAGTATTGTCGTTTTCATTGAAAAAATAAATCATGTATAAGTAAAAATTGGTTCTTTGAAATAGTGTTGTCTGCTTTATTGAGCCATTAATTGACTCATTCAGGCAGATTTTATGTAGTCAATGATATCATTCTCCTTATGTTGAAAACTAATGCGGCAAATGTAAATTCAAATCGGTTAGTTTCAAGGTCGTAATAACTACATCGGTCGTAGCCCAAAACATTTTTCATAAATGCAAAAGTTTTCTCAACTCTGTTCCTTATACTTGAGAGTAATCGATTCACTTTTTTCTGAATTTTGTTTAATGGTTTGTTCCGATAACCTTTTTCTAAGATTCCATCAAATATTTCTTTTGATTCGAGCTTCTTTCTTCTTGTTTTATTAGCGTAGCCCTTATCGGCAAACACTGCCTCTTCGGTGTAATCAACAAGGTTGTCAAATTCATCGGAATCATGTACGCTTGCTTTGGTAAACTCAAGGCGCTTGATAATCTGGCTGTCTTTATCAATTGCAATATGCCCTTTATATCCGTAATAAGTTTTGCCTCGCTTCTTGGTGAAATTAGCGTCTTTGTCTCTATTGCTTGATGGTGTGGCTTGGGCTTGTTTTATGGTAGCATCGACTATCGTCCCTTTCCCTATGATCAGTTGTTTTTCGTTCAGTTGTTTGTTGAATCTATCAAATAGCAGCTTATCTAATCCCAAAGAAGAAAATGTCTTGCGGTATCGGACAAGTGTCGTTTCATCTGGTATTGAATCTCCGCTACTTATTCCTAAAAAGATTTGGAAGCTTCGCCTATCAGCTATCTCTTCTTCTAAACGTGGGTCTGAAAGATTATAGATTGTCTGGAGTATGAAACATTTTACTATTACCTCTAATGAAAATGGTCTTCTTCCGGCTTCCGTTGTTTTAGCTTTACTTACTTTCAATTTTTGTTCTATGGGCGTGAGAAGATCATCCCAATCTATTTTCTGATTTATTGTTTCCAAGGCTCGTTTGCTTTGGGTTTTTATGTGTTTTTCAAATCTATCGTTGGCTGCTTGGGTAAACAAATCGATATTATTAATCTTATTGCTGCGCATCTTTTCCTCTTTTTTGTTTATTCTCTTACAACGCTTTTCATTAAAAAGTTTTTAAATTCTGGATAATTTTTCAGAGGTTTC
>NZ_JBPSEH010000022.1:0-722 GCF_051488685.1 Melioribacter sulfuriphilus
CAACAAATCAGAAGTAGATGCTAAAGATAATTTGTTACAAGCACAAATAACACAAGAAATAACTGACCGGGCTAATGAAGATAATTTGTTACAAGCACAAATAACACAAGAAATAACTGACCGGGCTAATGCAGACAACAATTTGCAAATTCTTATTAAACGTAATTATGAATTTTCATTTAAGATAAATGCAAGCACCGCTAATTATAAGATCGATGACGGAACGAGTTCTTATTATTTTTTGGTAAGCGGGCGTGCTGGTCATGCGATGACAATCGATTGGGGCGATGGAACAACAAATACTGTTACCTTTACAGGAAGTGACCAGCGTGTTGCAAAAACATACACGCTTACTGGAACATATACGGTTAGAATTATAGGGGAATTGTATGCATGGACAAGGATATATTGGGCAGGATTTCATTGTGAGTTTGATGTAAAGCAATTGCCAAGATATTTAACAAATATTTATATCGCTGGCACAAATACAATATATGGCAACATTGCAGATCTACCTGCTGGGGTGACGGTATTAAATATCAGTGGCTCTAACACACTCACAGGCAACATTGCAGATGCACCTGCTGTGGTGACGGAATTAAGTATCGGTGGCTCTAACACACTCACAGGCAACATTGCAGATCTACCTGCTGTGGTGACATATTTAAGTATCAGTGGCTCTAACACACTCACAGGCAACATTGCAGATCTACCTGCTGGGT
>NZ_JBPSEH010000023.1:0-711 GCF_051488685.1 Melioribacter sulfuriphilus
CTTTTTATTCCGAACCTGTGACCTACCCGCCTCAGGCGGGTCGCTCTAGCCAACTGAGCTAAGAACCCTTATTAAAATACCTATTTCAAAAACTTCGTTTAGAATTTCAAAATTAATTTGTTATTGCCTTTTTATTCCGAACCTGTGACCTACCCGTCCCAGGCGTGTCGCTCTAACCAACTGAGCAATAGCAGTATTTTTTAAAAACTTCGAAACGAGTAAATTGGAATAAGATGTACCGAGGGCCGGACTCGAACCGGCACGGGTGTAAACACCCACAGGATTTTAAGTCCTGTGCGTCTACCAATTCCGCCACCCCGGCAGACGTAATGTCAATGAATAATCTTCTAAAAGTGAGTACAAATATAATCCTTTTTTTATCTTTTTTGCAATATATGAACAGATTATTCAATTTAAAACATGCAAATAACCCGTCTTTTTTAATTACAATTTGCAAAGTATCTATTAAAGCATTATTTTTGTACCGCTTTAAAAATTGGGCCCATAGCTCAGTTGGTTAGAGCAGCTGACTCATAATCAGCGGGTCGGAGGTTCAAGTCCTTCTGGGCCCACCAATGATAGCTAAACCCGGGATTAAGTTTAATTCCGGGTTTTTTGTTTTTTAAATCAGCGGGTCGGAGGCCCGCCTGAGGCGGGTAAAATTCAAGTCCTTCTGGGCCCACCAATGATAGCTAAACCCGGGATTAAGTT
>NZ_JBPSEH010000024.1:0-704 GCF_051488685.1 Melioribacter sulfuriphilus
AATTCATGTATTACATTTCTGAATGGGTCCTCGGTTAAATAATTTCTTACTGTCACACCGGAACCGTATGGTATTGAATCCCTCCCACCAAATGACGTTGCTATTTTCCTCTGGTTGTTGTCCACATTAATAATTCCTATATCTCCCAAATCACCATAATTGCTTACAAATCCTAAATCTATTAAACCTTGATAGGGATTACTTAAATCTCCTGAAATATTTCTCCAGACAAAAATGATCATGTCAACGTATGTATCGGCATTATTATAGTATGTATAATCACTTACCCAATCCCAGTTATCAAACTCAGCAAAATCCCATGTTGTATCAAGTTGTTGGATTATTTCTTTTTGAATATTGCCTCTTCGATTACTGATGTAATTATTCATATACCAATCTCTTGTATGCGGTGCAATTACGTGAACTTCTTTTCCAATAAAATGAAGCTTGTTGCCGGACATTTCGTTAAAATAATGAGTTAGCGAACCTAGAGTAGGGTTAGCTGACCATGTTTGATCGACCCAATTATTCATATTTTGAGGAGCGTTGCCTTTAACCCATCTTGTATTATTAATATCATAGTTGTCATCTGGAAATTCCGCGAAGATAATTAATACATTTACTGTTCCTTCGGAAGGAAGCCATCTTCCTTTTGATTGCGCCGGAACTTCTTGTACTGATACAGTAACACAATTGTATACTTG
>NZ_JBPSEH010000025.1:0-666 GCF_051488685.1 Melioribacter sulfuriphilus
CGACCGCCAGTAAATTTGTTCTTCTAATTTTTTTAATTGGGCGGCGTAGCCAAGTGGTCTAAGGCGAAGGTCTGCAAAACCTTTATTCGTCGGTTCGAATCCGACCGCCGCCTCTCCATTTTAAGCATAACATTGTTATGTTTTACGTTTACGTCTTAAGAAGTCTAAAAGACAATAAAAGGTATATTGGACTCACTAACGATATCGCTCGTCGATTCTCTGAACATCAACGTGGCCTTGTAAAATCCACTCGCAATCGTCGTCCTTTTGAATTGACTTACTATGAATCCTTTTCACAAAAGTCCGACGCCATGAAAAGAGAAAAGTTCTTCAAAACTGGCAAAGGACGAGAATTCTTAGACTCCATTTCCCAATAAGGCGAAGGTCTGCAACCCGCCTTAGGCGGGCGAATCCGACCGCCGCCTCTCCATTTTAAGCATAACATTGTTATGTTTTACGTTTACGTCTTAAGAAGTCTAAAAGACAATAAAAGGTATATTGGACTCACTAACGATATCGCTCGTCGATTCTCTGAACATCAACGTGGCCTTGTAAAATCCACTCGCAATCGTCGTCCTTTTGAATTGACTTACTATGAATCCTTTTCACAAAAGTCCGACGCCATGAAAAGAGAAAAGTTCTTCAAAACTGGCAAAGGACGAGAAT
>NZ_JBPSEH010000026.1:0-658 GCF_051488685.1 Melioribacter sulfuriphilus
CTTACCATCGATTCTTCCCACTTGCTGGAATCTTCAACTATAACAACCCACCGTTCACCTACCTGTGCATTTAATTTGTAGACATGTCGGTTATCGAATTGAGGGACGTTGAAAACATTATAATTCCTGTCTATTCTATAATCAGCGCCATAATACAAAGGCGGATCATAAAAAAATATAAACCTGCTGCTGTCTTTCGGGTCTATCGAATCGCGCAGTACTGTATAATGCAGGTCTCCTCCCGCCCATGTATATTCCCAATGGTCGCCTAAATTAGCCGGAAAAAATTGATACGGGTCATCATACTGAGCTAAAATAATTGATGTTAAGAATACAAATAAAATTGTTAAATAAATTGATTTCATTTAATTAAAACCATTGATTTTGTAATTATTGTAGAGCCAGATATTAATGAGTAATAATAAACTCCGCTTGGCAGATTCCTTGCATTAAAGATTACTTGATAATGTCCAGCTTGTTTATGTTCATTAACAAGCGTCTCTATTTCTTTACCGAGAGAATCGAATATTTTTATAGTAACTTTTCCGCTTTTGGGCAAATAATATTCTATTGTAGTAGATGGGTTAAACGGATTGGGATAGTTTTTAAATAAACTAAAATTATACTTCTCGCTATATACTTCAGAAAAATTATTTGC